>CAZQVB010000023.1:3481-73902 GCA_964596645.1 uncultured Roseivirgaceae bacterium
CCGCCATATCTGGTAAGGGTGGTCTTTTCAATTAAATACTGCTGCTATGAATTAATAGCCGGGGTTGTTTTCATTGATCAGTCTGTTGTTATTGATCTCGTCGATAGGTATTGGGAAGAGTTCAAGACGAGGATAATATGGGATTAACGGGTCTTTCCAGGTGTTCACCTTACCGCTGGAGGTAAACGTTCTGTATTCTGTTTCCACGTCAGCCTCCAGTTTTTCTTTGAGCAAGCCTTTGCGCTGCAAGTCGTGATAGCGATGAAACTCGCCGATCAATTCCCATCCGCGCTCGTCAAACACCAGCATGTCAAATTCTTCAGCGCCGTTGAAGTCGTTCGTAGTCAAATCTTTAGGATAGCTTCGGGCATTTCCATCGGCCCTTCGCGCCCTTTCTCGCAGCTTGTTCACTGCCTGAAGTGCAGACATGTTGGCCGTAGGGTGTATGGCCAGAGCATCACCACTCACCATATTTTGCGCTTCAGCAAAAATGAGCAGCAGGTCGGCATAGCGGAAATACGGGTGGTTGTTGCCGTGGGCTGAGTCGCCTGCACCACCCTGAGGATCCATGTGCTTTTGACAATATGGATAAGATTCGGAACTGGCCGAATAATTGGAGTCAGGCCAGGCGTAGCGATAATTATCCTGTCCTTTTCTCCTCCACACGGTCAACACGGTGACATCGTAGCGATAGTCATTTTCTCCGGTACATGGATCGAGCCATATTGAGCCTTCCGGTGTGCCGTAAGGAATACCCACCTCAGAAGTGGCATTTCGCCAGTCGGCAATGAATTTTTTGCGAAAGCGTGTAACGCCCCAAGGGGAAAAAGCACTTTCAGACTGAAAGGGCAACCAGAAGTTGGTAAGCCCGGAACCATAGCCCTGCTGACGAATGAACTCAAGCTCAAAGATACTTTCTGAATTATGCTCCTGGCGACCTACGAAGAGGTTGGCAAAGTTGTCGATGAGGGCATACTGACCAGAGGCAATCACCTCGGCCGATTCTGTCAGTGCTTTTTCATAATACGGCATACCCAGTTCCAAAGGTTTGCCGGCCATGGTCAGATACACCTTGGCCAAAAATGACTTGGCCGTCCACTTGCTTGGTTTCTGACGATCCTCCCCTACCTCTTCCGGCAGATTGGCTACGCCATATTCAAAGTCTGCCACTATCTGATCGTACACAGCAGAAATGGGTGCCTTAGGCTCATAAGCGTTTTCCGGCGAAGTTGTCACGTTCAGTTTTAGCGGTACACTTCCCCATGTGCGCACGGCAGCAAAATAGTTCAATGCACGATAGAAACGTGCCTGTGCGAGCAAAGGGGCCTTCTGTGCTTCGGTGGCACCTGGAATGTTTGCTATGCTTTCCTCTGCCGCATTGCACTGATTGATACAGTCGTAGGCTGCCTGCCAGAAAGTAGAGTTTTTTTGGTGACCGGCACCGAAATTTTTGAAGCCCCATTCACCCCATGCTCCTCCGGGGTTTTTGGTGCTGAAAGCATCCGTAGTGAGACCGAGCATAGTGAAATACTCGGTGTTCATATAGTTCCAGGTTTTCATCTGGGCAAGTATGCTGTTGATCATCAGTTGGCCCTGATCAATGGTGATCTGGCCAGCCTGGCGACGGTCATATGATTTTTCTTCCAAGGCATCGTTGCAGCCATAGGCGACTGTGATCAGCAACAGCGCCATTGTGTATTTTGCTAAGTTTTTCATTGTTTTTTCAGTTTCGTGTTTAGAAAGTAACATTTACTTCGAACCGGTACATGGTAGCTGTAGGATATGGTTTTGAAACCACACCAGGCCGTAAGGCATCAAATGGATACGCCGTGGTTTCCGGATCGTAGCCCCTGAAGTTGGTCCATATCAGGTTGGGGTTGGTTACGCTTGCCCGCAGCAACAACTCAGAAAGGCCGAGGTTCCAGTTTTTGGTCGGGATGGCATAGCTCAGGCTTACGTTTTTCAACCGCACAAAGGAGCCATCCTCTATCAGCATATCATTAATTTGATCCTGCTCTTGACCGCCAGAGGCAATGGGATAATAATTGCTTGTGCCCTCGCCCGTCCAGCGACCATCATATACTTCCTTCAGTATGTTACCGCCATTCGTGGTTGTTCCCATCCTGTTCAGATCCGTCCATATGAGATCATTGCCAAATTGGCCGGTGACGAATACGCTCAGGGTGAAGTTTTTATAAGAAAATGAGTTGGTAAAGCCAAACATCAAGTCCGGATAAGGATTGCCGATGATCACCCGGTCGTCAGCGGTGATGGTGCTATCGCCGTTTATGTCTCTCACGCGCACAAAACCAGGCCTTTTAGACGGTTCAAATCCATCTTCTATTTCCTGAGCATTCTGGTATATGCCGTCGGTAACATAACCGAAGATCATACCTACCGGCTGGCCCACGCGGTTGATGTGGCCTGATGACTTCATACCGCTCCATTGCTCCAGGCCACCAGAGAAAAACTGTTCATTGCCGTTGGCATCAAGCGGCTGCCCAAGGTCAAGTATTTTATTCCTATTCATCGACAGGTTGCCATTCATGCTCCAGTTGATGCTGCGCCCGGCAATGATGTCAGCGCCTAAAGTGAACTCTATACCTCGGTTTTCAATCTCACCAACGTTATCCCAAATAGCGCTTACACCCGAAGATGCCGGCAGCTCGAAGCGCTGCAGCAGGTCACGCGTTACTTTGTGGTAAGCGTCAGCGGTAAATCGCAGTCGATTTTGCATAAAGCCAAGATCGAGGCCTACGTTAATTTGCTCTGTACTTTCCCAAATCAGATGGGGATTGCCTGGGTTGCCTAACTGCAGGCCACCTACCTGGCGGCCCATTACGGCGGCGTTGCGGGTTTGAAGCGGTGTTTGTGTGGCATAGGCAGGAATGGCCTGATTGCCGGTGATTCCCCAGCTACCCCGCAATTTGAATTCGTCTACCGCATTTACGGTTTGCATAAAATCCTCTTCAGACAGACGCCATGCCAGGGCTACCGATGGAAATGTGCCCCACTTGTTGCCTTCCACAAATTTGGTAGCACCATCGCTGCGACCAGAGAACGTGATGAGATAGCGGTCGTCGAATGAGTAGTTTATCCTCAGGAGATATGAACCAAGTGCATTGACTGAGCGAGCCAATCGGGGCACCGGATAGTCGGCACCACCACCCATGCCCCAGTAGCTAAGCTGATCATCTACAAAATTAGAAGCCTCCTGATAGTTCATCTGAAAATCGAATTCCTGATAAGTAGCGCCGGCCACGGCATTGATGCGATGAATATCATTAAAGGTTTTCTCAAAAGTGAGCGTGTTTTCTATCAGCCAACTCGTGTTGAGCGTGCCCTGGTAGATGGCCTGGCCTCCGTTGTTGGCACCTTGCCAAGTGTCGCGCGTCCAGTATCGACCAAGGGTCTCGTTGCGATAGCTCAAGCCACCGCTCACTTTGAAGTCGAGGTAATCGGTCAGCGCCACATTGATGTAGGCATTGGGCATGATCTGAAGCTGCGTGCGGTCAATCGGTGTTTCCACGAGTGGTATTGGCGAATTATTAAAATCTTCATCGTTCAGGGTACCATCGCCGTCGTAGGTCTTGAGCCAGGGCTTGAAGGTGAGGATTTTGGAGGTAAGGCTGAAGTTGGTAGTGCCTTCGTTGGCATTGGTTACGCCCAAGCCGTTGGAGATATAAGCCAGTGTGATGTCTGTGCCAAAGTTGATCATCCTATTGGCCTGATGATCCAGATTGATCTTACCACTGGCACGGTTGAAGAAGGTATTTTTGACAATCCCCTGCTGGTCTAAATAGTTGAAGGAGAGTGCAAAGGTGGTCTTTTCGCTACCACCGCGCATCGAAAACTGCGCGCCCTTGCTCACGGCCGTACGGTACATTTCATCCTGCCAGTCGGTAGTGACCAGGTTTTCGGGCAGTGGGTTGGGGATGATGGGATTTCCATTTTCATCATACACAAATTCTCCCTGATATATGGCGGTATCACCGCGGAAAGTGGGTGTTTGGCCGTCATTCATGGCTCGCTCGTTCACATAGTTGCCCCACTCAGTCGCATTCAGCAGGTCTACTTTGCGCATCAGCGTAGAGATGTCAGTACTGATGCTGGCGTTATACACGGTCTTCTGGTTTTTGCCCTTTTTGGTGGTGATAATGATGACCCCGTTGGCGCCTCGTGTGCCGTATATGGCAGTTGCCGAGGCATCTTTCAACACTTGTACAGATTCAATATCATTTGGATCAAGATAGGCTAAAGGATTCATAGGGGCGTTTGCCTCCCAGGGATTACCCCCCAGGCTGTTGGCAGTGTTATCGAGCGGAAAGCCGTCGACGACAAACAAAGCCTGGTTGCCGCCATTCAGCGAGTTTCCGCCACGTATGATGGTGCTGGCGCCGGCGCCGGGCTCACCACTCATGGCTGTGTACTGCAGGCCGGCCACCTGTCCCTGAAGGAGCTGATCGACCGACTGGGCCACTATACCTTTGGCCTCGGCAGGCTCAAACGTGCCAATAGAGCCGGTAAAATCTGATTTTTTCATGGTACCGTAGCCTACAACCACTACTTCTTCCAGCGCTGTTACGTCTGGTTGCATAGTCATGTTGATGACCGACTGATCGCCTACTGATACCTCCTGCATCAAATAACCAACAGAACTGTATACCAGAGTAGCCTCAGAAGAGGCCTGAAGCTTATAATCGCCATTTACATCGGTAACTGTGCCCTGGCTTGTGCCCTTCACAATTACGTTCACACCGGGCAGGCCTTCATTGTCTTCAGAAGAAACCACACGGCCACTCACGGTGCGGTCTTGAAATACGTTGGAAACAACCGAACCAGACATGTCGGCATTGCCATATCGCTCGCCACTTACATTGATCACCCAGTTCACCTGCTTAAAGTTCAAGCCAGATTCCCTGGCAACTTCATACAACAAGTTTCTAACGGAGATGCGTTTGTTGCGCAGATTGACACGCTTCTGCACGTCCAATTCGCTCGATTCGAACGAGAAGGTATAATTCGTCTTTTTTTCGATTTCCTTAAAGACATCTTTTACAGTAGCGTCAGATTGGTTTACCGACACATAGACATCTTTAATACTTGGGGCTTGCTGTGCATTTCCTTCGCTGGCCATCAGCATGCCAATGGCGAGCAGATTCAATGTCAGGCCGAAAAATGAGGTTTTCATCAGCCAATAGATTAGCAGTAAATGTTTCTTTTTCATAATTTAAGGGGTTTTTATTAGTATAATAAACACATAGCCGGAGGCGCTTTCACTTTGGCCGGTGACGCTTCCGGTTTTTTATTTCTTCTGTCAGGGGCTGTTCATCAATGTTTCCATGTGATCATTTTTTAAATATATAGACGGTTTCATTTTCTATTTGAAAGTGGAACTTCTTCACGTGACCGATGCTGGTCAATACATTGTATAAGCTTTCATTGCTGAATGCCCCGGTATAGTGCCAGGCACTGTCGAGTGGGTTTTCTTCCAGCACAAACTGAACACCGTACCACTGCTCCAATTCTGAAAATACGGCCAAAGCACCTGCTTCCTTAAAGATAATTTTGCCCTCTGTCCATGCTAGCACATCATCCATTTTGGCTTTTTTCAGCAGGGCTTCTTCATTGGAAGTGGAAAACAGTAGCTGCTCGCCGGGGCTGAGGTAGTATGATGTGTCTGTACTTTTTTGTGCCGATCGAACCATTACTTTTCCGCTGGCCAGCGATACACAGATGGTGTCCGGATGGGATGCGTCAATATTGAATGAAGTGCCCAGCGCTTTGGTCAAAAGATCGCCACATACCACTTCGAATGGTCGGTTGAGATCTTTGGAGACATCAAAAAAAGCCTCACCCCACAGCCATACCCGTCGTACAGAACCCTGCAGGCCTTCCTCATACTGTATTTTCGATCGGCTGTTCAGCTTTACCTGAGAGCCGTCGGGCAAGTATACGGTTAGCTTTTGCCCATTGTGGGCAGCCTTGGTGATATAGGTTGCAGCACCTGGCCCGGCAGACGGCTTAGGAAGGAAATAGGCAAGTGCAAAAGCAGCTACTGCCACAAATGCTACAACTGCCGCCCACCGGAGTACAAGATGGTCGGGCCGGCGCTGCACGGATGCAGCGAAATCATGATGGTGAGTATTGATGGCCTCCTTTATGCGGCGCAAGGTATCCGGATTGATGTCGTCCGAGCGGAATTTGAGCGTATGTACTAATGATTCTGCTTCAGTTGCTGCCGATTGAAGAAGCGGATCAGCAGCCAGGCGTTTGCTCCACCGGTCGGCAGCAGGCTTTCCCGATTTGATCCACAGCAGGAAAGAATCATCTAAAAGCAGTTGAGCAACTCTGTCTTCCTGAGACATTGTATTGGGGTTTGAATGGATAGAGGCTACCTGTCCGCTCAATTACTCTCTCATACCAATATTTTTTTTTAAACCTTATACAAAATGTATTGCTGACGTGACCTTATAATTGGGTTTCACCTCTTAGCCATTATAAAAGTACTGTGTCGATCAGGCTCGATCGGTTGAGAGCGCCGCCTTGCGCATGGTCTGAATGGCCCTTGCCAAGGCATTGTACACCGATTTTTTGGAGATATTCATGAGAGAGGCAATGTCATCGATGGACAACTCATGATGGAAGCGATGGTAAATGATTTCGCGCTGATGACCCGATAATTTTTCAATATGCATGGTCAGTGCTATGTGTTTGCGCTGTTCTTCTTCACGCAAAATCATATGGTTTTCAATATCCAAAGCAAAACTATAGTCGCTCTGAGTCGAAGCCTGCTTCAGGCGGGCCAGGTAATTTTTTTCTTTATCCAATTTTCGGATCAATCGGCGGCGATAGGCGGCAAACAGGTAGTTCTGCACTGAGCTCGGCTCCTGCAGATGCTGGCGTGTACGCCAGAGATCGGTAAAAAGCTCCTGTAATGCGTCTTCAGCCATGTAGCGATCGGTGCTGAAGCGACGGCCGTAGCGCAACAATTGACTGGCATGTACTTCATACAGACGGTTGAACGCATCCTTATCGCCCTCCCTGAAGTCACTCCAGGTATGACCATCGTTTTTCTTGCTGTAACTAATATGTGGCATCTGCGCCCGGTGTTTAGGTGAATTAGCGGGACTAAATGTAATTAATGACATTGAAAAATCAGCATGCCCACTATACGACGACAAAAAATGATAGATACTCAAAAGGATTTATACGGGTATTGGATCGTGTGCTTATAACGTGTTCGGCTTATAGACGAGCCATTTGCCCGAAGTGGAACGAGCGCAATGGTTTATAATTTAGGTTCAGCCTCAGTAAGCAATGGCCTATTACTCCATTCTACATTGCTAGAAAACCGCAGGATACCAGGTTTAATACTACTCAATTATTGACAGAACCGAGCATTTTTCTCAAGCCTGCATTTTCATTATTTAGCTTCTCAATTGTTCCTTTGTATTCGTCTTCACGCCTGGCATAGTCTTCTTGTGTAGCCGCCATTTCTTCCAGATTCTGTCGCATTTCCTCCTCTTGGGCTTTCAGTTCTTCGGCCTGCAACTGCGATGTTCTCAGCAAATTCATGGTTTTAATCTGTATAAGCATGGCATCGTAATATGAAGCAAATCTGTCACATGTTCTTTTCAACAATTCAATGTGATGATCATCAAATTCACTGAACGAAGCAATTTCCATCACTCCATACACCTGCTTTTCGTACATCATAGGGACTATGATTAACTTGTCGGCTGTAGCATGGCCAAGCCCTGAAGTGATACTGATGTAGTTGTCAGGAACCTTGTTGAGTACAACGATTTCCTTTTCTACCCAGGCAGCACCGATAAGACCCTCACCACGAAAAACCTCTTTTTTGATAAATTTTCTTCTGTCGTAAGCATACGCCACTGTCAGTTCTAATTTTTCTTTATTGTCCTGATTATCAATCAGGAAGATAGCACCCTGATTTGCTTCAATTTTCTTAACCAAACCTGAAATAAGCGTATACGTCAAATCTTCAATTGTCGAACCATTGTTTTTCATTATATCCACAAACAATGAAACCTCTTCAGCAATCCACTTTTGCAACCGGTCATGTTGAGAGGCACGTTCAAGGACTATATTCTTTTCTCTGATCTCTGCCAGTACCAGATCCAGCTTTGACATCATCTTTTTGAAGTTTTGAGTAAGGGCACCAATCTCATCCTTATTACTAATCCTTTCCAATGCTTCTGTGCGAGATTTTCCTTCAATTTCGTTTTGAATCTCCTGATTGAGCATAACGATCGGTCGTGAAATTACCTGATCCAACTTAAAGCTTATCAAGACACCCGCCCCGATAGTCAGAAAAATAGAAATTATTAAAACTATTCCGGCTCTTGCCTGAAGTACCGAACTTTTCACGTCTATATACCGGAACATTTCTCCGGCAATTGGTAGTAAAGATTGGGCGCTGCCGGCAAGATCGCCGGACACACCATCTTGTTCAGTAAGACCAATTTTTTTCTCCAGCTCCACCAGCTGACTAAATTTTTCTACATATTTATCGATTACTTCGATAGTAAATATTTTGTACGCATTATTCATGTGCGGAAGGCTACCCTCCGCTACAAAATGTTGAAATGCTTCAGCAGTTTCTTTAATCCGGTGGTAGTATTCGAGGTCTTTCCTCAACATAAAATCTTTTTCATGCCTTCTGAGAGAAAAGGCATAAACTTGTTCTTCTGCACCCACGCATTGCTGAAGATCATGTACATTTTTGCGCATACTTCCCTCAAGGCCATAATCTTTAAAACCTCTTTCATGGTAGAGCTTAGTAAGTCGCTTGAAGTCCTTTTCATAATTGACTATTGCAGATCTCAGGGCTAAGAGCTGGGTGTGAAATACTGCGTCGGTAACACTTAAATGAGTATTAAGCGAATCTATTTGCCTATGAATCGATTCGATAATTTGTTGGTGATTATTTGTCACATTGGACTGGCCATATTCTAAGAAGTTTGTTCTTTTACGATCAAATATTATAAAATCTTTTTCCTCAATCCTGGCATCTTTCACATGATTCAATATACTCAACACTTGTTCCTTATACCGCACATACTCCTTTGACTTTTCGATGAGAACAAAGGAATATAAACTGCCCAGTGCTGATATGAGAATTACACATAAAAAAGAGAGTCGAAGTTTTAGTTTTATACTCATAAAAAAAATAAAATAATCAAATGCAAAAACTGATCACAAAGTTATACCCATGTATACTTTTCAGTAACCGAACAATTGATTAATTAATTATTAACAAATATTAATATTAAAATATTAGATTCCGTATAGAGAAAACGAGTTACACATTGTATTAATCGAAAATTAATGATGTAACACCCTCTTCAAGTAGTAACTATACGCCAGAATCAATACACTTTTCTGCGGTTTTTTCTTTTATATCTCGTTATAAAGCTCTTTACATTGAGATGGCTCGCTGGGTATTTTTAGCCATTTGTTGTGCCCGACTACTATACCGTATCAACGCGGAAACATAAAGGCTGAATAGTGCTTAGGCTGGGAAATCGCTGCCATAAGCCAGGCTAGTGGCGAGACTGAAAGAGGTGACGCTGGAACTGCAGATCAACAATGTTTGTTGGTTTTTTAAACGCACATTGGCTGACTGATTCCGCACCCTGCCCCAATTTATCGGACGATTTTTAGGCGTTCTGTAGTTGAAAAGAAAGTAATGTGAATTCTATATTTCATCACCTCCTTAAAACCACACAAAAAAGTTTACTCACTGGATATTGGAATGTAACAAACCGTTGTTCGAAATGCCATGGCAGATTTGTGCTGGATATCTAACCATCATCCGCTCACTATCAACCGCTCTACACTCAGATCTTATAATGGCTGTCGATGATCTTCTCGAACCAGGCGTCCGGGATTAGTTTCTTCAGGCGGATGGAGAATTTTTGCAGGGGGTAGCCTACGTAGTAGTGCCGCTTCACTTTTGTGGTATGGATGATCTTGAGCACGGCTTTGCCAAATTCCTGGGGGTCTATGCCCTTGGCTACATCCTCACAGATCTGCCGGTAGGCTTTTTCGAATGCCGCGCCATACACCGCGTCGTCCGAGGCGGTGGAGACCAGCCGGTGGTTGTTGATGGCGGTGTTCACATCGCCGGGGTGCAGGAGGCACACCTGCAGGCCATATTTTTTTACCTCCATGCGCAGCCCCTCCGTCATGATGTCGGTGGCGGCTTTCGATGCGCAATAAAAGGCGCGAAAAGGCAGGCCCATCACCGACCCTATGCTGCTCACATTGATGATGTGCCCGTAACCCTGCGCCCGCATGATGGGCAACACCGCCTGGCACATGCGCACGGTGCCGTTCACGTTGGTGTCGAACAGCGTGTTGATGGACGATATTGGCTCGCGCTCGAACGCCCCGGCGGCGCCCAGGCCGGCATTGTTTACTACTGCATCGATGCGCCCCTCCCGCTGCATCACCTCATCTACGGCCGCCTGTATCGACTGCTCGCTGCGTATGTCGAGCGGCAACCAGTGAAAAGTGCTCTGCTCAGGTGCCGTGCGACTGCCACCGTATACCTTTTCGCCATGTCGCACCAGGTGCTCTCCTATGGCGTGGCCTATGCCCGACGAAGCGCCGGTGACCAGTACTACCTTTTGTGCCGTCATATTTTGCTAGTGAATGAGATAGTTGATGTTGCCCCAGCTACCGCCATTGATGGCCTCAATGCCGTGCTTCTCCAGCACTTTCTTTGCCTTGCCGGCGCGTGTCCCTGAGCGGCAGCACAATATTACCGGCTTTCCTTTCTTTTGAAATGTGCCTACTCGCGATTCGATGTTGGGCAGCGGCACATTCATGGCGCTGCGTACGTGCCCTTGTTTATACTCTTGCGGCGTGCGCACATCTACAATGATTGCCCCGCGGTCCAGCGCTTCTTTCACCTTTTCATTGCGGCTTTTCACGCCAAATATTGATAATATACCCATAGCTCTTTCTTTTAAAATCGCAGGCAAATTACGATCAAATGAAAAACCGGACAAATGGCTACCGTCCCGTTATGCGATCGAGCACTGCAGAGGTGCGCATAGCGCTCTCTCCTGTGCTGGGGCATGCCGTACCGTGCAGCAACGATGCCACCACCGTGGCTATCAGCGGCTGTTGTACATGCTCCGGATGGTTTATGCTGATCGTCTGCCGGCCATTGTCATTTTCCAACACCATTTCCGTAGGGCCAAAAAACGAAAATTGCAAGGTGCCCTCAGATCCGACTATGATCGTCTGCTCTTCTTGCCGGTCGGCAGAGGCAGCAAAGTGCCAGGTGCCGCTGCCCAGCACGCCCGACGCGAAGGCGAAGGAGGCTGAAAAAGTATCGGGGGCTTCATATAAACCTGCCAAATTGCCGGAGTGGCCCACGGCCATATCCACCGTACCCAGCAGGTAGTCGAGCAGGTCGAACTGATGCGCGGCGAGATCGTGAAAGTGCCCGCCGCCCGACACAGTAGGATCAGTACGCCAGCCCGGGCTGCCGGCAAGCTCCTCGGCCTTAGCCGGCCACCACAGCCGCATATCCACCAGTCGGGGCGCACCGATGGCACCCTGGTCGATGAGCTCTTTTACCTTCAGAAAATACGGCATCTGCCGCCGGTAATAGGCTACAAACAATGGCTGACCTGTTTTGCGCGCCACGTTGACCATTCGTTGGCACTCGTCGGCATTCAGCGCCATTGGCTTTTCCACATATACCGGCTTGCCGGCCTCCATGGCACGTATGGCATATTCTGCATGGGTATTGGGCGGCGTGGCTACATAGATGGCGTTCACCTCGGCATCGTGGATCAGCGCATCGGCATCGTCATACCACCTGGGCACTTGATGGCGGCGTGCATAGTCGGCTGCTTTGTCGGCATCGCGCCGCATCACGGCCACCAGGCCGGAGCCTTGCACTTTATTAAAGGCCGGCCCGCTCTTGTGCTCAGTCACATCACCACAACCGATTATGCCCCACTGTACACTATTCATCGTCGTATTTTTAAAATTATCCTCCCTTGCCGCCACCAACAAAATGTCATTGTTCTACACCAGTAGCCGTAATTACTGCACCTTCAGTCGCACCACACTCACTGAGCGACTGGGGAAGGTTATCTTCAAATTATTGTCATCAAGCGCCACGGTGCTTTCCCGGATGCAGGCTGATACGCGCTCGCGCGTGTCGCAACCATCATTGGGCACCATCGACCACATGGTGGCTTCCGTGCTGCCCAGCGTCCAGGCGCTCAAGTCGATGGCACAGGTGATGTCGTCGGTGAAGTGCCGGTTGATCACATGAAGGAATACCTCGCCCGCATTGCCCGTGGCCACGGCATCAATATAGGCAACAGAATCGGCTGGCGCTATGCCCGACATTTTGAAGGGCTGGTGATACATTGGCAGTCGCTCACTGCTCACTTCCAGCAGGTTGCTGCCGTGGTGGTTGGAATACAAACTGGTGACCATGCCTGTGGGCAGCGGGTGCGGCTCAAAGCTACCCTCCGGCGACACGCGGATGGCCATAATGCCCCAGGAGTTGCCGACCAGCATGGATTGAATGCCTATTTTGATGGCATCGCCCTCGCGCATGAAGGCATGTAAGTACCCGGCAGCACCCACACCTTTGGTGAATTCCTCACCCATTTTGTCAGGATCAACAGAGTTGTTGCCCCACCAGCCATTCCAATTCCACTCAGTGACGGCGATGGGATAATCCATTTGCCTGAGGCGCTCGAAAGAAGGATCGACCGCTGCGGACAGTCCCTGGTCGTTGAACCGGGGAATGCTCACCCAGCCAAGCCACTTCTGCTCATCGGTAAGGCTATCGATGGGGAAAGGCTCACCATCTTTTTGCACTTCGTTGATGCCCCATGGCATGTAGGTGTGATAGGCAATATAGTCGATCCTGTCGCCAAACATACCGGGGAGTGGTGTAGTGATCTGTTCGCTGTTGCCATCTACAATGATCTCAATAGAGGGATCGATTAGCTCTATGGCATCCACAAAGGCCTGCACCACATCGAGGTACTGTTGCTTCCGTTCGGGTTCTATCTCGCCTTGCATCTTCAGCTGCCGGTCGAGCACCCAGGGTTCGTTGGCGATTTGAACGTAACGCACATTGTAAGGCTCCGGGTGGCCATTTTTTGCCCTTATTGCCGGCCAGTCGGGCATGCCCTCGGGCAGCTTGCTGCCTACAGGCAGGTTGCAGTAGGCAATGAGCCCCATCTCGTGCATCACTGCCTCTTGCAAAGGTTTTCTTTTGAAATAGGCATCGCCAAAGTTGGGCACGATAATCATCTCTGCCCCCAGCTCTTCGGCCAGCCGTAGTGCCTCGTCGTAGCCAAACCGCTGCGTAACGGTATCGCCTCGCTGACCCACAAAGTCGGGCCGGCCACCGGCACGCCCTGGCACATTGTCGATGGTGGTCGTCCAGTCGTGCTGGTTCACATCGGTGCCTCCGGGAAAGCGCAGCACGGGTATGTTCATTTCCTTCATCAGCTCCAGCACACCCTCTTGCAGCTCAGAGCTGCCCGGCGCCAGGGCCGCCTCCGGGCCGTGCTCACCATGCCAGCTGGGCTTTTCCAGGAACTGGCCAAACAGGCGCTCATCGATGGTGGAAATGGCACTATTGCCTATGATGATGGTGGGCAAAGGCTCTTGCTTGGGGCTGCAGGCCCACAACAGGGGCATGCAAATAAGGATTTGCTTTAAAAAAGTTGTCATAACCTATGGGTTTTTACCAAGTGAAAAAACTGATGCAGACTGTCGGAAATGCTGCAGGCCAAAGATCGAAAAAAGCATGTGCCATACCACAAATCGCGCTCACAAAAATGAAACGAGACTTTCAATTGATGTCGCTGCCCAAGCGTACTAAATATACCCGAAGCAATTCGGCCAGCCAACCCGTGGATAATGGTCGTTGTAATTCTATCTTTGGGCAAATTTTTTCGCTATGCATTTTTTCAATTTTATCATCTGGTCGCCCAATCCCGAGATTTTTCCCAACATCGACTGGATAGAAATACGCTGGTACGGGCTGCTCTTCGCACTCGGCTTTGTGGTGAGCCAGCAGCTCATGGTGTACATGTACAAAAAAGAAGGCAAGAGCACCAAAGACCTGGACGCCCTGCTGCTGTTTATGATACTTGGCGTGATACTCGGCGCCCGGCTCGGCCACGTCATTTTTTACGAACCCATGCGCTATCTAAAAGACCCCTTGAGCATATTGAAAACATGGGAAGGCGGCCTCGCCAGCCACGGCGGCGCCATCGGCATACTGGTGGTGATGTGGCTGTACTCCAACTACCTGATCGACATCAATCCGCTGAAAGGGCGGTTTGTGTGGAAGAAACGCAAACGCGAAGGGCAGCCTTTCCTGTATGTGGCCGATCGCATTGTGATATGTGCGGCCATTGTGGGTGCACTCATACGGTTTGGCAACTTCCTCAATTCAGAAATAATCGGCCTGCCAACGGAGAGCAGGTTTGGGGTGATTTTCGCACGCGACGTGGAAGACCGGCTGGCATACCCCAAGGAGGTGGAAGAGGTAGAAGTGCTGCGTGTGGATGACTACGAGCAAAACGTTGATCTCTCTCAGGGCGTGCCTGTAAAAATTCTAATGACCTTTGACCCATCGGTGCAAAGCGAGCAGGGCCTGAATACGTACCTCTCTCAAAACATTAAAAATATACTGGCCGGCGATGTATACCTGCGCGATTTCATCCAGGAGCCACAGGATACTGCCCTCAACTATGAACTTGAGCAGCGCAATGGCCAGTATATAGCCACCATTTTCACCACAGGCATACCGCGGCATCCGGCACAGTTGTATGAGTCCATCTCCTCGCTCCTGCTCTTCTTCCTGCTTTTCTACTTCTGGCACAGAACAAAAGGGCGATTTCCTAACGGGCTGCTCCTGGGCTGGTTTATGGTGATCTTGTTTACGCTGCGCTTCTTTTATGAGTTTCTCAAAGAAAACCAGGTCGATTTTGAAGAAGGCATGACGCTCAATATGGGCCAATGGCTCAGCATACCCATGGTGCTGATCGGGCTATACCTGGCATTGAATGTGAAAAAATGGGAGCGCACCGGCGAATTTCAATAATATAGCAGGCGCCGGGCAGTTAAACTTATCGGATTAATTGATATTAGAAACTGGCGATGCGTGTGCAATACCCGCCCTTTCTCATGTTTGCGCAGAAGAGTCCATACGTTTTATGGACATCAACAGATTGATCGTTTTGCCGTCCAGTTTCTATCAAGTATAAATGTATGTCATCTTGATCGCGCCATTCATCAGCCTCTGCAAGCGCCATGTATCCATCAGGCGCTGTATGAAATGGTGGCGGCCCCAATTGCTTTTTCTATTCTTACTCGCCACTTCCATGCCTGCTGCAGGCTCGGCCTGGCATAGGAGTCTGGCCGACGGTGATACCGCGCTGAATAATGCAGCCGACAGCAGCACGGTAGTGATTGATAAAATATTTGTGGTGGGCAACCGCAAAACAAAAGAGCGCATCATCCTGCGTGAACTGGATATAATGGCAGGGCAGGCATATACGCGGGCAGAGCTTGATGAGCTGATTGCGCAAGACCGCAAGAAAATACTCAACACCCGCCTGTTCCTCACGGTCGATGTCAGTGTGGTAGCACTTGACGCCGACCTGGTGGACGTGATCATCAGGGTGAGTGAACGCTGGTATTTTTTCCCCATACCCATTTTCAATCTGGCCGACCGCAACTTCACCGAGTGGTGGGTAAACCAGGGGCGCGACCTGAGCCGGGTCGAGTATGGATTGCAACTGCGTCAATTCAACTTCCGCGGTCGCAACGAAACGCTGAGCCTGTTGGGCCTTTTTGGCTTTACCAAGCAGATGCGCCTGTCGTATCAGGTGCCGTATATAGACAATGCCCAGAAAATGGGCCTCACGCTGGCCATCGACTACTCCGCCAATAAAAATGTGCGGGCACGTACGCAAGATCACTTGCTGCAGTTCATCGGGGCCGACTTCACCTTGCTGGAGCAACTGCGAACGGGTGCATTCTTCACCTACAGGCCCGATTTCTATAGCTATCACGAGCTGGGTCTTTTCACCAGTTTTGCCTATGCCGCCGACACACTTGTGCAGGAAAATCCCAACTACTTTTCCGCCTCTGCCGATCAGCAAAAATATATCGGCATCAGCTATGGCTTTACCAATGACCGCCGCGACTACGTGGGCTACCCACTCAGTGGCTCCTTCTCCCGTTTCGACGTATCTCAGATCGGCCTGGGGCTATTTCGTGACGTGGGCATATTCCGAATGGCCGCACAACATGCGCGCTACATGGAGCTGGGCAAGCAGTTTTACTTTTCCACCAATCTGTCGGGCCTGGCCTCTTTCCCCGATCGCCAACCCTACTTCAACTACAGCGGGCTGGGGCAAAACGACGCCTTCATCCGCGGCTATGAGCGATATGTGATCGAAGGCCAACATTTTATACTGAACAATAATTCTCTCAAGCGGCGTTTATTTGCCTGGGAATATGATATGCAGCGCCTGATCCCCATCCGGCAGTTCAGCAAAATACCCATAGCCGCCTATTTCACGGTCAATTTCGATCATGGCTATGTGGCCAATTACGCCGGATATGAGTCAAACACCCGCTTTACCGACCGCTACCTGATGGGTGGTGGCCTGGGCATCGATATCGTGTCGTTCTACGACTTTGTGATGCGCTGGGAATACTCGATCAATGTGGCCGGTGAGCGCGGCCTATACCTCAACATCCAGTCTGCATTTTAGTACCGATGCGGCAGGCCGGGGCTGCGTACATATGTGGCCAGGTTTATTTCATCCATATTTCCAATCACTTTGTAGAAAAAACAGTCACCATCGACGCATTTGTGTAGCATAAAATTGAGATTCAAAATAATTTTACACATCGATTTTTAACTGACGTAAGCAAGAGCAATGAAGAAATGGATAGTAAGTGTTGGTATGATTATTTGCCTTTTTCACGGGGTACAGGCCGATGAAGGCATGTGGCTACCTCACCTGATCGGGCAGAATTTTGAGGAAATGCAGGCGATGGGCCTCAAGCTGAATCCGTCGCAGATTTATGATGTTAATCATTCCAGCCTGAAAGACGCCATAGTGAGCTTTGGCGGCTTTTGTACAGGCGAAATCATATCGCCGAAAGGCCTCATCCTCACCAATCACCACTGTGGCTTTGGGCAAATACAGCAATTGAGCACAGTAGAAAACAACCTGGTGGACAATGGATTTTGGGCGCGAACCCATGCCGAAGAGCTGCCAAACAAGGGTTTGTTTGTGCAGTTTCTGGTGCGCATAGAAGACGTCACAGTCAAAGTACTCAAAGACGTAAAGCCAGGCATGACCGAATATGCCCGCGAAGCAGCCGTTGCCAGGAACATTTCGCAACTGCAGCGCGAAACCAAAGGCGATACCCACTACGACGTAGTGATAAAGCCCGTGTATGAAGGCAGCGAATACCTGCTGTTTGTGTACGAAAGATATAATGATGTGCGGCTGGTGGGTGCTCCGCCTGAGTCTATCGGCAAGTTTGGCGGCGACACCGACAACTGGATGTGGCCCAGGCACACCGGCGATTTCGCACTGTTCCGGGTGTACGCCGGCCCCGATGGCAAGCCCGCCGACTACTCCCCCGAAAATGTGCCGCTGAAGCCAAAGCATCACCTGCCTGTGTCGCTGCGCGGTGTAGAGCAGGGCTCTTTTGCCATGGTGATGGGCTTCCCCGGCAGCACCGAGCGCTTTCTCACCTCCGGCGGAGTGGCGCTGGCCATGGAGCAAACGCTGCCGACGCGCATAAAGATCCGGGCAAAAAAGTTGGACATCATGAAAGAAGACATGGATGCCAGCAAGGCCGTACAGCTCAAATATGTGTCGAAATACTACCGCGTGAGCAATTACTACAAATACTTTATGGGGCAAATGCGCGGCATTGAAAACCTCGACGTGTATGACAAAAAACTGGCAAGGGAAGCTGAGCTGAGCAAATGGATCTCTGCACGCAGCAAACGCCAAAAAGTCTACGGAGATGTGCTCGGCGATCTGGACGCTGCCTACCGGCAACTGGCACAATATGAGTTGCCCTATCACTACTTCTATGAAGCCGGTTTCGGTATAGAGTTCGTGCGGTTTGGCTACAAGTACAAAAGCCTGATCGACCTGCTGGAAAACGACAGCACCAGCACCACAGCGCTGGAAGCTGAGCTGGCTGCCTTCAGCAAAGCGGCCGATGAGTTTTACAAAGACTACAATGCGCCTACCGACAAAAAAATATTTATGGCCATGTCGAAAATGCTGTATGACGAAGTGGACGAGGCCTTTCACCCGGATGTATTCAATGCCGTAAAGCTGACGGATGCGGACAAATCCGGCGACTTATCCGGATTGGAAATTGCATCGCCCGGCGATTTCTTTCCTTTGGCCCAGCGCATATTCGAGCAGTCGATATTGGTCGATGAAAGCAAGATGTCGTCTTTCCTCGCCCAGCCCGATGCCGATCTGCTCAAGAGCGATCCCGGTTATATATTCGCCAACTCCATATACAACGCATACCGCGCGCTGAGCATCAAAAGAGGCAACGCGCTGAAAGACCTTAATGACGCCCGCCGGCGCTACATTGCCGGGCTGAGGGAAATGCTGCCGGATGAACTGTTCTACCCCGACGCCAACTTCACTATGCGCGTGACCTATGGCGATGTGCAGGGCTACAGCCCGCAAGATGCCGTGTGGTACCACTATGCCACCACGCTGCAGGGTGTGATGCAAAAGGAAGATCCGAACAATCCGGAGTTTACTGTACCAGACAAACTGGAGGAGCTTTACAAACAAAAGGACTTTGGCCAATATGGACTGAATGGCACCATGCCCGTGGGCTTCATCAGCAACAACGACATCACCGGCGGCAACTCGGGCAGCCCCGTCATCAATGGCAATGGCGAGCTCATCGGCCTGGCCTTCGACGGCAACTGGGAGGCTATGAGTGGCGATATAGTATTTGAAAAAGAGCTGCAGCGCTGCATCAGCGTGGATATACGCTACGTGCTGTTCATCATCGACAAATTTGCCGGTGCCAGCCACCTGATAGAGGAAATGACACTAGTGGGTATGGAAGATTCCACAAACAGGCCAAAGAAAGACTCATAGATTTTCTGGCATTTGACGCCTGCACCTGAGGCAGGGCACAAAAACAGGCTGCCGACATGCATTCTTTACAGCATGTCGGCAGCCTGTTCCGTTTTGCAGGTTAAGATCGGCTAATGATCTTGCTCTGTGCCCTTCTTGTGTATTCTTGGGCCGTAGGCTTTCAACAGATCAATGGCTGCGAGCCCGGCACCAAATGAGGCCAGCATAATAAAAATGGCTATAAAAATGTCTGCGCCTGAAGAGATTGGAGCATCTATCATGGTTGTATCTTTTTCTGCAAAATAAAAGAATAATGTTGGAAATGCCACAGCACCCTTTTCAAAAAGAGAATGTTCAGGCCAGCTCCCAGCTCAGGGTGTATTTCGCTTTCTGCGTTTCTTTCAGGTTCAGCGTGAGGTCCGTGCTGAAGGATTCGCCGATGGCGCCGTCGAGCACCATGTGAAAGCTGCCCAGGTGGTCGTTGGGCGAGAGCAAATCCCAATCCCACAACTCCACCGTAGCGCGGTCACCCATGCGCAAGCCTTCTATCACCACATCCAGAGGGGTAGTGGTGTCCATGCTTATCGGCAGGCATTTCTTGTGCTGCGGCCATATTTTTTTGTTTTTAAACTTTAAGAAAACGTCGTCAGATCCCTCCTCTTCTACCAGATAACAATACAAGCTCTTAAGGATCAGCGTCACATACTTACTACTTTTCATAGGTAAAAAATGTTCGTTGACCAATGACTCTGAAAATGCTTCAAATTTCTGCAAGCCCTGTCTTTTTTTAGGTGAAAAGGGCGCCCGTATATTGCATGGGTGCTCTCATGGCGCATTGGTAATACCGAATGATTGGGCGCCAGGCGAATGGCTTTATTGCCGCATTCGGCTGCCCTCAGCAGTAGCCCATCACGGTTAAAAAAAAACAACCGTTGGCACAGTCCATCAAACAACTTTCCTTGTCTCAAAATAGCCTGCCCCTTTTCTGATCAAATATTATGATGGCGCTACCGCAGCGTTATGATGTAATTGGCCAGCAATACGCTTCAGGCTCAATAGATTTCTTGCTGTATAGAGAAATGAATAAAACAATATGATCGTTGGCAAAGGAGGGCATTGGACGCCGGTCGCCGAATGACGAACTTATTTTCTGGCACTTCCGACTACATAGGCAAGACTTATTATTTTTGCCTCGCTTTCAGCTAAACCACAATAATGACCATACCCATGCACAGAGCATTGCATTTTTTATCTTCAAGCTTTTTTCTTTTCCACCTTACCTGCCTGGCCGCACTGGCCCAGGTAGCCACCGACGCGCCGGCACCACGCGACTCTATACAGCAGGTATCGCTCATATTTTTTGTACAGCATGGCCAGCCCAACACGCTGGATGTGTATTCCCACCCCTTCTTCAAGGGGAAAGAGGCCAACTATGCCTTTGAGACCCCCGGAGCAGATTTGCCCGAAGGCATGCAGTTTACAGACACAGGTTTGCTCAGTTGGTCGCCCGCCGCAGAGCAGTTTACCCGGCTTCAGGCCGATGCGCTCCGCATTCCTTTTGCTGCTGTCGACAACCGCGGCATACTGAACGTGGCCGGCAACATACGCGTGGTGGCGCAGGGCGAGCTCGATCCCACAGCACAGGCAGGCACAGCTCCACTCAGTGCTGTAACTGTAGCATCGCAGCTAGACACTGCCTCTGAGCCCAATGGACCACTACGGCTGCTGGCACCCGAAACGGCGATGTGGAATGAGAAAGCAGAAAATGAGACCTTCTCATTTCAGTTCGACGCCGGCGGGGGCATGGGTGAATATACCTTTGAAGTGCTGGAACCCGAAATGCTCATGGAGCAGCTCGACCGCTATGGCAACTTCGAGTGGACCCCCGGCTACGACGCGGTGTCGGCCGAGGAGCAGGAAAAGACTTTTCACCTCTCGGTGCGGCTGCGCGATGGTGCAGGCAACGACACCACGCGCACCTTTCGACTCTATGTGCGGCATCAGAACCGCCCGCCGGTAGTGAGCGAATTGCCCACGTTTTACATTCAATACGAAAAGAATAATAAGTATGCGCTGCAAAAAAGCGGGCTCATCTATGACCCCGACGGCGATTCCATCATTTTCAAGACGGCGCTGAAAGAGCTGCCCCAGGGTATGAGAATGGGCCCGGATGGCGTGATCACCTGGAAACCCTCCGTGCGGCAGTTCAACTATCTGCGCAACGAACCCATTTATCTCAGCTTTAGCGTGGAAGAAGTATACGGTGATGCGCGCTCAATCGGACAGCTCAAGATAGACGCCTCGCAGGAAGACCTGCCCCCTGTGGTGACGATGATTCCCGAGAAAAGTAACTATGAGCTGAAGGAAAATGAAGAGTTGCACATCAATTTTTTCGTGACCGACCCCAACGGTGAAAGCGACCTGCTGGCCTTCGACTTCGTCAGTGAAAACAGCGCACTGGACAAAAAGGCCCTCGACCGTATCGATGACTGGCAATTTGAATTTACATGGTCTCCGGGCTACGATTTCATAAAGCAGGAAGGTGCCTCTGAGGAGTTTGTCATTACTTTTTTTGCCATAGACAAAGAAAATAACCGCACCGAGATAGACGTGAAGGTGAAGGTAAGCGATACAGAAAACCTGGTGGAAAAAGACCGCGTGCTGTACGACCAATACCGCACGGTGCTGGAGCGGTCGTGGGACCTGATCCACCAGCTGAACGAAAAAGAAGATGAGCTGGAAAAGCGCTATAAAAAAGCCCGGACAGGCAAAAAAAACAGGGCCATCTTCACCGCCTCCATGGGTGGGCTCACAGGGCTTTCGCCGGTGATCTTCCTGAACGAACCCACCGGGCAAAAAGTAACCGCCGGTATAGGCGGCACGGCCACAGCCACCATTGGCACGCTGGAAGCCAGCGAAGTAATAGGCGAATCGCCCACGGAGATCATGCGCGACCTGAGCTATGTATCGCAAAAGCGCAACGACCTGATCGTAAACGGCAACGTGTTTGCCAGCAAATATGCCCTGCCACTCAGCCGGCGTGACAAATCTTTTTCGAACGACCTGCACAGCATGTCCCTGCACCTGCGACTGAACGATATCGCCAAACTGGAGCTCGACCCCGCCTGGGAAAACTCTAAAAATGCGACCGACAAAAACATTAAAAAGATATTTAAAGACTTCAATCCCGATCCGAGGTTTGAGCAGAATTATGAATGACAGGAACACCGGCCGGCGATAAATAATATGCCCGGTCTTTTTCTATACGCGGGCGGCATGCTAGCTTAGGGCAGTTTTTTTCTCACCGCATCCATTTTTATGTCATCACCACATACTGCCTTACCGGCTTTTTTTATCCGCTATTCAAATACCGCGATCTTCCGGCACGGTACTTTTCTACGCTTATGCCTGGCCCATCGCCTTCAGTCTGCATGGAGCGCAATTAATGACGAGGCCAGCAGCAATATCTTGTACCCACACACGCAAAACATACAGGCATGAAAAACTATAAAATAGCCGTAATACCGGGCGATGGCATTGGCCAGGAAGTGATACCGGAAGGACTGCGCGTGCTGCAGGCTGTCGCTGCCCGCCACGGGCTTACATGGCAGTTTGACGTCTGCGATTGGGGATGCGAACGATATCATAAAACAGGCAAAATGATGCCTGATGACGGGTTAGATAGCATTCGCCATCACGATGCCATATACCTGGGTGCTGTGGGCTACCCTGGTGTGCCCGACCACACCTCGCTCTGGGGACTGCTCATACCCATACGGCGGCAGTTTCAGCAATATGTGAATGTGCGACCGGTCAGGCTTTTTCCGGGTGTGCCCTGCCCGCTGGCAAACCGCAAGCCGGAGGATATTGACTTTGTGGTGGTGCGCGAAAACAATGAGGGCGAATACTCAGAAATCGGAGGCCGGCTGAACCGCGGCACCGACGATGAAATATGCGTTCAGGAGAGCGTTTTTACGCGCAAGGGTACCGATCGAATATTGAGATTTGCTTTTGAACTGGCCCAAACCAGAAAGAAGAAACTCACGTCGGCAACCAAATCCAACGGCATCGTACATACCATGCCGTTTTGGGACGAGCGCGTGGAGGATATCGCCCTGGCCTATCCCGACGTACAATGGAACAAATTTCACATCGACATACTCACCGCACACTTCGTGCTGCACCCCGACTGGTTCGATGTGGTGGTCGGCTCCAACCTTTTTGGTGACATACTCTCCGACCTTGGCCCGGCCATAGCCGGCACCATCGGCATTGCCCCCTCTGCCAACATCAACCCGGAGCGGCAGTTCCCTTCCATGTTCGAGCCTGTGCACGGTTCGGCACCCGACATAGCTGGAAAAGGTATCGCCAACCCGGTAGGCGCTGTTTGGTCAGCGGCACTTATGCTGCAGCACCTGGGAGAAGGCGCCGCCGCCGCTGCCATTGTATCGGCCATGGAAAAAGTAATCGCCGAAGGCAAAGCCATCACACGCGACATGGGCGGCAAGGCCGGCACCACAGCATGTACCGACGCCATAATAGCCGCTATAGAAAACAGCCCAACGATATGAGCAACCGCTGGTATGGTAAGCAGAGATTAGGATTGATAGCAGGCCCCATGGCGTTTGCCCTCATCCAAATGCTGTCGTTTGATGGTCTGCCCGAAGCCGGTCAGGCCATACTTGCCTGCACGGCATGGGTCGCCATCTGGTGGATCACAGAGGCCGTGAACATGTCGGTAACCGCCCTGCTGCCAGTGGTACTTTTTCCACTCACAGGTGGCCTCGACGTCAAGACCACCACCACTACCTACTACAGCCCCATCATCATGTTGTTTCTGGGTGGCTTCATCATCGCCATTGCCATAGAGCGCTGGAACCTGCACCAGCGCATTGCCATGAACATCATTCGCTTGATTGGCACCAATGGCAACCGCATTATTCTGGGCTTTATGGTGGCCACGGCATTTCTGTCGATGTGGATTTCCAACACCGCCACTGCCCTCATGATGCTGCCCATTGGCCTGGCCATAGCCAAAAAGCTGGGAGAATATCAGCCAGACAGCCTCCAGGCCGAGCACTTGCTCTTTAGCAAGTCGCTCATGTTGTCCATTGCCTACGGAGCATCCATCGGCGGCATGGCCACACTCATCGGCACGCCCACCAACGCCATATTTTCGGCCATCAGCAGTGAGATGTTTCAGCAGGAGGTGTCGTTTGTGGCGTGGTTTTCTTTTGGCCTGCCCATCTCCATATTGCTTGTGGGCATTGCCTGGCTCTATCTCACCAAGGTAGCCTTCCGAACCCGCCTTTCTGGCGCCGAAAAGGCCAGGCTGGAAATAAAGCAGCAACTAAGGCTGCTGGGC
This sequence comes from uncultured Roseivirgaceae bacterium, assembly GCA_964596645.1. Classification (GTDB taxonomy): domain Bacteria; phylum Bacteroidota; class Bacteroidia; order Cytophagales; family Cyclobacteriaceae; genus CAVQEK01. The sequence continues at coordinate 28,031 of CAZQVB010000023.1, forward strand.
GCCATGCGTTTTGAAGAAAAAGCCGTAGCTGTTGTCTTTGCCCTCACGGCCATGGCCTGGATCACGCGCTCCTTTGTGCTGGAGCGCCTGCTGCCAGGCATCGACGACACGGTGATCGCCATGGCTGGTGCACTGGTGCTTTTTGTGATACCGGCAAAAAACGAAAAGACTACACTGATGAACTGGGCTACGGCGAGCAAACTGCCGTGGGGCATACTCATACTGTTTGGCGGCGGACTGGCCATAGCGGTGGGCTTTCAGCAGTCGGGCCTGGCAGTATGGCTCGGCGAGCTGTTGTCCGTGATGAACGCCCTGCCTTTTGCGCTGATCTTGTTTGCCGTATTGCTAATGGTGAACTTCTTTACCGAGATCACCTCCAATGTGGCCACAGCAGCGGTAATAGTGCCGGTGTTGGCTGCTCTGTCGCAGTCGATCGATGTGCACCCGTTTGCCATGATGGCCGGCGCCAGCCTGGTGGCCTCGTGCGCCTTTATGCTGCCTGTAGCCACACCGCCCAATGCCATCGTATACAGCGCGAGCTACCTCACCATGAACGACATGGTGCGTGCAGGCTTCTGGATGAACCTGATCACCACCACCATACTCTTCCTTTGTATATACTTCCTCATGCCCCTGATATGGGGCATCGATTTATTATATTTTCCATTTTAACTAGATAGTAGACTGGTAGACTGGTAGATTAGTAGACTGGTAAAAGGTGGCTTATGGCTGGTTGATAGACCGGTGATTTCACCAATGTACCATTCCACGAATTTACCAATCCACCAGTCTACGAATCCTGCGCCACGGTTAGTGAGTACACAAACCGCAGCAGAAATCCTTTCCAAACATTGACACTAACGGTCAACCTTTTTTAGGCATGGTCACTCCTTTCAGCTTTCAGCTTTGAGCTTTGAGCTACACCCCCCTGTTTTCGCACAAAATTATTAGTTTTGCCCCGACCAATCCCAGCATTATTTATGAGTTCAATACGCTTCAAGGCCGATGTGCTTCCGCATCTGATCGCGGTTATTGTCTTTCTGCTGCTTACCGCCATCATGTACCACCCCATCCTTTTTGAAAATAAAACGCTCATTCAGAATGACATCAACCAGGGCCGGGGTGCTGCTTCTGAGCTGGTGGAACACCGGGAAAAGACGGGTGAAGAAGCCCTCTGGACCAACTCCATGTTCAGTGGTATGCCGGCCTACCTCATCAGCGTGCACTGGACGGGTGAGAAGTTTCTGAATATCGTGCAGGACATCATCACGCTGTATCTGCCGGGTATAGTACGGGAAAACCTGCTTGCCTTCGTCACCTTTTACATTTTGCTGCTGGCCTTTGGGGTAAATCCGTATCTGGCCATCGGCGGGGCCATTGCTTTCGGACTCAACACTTTCTACGTAGTCAGTATAGAAGCGGGGCATATGTGGAAGGTGCGCGCCATCGCTTATATGCCTCTGGTGCTGGCCGGTATACACCTTGTGTTTAGAGGAAAGCGACTGCTGGGTTTTATCCTCACCGCGCTGGCCCTGGCGCTGGAGATCAACGCCAACCACTTGCAGATCACTTACTACCTTGCCCTGCTGGTGGGCATTTACGGCATCTCCCAACTGGTGTTTGCCCTTCAAAAGAATATGCTGTCGCAGTTTGCCGTGCATGTGGGTTTGCTCTTTGTAGCCGTGGCACTGGCCCTGGCGGTGAACCTGGGCAAAATATGGGCTACCGTAGAGTATGGTGATTATTCCATTCGTGGCCAGTCGGAGCTGCAAAGCGAAGATGTGGGCTCGGGGCTCGACCGCGACTACGCCTTCGCCTGGAGCAATGGTGTGGGCGAAACCTTCACGCTGCTGGTGCCGCATCTTTATGGCGGCGCCTCCGGCCTTTACCTGGGTGACGACTCCGAGCTGGCCGACTTGCTGCGGCGCAACAACTACCCTCCGGCACAAATAGAGCAGGCAGAGCGCGGACTACTGGGCTATTGGGGCCCGCAGCCCTTTACCTCAGGCCCGGTGTACATCGGGGTCATCGCCATCATGCTGTTTATTTATGGTTTTCTGCTGCTGGGCCCGCAGATGCGCTGGTGGCTGCTGGCGGTGTTTGTCATTTCCATTATGCTGTCGTGGGGCAAAAATTTTGCTGCGCTGAACAACTTCCTGTTTGATGTGCTGCCCGGCTACAACAAATTTCGCGCTGTGACCATGACCATAGTGATGGCGCTGATCGCCATACCACTCATGGGCTTTGCCGGCTTGCAGAAGCTGCTCGAACATGGCTGGAATCCCCGGGCAAAAAAGAACCTCTGGATAGCCCTGGGCATTACGGGTGGTATCGTCTTGCTCATTGCCCTGTTGGCCGACCCGCCTGCCATCGAGCAGGATGCCGTCATAGCCAATGCCGTGCAGGACGACCGAATATCCGTGGTGCGGTCTGACGCCATTCGCTCAATTATTTTTCTGGCTGTCGGTTTTTCCATATTCTTCTTTTGGCAAAAAGGTACGCTGAAGCCGATACCCGCCGTGGCTTTGGTGGCACTCATCATAGCCACCGATCTGCTGGCCGTAAACAAGCGTTACCTGAATGCAGACAACTTCACCAAACGCACTCAAAACAACTACCTGGCAAAAACGCCGGCCGACGAATACCTGGAACAAAATGCCGATGGGTTTTACAGGGTTTTCGACTTGCAAAACCCGTTTAACCAGGCGCGTACCAGCAACTTCCACCAGTCCATAGGTGGCTATCACGGCGCCAAGATCAGGCGGTATCAGGACTTGATCGATCAATACCTGGAGCCTGCACGACAACAGATTTTGGAAGATAAAGGCCTGAATGCTGCGAATACCAAAATACTCAGCATGCTGAACGCCCAATATGTATTGGCCGGCTATCAGAAAGAGGCCGTGCTGCCCAACCCTTATGCCCTGGGCAATGCGTGGTTTGTAGAAAATATCCGCGAAGTGACTTCGCCTGATGAGGAGCTGGCAGCCCTGGCCAATATTGATCCTGCACGCACGGCCGTGGTCGATGTGTCGAAATTTGATGTAGACATATCGCCGGTAGAGGACAGTACCGCCAGCATTGCTCTGGTCAGTTATCAACCCAACCACCTGGTGTATGAAGCGCAAAACAGCTTTCCGGCTGTGGCTGTATTTTCTGAGGTTTACTACCCCAACGGCTGGACGGCCACCATCGATGGTGAAGAAGTGGATGTGTTCAGGGCCAATTATATACTGCGGGCGCTGGAGGTGCCGGCCGGCACACACACCATTGAGTTTCGCTTCGAGCCGCGTGTGTATGCCGCAGGCAACAGCATATCGGGTATTGCCACAATACTTTTTCTTCTGATCATAGCAGGCGCATTGGTCAGGCTTTATCTTACAACGCGGACGACAAAGCGTACAGAAGACGAATTGTGATGATGCACCGGGTGCGCGCATTTTATTGCGCGGCACGCTCCTCATTTTTTTATTGAAGAAGACAATTGAAAAAAGTCCTGATCATAACTTACTATTGGCCACCCAGCGGCGGTGGCGGTGTACAGCGCTGGTTGAAGTTTGCCAAGTATTTAACTGATTTTGGATGGATTCCTATTGTATTAACGCCCTCTAATGCCAGTGTTAAAGAAAAAGATTACACTTTAGACCAAGACGTTCATTCGCTAATTAAAGTCGTGAAAATACCCATCTGGGAACCTTATGGAGTTGCATCAAAGGTATTGGGATTTAATACTGTACCCAAACAGGGAATAGTAAGAAAAGATAAATCTTTAGCGACCAGTCTTTTGACTTGGCTCAGGGCCAACTTATTAATACCGGACACAAGAATATTTTGGAAAAAACAGGCTGTCAACGCAGCTTTAAAAATATTGAAAGAAGAAGATATTGATATACTAGTAACAACAGGACCACCCCATAGCATGCACTTAATTGGTCTTGATATTAAAAGAAAAATTAACATAAAATGGGTTTCCGATTTCAGAGATCCGTGGGCGGAATGGGATATTTTAGATGATCTAAAGCCTTCTAAATTAGCTAGAAAGATGCACCATAAATTAGAGAAAAAGGTTATTCAGAATTCAGATAAAGTTATAACAGTAAGCCAAACATGGGCTAATGACTTCTCAAAGAAACACAAAAAAAGAATTGAGGTGATCACAAATGGATTTGACATTGAAGAGAATACCAAAAGAAATGACAGAGTGCCTAATCGATTTAGATTAAGTCATTTTGGTTTAATAAACCAATTCAGAAACCCACCTGTATTATGGAATGCATTGGAAGAGTTGTGTACGTCAAGCAGTGATTTCTACAACAACTTTGAATTATTTTTAGGAGGCAATATTGATGAAAACACTCAATATGATATAGAGCAGTATGAATATTTAAAATCTAAAACCACGTTTGCAGGATATTTACCACATTCTACCTTGTCAGATCACTATGCAAAAACAGTGGTTTTTTTACTCCTCTCCAATAAAACAAAAAATTCAAAAGGTCACATACCCGGAAAGGTGTTTGAATATATTTCGCAAAGAAGGCCAATCCTAGCTTTCACTTCATCAGAGGGTGATGCAGCACAAATAATTAGAAGTACAGATTCAGGATACATCCTCGACCAGAACAACAAGCAAGAAATAAAGGAGGCCATTCTGAAAATATACAAAGACTACAAGTTGAAAAGATATGATCTTAAAGAAGAAAATATAAGTCAATACACCAGAAAAAACATTACAAAAAATTTAACCAAGCTCTTCAACGAGATCGTAAACAATTAATACCATGTTTAAAAAACTTAAAAAATGGGCATTTATCATTAAGACAAAGGTAAACCACAACCGAACCATCAACTCGATAAATAAAAATAGTTATAACGATGATATTATAAAATTAATTCGAGCTTTTGAACATCAAATAAAAAACACTTATAGCGATGATGAAAGAGAAGCTTTAGAGAAAATTAATTCACTGCGAGAACATCTTTTGACCAATCAAAAAACCATAAAATACAGGGAAATTGGAGGAGCAAAAGATCAGGGTAGTTTGCGAAATGAAATTGAAACGAACTTAGGAAGCATCTGCAGGAAAGCAGCCTCTCCCAAGAAGTGGTGTGAATTTCAATTTAGTTTAATCCGGCAGTTAAAACCAATTAAGTGTCTGGAGCTCGGAACAAATCTCGGCATATCCGGCAGTTACATACTTTCAGCACTGGAACTAAATAAGAGCGGATTTCTGGTGACGCTGGAAGGTAATAGCCAGTTTGCAAAAATCGCTGCCACAAATATGCACAATCTTAATTTTAAGTCTTTTGAAGTTGTAGATGGGCTATTCATTGATACCCTACCAGCAATATTCGATAAACATAAAACATTCGACTACGTCTTCATTGATGGACACCATGATCGATATGCAACGATTGAATACTTCCAATTAATCAAACCCCATTTATCTAAAAATGCTGTTGTGATTTTTGATGACATTAATTGGTCTACAGGCATGCAGGAAGCGTGGAGCGAAATAATCAGCGATCCAGGCGTTAGTCAAGTGATTGATTTTTACAAATCGGGTATTATATTTTACAATTCCCAAAACAAGGGTAAAGCCTTAAAACATAATCTAATTTTATAATTTACAATAATACGATATGGAAAGAGGCAACATTGCCATGTTTCTCGATCAGGATTTCCCCCCCGATATTCGGGTTGAAAAAGAAATCAAAACACTACAGGAAGCCGGATATGAAGTTAATCTTTTTGTTTTAGCATATCATAAAAGGATTAAGTTTGAAGAAGTAAGAGGCATAAAAATCTATCGAAATTTTGAAAACCTTTTTTTATACAAACTATCAGCCCTGGCATATACATTTCCTTTATTCCATTATTTGGTAAGAAGAAAGATTCAATGGTCTGTTAAAGAACATAAACCTGATTTTTTACATGTTCATGACATGGTAATTGCACCATCTGTACTGGCCGTTGGTAAAAAATATCATATTCCTACCATTCTTGATTTGCATGAGAATCGTCCAGCGATTATGGAGCTTTATAAGCACGTCAATAAATTTCCTGGAAATCTCTTGATTGATTTAAATGCGTGGAAAAAAGCACAATTGAAAATTCAACAGCAAGCTGACAGAGTAATATTAATTACAGAGGAAGCTAAAAGATATGCCTCAGAAAAAGAAGGCGTTGAACCCTCTAAAATATTTGTATTGCCCAACACTGTTAAGAAAAATTTTGAAAAAGAACTTGTCTCTTCACCGGAAATAGAATCACGTTTTAACGATAAATTTTGCATTCTATATTTTGGTGACACGGCTCTTAGGCGTGGCACCGACACCATAATTGATGCAGTATTTATGCTAAAAAGTCGTATTGAAAATATACATGCCATTATTGTTGGTAAGGGCAGTGAAGACGCGGTAATAAAGGAACAGGCCGAACGGCTCAACGTTTCCGATTCAATTTCTTTTGAAGGCTGGCAGGATGTAAAATTGCTCAAAGCCTATGCGCAAAGTTCCGCCATAGGGCTGTGCCCTTTTAAACGAAACTTGCATCACGACACCACATTTGCCAACAAGCTTTTTCAATTTATGGGTTTGGGTCTACCCGTCATTGTAAGTGACTGCCCCTCACAGGTCAACATCATAAAAAAATATGATTGCGGTTTAGTGTTTAAAGCCGAAGACGAACATGATTTAGCGGAGAAAATAGTCATGCTTTATCAGGACATTAATTTAGCAAAGAAACTGGGGCAAAACGGAAAAAAATGCATTGAAATAGATTTAAATTGGGAAAGAACCTCCGAATCGTTGATCCATCTTTATGATTCATTAATCCACAACTAATGTCATTCGCTTCAGCTTACTATAAAACCCATAACGATAGATTTCGAAAAACACTAGCTTTTGTTGAAAAACACATTTCGAAAGACGAAAAAATACTTGACCTGGGTATTCAAAACCCTCTCTCAGAAATACTGATAAAGGAGGGCTTTCAGGTGATAAACACGCAGGGAGAAGATTTGGACATGGATTTTGAAAGTGTAAAAGAAAATAGCGCTGATGTGTTAACTGCCTTCGAAATTTTTGAGCACTTGCTTTCTCCGTTCAACGTAATTAAGGCGACTAATGCTAAAAAACTTATCGCTACAGTTCCTCTCAGATTATGGTTTGCTCCTTCATATCAAAATAAAAATGATAACAGAGACAGACATTTTCACGAGTTTGAAGATTGGCAATTTGACTGGTTGCTAAATAAAGCCGGATGGGTGATAAAGGATACTGAAAAATGGGTTTCTCCCACCAAAATCACCGGCATTAGACCTTTGTTAAGAAATTTCACTCCAAGGCACTATGCTGTGTATGCCATTCGACCCTAAATCATTTTAAGGTGGGCATCATAAAAAAACAAGCCGTACAATCCACCATTTTCATATATGCCGGTGTGCTCATCGGCTTTGTCAATACCGGATTGTTGGCGCCCAACCTGCTGGAGACGCACGAGATTGGTGTCATCAATCTGCTGCTGTCATTTTCGGGCATATTTGCCAGCTTCGGACTGCTCGGTTTCACCACGGCTACGGTGCGGTTTTTTCCATTTTTTCGCAGCAAGGCAGAAGGCAACCGCGGCTTTGTGCCCATGATGATACTCACCGGTCTGGTGGGCTTTGCCTTGTTCCTGGCCATCTATTACTTCATCAAGCCGCTCATCATTGCCAGCAACAGCGACAAGTCGCCGCTGCTGGCTCAGTTCTTTTATCTGATCGTGCCGCTCACTTTCTTTCAGCTTTTCTATTCGCTGTTCGATGCGTACAACAGCATGCTGTACAAGCCTTCGCTGGGCATCGTGTTGCGCGACTTCCTTCAGCGGCTATTGGTATTGTCTGGCCTGCTTTTGCTTTTCTTTTCCCTGCTGAGCTTTTATGAATATCTGTGGCTGTATGTGGCCGCTGTATGCATACCCACCATCATTTTACTGATCAGCCTGATCTACAGAAAGGAGTTCAGCCTCAAGCCAGACTGGACCGTGGTAAAGCAAACCATTGGTTGGGAAATGATCCTGGTGAGCTTCTACGGTTTTCTGAACAGCTTCAGCAATTTGGCCATTCTCCGCATCGATACCATCATGGTGAATGCCTACATCGACAGCAGCGCCACGGGCATATACACCATCACATTTTTCTTTGGGTCGCTGGTGCTCATTCCGTCCAAAGCGCTCAACCGCATAGCCCCTACGGTCATTTCCGATGCGTACAAAGTGAACGACCTGGAAACCATTGAGGACATACACCGGAAAAGCTGCATCAATCAATTCATAGTGGGCATGCTGCTGCTGCTTGGGTTGCTCATCAACATCGATCATGTATTCGAGCTGATCTCCGAAAGCTACCTGCCCGGCAAGTGGGTGATCATTTTCATAGCCATAGCCAGCCTCATTAAGATGGCCGGCGGCATGAGCGATTCCATCATTTCTTATTCCAAATATTTCAGGGTGTACACCCTTCTGCTGGTGAGCTTGCTGTGTCTGTTGGTGCTCACCAACATTATATTTATACCACAACTTGGTATGACCGGCGCCGCCGTGGCCAGCTTGCTTTCACTGTTTTGCTTCAACTTCGCCAAGTTCATTTTTCTGTATAGAAAATTCCATTTCCAGCCTTACTCTCTCAGGTATCTCTACATCATCGCACTATCTGCCGGCCTTTATGCCATTCAATGGTTCATACCCGCCGCAGAGCCATTCTATGCCGATCTCGCGATACGCAGTGCCTTTGTAGGCGTGGTGTATGTGGTGATCATATATAAGTTGCGATTCTCTCAAGACATCAACCTCTTGATCGATCAGACACTGCGCAAGCTGATGCGATGATGCATGGTAAGCTGAGGGCATGGTAAGAGCAGTGCAGGAAAATGGTGATTTTTGGCTAGAATGCCATCTTAATTTACCTTTGTCGCACCCTCAAACAATTTGCATGTTGCGCTACGTTCTTTTGCTGAACTTAAAGAATCCATGACCTGGTACAAATCACTTTCGGGAATAGAAGTATTTCTGTGCATCGCCTTTGTGGTGGCCTATGCGGCCTACATCTATCGCATGGTGCAAATAGCCAAGGTGCTGAAAACCGACTTCCGAACGCTCGCCGTGAAGCTGATTTGGCGCAGCGTGTATTTCGCCCTCATCATTGTATGTCTGCTGGGGCCGTCATTTGGCGACACCAGCCGCGAGGTGAAATCGGTAGGGAAAGACATTATGATCTGTGTGGACCTGTCGGAGTCTATGAATGCTTTCGACGTGCAGCCCTCAAGGCTGGAGCGGGTGAAGTTTGAGCTGAAAAATATTGTAGATGCTTTCAGCTCCGACCGTATAGGCCTCATCATATTTTCTAATGAAGCCTTTGTGCAGTGCCCGCTTACGTACGATCAGTCGGCGCTCAACCTGTTCATAGAAACACTGCACACCGGCCTGGTGCCTGACGCCGGTACCAGTTTTGGCCCGCCACTCAAGCTTGCCCTCAACAAGCTGTCGGGTGAGGAAGCCACCACCACACAGCAAAAATCAAAGATCATCATACTGATCAGCGATGGCGAAGACTTTGGAGAGATCACCGGTGAGGCCGTTTCAGAAATAGATGAGGCGGGATACAAACTGTTTACCCTGGGCGTTGGTACCGACGAAGGCAGCCGCATACGCACGCCGCATGGCTTCAAGACAGACCGTGAAGGGCGCGAGGTGGTATCGACTCTGCGCAGCCAGGATCTGAAACAGCTGGCGATAAAAACGGACGGCAAGTACTTTGAAATCAATGGCCGCACCAACGACGTAGAACGGCTCATCAACACCATCAACAGCATAGAAGGTGAGCTGCGCGACACCAGGCGCATCGATGTGTCGGCCAATAAATATTATTATTTTCTTGCACTGGCCCTGTTGCTGCTTGCTGCAGATGTATTGGTCAGTTTCAAAATGGTAAGAATTTAACATGATAAAACCCATTATTCTGCTTGTACTGCTGGCGGTGGCACCCGGTGACATCGGCCGCATTTCGAAAATCAACAACCTGAAAAAATCAGGCGCTTCGGCCTACCAGGCCCAGGATTTTGAAAAAGCCTCCAAAGCGTTTCGTTACCTGGTTGACTCCCTGGGCGTGCGCGAAGAGCCGGTGCTGCTCAACCTGGCCAACGCCTACTTCCAGCAACGCGATACCAGCAATGCCGCTTACTATTACAACCAACTGCTCAGCAGCGATGAACAAAAAATACGGTCGGTGGCACATCAGCAAGTGGGCATCGTGAGCATGCAGAGGCAAAATTACCATGAGGCACTGGAGCATTTCAAACGTGCACTAAAGGCCAACCCCGGCAATGAAGAAGCGCGGTACAACTATGAATTGCTGAAAAAACGCATGCAGGAACAAGAGCAAAACCAGCAGCAGAACCAGGAAAACGAAGACCAACAGGAAAACCAACAGGAAAACCAACAACAAGAAAACGAAGAGCAGCAAAAGCAAGAACAACAAGATCAGCAGGATCAACAAGAACAAGAGCAACAGGAGCAAGAACAGCAGGAGCAGGAAAAAGGAGAAGCTGAAGAGCAAAAAGAAGAAGGGAAAGACGGCGAACCCGAATCGACAGAAGAAGAAGGTGAGGAAATGGAAGATCAATCGCCTACCAGGCAAGAGCGGCTCGAAGAACTGAACATGACCGAGGAAAAGGCCAAGATGATACTGGAGGCCATGAAGAACAACGAAATACAGTACATACAACAAAACCAGCGAAAACCAACACAGCGGCCCGACAGTGGAAAGCCGGATTGGTAGCCACCTGCTGCTCGTTGAGACAAAATGTCGGTAGTATTAAACACACCAAACACAACCAGGATCATGCAAAATGTATATATCGTTTCCATGGCACGCACACCCATCGGCAGCTTTGGCGGCTCACTGGCCAGCCTCACTGCGGTGGAGCTCGCAGCCAAAGCTTTCGAAGGGGCACTTCAGCGCATAGCGTTGGAGCCCGGGCAGGTGCAGGAAGTATTGCTCGGCAACGTGATATCGGCCAATCTGGGCCAGGCGCCGGCACGGCGGGCTGCATTGAAAGCCGGCCTGCCTCAGTCTACACCATGCACCCTGGTGAATAAAGTCTGTGCTTCGGGCATGAAGGCGATTATGCTCGGGGCGCAAAGCATCATGCTCGGCCTGCACGATGTGGTACTGGCCGGAGGCACAGAGAGCATGTCGAATGTGCCCTACTACGTACCCCGCGCTCGCTTCGGGTACAAATTTGGCAATGCAGATATGCCCGACGGACTGGTGCGCGATGGCTTGTGGGATCCCGACGACCAGGTAATGATGGGCAACTCTGCCGAGCATACTGCCAGCGAAATGAACATAAGCCGGGCAGCGCAAGACGAATTTGCCATACAGTCTTATAAAAAAGCCGCCGAAGCGACCCGCAGCGGATGGTTGAAAAAAGAGATAGTGCCGGTAGAAATACCACAAAAAAAAGGCGCACCACTGGTGGTGGATGAGGACGAGGAGTATAAGAAAGTTGATTTTGAGAAGATACCGCATCTCAAGCCCGTGTTCGTGCCAGACGGCACCGTCACCGCGGCCAATGCATCCACCATCAATGATGGAGCTGCCGCAGTGGTGCTCATGAGTGAGCAAAAAATGAAAGCACTCAACCTGCAGCCACTCGCACTCATCAGAGGATTTGCCGATGCCGCTCAGGCTCCGCTTTGGTTTACCACCAGCCCGGCGCTGGCCATACCAAAAGCACTGAAGCAGGCCGGCATTGAAAAAGACCAGGTCGACTATTATGAAATCAATGAAGCCTTTTCAGTAGTGGTGCTGGCCAACAATCAGTTGCTCGAACTCGACCCGGAAAAGGTAAATGTATTTGGCGGAGCGGTATCCCTCGGCCATCCGCTGGGCGCTTCCGGCGCACGCATCACCACTACACTGGCCAACGTGCTACAGCACAAAAGCGGCACACTAGGCGTGGCCGGTATATGCAATGGCGGAGGTGGTGCGTCGGCCATCGTACTGGAAAATATGCAGACCAAATGATGGCTTTTACCCACCTATATTTCAGACTTATACTGCTTGCGCTGCTGGTGAGTTGCGCTTCGTTGGCACGGGCCCAGCAGCGCATAGTCACCTATTACGATGCCGAGCAGGAGCACGTGAAAGAGGTTTATTTCATACTCGACCATGACAGCAGCCGCATCGATGGGCCTTATAAAAAGTACGCGCCGGAGGGCCATATTCAAACCACCGGCACCTTCGAAGATGGGGAGCCTCACGGCATGTTCACCGAATTCTATCCCGACTCAGCCATCATGCGCAAAACGCCCTTTGAAGATGGATTACGGCAGGGAATTACTGAGGTGTACAATGAGCAGGGCGCCGTCATACAGCAGGCGCCATTTGTAAACGATACGCTGCATGGCCCGCTGAAGGTTTACTTTGCCGATGGCAGCGTGCAAAGCGAAACGCAATTTGTACACGGGCAGCCCGAGGGGGAGGTAAAAGAATACTATCCGTCGGGTACAGTGAAAGAAATAACCACCTACCAACAGGGCCAGCCCAATGGCCTCATCACCACCTATTATCCCGACGGCACACTTCAATCGGAAGCTACACTGCGTCAGGGCCTAATGGAAGGAGTATTCCGCACATACTACGACAACGGCCAGCTTGAAACAGAATACGAAAACGTGAATGGCAAAAAATCAGGCGTGTTCCACACCTTCTCAAAAGACGGAATGCGCACATTGGAAGGCAGCTACAAAAATGGTTTGCTACACGGTGAGAACAACGCCTACTACGCTGATGGAACAAAGCGACATAGCTATCTCTACCGAAATGGCTTCAGAACAGGCACGAATACCACCTTCCACCCCAATGGTAAGGTAGAAACCGCCATAGAATATGACCAGGACGAGCAAAGTCAGGTGATAAAACAATTTGATGAAGGGGGCAATTTGATCGCTTTGCAGCTAATCGACGCCGGCAAACCACAGGGTGTGTGGGAAACGTACTACAGCAACGGCACCTTGAAAAGCAAAACACCCTACGAAGCCGGGCGAAAGAACGGGACTGAAATCATTTACTATGAGTCGGGTGCCAAGCAGTGGGTAAGCACCTATCAAAACGACCAGCTTACCGGAGCGCAGCGGGAATATTATGAAGACGGCCGGCTAAAATCTGAAACAAATTATAAATTTGGCCGCAAACACGGCGCATCTGCCGCCTACTATGCCGACGGCCAGCTGCAGCATACCGGCGAATATGCCGGAAACAAAAAAGTGAAGGAGTGGACGTACTACCACGCTGACGGCCGTGTACAGGAAAAAGCAGAATACATCAACGATAAGAAAGTGACATCTTCGGGTGCAATAGATAAACAATGATATGAGGCCATACCTACGAGAGACCAGTTTTAAGCTTCCGGGCCAGGTCGATTTTTACAAAGGCAAGGTACGCGACGTGTATCTTTTTGAAGACAAAATGCTGATGGTGGCCACCGACCGTATCTCAGCGTTTGACGTGATACTGCCCAGGGCTATTCCGTACAAAGGCCAAATACTGAACCAGATAGCCGCTGAATTTCTTACACAAACGAGCCATCTGGTGCCAAACTGGCTGGAGGCCACACCCGACCCCAACGTGTCGTACGGCAAGCGGTGCACTCCTTTTGCCGTAGAAATGGTGATCAGAGGCTACCTGGCCGGCCATGCCTGGCGCGAGTACCGCGATGGAAAGCGAAGCCTTTGCGGGGTGTCTTTGCCGGAGGGGCTCAAAGAAAATGACCCCTTGCCCCAGCCCATCATTACCCCCAGCACCAAGGCCCACTCCGGCCACGATGAAGACATCACCCGTGAGGAAATCATACAACGCGGACTGGTGCCAGAGCCCGACTACATCAAACTCGAAGCCTACACGCGCACCTTATTTGAGTTTGGCACACAAGCAGCCGAAAGCCGCGGACTCATACTGGTAGACACCAAGTATGAGTTTGGCAAAATCGACGACAGCATCTACCTGATCGACGAAGTGCACACGCCCGACTCTTCGCGATATTTCTACCTCGACGGCTACGCAGAGCGGCAGCAACGTGGCGAGCTACAGCAGCAGCTATCCAAGGAGTTTGTACGGCAGTGGCTTATCTCCAAGGGTTTTCAGGGTAAAGAAGGGCAAAAGATGCCGGAGATGGACGACGCCATTGTGCAAACCATTTCCGACAGGTATGTGGAGCTTTATGAAAAAGTGACCGGTCATGCCTTCGATGCGCCGGACCAGGTTGATATAGCAGCTCGCATCGAACAAAACATCAAACATATTATTTAATCGCAGAATGCTATATTTGCTGGTCAAATCAATGGCATGAACTTACTGTTGCCGGTCATTCAATAAATATAAATGAGATGAAGTACACAATCGATAAAAAAGAACAACATACCATTTTTAAACTGGAAGAAGATAAGCTTGACTCCGTACTGGCCCCCGCTTTAAAATCTGAATTTGTAACGCTGCATGCAGAAGGCGTCACCAATCTGATCATGGATATGAGTGATGTTAAATATTCCGATTCTTCTGGTCTCAGTGCTGTGCTGGTCGGCAACAGGCTATTCAGTGAAGAAGGCGGTATTTTTGTGTTGTCGGGCCTGAGTGAGCATGTGTCCAAGCTCATCAAGATATCACAGCTGAACAATGTGCTTAACATTGTACCCACCATTGAAGAGGCCATCGACCGCGTATTTCTGCACGAAATAGAAGGCGGCCTGAATGAAGAAGAGGAAGAAGAAGGCCGAGATAACTGAGAGCCTTGACGTTCCGATTGACCATTCTGGGCAACAATTCTGCCATACCCGCTCACAATCGCAATCAGACGGCGCAGGTACTTGCCATTCAAAATCATTACATTCTCATAGACTGTGGCGAAGGCACGCAGATGCAGCTCAGCCGGTTTGGTATTAAGCTGGGCCGCATACGGCACATGTTGATCAGCCACCTGCACGGCGACCATTTTTATGGGTTGATGGGCTTGCTCTCCACCATGCATCTGTACAGCCGGAAAACGCCGCTCACCATTTTTGCTCCGCCTGCGCTGGAAGAAATCATAGCGCTGCAGCTGCGTGCCTCCGGTACCCAGTTGTCGTTTAAGCTGCATTTCAAACCCATAGCCATAAACGCAATACAACTGCTTGCTGAGGAATCTACCTTCACGATCCATGCTTTTCCGCTCAGGCACGGCATCCCCTGCACTGGGTTTTTGATCAGGGAAAAGCAGAAAGACTTTCGTCTCAATAAAGAAACCATGCCCAAAGGCATGCGCCTGGAGCATATACTGAAACTAAAGCGTGGCGAGCCGGTATATGACGCCGACGGTAAGCTTTTGTACAGTGTGGAAGAGCACACACTGCCACCGCGCAGGTCGCGCGCATACGCCTACTGCTCCGACACCAAATACGACACATCGCTGGTGCAGCACATCGCCGGGGTAGATCTACTCTACCACGAAGCCACCTTTGCCGAAGACATGGCCGATCGGGCAGAGAGCACTTTTCACTCCACGGCCAGGCAGGCGGCGGATATTGCCCAGAAGGCCGGTGTAGGCAAGTTGCTGCTGGGCCACTACAGTACGCGCTACCGCGATCCCTCTCCCCTGTTGCACGAGGCTCGTGCTGTGTTTGAAGAATCGTATCTAAGCCGCGAGGGCGAAAGCATTGATATAGATGAGTAAGCACAGGCAGCTGAGCGCTGGAGAAATCGAACGCAGAAAGCACAACCTGTTTTACCTGCTGAGCGGCATTTTTATTGCCAACGCACTCATCGCCGAAATCATTGGGGTGAAGATATTTTCTCTGGAGCGCTCACTGGGGTTAGAACCGGTGGGCACGAGCCTGGTGAGCTTTCTCCATATAGAGTTTGTGCTTACAGCCGGGGTAATGGTGTGGCCAGTAGTATTTCTCACCACCGACATCATCAACGAATACTTTGGTCGCAAGGGCGTACGCAAGGTTACGTTCCTCACCATCGGCCTCATCGGCTATGCCTTTGTGGCTATCTTTCTGGTGTCGAAGCTTTCGCCCGCACCATTCTGGCTGGAGGTAAACAGCCGCGATGCAGCCGGCAATGCCTTCGATATCAACTTTGCCTTCAATCAGATATTCTTGCAGAGCACGCGCATTATTATTGGCTCGCTGCTCGCTTTCCTGGTGAGCCAATTGCTGGATGTGTTTGTTTTTCAACAGTTGCGTGCCATTACCGGCAGGCGCTATCTGTGGCTGAGGGCTACGGGCTCCACGCTGGTATCGCAGCTGGTCGACAGCTTTTTTGTGCTTTTCATGGCGTTTTATGTACTGGGCAACTGGCGATTGGATCAGGTGGTACAAGTGGGCGTCAACAATTACATCTACAAGTTCCTGGTGGCCATCGCCGTGACGCCACTCATCTATCTGGCCCATCACCTCATAGACCGGTATCTGGGCAGAGCCGCCGCCGACAAAATGGCCAACGCCGCCACCCAAGACCGCGCAATTTTTTAAATCCAGCCCGGAGGGGTGACATACTTAACGACGGGCGGGGCAGGCTCAGCAGGGGCGGGTTGCCCAGCGATATCCACAGGGTGGAAAACTGGGGTCTGTTGATCGCCTTGCCGGGCCGGGTGTATTCGTACACTTCCACACTAAAACGTGAGAGCCCCTCGGGCAGGCGGGTGCCGTTGCGTACAAATTTACCTGCATCGAAGCCGTGCTGTAGGCAGTAAGCCGGCTGAAAGTGAAGTGACTTCTTCACTGATATACGCTGACTATTTTTATCTTGAGGCGCTGAAAAAACTAAAACAATATCAGCTAAGTCAAAAAGACCGAATCGTTCAGAATCATTAAATCTCCTTGAAATGAAAATCATTTTTTGTAAGATCTTAAAAGCGGTTTTCCTCCTGCTTATCTCAGCCACCTGGTCTTTTTCACAGAGTAGTTTTGGTCAACAGCAAATAGCACAGAGTCTTGGAAAAAGCATTATGCCGATAGGTGCTTACTTTTATCCTGAGCATTGGGATGAAAGCGAATGGGCACCAGACCTGAAACGAATGGCAGATCTCGGATTTGAGTTCACCCATCTGGGGGAATTTGCATGGGCCATGATGGAACCGGAAGAAGGCCGCTACGAATTTGAGTGGTTGGATAAGGTCGTTGAATTGGCGGAGAAGAATGGTTTAAAGGTGATTATGTGCACACCTACTCCAACACCTCCTGCGTGGTTAACAAGCAAACATCCCGAAATTCTGGCCGTTGATAAAAATCTGAACCGGCAGCAGCATGGAGGCCGGTTGCATGCCATCTACAATCACCCAACTTACCTTAAATATTCTGAAAAGATCATCCGAAAACTGGCAGAGCGGTACGGTAATCATCCCAATGTAGCTGGCTGGCAACTGGATAACGAACCACACTTTGGGCAGATCTATGACTACTCAGAGCAGGCAACAAAGGAATTTCCTATTTGGCTAAAATCAAAATATAGAAGCATCGACAGGCTCAACAACGCCTGGGGCACGGCATTCTGGTCACAGGTCTATAATTCATTTGATCAAATACCATTGCCTAATCCAGGCATAACCCCTCAAAGTGTCAATCCGCATTCTATGCTTGATTTTTCCAGGTTTACTGCTGATCGCCTGGCGGATGCTTTAAGGTTTCAGGCTGAATTATTGAGAGTACTGGTTTCAGAAGATCAATGGATCACTACAAACTATGCCTACTTCAAATTCCTGCCGGTTACAAATCCATTCTTAAATAAGGGCGACCTAGACTTTGCATCACATACCATGTATCTGACTTCAGGAGCGCTAAATGATGAAGGTGGCCCCCTGGCTCACCGTTTGGGCAGTGGAATGGAGCTCAGCTTCTCGGCTGAGTTGGCCAAATCAGTGAATGGACGAACAGGGATTATGGAGCTTCAGCCAGGCCAGATCAACTGGGGAGTCATCAATCCACAACCTCAGCCCGGTGCTGTTAGCATGTGGGTGTGGCATACATTTGCGCTAGGTGATATGTTCACCTGCACCTACCGCTTCAAGCAACCGCTTTTTGGCAGTGAGCAAACGCACAAGGGCATTATGGATACCGACGGTGTTTCTGTGGCGCGCGGAGGAAAGGAGTATATTCAGTCGATTGAAGAAATCAGCCAACTCAAGAAAAAGGATAGCACAATACCTGCTGAGGTAAAATCCCGAAATACTGCTTTTCTGTGGAATATGGATAATCTGATTGATATCGAAAACCATAGACACCATGCAGATTTCGATGCCTGGCAGTTCAATTATTTGTATTACAACAACCTGAAAAGGATGGGTGCACCGGTGACCTTTTTGCAGGCAACGGATGAATTTGATCAGGAGCAACATCCGTTTATGGTTGCCGCGGCATACCAGATCACTTCGAAGGAGCTTATTGAAAAATGGACCAGGTACGTTGAAGGGGGTGGCAATCTGATATTGACCTTGCGCACGGCCAAGAAAGATCCGAATGGTCATTTGTGGAAGGCACATAATCAGGAGCCCATCTGGGATTTGATTGGTGCAGAGATCCCGGAATTTGATCATTTGCCGGAAGCATATCCTGGTCAGGTCAATTTTGAAGGAACCAATTACACGTGGTATAAATGGGGTGATTGGCTAAAACCTAAAAAAAGTACTGAGGTACTGGCCCAATATCAGGATCAGTTCTATCAAGGCACAGCGGCAGTTGTACGTCGTGAACTGGGAAAAGGAAGCGTCACTTACATAGGTGTATATACCAATGACGGTGAATTAGAGCGAAAAGTGATGCGGAAGGTATTTGAAGAAAATGGAGCTCAAATCCTGGATCTTCCACATTATGTCTTTACTGAATGGCGCGATGGCTACTGGGTCACAGTCAATTACTCTTCGAAAGATGCACTGGCACCTATACCTGATAGTGCAAGGATCATTTATGGCAAAAGACGCGTTGAGCCTGGCGGTGCAACGGTGTGGGAATAAACCAAGACTTACACTTTTTTCGCTCGCGTCACGCGAGCGAAAAAAGTGATGGCATTGCCAGGCATGATCTTAAAAATAGAAATGGCATTTTGACATTGATGCCGAATCTGTTCATGCTGGCTTTTGTAGTGTTTTTTGGTTATAAACAATGCGCTCAATAATTGCCCCTCGCGAGCCGCGAGCGGCTTGTCTGCCGGAAACTGGCTAATGATAAAAGGCCAGAGCATAGATCTCTCCGGGTGCCTGGCGGTTTCTTAATAGTTTCTGTTAGTTCGAAAAATGAAAATCCAATCATTTTTGAACATTGCAACGAGGAGGGGAATGAGGTTCACTCGGAAAGATTTCAGGTAAACTAAACAGTGTGATTATAATTTGGAATTCAAGAATACCGGTCATCAGTCTCCTAATTACCATGCTCGCATTCGTAGGGTGCCGGCCAAATGATAAAGTAATCCTATTCCTTGGTGATTCCCTGACGGCAGGTGATGGTATCAGTCGTGAAAAAGCTTTTCCATCCCTGGTAGGCGATAGGCTTGAAGGATACAGTTCAATAAATTAGGGAAGGTCTGGCTGGTCAACTGAAACGTATCTTCGGAGGTGGGAGGAGGTAGAGCGCGACTTTCCTTCTAATGCTGATATTGTCTTCATACAACTGGGAGCAAATGATTTACGGGTCCAGGGGCATCAAGATTCCGCCGTGAGCACTTGCATTGAGAACATGAATCAGATCTTACAAAAGATTGATGCACATTTTCCTGATGCTAAAATTGTACTGATGTCAAGCTCAAAGATTGATGTCGCTCATATGAATTCCAAGATCAGGGATGCGGGTTTTTGTTATGCGACCAACGACTTTCTAAGCCGGATCGCCGCCGGTTATTCCATGATGGCTTCAAATAATCAATTCAACTTTGTGGATCTTCACCGTTTGATTCCATTGGGCAATACTTTGGATGGAGCCCATCTCAATGAAGTTGGACATACTTTAACAGCCGATGTTATCACCAGATTTTTAAGACCATTACAGGACGCAAAAAAATCCAATAATGAGATCAAATAGCCAGACCCTGTGTTGCATCCTGATTATCCTTTTTTTTTCTGAATTCCAGCAGAGATTTGCCAAATATCGTATTCATTTTGGCTGACGACCTGGGCTATGGTGATTTGGGGTGTTATAATCTTGGGTCTTTGGTGCCTACACCAAATCTCGATCAACTGGCTTGTGAGGGTGCGCGTCTCACTCAAGCCTATTGTCCTGTTTCCGTGTGTTCCCCCCTCCGTTCACTTACTTCGATCCAATTGTTTGACTAAGAAGGTTTACTGTAGCTATTTGCATAGGGAAATGAATGTTAAAAATGGGAATCCGCTAAGGAACTCGGATAAATATTGTCATTCGCGTTCGTGTACCTATTGTGATGAAAAATTCATGCGCGTTTCATAATTCAATTCTTTGCTTTCCTGACCTAAGGCTTATCTCATCATCATTCCATTCAAAAACACCGCTGGTGCCAAGAGGCAGCTCAACTGTGCCCAACAATCTGGAAGCTTCTCGTTCAATGTTGAGCTTGATGGTGCCAAGCTCATGCGGAACTTCCACCTTCAGATGATCTATGTCTCCCAGGTTGGGCGCTATTCTTATCTTCTTGAATCCCTGACTTTCAGAAGTAATTCCTGCAACGATTTTTAACAGATGATAATTTGGGCTGGAGCCCCAGCCATGGCATTCACTTCTGCTATTTGGCCCGGTTTCCGGCCATGTTGTCACACCCAGATCAAGCACTTCCTCCCAAACGCCAAGGTGATTTAAATACACATCACCCAACCCGCTTCGGTGCAGAGCTTCAAATAGATAGAACTGCCAGTACAGTGTAGCCTTCGTCATGACTGTGCCAACTAAAACTTTTTGCATCACATGCGCTGCTTCCTGACCCGAGCTGAGCCCTGTGAGGATCGCCAGGCAGTTCGTATGCTGGGAAAGCAGATATTGATTTTTTGGAGTATCAGTGAAGAGCTTAAGCTGCGCATTCCAGTAGAGTTCCCTGATGGAAGCCGAAAGTTTGACTGCCGTTTTCCGATATAGATCTTGGTAATATTGATCGCCAAACGCACTTTCGAGCTGAAAGGCCCATTGCAGGGCCTTGAGGTAATGGAGATCTACGATTGCCGAGTATCCTTGCTGATCAAAAGGGGGTTCACCGGCCTTGAACGACCAGTCCACAAATTGATGATAGTCCAGTCTCATCAATGTGGCATCTGCACGCTCATGTTTCGAAAAGTATTGCAAAATCATTCTCATAATAGGCAGCTTCGATTTGATGAAGGCGGGATCGTCATACAGCATCATGTAGTCGTACAACATGCCAATCCAGTAGATCGAAAAGTTGGGGATGTAGTAGAGACTATTGGTGGGATAGCGCGCTGAAAGAAACCCTTCATCATTGATGGACCAGGAAAACTGCTCTATGGCATTTTTGCCCAGAGAAGGATCGCCATAATTGTAGTAGCTGACCAGGGCTTCTACCCGGGTATCCCCTTCAAACTGACTTTCCTCGTAGTACGGGCAATCCATAAAATGCTCATGTGAGTTCGCCGCCATCGTGCGATGCCCTACTTTTAGTATTTTGTCCAACAACGATGCATCTACTTTGCCATCCTCATCTGAAGCAGAGAAAACAGCGCGTTGTTCAAACGGGTAAGTGGAATGGATGCCGTATAGTTCGTTGATGATCAATCCTTCATCTTTGGTTTCAATTTGCACTTCAATGTATCGATATGCCCTCCACCACAATGGTTTGAATGTACGGTCTTGTCCGCCGTCAGCGATGAATTTGTCGAACACTCCAACAAAGTTTTTCCCTTCCACTTTGTTTCTGTTGCCTTTGTTCTTTTGCTTTGGATGGCCAATATAGGGAGCTTCCACATAGGTGAATCTGATTTCAGCATTTCTGCCACCACTGATGTTTAGCACAGGATAAGCAGTTGTGATATGGCCACGATCAATGACAAACCGGCAATGGGTCCTTTCCGGGAGGGTCACTTTGCCAGCCTTATCCAAAAAGTCTTTCGGGAAAGTGATGCTCTCCTGAATACGTATTGCTTCAAATTTTTCTTTGGTAAGGATTTCATGAGGTAGCTTCCGGGGGGTGAGTTTCCACCTGCTGGCCCACTTACAGGATTTGGCATAAGCGTTTTCTATCTCCTTTGCATTTTGCCATCCTGCATCATTAAAATCTATGTTCTGCCATCCCCAAATGTATTTGTTGCCATCTACGATCTCTTTTGAACCAGCACCATAGTATCCGTTCACCTGACTTTTATCCACCATGCTTGGCGAATAGGCAGGATTGTGGATCGCTTTCCAGGAATTATTGGTATTTAGATCTTTGAATTTTTTGTCACCGGCGGCCAGTAAAAACCCGGTTTGTACAGATAGTTGTGCGTCAGGTGGATGAGAACCGTAATTCAGTACTACCGCCGCGATCACATTTTTGCCCGGTTTTAAGTAGGATGCAATGTCTGTGGATTCATAGTACCAATGCCTTAAATCACCCCTGAGCGGGCCCCACGTCACCATTTGCTCATTTACAAATAGTTGATATCGGTTGTCACCGGAAGTGTGAACGATTAAAGTATCCGGGATTTCATCGAGTTCAAAGGTCTTCCGAAAATGATGGACGGCATATTCTTTTGCCGGGGCATCCCGGGGCATGATCCACCTGGCAGGCCACACCTGGTCCAGGTCCACCTTTTGAGCGTAAGAGGCGGAGTAGATCATGGAAGTTGCAACGACTGCCAATATCAATATTCGGTTTCTCTTCATCATTTTTTTCCTTTCTTCAATAGCTTCATTTCCTCTGGGCTGAGGACACCCATTTCAACTGCCCAAGCTTCGTATTCACTCGCCATTTCCTGTGTCAGGTCAGCTCGTTCCTGAGCCAGATCGTGTAATTCTGTTGGGTCTTTGCTAAGGTCGTAGAGCTCCCATTGATCATGGATTCCTGCACTATCCAGGATGGAGTATGCAGATACAAGTTTCCAGTTGCCTTTACGAACCGACCGATTGAATTGGTGCTCCCAAAAAAGGGGCTCATGCCTGATCTGCCCATCGCCGTAAAAGGTCGGTAGCAGAGATGTTCCTGATAATTTCTGATCACCGGTATCCAGTACGTTGGCCAACTGCATAAACGTAGGCATCAGGTCCATGATATGTCCGACTGTCTGCGTATTGACCATGCCTGAAGGCACTTTGCTTGGATAACGGACAATAAGCGGTGTTGCGATGCCTCCCTCATGCAGGTATGATTTAAAATAACCGAATGGTGCATTTGAAACGTTTGCCCATGGTGGTCCGTAGCTCGGGAAGGATCGTTCACCTCCGGGAAGGCCATCGGTTGGATGAATGGCCCATGGGGCATCAGTGGGCACTGGGTTTTCATGACAACCGCCATTGTCAGAAAGGAAAACGATCATGGTATTGTCCAGTTGTCCGAGTTCTTCCAGTGTGTTCACGACCTTGCCAATCGCTTCATCAAGTTCATCCATCACAGCAGCATAGAGCGCCATTTTCAAATCCCATTCCACTTTTTCTTCGTCAGAAAGGTGCTGCCAGTCAGGAATGGAGTGAAACTTTGGAGACAGTTCTACATCCTGACCAATAATGCCGAGCGCTTTCATTTTTTCAAATCTTGATTTTCTTATGCTATCCCAGCCAATCAGGTATTTCCCGCGATATTGATCGATGGTTTCTTGTGACGCATGCAATGGCCAGTGAGGTGCATTGAATGCCAGGTATAGGAAGAATGGATTGGAAGTATCATGATTGGAAAGAAATGAGGTCGCAGTGTCTGCAAAAGTTTCCGTCGCAAAGAAATGCTCCGGTATTTTGTAATCGACCCCATTGTAAATCAGTTGCAATGAATCCTGATTCTTTACCCAGGGCCATTGATTATAGTAGTTCATCGCACCTTCAATCAATGTGAAGTACTTTTCAAATCCTTTTCTGTCAGGCCAATAATCCCGATCATTCCCGACATGCCACTTGCCCACCTGATATGTTGAATATCCTGCCTTCCACAATACATCTGCAATTGTTTCTGCCTCGTCTTTGATTTTTCCCTGGTAGGATGGGTGCCCCCGATCCTGGTTTTGATGGCCCATGCCAGCCTGGTGAGGGTACAATCCTGTGAGTAAAGAGGCTCTGGATGGGCAGCATCTTGCAGCATTATAAAACTGTGTCATCCGCAATCCACCTTCGGCCAACTTATCGATGTTTGGGGTTGGAATTTCACTTCCAAAACATCCGATATCTGAGTATCCCATGTCGTCCACCAGGATCAGAAGAATGTTGGGCGGGACTTCAGCTTTGTGTGTGCAAGACAGCAAAAAAGCCATTGCGTAAGCAATGATTGCAAACTTTGAGATCTTCATAAAAGTGCCTGTATGAATTCTAAAGGTAAATATGGTGAATAGAAAAATATATATCAGCGCCTAGAGCTTCCAGCATTGCCCAAATGTGCATTACGCCATACTGCTGCTTTTTCACCTCTCCTCTTCTTCAAAATCTGATAACTTTGTTCTGGCTATAAACTGATAATATGAAAAACCTGATTTTTTTAGCGTCTCTGCTGATTCCCCTTTTAGGGTGTACTCAGGAAACAAAGCAAAGCTCTCAAATATTAGAGCAATGGGAAACCAGCCCCCAAAGCTCGCGGCTGGTGGATTTTAGCTATGCCGGTGTCTATCGCAATGAGCACAAACCAGACCTTACACCGGATCATTATCAACGGTTTAATGTGCTGGACTATGGTGCTATTCCGAATGATGGCAAGGATGATATTGATGCCATTCAGCGAGCGGTGGATGCTGCCGCTGAAGTTGGTGGTGGTTTGGTGTTTATCCCAAATGGAACCTATGACTTTGACGTGAAGACAAAGAAGCGGTTTGTCCATATCAGACATTCCAACATTACCATTCTTGGTGCCGGCGAGGGAAATGGCTATACAACACTTCATGACCATACCCCATCAGACTACCCGGATCCAAATAAAAAGTGGTTAGGTGGTTTGTGGCCCTCTTTCTTTTTGGTCTATCAACTTGAAGCCGATTCGGTTTGGACACCTTTCGCTGATGACAACAATATTAAAGCACAGATGGGCAATGCTAAAAAGCACTCGCTCTCCATTCCTGTTACAAAGGACGATGGAATCATTGAAGGAAAAACCTATCTACTCACCATGGAAAGTGAGGACAACGCGCTTACAAAAGAGCTGATTTATCCCCTGGAGAAAGCTGCAAAATACTGGTGGAGCAGCGAAGGGGATTATAAATATAAAATCAGGCAATTGGTGAAGGTGGTACAAAAAGATAGAAATAAGATCACTTTGGATGCCCCATTGCTTTGGGATTTGCATGAGCAATTTTCGCCGAAGCTTTGGGAGATCTCTATTATGATAGAGAATGTGGCGATCGGTGGTCTGAAGATGACCACTGACTGGAATGAGGACTTCATTCACCACAAAGATGCTATTCACGACGGCGGCTGGACGCACATACGAATGAGTTATTGTGAGAATAGCTGGGTGCAGAATACCATTCATGAGCATACGACTGGCGCTGTGAGTGTCAACAACAGTAAAAACTGTTCCGTCTGGCATGCGCGCATCAAAGGAAATATCGGACACAACGGATTCAATATCTCCGGATTCTCTACCAGGAATTTACTATACAATCTTCATGGCGGGCAGGCCTATCACACCTTTGCACTGAGCTCACACAGCAGTGGCAATGTATATTTCAATTGCTTTTCTGAAGAACCTACGGGCATCGATTTACACGGGGGCATCGGAGTACACAACCTATTTGACAATATTTTTGGACCGCAGTTTAAGCATGGCGGGTCAGGAAATGCTTTGCCACCGGCCACAGGAAATGGGGTGGTTTTTTGGAACTACAGAGTCGGAATTACGGAGCCATACAAGGGATCTATCAAAAACTCCATTGCAAGTTTTAACGAGATACCCGGGTTTGTTATGGTGGGTGTCAGGGCTGATAAAGGTCAGGAAATTTATTTGCTTGATCAACAAAAAAATCGTGTTGGCGGGGAGTATGACCGTGAGTGGGGACAAATTGAATATTGGCAGGAGATGCCAAACCCTTCTTCCCTATTCAGGTACCAGTTGGAAAAAAGAATTGGAAAGGAAATACAACATATACTGCAACTTAACTAATGAGACGACGAAACTTTATCAATAAAACACTCCTGGGGGCTTCAGGCACCTTGATGGCACCACTGATGGCCAGTGCAAATCAGGCATCGCCAGCAAAGTTTCTCCATGGATTTTCCACCGATTCAAGTGTGTTGGACCAAGCGAAGCAAAACATTGAAAAGATCAGGAAAGGAGATGCGATGGTGCAGCTATTGGGCAAAGATGGAAGCCCATTGAAAAACCGTGAAGTGGAAGTTGAGCAGCTCTCACACCAGTTCTTGTTCGGAGACAACAACTGGACCATGGCGGCCATGGTGCGCAACGGGATGGAAGACACTGATCGCTTAAAATACTTTAGAAAACGTTTTGTGGAGGCGCTCAACACCTTAAATGCAACGGTTTACTGGACAGAGCGCCCCCAATATGATGCGGTGAAAACGCAGGATTTTCAGGGCGAAGTGGAATGGGATAGTTTTGAAGAATCTGTGAGCTGGGCTCTGTCGCAAGGCCTGACCGTCAAGGGGCACCCGATGTACTGGACAGTTCCAAAGGCTCTGCCTGAGTGGTTGAAAAAATACCCCTATGAAACACACATGAAGTTTGTGGAAGTACGCATCCGCAACCTGGCCGCTCGCTTTAAAAACCGCGTGAAGATTTGGGACGCAGTCAACGAAATGCTTTGGGAACCACATCCTAAGAACTTAGCCGAACGTCACTGGCCATACCTCGAAACCATTGACAACATGGTGGATTACATCTCTAAAGTAATAGGTTGGGGTAGGGAAGAAGACCCCAATGCTTTATTCACAATCAATGACTATGGTTTGTCCATGACCAAGAACAATGACCTTCGCACCAGGAGTGGGACTTTGGTGACGGCAGCATCGCAGCGTCTTAGATATATTGAGTTGATCCAAAGACTTGGCGATGTTGGCGTATCGCCAAACCTGATGGGCATACAGTGTCATACGGGTTGGTTGTCCCCTTCTGAGCAAATGACTTTTTATGATGAAATGTCAACCGCAGGCATTCCTTTGACGGTTACTGAATTCTGGGCAAATACAAATGAATTGAAGAAAATGCCGAGGGAAAAGGTTGAATCGGAAGAGTGGCGAAGTCTTGGAAATATTGATAAATATCAGAATCTGAGCGACGATGAGTTGGCACATGTTAGAGATGAATATGTACTAAATTATCTGACCTGTGCCTTTGGCCATCCGAATATCAATAGCTTTTATTTCTGGGGTTTTATGGGCATGGGGCTAAAGTTTAAGAACGATTACAATTCGGGGCATGAGGTTCAGCCCATTTTCACGAAAGTGAGCGACCTGATCAACAAAGAATGGCACACAAGCCTCAAGTTGAAAAGTGACCGTAGTGGAACGATTGCGTTCAGAGGCTTCCATGGCGATTATGCATTAAAAATAAAACCTGGTGACAGGCCATCAGTCGGGCACACTATTACCATTGATCAGAACCAGGCCCTTAGTTCATTTACCTTGAAAACCGTATTATGAGCCTAATCGACAGAAGAAGATTTTTGAAGACAACCGCACTTGCGGGAGGGGCCGCATCCTTATCGACGCACGCATGGGCAAATTCAAGGGTTTCGGTTGATGGGGAAAATGATGTAAATCCAACTGCTGCTCAAACTGCCTGGATGGACCTTGGATTTGGGATGTTTGTCCATTTTGGCATCAATACCTACTACGATGTGGAGTGGAGCGATGGAACACTCGATCCCTCAAAAGTACATCCCACGAAGCTCAATACTGATCAATGGTGTGAGACTGCAAAAAATGCGGGTATGAAGTACATCGTGCTGGTGACCAAACACCATGACGGTTTCTGCAATTGGGATTCTAAATTGACCAACTACTCCATCGCATCGACACCATCTAAAATAGATGTGCTGGCGGAGCTGGTCAATTCGGCTCAGAAGCATGGTTTAAAGCTAGGACTTTACTATTCTTTGTGGGACCGGAATGAAAAAACCCATGATACAGATATAAGGAAGTATGTCAATGACTTTATGCTGCCGCAACTGGAGGAGCTGATGACCGGTTATGGCGAGGTGGTGGAATTGTGGTTTGATGGATTCTGGAAATACCAGAAAAGCGGTTGGACCAAAAAGAATAAAAATATCGAAGGAGAGGCAGCTAAAACAGAAAGGGATGCACAAAGGGAATTAGAGTTCATTCAGGCCTGGCGCAATGAGGGAGCCTATTTCTGGCAAATGGATCATATTTACCAGACTGTAAAAAGATGGCAGCCCAACTGCATGGTCATGAACAATTCTACTTCTGCCTATCCTGGAGTGCCTTTGCATCCGGTGGATATCAGAAGCGGCGAGAAATACACCAAGGTGGCAGAGGACCAAAAAATATGGAAGTGGTTGGGCGAGGATATGTATTTGCCATTGCAGATCGAGACCACGATGTCCGTTCAGGGCAATAAGCGCTTCAAATCAGGAAACTGGTTCTGGCATGAGTGGGATCATTCTGTTGCCGGCAAAGAACGAATTTTGAACTACCTGGGCGTAGCAAGAAAAATGCAGGCTAATTTGCTGTTGAATGTGGGCCCCTCTCCGGAAGGTTTGTTGCGCCCTGAGGATGAGAAGGCGCTGAATGAGTTGAGGGGGTGAAAGAATTGCCTGAGTAATTCTCGGCCCTGTGCCGGAATCTTTATCCTGCTTGACCAAGGTCTTAATGCAAAAGTAATATAGGAGTAAACAGAGAGGCCCCGGAACAGGTCCGGAAACATTTGCTCAAATTATTTAAAGTGATGAAACCAGAATGGCCGGAGCAAAATAAGGACACACAAGAGCATGATTATATTTCACTTGTAGTCAGATACTTAAAAAATTATAAACAAATGAATGTATTAGGAATCATTTGTATAATATCGATGTTGTTGTGGCAATGCACCCCTCAAAATCAACCGCAACTTGTCATCCCGCTCGACTATATTGTCTCTTATGAGAATGATCAAATCGTGTTGGGTATTGACCTCATCGGCGGAGCATATCGTGATTTTCATTTGAAGGATAAACCATTAAATCCCTTTGGCTGGACTTCGCTGGAATCTCAAATGCCTGAGAATAACCAACCATATACTTTCGACGGCCATTTTCTTTGCACATGTAGGTGGGGTGCCCCGTCTCAGGGAGAGATCAAAGCTGGCATTCCGCATAATGGGGAAGTGAATACTCAGGAATGGCAGGTGACTGGCATTGAGCACAGGGATGGATTTCAAAACATTACCATGGCCGTAAAAGCTCCTGTAGAAAAGCTGGATGTTGAGAGACAAATCATAATTCCTGAGACTGGCAACTACTTTGTTGTCAAAGAAAAGTTCAGCAATAATATGCCCATTGGCAGATTGAGCAACGTGGTGCAACATGGGACCATTGCCGCTCCTTTTCTGACAGAAAGAATGATCATTAACACTAATGCCACCCGGGGTTTTGATCAGCGCACCAATTACCAATATCTGGAAGATTCATGCTTTTTCTGGCCAGACGGCAAAATGGCAGATGGTGCTGAAATAGATCTAAGCAGAGTGACATCTGAGAAAGGATATGTTACCACCCATATTTTTGAAGACTCCATCGGATGGATCACCGCGCTTAATCCGGATGCGAATATTTTGATGGGATATATCTGGAAAACGGCTGAATACCCTTGGCTGAACGTTTGGCATATGAGCAAGGACGGGCAGCCATTTGTTCAGGGATTGGAATTTGGGACTACTGGTTTGGGACAGCCATACAAACTGTTGGTCGAGAACAATGTTACCTTTTTTGGTCGAAACTCCTTTGAGTACATCGATGCCGGCGAAACCATGGAAAAAACGTGGATTTGCTTTATGGTTCGAGTTCCTGATGGGTTTGTAAAGGCAAGCGAGTTGCTACTTCAAGATAAGAAAGCAGTAATTCTTCACGAAGAAGGGAAGGTGGATTTTAATGTTGACTTTAATCTCCCCTAAGTACTAAGTTACTTGCTGTGTAGTATGTAAGGTTGTGTATTGCAAAGAAGATTGCCGATTGCTAACTTTAATTAAAATTTATTTCGTTCAAGAACATGATTTTATGGCAAAGATCAGGGTTGACATCAATAAGACGATCATTACCTATTTGGCTAAGTACAATCCGGAAAAGATTGGCATTTTTGGCTCGTATGCTCGTGGTGAAAATTCTGATTCCAGTGATATTGATATTTTAGTGAATTTCAAAGATAATGTCTCTTTGTTTGACCTTGGAGGCATGAAATATGACCTCACACAATTATTAAACAGACAGGTTGATATCGTATTAGAACGCTCTGTAAATGACAAAATCAGGAAATATATCTACGATGATCTTATGATAATTTATGCTTAATGGGTAAAGATGATTTGATTTTTCTTGATCATATTCTCGACTCCATAGATAAGATCGATAGATATACTGATGCTATAACTGTGTATGAATTCGTTGACAACGAGATGGTTCAAGATGCCGTCATTAGAAATTTTGAGATTATCGGGGAAGCAGCTAAAAACGTCTCAACGGAGTTCAAAGGAAAGCACGATACCATTCCATGGAAGAAAATGGCTGGGATGAGGGATATATTGATTCACGATTATTTGGGAATAGATCTTTATGCAGTTTGGGAAACGGTTGAGAAGGATTTGCCCACACTAAAAACTGACCTCATAAAAATTATGAAAGATTGACATATTCATGCACTGATTTATTCCCATCAGGGATTTTTAGTCTTTCTCCTCTCCATTATCCTCCTCCAACTCCTCCTGATGATAATCACTTGGCTTCACCCCAAATTGTTGTTTAAAGCACTTTGAGAAGTATTCAGGATCCTTGAAACCGACCGTGTAAGCTGACCTTGTAGGGCTGGTACTTCTATTTCCTTTGAGATCCGGTTGACAGTCGGGGCCTTTGCCGAGCCGGCTATCATTGGAGCCAAACTGGTTTGCTTCCGGTAAAATCTACCTCATATCCCTTGCTTCCATCAGATATCTTCATAAGACCATTTTTGATCTTGAGGAACGGGCTTTCGTACACAGCTCCATTTGTATAATTATCCCAATCCTGCTCCTCCCCATTTATGAGGCCCCGGCACCTCAAACCCGTGGGCTGATAGTGCAGTTCCATCGTGTCGCCATTTAGCGAAGTATAATTCACGGAATTCTTCCTCTGCAATGAATTCCTCAGCTTCGTCTTTTCCCTAACCGAGGCAGCAAAATCATGCAGCGATCCAAAATCTTGTTTCTCTGCAGCTTCCACCACAAATCCACTGTACTGACCAGGAAAGGAAATAAGTGCGTATTTCTGAAAGAACCGGCTGCATGATCTGTCTTCAATTTTGCCTAACTCTGCTTCATCAGGATTCACTACAAAATGGTCTTTGGACAGTGGCAGCAGAGCTACGTAAGTGTTGTTTGCTTCAAAAAAATAGGCATCGTCGATCCATACAGGTGTCAATACTTTCGGAAAATAAAACCATGAGGCGGCTGAGCCTTTGCTCTCTTTCCAATATCTGACTACCTCATCCGCAGTAAGCTCTTCCGGCGCGTTTACTTCATGCAGCGGCTTGACACCATATTTCTGTCGATTTCTAATTTCGAACTGATTGCCTTGTTCGCGCTCCGGCAAATGCCAAAGGTTTGGTCTGGAAATTTGAGAATATTTCGGGGCGATGATGGTATCGAAATCCTCCAGAATTTTTGTGGGTGCGGTGCACAAGATCAACGCACCTTTGGATTGAAGCGTTTGTGTGTATGGGCTGTGCCCAGATGTGCTGCCACGAAGCGGATGCCCGCCGCTGAAGCACAAAGGGCCGTTGGTGCCCTCGGCGACCAATGACCACACCATTTGCTGGTTGGGGTTGTCCACTATGGTCATTTGCACATTGCCCAGGGCGAATGAATTGGAGCAATAAAATGATTCCGCAAAGGAAAATGGCTTATCCATGTGGTAAAAAGGCCTGCTCATTCTGGCCTCGAATGGCAGGGGCAGCTCTTTCCTGACAATATTCCAAATGACGCGATTGGGCCTGTAGGTGGTCGTGGCCTGCTGAATGGTTACCACGGCATCCTGCATGTCGCGGGAAGTAGCATCAAAAAAGCCCCACTGCATCTGCTCCATTTCATTGGGCTCGGCATTCGGCAGGTAGCCGCGCTTCTGCGCGCCTGCAATGGTGCCGTCCACTACCTTTAGCCCATAGCTGGCAAAATAGTAATCGAGGATGAACTTAGCCATTTTCCTGGTTTCCTCATCCGGAGAAAAATCATAAAGATTAA
Organism: uncultured Roseivirgaceae bacterium; assembly: GCA_964596645.1. GTDB lineage: Bacteria > Bacteroidota > Bacteroidia > Cytophagales > Cyclobacteriaceae > CAVQEK01. The sequence goes on from CAZQVB010000023.1 coordinate 60,565, forward strand.
GGAAGCCTTCAATGCTATGCGGGTAATAGACCTGTGAATCGTACTCGCCGTTGCCGGTAAATAATATACGTTGCATATAGTCTTTGAGCATTTTTTTTGTAATGCTTTCGACCTCTCCGGTGCTATAGCCTGAGATTTTTGCGGTGTCTGGAAACAATTGGGCATATAGCAGCCCGCTGGTGCGCCACATGGTTTTGTGGTTTTCGGTGCCCCCGTCTTTAGTATTCCCTCCTAACAATTCACCCTGCTCACCGACCAGATTGTGTGCTGTGGACATGAGCAGCAGTTCGCGGGCACCATCGGATGGGCGCCGTTTTTCGGCATATTCGCCCACCCAGTAGTGAAAATTCTCCAGCCATCCGGAAGGTGCGTGGCTCTTCAGCATCGGATATAGGCGTGCCCAATTTTTACAGGCGAAGTGATATTGCTGGCGCATATTGCCAGGGATCGAAAGAAAGGCCCAGGCATGCTGATCATTTGGATTTAGGATGAGCGAAGCAGTGGCAGGAGGCAAATCGTACTTGAGCGGATCCCCGCCAAATGCGATGATCTGCCCTTTTTCGTTCCTGGCCTTCGGGCCAAAATAGCCCGTTGGCCCCTGCACGAAGGTCCGCCCGGTGTAGGGCGAAATAATCGTTTCCCCTTCAAGAGCCCAGCTTCTGACAGGCAGACCCGTATCCGGACAGGTGGAAGTGGCCAGTGAGCGCACGCCAAATTGGCCGTCGGCAATCCTGCCGAGCATAGGCGCCATGCGCATATTAAAGCCGGTTTCGTCGGGGTATGTGGCAGCCGCCCAGGGTTGCTGGGCCCATGCAGACTGAGCGATCAATAAAAAGAATATCAGGTGGCGTATCATATCAGCGCATTGTTTATTTCAAGAATTATTTTTCCATTCGTATCCATCGTGCATCGTCGGCCCGGAGTGCAATGTCGTGAAGGTCGATCGCTTCTCCGCTGATGGCATCTTCAGCCTTTTTGTACTTGTAGGCGCTTCTGAAAACGACATTCTGTGCTGCTCCATCATTTATGAAAAAATAGTGATCGGCCTTGTCACCTGCCAATCGATAGACCAAAGCACCCTCACAAGTGTAGGGACTATCCATTGTGCCCATTGTGTGTTCTACCAAAATCTGTTCTGCCAGCGCATTGCCAGGCAGAAAACACTGATGCGAGATGTCTAATCCGATGAGTGCGGATGAACCTTTGCCATACTTATTTTCGATAATGGCCGGCTTACCAGTGCTGTAGTAATCGAGCGTACCGGCATCTAACGGTGTCATGTCCACCACAAATCCTGTCCAGTCCCGCTCCTTGAGGCTTATGGTTTTGTTCGACCCGGAGAACTGGAAATTATCGAGTGTAGCGCCAAATAGTCTGGCAAAAGTTGATCCTTTTCCAGTATTTGTGATCACAGTATTCTCATCAAATTTCCCTCCCGGAAGATCAAGCACAACTCGTCCGCCATCGGCCGTGTATTGTTCCAGAATGTCCAGTACATCGTTTTGCAGGGAAATGATGGCAGGAAGATAAATGACCCGGTATCGCTTGGCCAATCCATTTCTCAAATCATCGGGAGTTACAAACTCAAATGGAACGTTTGCATTCATCAAGGCCCGAGAAACGCCAATCCTGGACTCAATCGGAAACATTCGGAAGCTGTCGCGGCCGCGCACAGACATCGCCCCCCAGGCGGCATCGTTGTTCCAGTCTAGCAGCACCCCGACCATCGGCTCCTTGCGCGACTCCCATATCTCATCCCTGTATTTTTGCATGGCTTTGCCCATCATGCCCAGGCGAACTGCCCGGTCAGTGGGCTGGTTGTTGCGATCCAGCAAGGAGTACTCGCCTCCTTCTTTACCGGCAGAGCGGATGCTCCAGCACCAGATGCCGAAGCCTTTGAAACCGGCAGCCATCTGGCTCATAAACAACTGCAAAACGGTGCCGCCGTCCACATAGTAAGAGTTGAGTTCAGAGGCATCCTTCTCGCCATCAAACTGCTGAGGCCCTCCGGTTGACTCCCAACCGCCAGTCCAGCCGCCTTTGTAGAAGTCGTTCATCATCGAAGCCTGAATGTAAAATGGTCTGACGACTTCATTCTTAGATGCATTAAAATGCCAGCTCAGGTGCGTAGATGGATAAAACGAACCATAGTCTTTTACCACATCTGCAATGCGCTCCATGTCGGTGCCCATATACGCTGCGGGCAAAAACAAGCTCATTTCCCCTCCACCACGGAAGGGTACGTTGCTGTCGTAGTCAGCGAAAGCTTGGGCCACTTCCCTGATGTTTTCCACGCCATGCTCGGCTTTAAACTGAAAGATATCCATCTTGCTTTTGTAGTTGCGGTGGGAAGCTTTTGTCTCCCAGTTAGCATTAAAATCCTCCCAGGATTCGAAGGGTGTGCCGGTGCCATGATGATAGAGTGTCCAGCTTTGGTTGAGGTTTTCAATGGTTGCGTAGTGCTCCCGGGCCCATCCTACAAAAAGTTTCTTACCCTCTTCTGTAAGGTCGAGTCCGCGCCTGCCCACTGTAGGGTCGTGGGCTGTCTGGGCACCATTGGGCAGTTCGCCGTGCTCTTCTTTATATGCCTTTGCCCGCAGTATGCGGTCTTTCATCACCTGCTTCTGATATTTGATCATTTTGGGGTGTTCGCGGATTGTCTTGATCTCAGCGTCAACCGGAATCTTGAGTTCTTTCAGCAATTCTTCAGTAACAGGCTCCCAGCCTCCGTCTCCATACCACCAGGGCACAATACCCTCGTCGAGGGCGATCAACTGCACATCTTCCAGCTCCCAGCCCGGCACAGTCATGATTTGTTTGAGGCTGTTGAAGCCCAGCTTTTTCATCAGACGGAAGTGCTCGCGCATTTCTTTCTCACCCTCTCCCGGCCATTGGATGTACACCACTCCGGCCGGCATGGGATGAATCTTTTTGTACACCTCCTGCTTTGGAGAATGGTGAAGCTGATCGTAGCGATCTACCAGATAATCGTGTTGCTGAGCCTTAGCTGAATAGCCGGCCAACATGAACACAAGAAGTATAAGCTTGTATAGTTTCATAGCAAATTGAAATTATTGGATATCAAAAATCTGTTCAAATCTACTTTTTACCTTCGCGACAACGGAGTAATGAGGTATCAAAAACAGCCTGTGAGGTTACCTGGCTGCGATTTTTCAGCGAGCTGAGCAAAGCATCTTGTAATGATCAACAAAGTCGGTCTATTGCAGTCATGATCTGTTTTTTGTCAGAGAAAAGTATGAGCTGTAGGTGCAGGGTTTATGCGATGTCCACAATAAACTGTTGATGCCTATCACTCGAAGGCACGAGCTTGCGATGGCAAATCAGGAAGCAGATAGCCATCGGCGTTGCCGCTGACCTTCAGGCCATTGTACGTGCCCACAAACCCTCCGGTGAGCTTATTGCCATCGCGTTGCAGGGTGATGGTGTAATTGCCTTCGCCATCTTCTCCGGCTATGTTGCCTTTCCACAGCCATTCCTTAAAGTCGATCGTTGCATTGATCTTCATCAGCGTTGCTGTTGCCTCCAGATCATGGACGGTCGTCGTCATTTGCCAGCCGTATGCTTCGTCCAGCGCATTTCCATCTTCGATCCTGAAATTCAGATCATGAATCCATCCGGGCCTCATTTGGTACAAGGTAATGACCAAGTCGGCAGAGGCCTCATCCTCAGGCTTGGCTTTTTGCCGTGCTAGTGAATGCCGTATCGGTTCTATCTTTGGATGCAGCACCTTGAGCGAAGAAACATGCATTTCTTCCTGATCAGCATGATCAACGAGGCCAAAACTAAAGTGATCGCCTTCGCTAGGCCTGGCCACCCAACGATACCAGGTGTAGCCGACCGTGGCCGGGTGACTGGCTGCACGAAGCAGCACTTTTTCACCTCGCCTGAAGACGCGCTCCTTGACGGTGTATCCATCTTCAGGTTCACCGTGCATTTCCACATACTTAAACAGGTCAGGGTTCCAGCTAAATTCGCCGATCAATACCGGCAACCCTGTCTCTTCATACAAATAATCGATGCGCTGGTACAGGCTGGGCCGGTAGTTGTTTTGGGAGATCACGTCCACAAAAGGCTTCATGGCATTGAGGATGACGGTATCCGGCGGTGCACCAAAGCGGCAGCCCAGCACCAGATGGTTGGGGTCATACCGCTTGATCGTTTCGTAGGTCAGCCTAAAATACCTGCGGGCATATAGCCGCTGAAAATCCTCTGCATCTTTTAGATATTCCTCAGCATCAATGGGAGTCTTCTTCTCATTCAAGCCTCCCATTTCATTTTCGCTCCTGAGTTTGACTGACCATGCATCTGATAGGCCTTGTAGATTATTGTGGCGCTCGTATATAAAATTCCAGGCAAAATCCCGGGCAGGTACCCCCTCCTCCATGCCCATGAAGCTCCGGAGCAGTGAGAAGCCAAACCTGCCGGCATTTACAAATCCGAGGTCGAGGCCAAAATCATCCTTTTTCCCAAAACCTATTTCGTTGTCAGTAAAGTAACCAACCAGGTCTTGGCTGTGCCTTTTAGGGCTGCAAATTGTTCTTGCCTTGTTATTGATGGCCTGCACCCATTGATCGGAAAAAATATCTGGCAGGTCCTTACCACCACCTGGCATCTCAAGATGTGGGCCTTCCTTGAAAAACTCAAGGATTTCTGTGTAGGGAAAACCCTGTTCGTAGAATTCTTCTGTAGTCCAGGCGCCAAATGCATTAAATCCCCAATGCCGCAGCCTATCGATCTGTGCCTGCACGAAAATCTCCGGGTTTTGCTGATAGTTATAAATGCTATCGACAGCAGAAGCATAGGGTCCGTCTTTGGCTCTCCTCCCACCCATAGTGCCCGCTCTGTTTACTGCGCACACGCCTTTATAAAAAAATGGTGCGCCTTCAGGAGTGATGAACCACCACTGACCGCCATGATTCTGGCCAACCCTAAAGTAGCCCTCCTGACCAACTATCGTCGATCGGACAAAGGATTCATGAAGATCAGACTCTTTTTTCTCCGCCCCACATCCAATAAACCAAGGGAGAAGGATGAGATTGATCAATACTTTTTGTCTGACAAAACTATTCGACATGGTTTATTGAAAATTATGATGTTCGCAGACATATGTAGCGAGAGAAGAACGCGACATAAGTCAAAGATTAATTCAAGAACAAAAAAAGGAGATGGCAGGCACCTCCTTTTTTTGTCAGTATTAAGTATAGAAAAGATTATCTGCTAAACTGTGCCTCGAATTTTACTGAGTTGCGGCTGCGTCCGTTGTTAAAGCTCCAAGTGACCTCCATGCTATTGTCAAGGAGATTTTCGATGGTATAGGTGGTTCTGTAATTACCTTCTACGCCCTGCGGCACAGCGGGATCAAAGACCGTAAAATACATCTTTGGACTTGTATATTCCAGGTTCTCTGCCGATCCGAAGCTATAGTGTCCTGAGGCCACTCGTGTTGTGTCGAGCGCCCCGTCGTCATCAGCGTTGATCTCATAAACAGCTACAGAATCCGCGACACCCTCTATCCCAAAATCAAACACCACGCCCACATCTTCCAGATAAGTACTATCTTCATAAATGGTTCTTTGCCCATCATCTTCACCAATGGATACGGTCACAGACCGCACCCCGGAATGCCAGGTACCTGTTAGCAGGCTATTGTCTAATGCTTCGTTACGCGGTTCGACGTTCTCCTGGCACCCATATATTACACTTGCCCCTAACAACAAGATCATTGCCTTCAATTTTATATTTTTCATGATTTTTCAGATTTAGTTATTCAACTGCTGGATTAAAAATGAGCTCATTGGAAGGAAAATCGTATTGAAGAAAATCGCTGTCCCAAGGTAACTCGTCAACACCTCCGACAAATGCTTTGTCTTCTTCATCCCGTTGTCCCATTGGGATCATTACTTCGCCATTGGTCAAGGCGCCGAGGCGCAGCATATCCAAATACCTGACATTCTCGGCAAATAGCTCTCTGGCTCTTTCATCAATAATTTCGTCGATGATCTCCTGCTGATTCGTGCTTTCAAGGTCAGACAGACCGGCACGGTTTCTCACCAGGTTCAAATCTATCAGTGCATCGCTCAGGTTGCCATTTCTGGCATTGATCTCCGCCCGCATCAAATGAAACTCTGGGGCCCTCAATATTGGCAGATTCATCCAGGGTATCGCGTGCTTGTTCTGCCACCAATAGCCTTCCTCATCCACCTCGATCAATTCAAGGAAACGCCGGTCAGCATCCTGATCAAAAAGAACCTGCAAGGGCTGGCCCAGGGCTAGTTGTTTTTGAGTTCTTGATCCTGACGGCCTTGTTTCTCTGTAGAATCCCCATTTGCTGTCTCTTGTGAGCTTTTGAGCGCTCTGTCCTTCTGCTGCATAGATGATTTCGCTGCCATTATTCGGGCTATAATCATTGGTGCCCATCACCTGAAAGACATCTTCAAAATTGTCGTTTATTGGATATTTGGACGACCCATCTTCGGATACCGGACCAAGCAACATATTGACCATTTCAAGTGCCTTGTCATTGTTCAGCATCTGGAAATATACTTTGGCGAGGAAAGCTGTAGCCACATCTTTGCGGTGCCTGACTTTATAGGCCAGAGGATGGATCGATTCATCGTAAACCTCCGGCAATAAGGCTTGCGCTTCAAGCATGTCATTGAGTATATACTCATACATGGCGCCCACCGTTTGTCGCTCGGCCGGTATGTCTGAAGGAGCCAGAATGGGCCAGGAACGATAAACAAAGGCTTTATCATCCAGGGTGGAAGGGTGGTATTGCTTCCCTAAGAGAACTGTAAATTCCCAATTTACAATACCACGCACCAGCAGTGCTTCGCCTTTGAGCCTGTCTCCCTGCGCTGCCATATTTGGGTCATCATCAGCCAGACCATCTTCGATGGCCATTAAAACGGTATTTGCCGGATTCATGGCAATATTGCCCCATTGAAGCACATAGCGCTGCTGCTGCATATCTCTGCCGGCATAGTTTCGTAAATAATCTGTGCCGCCACCACCATTGATCCATTGCGCCTTTCGTGGAGGATAAGCATAGTAAAGATCACTGTTTTTTTCGAGCATCAGCTGGAAAGTGCCCCACCCTGCAGGGCTCCACAGCCCGCCGTAGGCGCCATTGATCAGCACGTCCATATCTCTGGCAGATTTTAATAGCGCTGCCACTTCTACACTATCTTCAGGCTCGATCTCATCAACAAAATCACTACAGCTTTGCAAAGCCGTGAAGAGTATGAAAACAAGCATTGTTTTTAATATGTTGTGTATTGTCATCTTTTTAAATATTTAAAGTTTACAAACCCAGATTTACACCAACCATGAAAGTACGCATCTGCGGATAGCCCAGGCCATCAACACCAGGAGAAATGTTAGCCTCGCGTTCACCTAAGTCTCCATTAAAAAATTCAGGATCCTGACCAGGGTAATTGGTGAAGGTCAGTAAATTTTGGCCGACCAGATACACCCGCATGGATCTGATACCAATGCTCTGCATCATGTCTTGAGGCAGATTGTAGCCAATTTGCATATTCCGCAGCCTGACAAAACTACCATCGTATAGAAACCTGGTGCTGTTTCTACCGTTATTGGGCGAGCCAAAGATCAATGGTGTATTTGTCGGGTTCTCAGGACTCCACCCTTCCAGCAAATCAGGCGAAAGGTTCTTTCCATCACCTGGTGTCATCAGCGATTTAACGGCATCGCTGTAGATGTAATTTCCAAACTGATAACTGAAAAGGAAGCTCAGGTCAAAGTTTTTGTAGGTAAGTGTATTGTTCAAGCCTCCATAAAAATCCGGATAGGGTGTCTTATCGGTTATGATTGCTCTTTGTGCATTATACCTTCCATTGTCCATGGCAGTGGCATCGAATATCTGCCCGCTGAGGTCATTTTGTGTTGCATTCCTGTTTTCTGCTTTGGTCTGATCTACACCGAGGATCAACTCATGGCCTGTCTCCGGATCTACACCACCCCAAATGGGCATATAAAAAGCTCCCAGTGGTTGACCCTCTACGGCAATGCTGGTGCCGGACTCAAGCCATGATTGGGTTTCGGACATTTTGGTGACCACCGGTCTGGCCCTGGAAATGTTAAAGTCTGTGATCCAAGTAAAGTTTCCTTTTCTAATGTTTCTGGTGGTTAAAGAAAAATCAAAGCCCTTGTTTTCCATATTTCCAAGGTTGACAGTGATGCCGGTTGAGAAATATCCATGATAATTTCCCACTCTATAATCAACAATCAGATTCCTAGGGTTTTTTTCGAAATAATCAAAACTACCGGAGACTACGCCATCAAACAATGCAAAGTCAAGCCCGACATTTGTCTGAAACTGCTCTTCCCAACCTATATCCAGATTACCGATGTTGCGAAAGAAAAAACCAGCCTGACCGCCATAATTCCCCCAGTTGACCAAGGTCGATAAGTATGGATAGTTATTTCCAAACGAAGCATTGCCCACCGATCCGTAGCTGGCCCTAAGTTTAAGGTTATCGACCCATGACAGCGTGCTCATAAATTCCTCCTCAGAAAGCAACCAACTTACGGCTCCGCCACCAAAATTACCCCATCGGTTGTTTGGACCGAACCTGGAGGAGCCATCCCTTCTGAAGTTTATTTCAGCGAAGTACCTGTCTTTGAATCCATATTTCAAACGGCCAATATAGGACTGGAACCTGTACTGATTGATGCTGGAGCTGACCCTGGTGAGCACCACTTCTGTATTGGCGTTGGTGAGCGTGAAATCATCAGAAGGAAAACCTTCCTCTGTGATGCCATTTCCGTCAGCATCGCTGCTCTCCATGGTGTACCCGGCCATTGCGCTTATGAAATGGTCCCCGAAATTTCGTTCGTAGGTCAGGTAATTGTTTGAATTCCAAAAATACCTCTGGCTTCTGAAGATGCTTATTGCGCCTTCTTGGGTCGGGTCAATGCCGTCTCCTCTTCTTCTAAACTCTCTGGATTCATAATTTCTGTTCCTGCTACCGGTGTAGGCCACTGACCAGTCTGTTCGGAGTGTTAACCCTTTAAGCAAAGTAAGCTCTCCATATATGTTCGCAACCAACTTCATTTCCTGATTGTCCCCCCAGGTTTCATCTCTTCGGTATAAGGGATTGATGCCCTGATCACCGTTGATGTTGCGATCAAAAAAGTATCTTCCCTCTCTTTCCGGAGAGTTGATCGGGTACATCGGCAGAAGGTTTGTGTAGTAATTGGAATAGTTGGTATAAGGGTTGTTCCTGAACCGGTAGTTCCCGGTTATGTTGGTGCCCACCTTCAACCATTCGGTGGCGCGATGATCAAGAGAAATCCGCGCATTTACCCGCTGAAACCTGTTGCCCGGATTGATGCCAAATTCATCACGGTATTGGCTGCTAATATAGAAAGTGGTCTTGTCTGATCCGCCTGAGGTTGAAAAACCAATTTGATTGTAGTAAGCGTCCTGGCTCACCAGATCCATCCAGTCTGTATTGGTTTGTTCGGCCAGTTCCCTATCGAAACCGTCCCATTCCAGGATTGGAAATGGCCCTCTGCCAGGTATTTGATTGTTGTAGGCGCGATCCATGATGCCAAGCCACTCTTGGTTGTTGGCAATTTCCAGCTCATTGGTCGGTGTGTTTATGCCGTGCTGGTAATCAATATTGAAAACGCTCTTGCCTGCTTTGCCTTTTTTGGTGGTGACCATGATCACCCCGTTTGCTGCCCTGGATCCGTAAATCGAGGCTGCTGCCGCATCTTTCAATACCTCAATCGACTCGATATCATTAGGATTAATTTCGTTAAATCCAAGACCTGCTGCGGGGATGCCATCAACCACAATTAAAGGATCACTGCCAAGGCTGATGGAACTGACGCCTCGCACCCTGATCTGCGCCCCCGAACCCGGAGCTCCGTTGTTTTGCAAAACCTGAACGCCCGATACGCGGCCCTGCAAGCCTGCTGCAATATTAGTGGCCGTATTGTTGTTCAGTTCTTTAATGTCAACTTTTTCTACTGAACCGGTCAATGCCCGCTTCGAGCTGGTGCCATAGCCTACCACCACGATTTCGTCCAACGCGGTAATGTCTGGTGTGAGCGTGATGTCAAAGACTGACTGGTTACCGACGGCAACCTCCTTCTTGGTAAAGCCAACCGAGCTGAAGACCAGAACTGCACCATCTCCCAATACTTCCAGCGAAAAATTACCTTCAATATCAGTGATCGTGCCTATGCTTGATCCTTGCAAAACCACGTTCACACCAGGCAGGCCGCTGTCATCTTCGCCGGATTTTACAGAACCGGTTACTGTTCTTCCCTGCAAGTTGATCTCGATTGGAGCCCCGCCTCCTTCTTTGCTGATCGGTACAACGGTGATGTTTTCATTAACCTGCTTAAACTGCACTTTGGCTTGCCTGGAAACATCGAGCAAAATATTGTATAGTGATTCTCCACTATAATTGCCTGACACCCCGAACCCTGGCTCAACATCAAACTTGTTATAGTTAAACAAGAAGTCCGATTGCTCCTCGATCAACTCAAAAAACTGCGGCAGGGAAATCCCCTCCACAGTAACTGTAATATAAACCTGATGCAGGTCTTTGGCTTTCTGCGCTTCGCTGTCAAGCGCTAACAATGAATTCGCCAGAATGAACTGGGCCAGCAATCCGAATAATGCTTGTCTTGAGCACATTGATAGATGATGTCTAATTTTTTTCATAATTTTAGGTTATAGTTTAACAAGTTGCTTTAGCCTGATCTTATTTGCAGCATTTCTCAGATACTAAAGCGATGATTCTAAAGGGTAGTTATATGTAACGAATTTTACCTTTTTTTCAGGAGGTATTTGTATAGTTTTTCAAGTGAGATCAGTTGTATTTTATGGTGATTGTATCGCTTTGAATCTCAAACTGAAAGTCCATGGCAAAGCCTAAAGAGATCAGGACCGTCTCCAGGCTCTTGTTCTGGAATTCCCCATTGTAGGCCCAAGGCTTCACTGCTTCATTGGTTATATTAACCTCGACTCCGTACCAATTTTCCAGCTTTTCAAACACTTCTCTTTCCCCGGCATTTTCAAAATAAAGAATACCATCTTTCCACGATAGCATTGCTTTTTCATCGAAGGTGAAGCTCGACAGGTGCCCGTCTTCGCCAATCTCTACCGCCTCCCCGACCATTGGAAAGATATCTTCACCCCCGTCGTTAAGTGCTACGCGCACCTGCCCTTCTGTCAGGAATATCCTTGATGCGTCAGGATCAACAATTCGCACATTAAATTCCGTGCCTAAGGCCGTAGTTGTGAGATCCTGAGTTCTGACCACAAATGGACGTGCCGGGTCTGTTGCCACTTTATAATAGGCTTCTCCCGTCAGCAGCTCTATTTCTCTTTTGTATTCACCCAAGTATTTACGATACCTGATGCTGCTTCCTGCATTGAGGATTACTTCAGAGCCATCACTCAGGAAAAATCTCATTTTTTGCCCCCATGCCGTGGTCTTCTCTATCATTTGATCTTCGAGAGCTACTTGTGGCGCCGGTGCTTCGGTAAATTGCTGGAGTACAAATATTGTAGATGCGAAAATTGCCACGACAGCTGCAGTCCACCACATCCTCCTATACTTTGGTGTGGTGGTGCGCACAGCACCGGTCGGTGCAAGCATGGATGATGGCTTTATAGATAAGATGGGTGTTTCAGTAGATTTAATATGGGAAGCCGAACTGACTATGTCCTGCTCAATTGTTCTCCACAGGTCGTTGACACGCTCTTCTGAAATATGATGTTCTTCCTGAGGTAAGGATAAGAGAATTTGCCGCGCTTTCCTGAGCGTCTGGATTCTGGAAGGGTTTTTTCGGATGTACTCATTCCAGGAATTGTCTATTGTGGAATGATCCCCATAAACCCATTCCCTAAAGCTTTTGTCCAGCACCAACTCCTCAACGCTGTATTCTTTATCCTTCATAATTTTCGCTTTCAACCTGAAGTGGCAGCACCCGGTGATAGTTATCCACTTTTCGCCAAATTTTTTTTATTCTTTTCAGTGAGGATGATGAAGTGATCTAAAGCCAGTGAAATTCCTGACTTGGAGCTTATTGAAGTGTCTTTTGACATAGATCTATGCTAAGAGACCAGTCATTATAAGTTCAGTGGCTACAAAGACATCATCCAGGTGCAGGTGAAGAAGAGCAACAAATATCTGCGCAGCGTGGATATTGCCTTCCAGGCCAGCGTGTATACCGACCTGATATTCATTGACATTGTATCAGAAACCTCTTCATAGCTATATTTTTGAAAAAACAACAGGTGAATGACTTCTTTTTGTTTTGGGGATAATGAGTCGATCGCTTCTTTGATCTTTAGGCTTTTTTCGCTGGCCTCTTGGCCTTCTATCAACACAGTTTCAAACGGAAACGACACAGTGACCAAGCTTTCAGTATTGTATCTTTCGGTTTCAGAGGCGCGCTTCGATTGTTGCTGATAGGCCCTCATGATTTTCCATCTCAGCGCCTTCATGAGATAGTAATCAATCTTCTTTACGTCAGCCAGTTGAGCTTTTCGTCGCCACAAATCAATGAATAGTTCCTGAATGCAGTCTTCCACAACTGCCTCGGAGTTGAACACCTTCATGCCATAATTAAACAGTAGCTTCACATGGTCGCGGTAGATCGTTTCGAAAGCTTCAATGCTTCCGGCTTTGAAAGCAAGCCATAACTGTTGGTTGGACAGGTGAGCCAGAGAAGTTACCTTACTTTTTTCAGACATCATATTGAGAAGCGTAACTAATTTATATTCAATTTAAGAATCCTTTCTTGATTAAACCAGCTTTATTTAGCGATGAGCCGATCATTCTTATCAAAAGCACAAATTCGCCTGAACGGTAAAATTATTAAGTGAATCAGAGGTCCAATGAGGTTTTCAATTAGGCGCTGATCGTTACATGCTGAGAAAATGAATATAAAAATTGTCTGTCAACTTTTATATTTCTCTTTAAATATCGCTCAGATAACAACACGAAGTAAATAATTTTACATTCTCAGTAGATGGGAGTAAACAGATCAAAGCGAGCGTGCAAGAAAAAATGAAACAGGGCGATTTTTTAGAGGCGATTAAACAATAAATAGCTTTAAAGACTCAAATTAATATACCGCAATCTGCATGGAGCCTAGGGAACCATGTTTATAATTCATTTATTTTTAAACTAAATAAGTAAAGGGTTCGAAAATTCCCGCAGTATCAGTTCATTTTAACATCGCTTAAGCTTGGTCGGAGGCGTCACGCTGCCGCCGCCCTCGCAGGCGTAGGCTTCGTAGTCGTGCGTGCGGAAGCTCAGCGTGCCG
>CAZQVB010000024.1:0-72566 GCA_964596645.1 uncultured Roseivirgaceae bacterium
AAAACAACAGGCATGAGGCTGCGCCAGCGCGTATATCAGCATTGTTTTGTCAAGACTTTTCTTTGGTTCGATTCTTTTTGTCAACTGGAAAAGAAATGAACAGCCACGGATTCTCTGTATATTCTAAAGCATTTTTATCTCTATTTCACCGGTAAAGCTTTCACTTGCCGATGCTTCCAAAAGTCTTTAACCCCACACCGCCAGTCTGGCGCATTTCACTCCACGGGCCGTGGGGCCGCGTCATGTCACTCCGAAACTGACGAAACACCCGCGCAAAAAGGCCACGCTAAACGGCCAAAGGTGTTTCGAAGGTTTTCCGGACAAGACTGAATAGAGGCTCTTGCATGACCCTTCTTATTGCCATGGTCTGTGCCCCACAGACCATTTCGTGCGGTAGGCCCAGCGCGCATGCACCAACCTTATGAGTCATCCTGAACTTGTTTCAGGATCTGTTGGCTATTGGAATAAGCCGCGACTAATGGACGCCGGCGGGTCAAAACAACAGGCATGAGGCTGCGCCAGCGCGTATATCAGCATTGTTTTGTCAAGAATTTTCTTTGGTTCGATTCTTTTTGTAAACTGGAAAAGAAATGAACAGCCACGGATTCTCTGAATCTTAGAAAGCGTTTTTATCTCCATTTCACCGGTAATCTTTCATATGCCCATGCTTCCAAAAGTCTTTCACCCCACACCGCCAGCTTGCCGCTTTTCACTCCACGGGCCGTGGGGCCGCGTCGTGTCACTCCGAAACTGACGAAACACCCGCGCAAAAAGGCCACGCTAAACAGCCGAAGGTGTTTCGAAGGTTTCTCCGGACAAGACTGGATAGAGGCTCTTGCACGCCCCCCCATTTCCAGGGCCGGTGGCAAACTCATTGTCGGATGATAGTCTTGGATCGCTTTCAGCATCTGTTGGTTATTGGGCAGATCCTTATAACCCATATACCTTTGGTTTACCAGCTATACGGCTTGATGGAAGAAGAAATTGAAATTGTTGAAAATGGATAAATCCATTGAACATACCACGGTTAATGACCATAGCCCACGGTTTCAAACCGTGGGCTATGGTTTAAAATCTGCGGGCGATACCGGCACTCAGGCTCCAGCTGTCGTAGGCATCTATTTTGATGTCGTACGACAGGTTGATGAGCATTTCCCATTTTGTGTTGAACTTCAAAGTCGGCTCTATGCCCAGCCTGATCATGGCAAACTGCTCCTCGTGGGCCAGCTCCACGCCGGTGCCCAGCAGCAAGGTGAGGTAGTGCACGGGCAGGTAGCCTACAGTAGCCACCATACCGATGGGGTAAGAGCGTTCCACCACTTCGCCCCGCGTGGTCTCAATCAGAAACTCCTCAAGTATAATGTCGTTGTGCAGGCCGACCAGCCATTGAGGATGGATGAAGTAGCTGTAGTTGAGCTCCCACGACGGCAGGGTATGCCAGGTTTTGCCTCCACCCTCTACAGACTCTGCTATGTGCATATGGCCAATCAACAGGCTGATCTCGTGCCGGCCTTCAGAGGCTTCGTCAACATCGCTCTGAGCACTAGCAGGAGCTGAAATAATGAAACAAGCCAAAAGCACAGCCAATACGGATGCCTTCAATCCTATAAGCCAATAGCCGGGTGCGTAATATTTCATGGTCGGAGTATTAAATCGCTAAACTCGTGTAAAAAATGCAAGCGAGAAAGTGCCACTCTTCAATTGATCATGTCTTCTATGCCTTTCCTGTATAGACAGCTTTTTGAGTGATAAGAATACCGACGTCAGTAGTATTTTCTGAGTGGAACAAACGATGAGAAACCTCCATTTTTCGGGCCCAAGGTGTATTCCTAGGGTGGAGTTCCTGTCCGAAGACGCGTTTTTGCACAGGCAGAAGATCGAAGTAGAGAACACTATTTATAAGTCAATATTCGACGAATCTTTGCAAGCAAAGGTGCGGCTTGCGCTTCGTCTGCACATTTATGAACCTAATTTGTCTTTAACTGCAATCATCTGCACCACATCATGGTGTTTGATGCCATCGTTTTTAACTAACTACACACGTATGAACCAATTTCAACTGATGCTCAGAAACAGAGCAGTTCTGGCGGCCGCAATCTTGCTTTTCGGCAGCCTATTCTTCACCGACGCCTTGGCACAGGCAAAAAAGCCCAATATTCTCGTCATTTGGGGAGATGACATTGGCACCTGGAACATCAGCCACAACAATCGAGGCATGATGGGATACAAAACGCCCAGCATAGACCGCCTCGCCACAGAGGGTGTAGCATTTACAGACTACTACGGGCAGCAATCCTGCACCGCCGGCAGGGCAGCATTTTTGGGAGGCAACGTGCCCGTACGCACAGGCATGACCAAAGTAGGTATGCCCGGAGCCCTGGAAGGTTGGCAAAAGAGCGATGTAACCATTGCCACTGTGCTCAAAAGCCTGGGCTATGCCACAGGTCAATTTGGCAAAAATCATCAAGGCGACCGCGATGAACACCTGCCCACCATGCACGGATTTGATGAGTTTTTTGGCAACCTCTACCACCTGAATGCTGAGGAAGAGCCCGAAAATGAAGATTATCCCGCAGACATGATTTTGGCCGATGGTCAAAAATTTGCTGACAAGTTTGGCCCCCGCGGCGTGGTACACAGTTGGTCCGACGGCAAAGGAGGGCAGAAGGTTGAAGATACCGGGCCTCTCACTAAGAAGCGTATGGAAACCATTGACGAAGAAACTCTCGAAGCCGCCAAGGCCTATATCAAAAAACAGGTGGCCTCTGGCAAACCCTTTTTCACCTGGTGGAACGCCACCCGTATGCACTTCCGTACGCATGTGAAAGAAGAAAATCGCGGCATATCAGGCCAGGATGAATATAGCGACGGCATGGTGGAGCACGATCGCATGGTGGGTGAACTGCTCAATCTGCTGGACGAACTGGGTATTGCAGAAAACACCGTGGTACTCTACTCTACCGATAATGGCCCACACTACAACACCTGGCCCGACGCGGCCACTACGCCCTTTCATGGCGAAAAAAACTCCAACTGGGAAGGTGCTTTCCGGGTGCCGGCATTCGTGCGCTGGCCTGGTACATTCCCAGCCAACGTCACGCTCAATGGCATAATGGCTCATGAAGATTGGCTGCCTACATTTGCTGCCATCGCCGGAGACTCAAACATGAAAGACAAGATCATGAAAGGTGTTTCTTTAAATGGGAGGAATTACAAAAACTACATTGATGGCGTAAATCAGTTAGATTACCTCTCAGGTAACAGTGAGCAATCTCCACGGGAGGGCTTTATTTATGTGAATGACGCCGGACAAGTGTCTGGCATCAGATTTGGCGACTGGAAAGTGAACTTTCTGGAAAACCGTGCCGACAAGCTACAGATATGGCTGGAACCTTTTGTGGAATTGAGGGCGCCTTACCTTTTCAACCTGCGCCGGGATCCTTTTGAGAAAGCGTTGATCGGGTCAAACACCTACTATGATTGGTACATCGACCGGGCCTTCATCATGACCCCCATTCAAGCTTATGCATTCAATTTTCTCTCTACATTCAAGGACTATCCGCCCAGCCAAACCGCCGGAGACTGGAGCTTGAGCAAGGTGCAGAAACAAATAGATAATATGAACTTGAATACAGGCAATTGATCCTTGTGTAAAAGATATCATCAAAATACAGACCGGGACGCCCTTCGGCTCCCGGTCATTTTTTACACTTTATTCAATCATAGATCACGAACAATGAAAATAAAGACTCAATACCACTGGCAGCTCATTCTTCTGATTTTCTTTTCTGCCTGCGGCGACACACAACAACCAGTTTCACAACTGTCGCGAGTATTACCATCCGTACTTCCTTCCTGGAACGATGGCAATACCAAACAAAGAATTACAGATTTTGTAAGTGCCACCACCACGGAAGGTAGCCCAGACTTCGTGCAAGCGGCTGATCGCATCGCCGTCTTCGACAATGACGGTACGCTTTGGTCAGAGCAGCCTGTATATTTTCAATTGGCCTTTGCCATGGATGAAGTGCGTCGTATGGCGGCTGACCATCCAGAATGGAAAAGCAAGGAGCCAATGAGCCAGCTTATAAAAGGCGATATGCAGGCTTTCTTGGCAGGCGGCGAAAAATCGATTGCTGCCACGCTCGCCGCCTCGCACGCCGGTATGACCACCGAAGCATTTGACGAGGCGGTGAGAAACTGGATGAAGACGGCGACACACCCGCTCACCGGCAAGCACTACAATGAAATGATATATCAGCCCATGGTAGAACTCTTGGAATACTTGCGCGGCCATGGGTACAAAACTTTCATAGTGTCGGGGGGAGGCGTGGATTTCATGCGCGCCTGGGCAGAAGAGGCCTATGGCATACCGCCCTATCAAATAATAGGATCGCTCGGAGGGTTGGAATACACGGTCAATGACAGCTCGGCCGTACTGAATAAGCTACCCGAACTCATATTTAACGATGATAAGACAGGCAAGCCGGTGGGCATACATCGTGCCATTGGCAAGCGGCCAATCATCGCTGTGGGCAACAGCGACGGCGACTATCAAATGCTGCAGTACACCACTATGGGCTCCGGGCCTAGGCTGGGCATCATCATACACCACACCGATTCTTTGCGCGAAAAAGCGTACGATCGAGACTCGCACATCGGGCAATTGCAAAAAGGCCTCGAAGATGCCCCGACTTATGGATGGCTTGTAGCAGATATGGCCTCAGACTGGAAGGTGGTTTATGCCGAAGAGGCACTCACACAGCAATAAGCCAGTATGGCTAGCTTACTCCCTCTTTTAAAAAGGAAGAGGGGCTTTTGCCGGTCACCTTTTTAAATGCCGTCGAAAAAGAGTTGCGATTATTAAAACCGCATTGTTCCCCAATCGCTGCTAACGTATATTTTTCGGCCCCGCCGGATTTGAGTAGCGAAAAACAGTATTCAATGCGTGCCTTGTTGATGAAATCGGGAAAGGTAGTTTCCAGGTGCTGATTGAGATAGCTACTGATACGATAATGTGGGATTTCGGAGTCCCTGGATAAGTCATGTACTGTATATCCTTTTCTCAAAAAAACCTTATGCTCCTCCAACTGCATCTTGAGCACCATCTCTATTTCTTTGACCATTTCTGCGGATAGGCCGTTGAGCGGTGCTCTTGCCACGGTGGATAGGCACTCTTCTGATGGTACTACTTTATTGGTTTGGGCAAAATCAAAACCGTACAGTATGCGTGGAAAATAAAGCAAGAAAAAGCCCGAAGAAAGCGCAATCAGCGCCGCCGCGAAGTGAACCGCTTTGTATACTAAGTTATGATCATTGCTTTGCAGAGTAAAATAAAATGGCAGCAGCATAAACAACTGGATTACGAGGTATGTCTGAATCCACCGGTAAGCTTCCTTTCTGCTGCCCATATGCGGGTGCCTCCGTCTATATTTCCATACCAATAGCACGCTCCAGGCCCAATAAATGTTGATAATGATGGTTCTAAATCCTGTATAAAAATTATCTGGAAACAACCTGCTCTGCGTGTAGCTCACTACCAAAAGGGGATCATGTACTTCAGATAAAATCAACTGCCGCTTGTTCTCTGTATCAAGAAGAAATACTGGCAGAAAATCAAAAAAGAAAAGCGTGGCTGGCAGCAAGTGCATCAGATGCCACCAATTAAATCTTTTATCGAAAAAAGTGTACTGAATGTATAAGAAAGGCAAAAAAGCGTAGATGAGCCCCGCGAGGTTTCCTGTGCGGTACAAGTTCGGGTAGTGTACGATCAAACCTGAATCGATAAGGCCGGCGAGGAGGATACCGTGTGAAAGAAACAGGAAGCTCAAGCCCATCAATATGTTGGTAGACTTTCTTTTGATGCCATAGGTCACCAAGACCAGCCCCAATACAAAGCCCAGGGAGCAGGAGAATATGTAAACAAAATTGAAAAAATTTAAATCAAGTGTCATGAATTCCTGGCAAGCCTTCTTCTAATGTATAGAATTTCTGCCAGCCATCCATCACGGCATCACCAGACTGA
This sequence comes from uncultured Roseivirgaceae bacterium, assembly GCA_964596645.1. GTDB lineage: Bacteria > Bacteroidota > Bacteroidia > Cytophagales > Cyclobacteriaceae > CAVQEK01. The sequence continues at coordinate 6,026 of CAZQVB010000024.1, forward strand.
GAATATAAGAGTGACCTAAAACACTTGTAACTGCTTAGTTGCTCAAGCGACTTTACAAAGCACGCGGTACACTGCCCCGGGTAGCGTGCAATGAAATGGTCATTGCCTCAAACCAGTCTTTCGCAAGATCACTCTAATTTTCTCATTACCTCCCCTGCACGCGCAAAGCCGGTCTCACCGCTGTTCAGCACCTTCACACCAAACTCCGCCACAGGATCGGGATGGCTGAAGCTGAACACGCTCATGGATAGCTGCGCCAGCACCACAATATCGATATCGTCCTTTTTTTGCGCTTCGCGAATGGCGTTGGCGATCACCTCGTTGTGCGCGGCGATATCGCCATTGCCCAGCAGCTCAAACGCTTCCTCTACTGTGGCGCCTACAAAGTTGACTTTCTTGCCGAGCCGGGTTGCCGTTTCCTGCAGCAGGTCCTGAGTGCTTTTTACTGTGGGTCCGTGGGTGGCGATCACCAGTATTTGTCCTTCTGAGCCTGCCGCCTCCTCCATCATGGCTTCATCGATTTGTATCACAGGCACATCGAATTTTTTCATATGATCGCTCACCTGGCCGAAGGCGCGGTTCATGGTGGAGCATGTGAGCAGCACCGCGTCCACATTGTACAGGTTGAATAGATCTTCGGAGTAGCGTGCCATCAGGTCGATGTTGATCTGCGGCGGGCACGCCTCGCCGCGGTGGTGGGCCGTCATGAAGTTGAGCTGCACCGCCTCATTGCCCACATTGATGATCTTGACGCCAGGCAGCATTTTTTGTCCAAACCAGGTAGACCACAGGCTGGTCCAGGATGAGCCGTTGACCACGCCGAGGCGCTTGCCTGCCAGCTTTGGGTCGCTGCCCTCTGCTGGTTTCAGTGTGGGCACACCGGTCACTTTCATGTAGTCGCCAAAGAGGGCGATGGGGTCGATATTGCTTTGCATGTTGTTGGGATATAATAAATAGTATTTGGTATAAAGTATTTAGAATTTCGGTCAGACTATCGTACGACAACTGTATAGTTCCTTCGTTCTGACTATCGTCTGACCTGCATGTTTTTGCAAGGTTTAATTGTCATTTGACCAGGGCTGGCTGGCGGCCAGACATGGGTGCGTCATTTTGAACTTTACTTTTAGTTTCATCTTTAGCGTATTTATCTATTTCATCTTCTTAAAATGAAACAGCACTGCCCGGCTGTCGGGAGCATCGAACACATAATCACCGGTGGCCGATGTAGTGAGTGTTTTCTCTGTCATGGCCATCAGGTCGTACATTTTTACCTGCCACTGGCCGGTTTTCAGTTCGGCTGTTATGTCTTTGTGGGCGGCGTTCGTGCCGAGCAGGTATTCGTTTTTCCCCCATTGAATGCTTCGAAACTGGTCGCTTATATTGCCGAATATGCCTGTACGTACATTTTTAGGGTAGGAAAAGTGGACAGGCGTCATTCTCCAAAAAGAAATGTTTTCATCCACCACCTTGCGCAGGTAGGCCAGGTTGTCGGCTGCGGTGTGCTCACTCAGCTTAAAATTGCCGGCAAAGTAGTGGCCCTCCTTATTGCCCGATTTGTGGCCCGTAGAGCCATAGCTGCAACCGAGCAGCGCGCCCAGGTGCGACTCCACCACGTCGGCTTCGCTCCAGCCATCGCCGGCTCCTTCATAGGCGAGCTCATCGTTGATGAGTGGCATGCGCCCGCCACCTATCCAGTAGTTGCGCAGGGCGAAGTCAGCTGCGGAGTACAGGGTTTTTAGTTTGCACTGTAAGATGAGGTGGTCGTTCCACGGCACGATGGTGTTCAGTGCGGGGTCCCAGTCGCGCTGGTTGGCATGTACGCTGAGCGGAGTGGGGTAGGCAAGAAACTGCTTGGTGCGGAAACCAAATATTTTTATTTCCTCTTCGCTGAATACCGGGTTGCGGATGTCGTACTCGTTGGACAGGCAGAGCCACACGTTGGGGTAGCTGGCGTACCGGGCGGCAATGTACCGGAGAAAGGGCGTGCTGTCGCCTCCGTTGGCTGCGGCATACAGCGCAGAGCGCGCCTCTTTGCTGTCGGGGCCGTTCATGATGATGTCGGCTATCATGTCTTTGTCGTAGGCCAGCTTCACAGCCAGGTCTACACGATCTTGAAACCAGGCCGGATTGGGCCGGTGCGAGAAGTTGCCATCGTCGGTTGGCTTGCCCCGGTCGTCGAGAAAGGGCTTTTGCTCCGGGGTAGGGAAAATATCTCCTGTGATGGAGAAGCGTATTTTGTTGAAGTACCTGGCGTTTTCCTCTACATCGCGGCTGATGCTGCCCCCGGTGGGTTCTCCTTTATAATATTCCGACAAAAAGCTGTAGAGCGTATTGCCTACGATGTAGGAGTGCGAGCCGTCGCTGCGCTTGTACCATCGACTACCGGCATGTTCTTTATCAACCTCCCAAAATCCTTTATGGGCCGATTGAGTGCAATTGATAGTAAAGCCCTCATGCTGGCCATGGAGTTTTTTGGCGTTTGATTCAGTCTTCTCGAGCGTCCAGGAGCCAGGCTCTGTGGGACAAAAGCGCACCTTGAACACATTGCCGCTCAGGCCGCCTTTGCCGTCGCCATCATAGTAGCCATAGATGGTGTAGCTGGGCCAGCCACTCTCGTGCCGCCAGGTGGTGGTGAGCACCACATCGGCCACTGGCGAATCCTGAGGTTTGTAATTGTCGCCTTCAAAGGTCAACTCATGCACCTGATATTGGGGCACTGAGGCCGGCTGGGGTTGGGCTTGTGCCAGGTGCAGGCAGGCAAACCAGCACAAAGTCATTACGAGCGTTATTCTGCGTGTCATCATTTTTCTGAACTGTTTAAGTGGTTTTATTCTTTTGTTAAAATCAAAATCCAATCATCTCCTCCGGCGGGTGGTGCCAGGTCTTTACCTGTTTTGGTTGGTGGAAGCTCTACCCGCTTGCCGGTATCGCCGGCATTGATCCAGGTGACCTGGTACGGGCCGTTTTCAAGCGCTACGTCCACCGCTTCGGTTTTTTCCAGATACACGATGTATTGCCTGCCCACATCTGCCAGGCAGTACCCGGTGTTCACCAGATTGGGGGCGGGTACCATGGTGTGTATAGCTGTCGTTTCCAAAAAGTCCCACACCGACTTTATCTCGTCGTGCCACACCTGATGCCGCTGGTCCATGTCGATGGTGCCGCTAAAGCCAGACGACGAGTTGCCGTCCATATCGGCAAAATTGATGGCCGCGGCTGCCATCGTGGCTACGTATGTGTTTTTTCGAATGTCATCTACCGTATAGTCAGGATGGCCGTACATGTTGCCAGGCCAGAGGGTTTCCTGTGCATACAAGGGCTTTTGGGGGTGGTGATTTTTGAGCAATCCCTCATATAGTTCCCTTCGGTCGGTGGTTTTAGGACCTTGAAGCACGCCATAGCTTAGCCAGTCTTTATAAATAAATGGGTCGTCGCCTGTAGGATTATGGACCGAAAGCAGGTGGTCAAATACATCCAAAGAATCGATGAGGGCGCCAAGCCAATTGATTTCCTCAAAGGTGAGATGCGGATTTTTTTTGTACAGCGGCTCAGGGCCTCCGACCAAAAAGAGGACATTCCAGTACGGCGCAAGGCGTGCAAGGCAATAGCGCAGGTACGTCTCTTGTGCCTTCTGCTCCCTGGGAAAGTCGGCCTCCTTACCAAAAAACCCGGCGAATGGGTACACCAGCAGCTTGCGTTCTTTCAGGTCGTTCAGCACAGCTTCCATATCATCGAAAGCTACAGGATCAGGCCTTTGCTGCAGGCTGTCCCACAGGTCGGGTGTTTGCCAGCCTTTGCCGCGGGTCTCTACGTTTCTGTTGAGGTAGTGGCTGGCAATCGACAGCATATTGTAGCCCTGGGCTTTGGCCCAATCCAGAAATCCATTGCGTTCATCGGGGCCCCAGCTTTCGCCGGTATGGGCGTTGGGGGTATTGGCAAAAAACCGGTCGCCAACATGAAAGCTTCTGACCAGCTCAAACGCTCCACCGCGGTAGCCAAACCATATCGGGTTGCTGGCGTGCTGCGAGATGAGGCCCGGTATGTCGGAAGGCACACAGCGAAAGCGGCCTTGAAAGCTGTTGCTTCCATCAGAAAACCGGGCCGAATATTGCCAATGACCAACGGTGTCGGGCATGAAACGGATGGCCCATTCACTGCCCCCTTTGTAGAAACCATAAAATTGCACCTGCGTTCCATTGGGTCGTGTATAGGTGACATCAAGGGTGATGGCACCGAAGGGGTCGTCATATTGGCGATCGTGCTGAAAGGTTTGTTCGAATACGTCCCACTGACCGACACGCATTTCATCGCCGGCCGATGCAGGGGAGTAATGCGCTAAGACCAGGCATATAATGATCAGAAAATTGAAGGGGCTAAGCTCAAGGAATGTTCGCATGGATGCCGGAGTTTAGCTGATTTATTTGTCGTAAACGCGCAGCTCTTTGTACACCGGGCCGGGAAAGCCAAACCAAACGGTAGGCTTAGGATTGCCATCTTTGCTGAGGTATATGTACTTGAGTGGTGCGTTCTTGTCGCGGTCGCCCAGGTCTTCCGGACCAAAAATTTTGTCGCCATTCAGGTATACCGTCAGGTGGTTTCGGTCTATGGCCATACGCCAGGTATAGGTTTTGTCTTTGCTCCAGTCGCTTCGTGCACCGAAGGGGGCGTGTTCAAACCGTTTCTCATTGGGTCGCCACAGCACTTTGATGCCCTGACCGTTGTCGTCGGTATATCTTTTTTCTCCAAAGCGCAAAGAAACAAATGGCAACGGCATGCGCTGCTTTTCATCTTCTTTCATGTCGCGGGTGTACACATCACTAAAGTGACTTCCTTCAGGATTGGCATACAGGCTGAAAAAATGATGCTTTCTGCCCATAGTCTGTGTTGTAGGGTCCAGGTTTGTCATATCGAGCTCTATGGCGCCCGACTCGTTGTAGGCGATGCCATCCTTCAGTTCTATCAGTATATAGTCCATACTGTCTACGGCCTGCCAGCCGCCCATGGCAAATTTGCCTCCGCGCACCATGCGAAAGGCCTCGGCGTCGGACGGTTCGAAACTGGTGAGTTGAATGGTTTCACTAGCCTGCTTTTGCGCAAAAGCTGAAGTAAATGCAAGCAGCACACAGGCTGCTATAAGCAGGTGGGTCGATTTGTTCATAGTAGTGTTCGTTTGGTAGTTATAAAATATGTTGGTATGGTAAATTATGAATTGCTCATACCCCGGCCCGGGGAAGGCATACCACTGGTCGCTTCATGGGTGCCATCGCGCCCAAAATGTTTTTCAATGGTGCTTTGCTATTGCACGCACTAAATATTTACCGGGGCGGCTGACTGCTCTACGCTTTTACGTTGCTCTTTACCTGATCGCGTCTTTTCATCACTTCTTTAGCGGCTTTGGCTATGTGTTTGGGCTGCATTCCGTAGTAGTCGAAAAGCTCTTCTATGCCGCCACTTTCTATGAATTTGTCGGGCACCCCGATCTTCTTCACCGGTACGGGAAACTCCTCTGCCACCACACCGAGCACAGCATCGCCAAACCCGCCGTAGTACGAAGCATTTTCCGCCGTGACGGCGCAGCCGGTCTTGCGCACCGATTCTAAAATCATGCTGCGGTCGATGGGTTTCACGGAAGCCAGGTGTACTACCTCGGCATCTATACCATCCTTTTTCAGCAGTTCGGCAGCCTCTACATTTTTGGTCAGCATCACCCCGGTACTGAACAGTGTGACATCGCTGCCGGAGCGTACCATAGTGCCCTTGCCCCACTCGAAGGTGTGGCTTTCGTCAAAATACTCCGGCACCGTGTATCGCGTGACTCGGAAATAGGTAGGCCCCACCCGCTCCATGGACGCATGAATTATTTTCTTCAGGTCCTGGTTGGTGCCGGCATCGGCCACGTACATGTTGGGCATGGCCCGCATGATGGCCATATCCTCGATGCTGTTGTGCGAGCCTCCCGCCCGGCTGGTAGGCACGCCTACGTAGCTGCCGGGAATCTTCACATTCAGGTTGGGGAAACAAATGGAAATGGCGATTTGGTCCAGGGCGCGCCTGGCAGCAAATACGGCAAAGGTAGATGCGAAGGGGATGAACCCTTCGAAAGCCAGTCCTGCCGATATGCCAAACATATTTTGCTCGGCTATGCCGCATTGAATGAAGCGGTCTGCCCATTTCTTTTTGAACACTGTAGCCTTGGTGCTGGTATGCAGGTCGGCATCGAGGTATATCATTTTGGGATATGCTTCGCCCACTTCCAACAGTGCCTCGGCGTAGGCATCGCGCATTTCTACCATTTTATTATTTGAGTCTGCCATTATCGAAAATCTTTATTGCTGTTTAAAAATTTGTTTCTGAAGTCGTTGGCGGCTGCTTATTCACCGCTGTAAAAGGTTTCCTTTTCTACGCGTACGTCTACTTTGGAGTATCCTTTTTCCGGCCTGCCATAGTTGCGGCATACTTCGCGCATCATCTCATCGGCCGTTTTGGGATCGGGCGCATGGGTGTGCCATTTGTAGTTGAACTCGGCACGCTCTATACCCTTGCCTTTTACAGTATGCGCGATGATCACGTTGGGCTTGCCATTGGCCTGTACCCATCGGGCGCGGTACAGCGCGCGTGCTACTTCTTCTATGTCGTGGCCGTCTACTTCCTGCACATTCCAGCCAAAAGCGGCCCATTTGTCGGCAAACGGCTCCAGGGCCATCATTTCCCAGATCAGGCCTTTGGCCATGGCCTTGTTGTAGTCCACTATGGCGATGAGATTGTCGAGGTGGTAGTGTGCTGCGGCCATGGCTGCTTCCCAGATGTTGCCCTCGTTGCACTCGCCGTCGCCGATGAGGCAGTACATGCGCGAGCGTGGGTTCTCCTTTTTGCGCATGCCCATGGCCATGCCCACCGATACGGAGAGGCCCATGCCGAGCGGCCCGCCGCTGGCTTCTATGCCGGGCGCACTGTCGATGTGCGTGTGGCCTTCCAGCCCGCCGAGTTCGCAGTATTCATACACTTTGTCTTCCGGGTAGTAGCCTCGGGCAGCCAGCGCGGCGTAGAGCGCCGGCGAACCGTGCGCTTTGGAGAGTATGAGCCGGTCGCGGTTTTCCATCAGAGGCTCTTTGGGGTCTACTTTCATTTCGTGCCAGTAGAGCACGGCCAGTATTTCGGCCATGGAAAAGGCCCCGCCAATATGCCCCCACTGGCTCCAGGTGATCATTTCGAGCGATAGCCGGCGTATCTCAAATGCCTTTTCTTCCAGTTCTTTGAGTTTGTCTTCTGTCAGTTTCATTGTTTTATAAATTGGTTATCATCTGTTTTTTGCATCTGTGTCAGGTCTGTGCGTCACAGACCTGGGATTGAGTTTTGTTTTTTAGCAGGTCTGTGCGTCACAGACCTGGGATGAATTAAATTTTCGTCTCCCCGGTCTGCACACAGACCGGAACCGGAACCATAGCCCATGTTCAATCTTGTCTTATAAGAAAAACAACCACATCATCCCCACCATCCAGCTGTATGTTGAGCGAGTCACCTTCTACATCTTCCAGACTCTCCCGCTCACCACTTACCGGATTAATCCGCCACACTTGGTACCGGCCCGGCTCCAACGTTGCCTTAAAGGAGTTGCCTGCGGCAGAGTAGAATAGGTATTGCCGGCCGGTTTCGGCCAGGGCGTATACTCTTTCGCCTTCACTGATCAAATCATTGGCACTGCTCATTTTCCAGTATTCTATATCACCCGAGGTGAAGAAGTCGTACAGCACTTTCACATCTTCATACTCCGTCGGGCCGCTGTGCCAGTTGGCTGAGAAATATGGATGACCATCGCTGTATTCATTTTTATCGCCAGTGGAACCATAGCCACCGGCAGTAAAAATGCCCCACATCACTTGGCGATGCTTTTCGCGGGTGAATGGCGGCCATGTGGAGCGGTCGTTGCTGGTGGCCTCACTTTTATCGAATGGCTCTCCGATGTAGCCAAACTCATCATTGACCACGGGTATGTTGTGCCCAAGATTATAGGTAATGCTGTAGTTGCCCCACTGATCGCCGTGCTTAGTGGCGGTTTTAAATTCAGGATTAGTGTTATCCCACTCATCTTTTACCGTGCCCTGGCCATTGCGCACACCAAGCTGTACGATGGCGTGTACGGGCCAGTCGTAGTTGAAAAACTGAAAGTCAACCCGTGTTTGCTGATGGATACTCAGAGGCCTTAGCCGACCATCTTGCGACATATATGGATCATTTTTGCGTACCAATTCGCCCAGTTCGTTCCAGAATGGTTTGTCGCGATCGTGGTCGCGGTATATGTAGTTCCACTCATTGGTGAGGCACCAGATCACGTTGGGGTATGCTGCATACCGATCAACCATATATTGCACGAGCTGCTTGTCGAGCTGGGGTGTGGCATAGGTTTGGCCGCCATAGCCAAGCAGTATCAGGTCTACGATCACCTCTTGTTCCAGGGCATGTTGCACTATCCGGTCGAGGGCAAGCCAATAGTCGGCGTCGAACCGCTCGTAATCCAGCGTATCATCTATGGCAGCAAAAGGAAATCGCTCCGGGTAGGGTGTTTTTGGGCTTTTGTTGGAAATAGCAAAAACCCTGATCTTGTTGATGCCAAACATACCGGCTGAGTCGATCGCTATCTTCCAACGGTCGCCTTCCAGGGCATTGAGCACCATGTTGTAATAGGTGGTGCCCAGCATAAAATATCGCTTGCCATTGTCGTAGATGAAATGATAGGGATGCTCAGGATCGCGACGCAGGAAGCCGTGTCTGTCTGTTTCTGCCACCTCGATGTCGCCGCCGCCTATTGTTTCACCCCGATCGACCACCCGATAGCTCCATACGCCGGGCTGTGTAGGGGTAAATCGTATTTTGGCAGTGTCGGTGTTGTACCAGAAGCCATTGACCGCCAGGCTATCGCTTCCATTTTCATGGGTGAAGGTGGCCGTGATGTCAACATCCGCATAGCGGTCGATATTTTCTTTGAGAGGGATCTTCAAATCCAGCACTTCCCACTGGCGGCCCCCGAGCTTTTCATCAGATCCACAGCCCCAGGTGATCGCACCCAAGGCCAAAAAAAGAATGATCGTGTTTTTCATGTGTTTAATGATTTATGTTAATTCCTTTTGCTTTGCATTTTACTTTCCTCTACCTGTCGACATCCGGACGCACCAGGACTTACTTTCAGCTTTCAGCTTTGAGCTTCGTATCACTCCACCTTCACCCACTTAGGTCGTATGAATACAAATACTACCACGAGGGCAAACGTGGCCAGTGCGGCCAGCATGAGGAAGACCGGTGTAAAATCGGCCGACTCATTGGTCATAAGCCCTATGCGCTTGATGACGAAGGCGGTGAACATCATTTCTACAAAGCCTACCAGCGCCGATACAGTGCCTACATGGCCTTTCAGCACATCTTGCTTAAAGGCGTGTTGATTGCCCAGAAAAGCGCCTATGCCAAACACATACACGCACAACAGCAGCACGGTGAGAAACATAGAATCGACAAATGGCACCAGCAGGGCCGACATCATTAAAGCATACGCTACAAATATGACTGCACGGCGCGCCTTGAGTACCGACATAACGCCGCTGAGCCTGAGCACCACGTACCCGCCGACCCAAAGGCCTACATCCTGCATGAAGTAGATAATCTCGAGTTTGTAGCCCAACGTTTGGTCGAATGGGTGGCCGAGTGCCTGAGTGAAATAAGAAGGAAACCACTGCGTGGCAAAGTATAGACTGGGAATGATGCCTAAACCAATGAGCGCCACACCCCAGAAGCCGGGGGCCGAAAGCACCTTGATATAGCTGGCGAATATGCTGCCCACTCCGGTGGTGGCTGCCGGCTTGTCGGCCTCTTGTTGGCGCATGCTGTCTGCCCACTGGGCCGATCGCTGCGCCGGATTTTTGAAGATGGCAAACCAGGGAATAAGCCAAAGAAAGCCCAAACTACCGGCCATGATGAAGCTGTACCGCCAATCGAAATTGTTGGAAAAATAGATGACGACCGGAGGCGCTGCCAGGGTGGCCAAAAAAGCCCCACTGGCAAAAATGCCGGCAGCCAGGCTGCGCTCCCTGGCAGGGAATATACGGGCGATGATCAACAGGCAAATAGGAAAATTGACTGCCTCCCACACACCGAGCAGATAGCGCAAGCCAAGAAGCGTTTCATAGTTTTTTGCAAAACCCACCAGCAAGGTGCTTAGTGACCAACCGATAACCATAATGGGAAAAAATACCCTAAGGTTGCGCAGCCTGTCTATGATGATGCCGATAAAGAGGTGCGCGGCGGCGTAGGTGAAAAGAAAAGCGCTGAGCAGGTTGCCGCGCTGTATGTTGTCGAGGCCAAACTCACGGGCTATCGGGTCTATGGCCGTGCCGAGCGTCTGCCGGTCGAAGTAGTTGATGAAGGTGGCGAGAAACAATGTGCTGAGCACGTACCAACGCCAGTGGCGTTCGAAGTGTGATGCTTGATGCTCGTGTGTGGGCGAGTGGTTCATGAGGGATAGTGAAAAATGTTCAGGATTTTGACGAGTTCGCGTTTCAGGTTGTTCAGGTGTAGCTTCATGGCGGCCTCAGCACCAGAGGCGTCTTTTTCCAGTATGGCTTTCACAAAGTTTTCGTGCTCTGTATAGGCCTTTTCTACCCTGCCTTCCATGGCATATATGGCCACCCGCAGCCGATGCCACTGTGCATTCAGTCCCAGCACGATCTGCTCCGCCTTTCTGTTGCCCGACATTCGAAAGAGTATGCCGTGCAGCGTGCGATCCAGCTCAAGCCACTTCTCCAAAAAATCCGCCTCTTCTTTGTCACTGGAAAATCCCTTTTCGGATAAGGCCTTCATTGCGCCGATTACCCCTTCTAACAGTTTAAAATCTTCTGCAGAGCCGCGTTCTGTAGCCCAGCGTGCAATAGCCCCTTCGAGGTTTATCTTCAGGTCAAAAATATCTTTCACCTCCTGAATGGTAAGCACGTACACACTTTTGCGCCGGTTGTTGGTCACGATCAGGCCGTCTTTCTCCAGCTTGTTCAGCGCCTCGCGTACGGGGGTGCGGCTCACACCCAGCGAAGCAGCCAGCGCCTGTTCTGTCACAGCCTCGCCAGGCTTTATCTGCATAGTGAGTATTTGCTGCTTCACAGCCTCATACACGCCTTCAGTGTCTTTTTTTATTGTCATGTACTTTTTATGAATGCTTGAAATACTGCGGCAAGTGTATCATCGTCGCCGACATTTCCTGGAAATACCACATAAGGCACATTGGCCCATTGATCCTGATCGAGTGCCTGCCACACCGGTATGCCAGGCTGAGCCTGTCCCATCACCATTGCCTGCCGTATACCCAGGCCGTGGCGTGCAATGTCGTAAGAGGTGATGCCCCCTTTGGCAATGATAAAACCGGGCTGTACCGTAAGGCGCTGTACCAGCTCCACCAAGAATCGGGAAATGGTTTGGCCGCGTTCGAGCCTGCTGCTTTTGTCGCCCAGGTCCTGGTAGGTCCTTTCCGTACTTACCAGCGTAGATTGATGCCGGCCCAGTGCGTCATTGAGTTGTTCACTGCTTTGCTGCAGATACGATTGGTAGCGGGATAGTATGTCTTCTATCTTCAATTCAAAATGGGCCAGGTCAGCGCTTTGTTGAAGCCGCTGAAGCTGTGCGGAGGTCTTGCCCGTGTAGGAGCCTGCCAACACCAGGCCGGGCTGAAGTACCCTGGCCGGTCGGTAGAGGGGGTGATTGGTCTGCGTGGCCATCACACGCACCCAGGAAGCTGCCGAGCGATGGAGGAAACGCTTGCCTGATCGCACCAATGCGTCTTTCAAAACCTGCAGGTCGGCATATTCATACGCGTTTACCACTACTGGCCGAAGGTTGCTGGCTTGTCGGAGTATATCCACCACGGCATCCAAATTGCCGTCGCGCAAATGGTGGAGGCCGACGCTGAGTACATCTTCCTTTCTCCAGCGGCCGTGGCTCTTTTCCTCTACCCACGAGGGCATATGGGCTGTGGTGAAGCCAAACACAGGATCATTGGCAAATTCAGTTTCGTTGGCCGGCGTAAGCACCTCGCCCGACTGTATATAATGCGTGTCTTGCAGTGTGACACGATTGCCTTCTTTAAAAAAGGGCAAGAGCAAGATGCCGTCGTATGGCCCGAGCTGCTCTTCGATGGTCATGGTTTCAGCCAAAAAATGCCCGCGAAGGGTGGAGTCGCTGCGGCTAATGATTTCGAGCTTCTCCTTATCGATGTGCCGCAGTAGGGTACCCACTATTTCTTTGTTCACTGCGGCCGCCTGTGCTTCAGGCATCGACCTGGAGTTGTGCAAAATAAAAAAGCACTTGTACCGGCTTAAGGCATCGCGGATGATGTGATCTGACCAATCGAGTAATACAGGAATGTCGTGTACGGTCTGGCAGCCGGTGGGATCATCGTCGAGCACCACGATGGTCTTCGTGTCTTCCACAGCGTCTGTGTTTGCAGAAGATACCCGGGCAGGGAGGCCGGGGATTGTTATGTTACCGGTGGGTGTTTTAAGTATCTGCATGATCAAGCCAAATATACAATTTATAACCTTATTGTATACATTACTAGGATTAATTGCATACAAAATTAAGATTGTGTCAAAGTTGGAATACATCGCAAGTGATATTCACGTTGCTGTGATATTATTAAGGGCTTTGCCCCTGCCACCTTTTTTTTATTTTTAAGATATTTTCTCAGTGCCAAATTTTAAATCGATGAAAAGAAAAGACTTTTTACGCATCAGTGGGCTTTTAGGGGCAGGCATGGTTTTGAACAAGCCCTTGGCTATGGGAAGTACTGTACAGCACGCTGCTATACATCCTGTGTTCAATTCTCTGTCCCATCCTCTGACCAATGCCATGTGGGATTTTTCCTGGCTCGAACGCCGCTATACGGGAGGTGGATATGAAGATTGGGATTTGGTGCTCGACGAATTGAAAGAAAGAGGCTATGATGCTGTGCGAATTGATGCGTTTCCTCATCTGGTAGCTGCAGATGCTGAAAAAGAATGGCTGTTACTTCCCGAATGGAGCGTTCATGATTGGGGGAGTCCCGGTAGAGTAAAAGTAAAAATTCAGCCTAATTTGAATATTTTCATTGAAAAATGCGCCAACCGAAATATTAAAATCATGCTATCCACTTGGTGGCGAAAGGACCAGGAAGAGAGTGTAAAAAAGTTAGATACGCCTGAAAAGTTGGCCTTGGCCTGGCAATATACCCTTGATACTATTAAAGAAGCAGGTCTAATAGAACATGTAATACTGGTAGATCTCTGCAATGAATACCCGCACCCCGACTGGCCAAAGTTTCTGCCAGATGGTTATAAAGAAGATTATTCTCATCAGGACTACAAGCCTTGGATGGAAAGATCTATTGAAGCCTTAAAAGTACAATATCCGTCCATACCATTTACCTTCTCCTTTTTTGGTGACGAATGGCTTAAGGCCAATGATCGATTACCCTATCTCGACTTTCTTGATATACATATTTGGTTTTCAAATTTTAGCCAGTTTGAACAAGAGCTCAACTACACCTGGGAGCCGCACAATAACCTGGAGTACAACGCGATGCAACAAGCTCAATCGCTTTATTATGCCAAAGAGGATCATTGGAAGAGTCGGCTGCGTGCGGGAATAGACTTTGGCGCTACAGCTTCAATAAATATGCAAATTCCTGCCATTACCACAGAAGGCTGGGGACCCATTACATACAAAGATTGGCCTATGCTACACTGGGACTGGGTGAAGGAAATTTGTGCATATGGTGTGCAACAAGCCTCCAGTACCGGACGATGGGCATCTATGTGTACATCCAACTTTTGCGGACCACAGTTCAAAGGCATGTGGAGTGACATACAATGGCATAGGAAAATGACAGATCTTATAAGGCAATCACCTATGAATTTCAAAGTCTAGTTTCCTCACCTTTTTCCCAGATAAAACCCACTTGCTGTAGCGCGAAGGTTTGACCCCACGCTTAAGTTATCCACAGTTATACATCCAATTTTTTCAGCCAACAAAGGGAATGTATGGCGAAGTACAGTAATTTTAGCGCCTTACCGCCATGGAACATCTTTCGCTTTTTGCCCTTAATAAAACAATAAACGATACGCTTTCAGCCCATTTGGAGCCATCCTACTGGGTAGTGGCCGAAATAGCCGAACTGCGCGAAAACCAGAAAGGACACTGCTATCTGGAGCTGGTGGAAAAGGACGGCGACACCATCATCGCGAAAACACGCGCCACCATCTGGTCTTATGCCTGGCGCAATCTGAGCACATGGTTTGCCCGCGTAGCCGGAGCGCCATTGAGGCCCGGCCTCAGCATACTTTTCAATGCCACCATTCAATACCACGAAGTATACGGACTGAGCATAAACATACGCGACATCGACGCCAACTATACGCTGGGTGCACGTGCACGCCGCCGGCAGGAAGTGATAGACCGGCTGAAAAATGATGGCGTGTACGACATGAACCGGGAGCTTCCCCTGCCGCTGGCTCCTCAGCGCATAGCGGTGGTAAGCTCGCCCACCGCGGCCGGCCTCGGCGACTTTTTGGAGCACCTGAAGGCCAACGAGCACGGCTATAGGTTGGAGGTGTCGGTGTACAAAGCCATAATGCAGGGCGATGAAGCAGCCAACTCCATCATCGCCGCCATGCACCAGGTGCATGGGCAAGTGCGGCAATTCGATCTGTTGGTGATCATACGCGGGGGCGGTGCCTCTGTCGATCTCGACTGCTTCGATCAGTACGAGCTGGCCTGTCATATTGCGCAATTTCCACTGCCCGTGCTTACCGGAATAGGCCACGACAGGGATGAAACCATCGCCGACCTGGTGGCACATACCCGATTGAAGACACCCACGGCCGTGTCAGAATTTTTGCTATCGGGCCTGCGCGTCTTCGATGAGGAAATGCAACATCTTCTCATCCGGCTGAGGGATATCAGCTGCGAGCGGCTGGACGACGAGCGCGATCAACTGCGGCTTTTGCTCGCCAGGCTGGAGCGTGGCAACAGCGAGATGCTTAGAGGTGCCGAGCGCAAAGCCGATGCTCTCGTACATATGTTGAAATCGGGCCAACGCCACCGATTGAGTACGCTGAAGGCTATACTGGATCTGTATATCAATACACTGCCTAAAATGGCCAGAGACGCGCTGCGCTCCCAAACACAACGGCTGGAGCATCTGGAACATACGCTGGCGATGCTGGAGCCAAAAAGCATTTTTAACAGAGGTTTTACCTACACCCGCATCAATGGCCACCCCATGTCTGCCAATCGAGAACCGGCCATAGGCGATGAGGTAGAAACCATCTGGCGGCAACAAGTAATAAAGAGTAGGCTGACCGAAGTAGGTAAGGCCTTATCTACAGCTACTGCGAAAGCAAATAAAAAGAAGACATGACAGAAAAAGATATGAAAGAAACAAGCGATAAACCCCTGAGCTATCAGGCAGCGATGGATGAAATCGAGCGCATAATAGCAGTGATAGAAAACGACCAGCCCGATATAGATGAGCTGGCACATCTGGTGAAGCGCGCCGCTGCGCTGGTGCAGCAGTGCAAGGCCAAGCTGAAAAGCACAGGCCAGGAACTCGATGAAGTACTCAATGCCTTTGATGACTGATTAGTTTCATTTTCTACCCCCCAAGCAAGCAGCCATGCAGCCCATAGAACTTTTGAAAAGCACCTTCGGTTACGCAGCATTTCGCGGGCATCAGCAGGCGGCAATAGAAAGCGTACTGGCCGGCAAAGACACACTCGTATTGATGCCCACCGGCGGGGGCAAATCGCTTTGCTTTCAGTTGCCGGCCCTACTGAGCGAAGGACTTACCGTAGTAGTATCGCCACTGATCGCCTTAATGAAAGACCAGGTAGATGCCCTTCGGCTCAATGGCGTGTCAGCGGCTTTTCTCAACTCCACACAGCACTACCAGGAGCAGCAGGCCGTGAGTGACTCCATCAGAGAAGGATCGCTCAAGCTATTGTATGTGGCGCCCGAGCGGCTGAACGCCAACGGCTTTATGGGCTTTCTGAAGGCACAGAAAATTGCCCTTTTTGCTATAGACGAGGCGCATTGCATATCGCACTGGGGCCACGACTTCCGGCCCGACTACCTCTCGCTGGCCAATATTCACGCGCACTTTCCCAACACGCCCGTGATCGCCCTTACCGCTACCGCCGATAAGCTTACCCGCCACGACATCGTAGAAAAACTGAAGCTGCGGTCGCCCGACATCTACACGTCCAGTTTCAATCGGCCAAACATCCGATATACCGTACTGCCCAAGCGCAAGAGCTACGCGCAACTTCTGCGCTTCCTGCAGCAGCACCGGCACGACTCCGGCATTATCTATTGCCTGTCGCGCGCCTCTACCGAGCGATTGGCCGCCCAACTGAACGAAGAAGGATATAGTGCTTTGCCATACCATGCCGGCCTTGGCCGCGAGGAGCGCGAGCAGCATCAAAACCTTTTCCTGCGCGACGAGGTGCCGGTGGTGGTGGCCACCATTGCCTTTGGTATGGGCATAGACAAGTCCAACGTGCGCTATGTGGTGCATATGGATCTGCCCAAAAATATTGAAAGCTATTACCAGGAAACCGGTCGTGCAGGTCGCGATGGGCTACCCAGCGAGGCGTTGCTATTTTACAGCTATGCCGACGTACAAAAACTGAAAGGCTTTGCCACGGTAGAGGGCAATGAGGCGCAGAGCGAGGTAATGCTCAAGAAGCTTCGGCAGATGTCGCAATATTGCGAGAGCACTGCTTGCCGCCGCCAATACCTGCTTGGATATTTCGACGAAAAAGCGGAGCCATATTGTGGCAATTGCGATGTGTGCCAGGACGACACCGAACAATATGATGCTACACAAGATGTGCAAAAGGTGCTGTCGGCCGTGGCCAGGCTGGAGCGCACGTATGGTGTCAATTTCATCATTGACTTTCTCCGAGGTTCTGCTTCCGCCAAAATCAGTACAGCGCAGCGGCAACTGAAAACCTACGGCGTGGGCCGGGAACGCAGCAAAGAAGCCTGGCGCCAGATCATAGCGCAAATGGTGGATGGTGGCTATGTAGAAAAAACCACCGGCGAATATCCGCAACTGGCCCTGAATGAGAAGAGCTGGTCGGTGCTGAAGCAGCAGGAGCGGGTAATGCTGAAGCAGCCTGCCGATGAGCAACCCGATACCTTCGGCGTAGAAGATGAAATAAAAAATTACGAGGAACCGCTATACGACTCATTGAAAACACTGCGCCGGCAGATCGCTGACTCAGAAGGCGTGCCCGCTTATGTGGTGCTTTCCGACGCTTCCCTGCTGGAGCTGGCCACTTACCTGCCCATAATAAAGGAAGATTTGCCACGCATCACCGGCTTTGGCGAGGTAAAAGCCAATCGATATGGCGAAGCCCTGTGCAGCCACATCAAAGCCTACTGCGATACCACAGGCATTGACACCAGAATGCACCAGAAAATACCACTTGAGCGTGCGCGCAAAAGCAAAAAGGAACGCAAGTCGCCCACTGCCAACCAAAGCTTCGAGCTTTTCACCCAAGGCCACTCCATACCGGAAATAGCCAGGCAGCGCAACCTCTCGCCTACCACCATTGAAGGCCACCTGGCGCATTTTGTAGCGCTGGGCGAGCTGTCGGTCGATCAATTTGTGCAGAAGCAGGTACAGGAAAAAGTACGGGCCGCCATAGGCCTGCACGGCCATGCGGCACTTTCTCCACTGAAGCAGGCCCTCCACGAAGATATTTCCTATTGCGAAATACGCATGGTGGTGGCTGATGTGAAGCGGGAACAGGCAATAGACAGCAACGCCTGATGAAAACCATCTAAAGAACAATCATGCGCTGGAAAGAAGTAAAAGCACTCATAGCGAAGGAGGTACTGTTTGAGCTGCGCCAGATGTACGCCATCAATGGTATGCTGCTGTACATGATCAGTTGCATCTTTATAGGCTACATCAGCTTTCGTTTCAGAAATGTAGATATAGAAGCCGCCCTGTGGAATGGGCTATTTTGGATCATCATACTCTTTACCGCAGTGAGTGCTCTGGCGAAAAGCTTTTTGCAGGAAGGCCGCGGGGTATTGCTGTATTACTACCAGCTCTGCAGCGCCCAATCGCTCATACTTGCCCGCATGATCTACAACAGCTTGCTCATGCTGGTGCTGGTATTTGTCGGACTCGGCGTATATGTGCTTTTCCTGACCAACCCCATACAAAACCTCGGCTTTTACAGCCTGGTGAGCGTGATGGGCGCGGTGGGTTTTTCGGCTGTTTTCACCATGATCTCCAGTATTGCCTCCAAAGCGTCCAACGGCGGCATGCTCATGGCTGTGTTGGGTTTTCCCATCGTCATACCCATTCTGCTCATGATTTTGAAGCTTTCGCGCAATGCCCTGGAGGGTGCCACACTGGCCGGAAACGAAAGTGAACTCATGGTGCTGGCGGCCATTATTGTAATTTCTGTTACCACATCTCTCTTATTGTTTCCCTATCTTTGGCGCTCCAATTAAGAGAGGGAAAAATGCAAAAAATGATGCGGCAAGCGTGGTGGAAGGTGTTGGCGGTGCTGCTGCTTTTTTACGTGCTCATCGCAGGCTTTCTTATCGATGTGCCACGTCTGGCCATACTCAACGAAACCATTCGCAATCAGTTTTTTCATGTGGCACTGTGGTTTGCCATGTTCCTGCTGCTCATCGTATCTCTGGTGCAGTCGATTCGCTACTTGAGTAGAAACGACATCCGGGCCGATATTTACGCCTCAGAGTTTGCCAACATGGGCATAGTCTTCGGCCTGCTTGGCATCGCTACCGGTTCTGTATGGGCCAAGTTCACCTGGGGTGCATGGTGGGTGAACGACCCCAAGCTGAACGCCACCACCATTGCCCTGCTCATCTATCTGGCCTACTTCGTACTGCGGGCCTCCATTGCCGATCAGCATCAGCGGGGCCGCATCAGTGCCGTGTACAATATTTTTGCTTTTTGCGCCATGGTGCCGCTTATCTTTATACTGCCACGCATGACGGACTCCCTGCACCCCGGCAATGGCGGCAACCCCGGCTTCAGCGCCTACGATATGGACAGCAACCTTCGTATGGTGTTTTACCCTGCCGTACTGGCCTGGTCGCTGTTGGGTATATGGTTTGCGTCATTGCGCATACGCATACGGCTGATGCGCCATACGCTGGAATTGGATCAATAGTATAGAATTTATTGTCGTAGAAAATGGTAAGAAATATAATGTTGACAATGGGCCTGCTGCTGTGCAGCTTGTATACCATGGCCCAGCAGGTGACCGCGCCGGTAGAGATGGCCGATGGCCTTAGGGCGAGCGGAAAAATCTATGTGGTGGTGCTTGGTGTGGCCCTTGTGTTTGCAGGGCTGGTGGCATATGCTGCGCGCATCGATCGCAGGCTCACCAGGTTGGAGAAAGAGGTGAAAGAAGAGCGCAAAAATTTGCACGAACGGCAAAATAAAACCACTTCTTCTACATTCAGTTAGTACAATTCTGATCAATTAAAATCATGAAGAAATCGCATATTTTGGGCATAGCAGTCATAGGTATAGCCATACTGGTGATCATCACCACTGCTGGCGATGCCAGCACCTATGTTTCCTTTCATGAAGCAGAAGCTATGCCCGGCTCCAAGGTGCATGTAGTCGGTACGTTGAAAACCGATGAGCAGGGCGGTATAGTAGGTATAGAGCCCAGTGCCGATAAGCTGGCTTTTTCATTTTTGATGGTGGACAACAGCAACAATACGAAGCGTGTGTACTACAACGAACCCATGCCGCCCGATTTTCAACGTTCGGAGCAGGTGGTGGTGATCGGCGCCTACCGCAACGACCAATTTTTTGCTGACCAGATATTATTGAAATGTCCTTCGAAGTATCAGGAAGAAGGAGTACGCACCAGTGCAGCGCTGCAATAGATTGATTCATTACAGACCATGATCCATTATTTCGTCGGAAACCTGGGCCATCTGCTCATCATCGTTTCCTTTGTTTTCTCCCTGGCCTCAGCCTTTTCTTATTTTAAGGCTGCTTCGGCAGGCAATCTTCATAAGGCCGATCAGTGGCGCATCAATGGGCGGGTGCTGTTCCTGCTGCATTTTGCCGCCATTCTTGGTGTAGTGGCCTCACTATTCGTGATCATCAAAAACCACTATTTCGAGTACCACTATGCCTATGCGCATAGTTCGCGGCACCTGCCTACGCATTATATTATTTCCTGTTTTTGGGAAGGGCAGGAAGGCAGCTTTCTGCTTTGGATATTTTGGAACTGTGTGCTGGGCCTGTTCATGCTCGCCAGCAGCAAAAAATGGGAGGCCTCCACCATGACCATCTTTGCGCTGGTACAGGCTTTCCTGGTATCGATGATCATGGGCGTAGTGCTGCTGGGCGTAAAGATCGGCAGCTCACCCTTTATGCTGCTGCGCGATGTGGTGCAAGACCCGATCTTCCAGATCAACCCCGACTTCATTCCTCAGGACGGCACCGGGCTCAATCCGCTGTTGCAAAACTACTGGATGGTGATCCACCCGCCCACCCTGTTCCTGGGCTATGCCACTACATTGGTACCGTTTGCTTTCCTCATGGCAGGCTTGTGGAAAAAGCAATACGCTGAGTGGATCAAACCCGCTATTCCCTGGGCGGTGTTCTCTACTGCTGTGATGGGGCTGGGCCAGCTTATGGGCGCTTATTGGGCCTATGAAACATTGAGCTTTGGCGGCTACTGGAACTGGGATCCGGTGGAAAATGCGGTGTACATACCCTGGATCATCCAGGTGGCCAGCATTCACACCATGATCATTTACAGAAAGAATGGTGCTGCGCTCAAGACCTCTGCCATACTGGTGGTGGCTACATTCATCCTTATTCTGTACGCCACCTTCCTCACACGAAGCGGCATCCTCGGCAACGCTTCCGTACATGCCTTTACCGATCTGGGACTCAATGGCCAGCTGTTGCTGTATTTGCTGGTTTTTTTGGCGCTTTCCGTCTTTCTGATGGTGTATCGCTGGCGGCATTTGCCCGGTACACAACACGAAATAACCACCTATTCGGGAGAGTTTTGGATTTTCCTCGGTGCCACTGTGCTGGGACTTATGGGCTTTCAGGTATTCATACCCACCTCCATACCTGTGTGGAATGGCATTGTAGAGTTGTTTGGCGGCCAATCCAATATGGCCCCTCCTGCCGATCAGGTCACTTTTTATACCCGATTTCAGTTGTGGGGCGGCGTGCTCATAGCCATACTCTCCGGCACCGGCCAGTATTTCTACTGGCGCAATATCAATAAGGAAAACCTCTGGTCGATGTTTGCTATGCCGGTGGTCATCAGCCTTATTGCCTCCACCATTGTTTTTCTGGCGGCGGGCATCTACACCATCAGCCATATTGTACTGCTCACTGCGGCTATTTATGGCGTGGTGGCCAACGGTGCCATTGTGTACAGATTGCTCAGCAAAAAGGGTCTTCGGCTTTCGGGTGGTGCAGTGGCACACATGGGTATAGCACTCATGCTTTTGGGCATATTGTTTTCATCAGGTTATAAGCAGATCATTTCGCTGAACAACACCGGCCTGCTGTACTCACGTGAGATGTCTGACGAAATGAACCGGGAGAATGTGCTGCTCTTCATCAATGAAGCACGCCAAATGAACGATTATACACTGCTGTACAAAGGACAGCACGTGGAGGTAGAAGGCGTGCCGGGCTACATAGACAAAGACGATCTATTGCACACGCACGATCCCTACCTGGTGGTAGCCAAAGCGGATTATGTGTACAAAGGCGCCACGCGTTTCGCACAAGGCGATACGCTGCAAATTCGCCCGGAAAACACCTACTACGAAGTAGAATACCAGAAGAACGGGGAGACAGCCTTCACGCTTTACCCCAGGGCGCAGGTAAACCCAAATATGGGCCTTATCGTATCGCCGGATATTCTGCGCAGGCCTGCCAGAGATCTATACACACATATAGCCTCCATACCCGACCCCGAAAGTGAGGAAGAATGGAGCGATACCACCATGCACCGGGTGAAAATCGGCGAGCGCTTTTTTATCAATGACTACGTGGCCATGCTCAAAGGTGTACAGCGTGTACAGCAACTGGACGATGTGGAACTGGGCCCGGGAGACGTAGCCGTACAGGCCATGATAGAGCTGTATGGCGAAACGCGCAACTATACAGCTCAGCCGGTATTTATCATCAAAGACCGGATGGTGGGCAATATACCCGATGAAGTAAGCGACCTGGGCATGCGTGTGGCTTTTATGAACGTGAAGCCTGATGACGATCATTTTGAATTTGCCTCACAAAGCAAACCCAAAGACTACATCATCATGAAAGCCATAGAAATGCCCTGGATCAACGTGCTTTGGATTGGTACCATAGTGTTGATGATTGGTTTTGGCATTTCGATCTACCGCCGCTATCAGGATTTTCGCACGGCAAGTATTTAGTTGATCACTGCGACATAACCTATAATCTTTGGCAGCGAACAGTATGCAAAAAATGCCATATGATACGGTGGAGGGCTTGCTGGAATATCTGCCTGCTGCAGAGCGAAAGCTCACCATATACCTGCGTGAGATCGTGCTTACCTGCCTGCCCAATGCACGGGAAAAGCTTAGTTATCAGGTGCCATTCTACTATCGCCACAGCCGTATCTGCTACATCTGGCCATCTTCTATTCCCTGGGGTGGTGTACAACCAAATGCAGTGTTTCTTGGATTTTGCTACGGGCATCTGCTTCACGACCCGTTTCACTACCTGGAGCGGGGCAATAGGAAGCAGGTATTAGGAAAAACCTTTACTACCATTGGCGCGATAGATACTGCACTTGTGCAAGCCTATCTCACGCAGGCCGCAGAGATTGATGCGCAACGGTAGTCACACGCCGTGGACATTATCTGTGCGAAAAGGTCAATTTTCCTGCATCAGGCCATCCGGTATCTCTCTTACATATATTTTTGCAGCAAATACACGCCATGCGTTGTCTGTACATTGGTTTGATGTTCTTTCTGCTATTGCCCTCCATCATCTACGGCCGGGCCGATAGCGTGGTGGTGTATGGTTCTGTACAGGGTGTGGCAGCACAAGACGCGCCCTTGCCGCACTGGTTGGTGGCCAATCGCTACGGCATTTTCGATCAACTTGTGCAAAACGATGCTGTGGTGACCGCAGGTATTTGGTTGCCGTTTTCTTTGGGGAAACATTTCTGGCTGGAGGGCTCCGCCGAGTTACTCACCGGCACGCCGGTAAGCGACACCCGCTTGCAGCAAATATTCATCAACCTGCACTATGGTAAGTTTCAGCTGAAGCTGGGCAAAGAGCAGTATACCCTTAACCAGTACAGCGAAACGCTGAGCAGCGGTTCGTTCTACCTGAGCAACAATGCCGCACCCATACCCAGGGTGGGTGGCGGTTTTTACGAATACACCAGCCTGCCCTTCACTCAGGGCTTTGTACAGTTCAAAGGCATCCTCCAATTTGGCAGGTTCGATGATGATCGGCTGGCGATAGGCGGTGTCGATAAGCCGCTCTTTCACGAGAAATTTTTTTATATAAAAACAGATAAGTTGCCACTGAACCTGCACCTCGGGCTCAACCACAATGCCATGTTTGGGGGCACACGAAGCGATGGCAGTAAAATACCCATAGACCTGCTGCCGACTGTATTTGCACGCGGTTCGTCCAAGCTGGGTGGCGGGGAGCAATTGAACAGGGCTGGCGCGCACTTTGGGCTATACGACTTTGGCCTCAGCTGGCAGGCTTTGCAGCACAATTTTCAGTGGTACTACCAAATACCCTTTGCCGATGGCAGCGGCAGCAGGTTTGTACGCAACGGCGACAAAGTCGTCGGCCTGCTCATATCAGGCCGACGACTGCCATGGCTTTCTGCTTTCAATTATGAATACATACAGACCCAAAACCAGAGCGGCAGCGGACTGCCCGACCCGCTGGTAGACGGCGAATTTGTAGATGTAGGTGCCATAGGCGACTACGATCAGGCCATGTTCGCGATGTTTGATACGCTCACCACCGGCATCACGCGCGAATCATTCATGCACTACCTGGAAGAAAACTACAACTACGGCTATAGCTACGGCGGGCGCGACGACTACTACAACAATTATCTGTATCCTGCCGGTCTGTCGTACCGGGGTTACTCCATTGGTACACCGCTTTTTTTCACCAGGAACAGGTTGCAAAAAATGAATGAGCGTTTTGATGGGCAGTACGACCACTATTTCGTGAGCAATCGGGTGCAGGCACACCATGTTGGATGGGAAGGCGCCATTGCAAAGGGTTTGACTTATCGCGCGTTATTGACCTTTTCCAGCCACAGAGGCACCTATACTGGTGCCAACAAAGGAAGGTACAACTGGGCCAGTATGTCCGAGCCTGACTACGACTATTTCTTTGATGAAGAAAAGCAGCAAAGTCAGACCCTTCTGGAGCTGATGTATGCACCAGCCTACCTGCCCGCATGGCAACTGACAGCCGCACTTGCCTATGATTTTGGCGACATCTACCACAACTACGGGGCTATGCTCGGCGTGCGCTACAGGCAGTCGTTCCGCTTCAAAAAGCGTGACTGAAGCCAGTGACTAAAAAGCCGGTATTCAACAGGCTTTCTTTGTTGTAGCGAAACTGTTGCCTTTCTGGCCAGCGCCATACATGGCCTCCGGCAGCTTCTACCACTGCCTGGCCGGCTGCGGTGTCCCACTCCATAGTGGGGCCATGCCGATAGTACACGTCGGCCCTGCCTTCGGCCACCATGCAAAACTTCAGGGAGCTGCCCACAGATATGCTGTCTGTCACATTCAGTTCACCCAGCAACGCCTCTTCTTCATCAGAGGCATGCGACCTCGACCGCACCGCCACTCGATCATTCGACCTCTCGTTTACTTTCAATTCTGTTCTTTCCCCTCTGTCGTTCAGCTTGTAGGCCTTTTTTTCTACCGCATTGCCTACGTACACTTCACCAAGCACCGGAGCGAACACGATGCCCCAGACGGGAAGACCCTCGTCTATCAAGGCGATGTTGACGGTAAATTCTCCATTTCTCTTAATAAATTCCTTGGTGCCGTCCAGCGGGTCGACCAGCCAGAATTGTTTCCAACCCTGCCTGGTGGCAAATGCCACGTCTTTTCCTTCTTCGGAAAGCACCGGAATGGCGGGATAAGCAGCAGCAAGTGCTTCATTGATGACGTGGTGCGAAGCTTTGTCGGCTAAGGTGAGCGGGGAGCTGTCGGCTTTGTAGTCAATGCTCTGCTCAAAAGGCTGCTGGTATATGGTGAGAATGTTGGCCCCGGCCCTGCGGGCTATTTCAATCAGAATAGAATCGTCGATGTGCATATGAAAAAGAATTGTACAATGAGGGCCAAAAATAGTGAACTAATCCACCGATGCCACCATTGATGAAGGTTCGTAGCGTCTGTATCACCATCCTCTGCGCTGTATTTACTGCTGCCAGTCGGCAGGAAAAATATTAAAAAATACACGCCGGCCGGTCAAAGAACATGTCAGGCTAATGGATATTTCTATCTATCCGCCCACTCTCGATCGGTCATGCTGACCTAATTTCAGCATCTGTTGGCGATTGGCAATGGCCGCCTAGGTAATGCGCGCCAGCCAGTCATCGCAGCGTGTGTGCGACCATTTCTTTATGGGCTGTAGATTTTGAAGCATTTTAAGAGCAAAATCACGGCTAATGCTTTTCACTTGCCTGCCGATTCATCATCCGTTTACTCTTTAGACAGATCCTGAAACAAGTTCAGGATGACTTCGAGCTTTCTGCTATCCATTGCACCAACCCACTATTCTACCAATCTACCATCCCACCAATCTACGAGTCTACCAATCCACCAATCTCACTCCACGGACAGTGGGGGCCGCGTCATTTCGCCTGGCCTTGCTGTTGTCTAGTTTTTTGTGAGATAGTAGCGTACACCTATTCCGGCATCCAGGTCAAACTCCGTGGCGGGGATCAGGTTGAGAATAGGCACTACTTCCAGGAAAATATCGATGGGCACATCTTCGAACAAATAGGTGATGCCCAGCGGTATGCGAAAGCCGAGGCCAACTTCATCATAAAACTGCAACCGGCCGCCCGCCCCTACATAAAGCGGAAGCTGGCCCTCTTCCACCTCAATCAGGTCATAGAAATGCCACAGGTAGTCGCCGTGGATGTGCAGCACTTCTTCAGGTCCGGCAAAAGACCACGCCAGCGCTGCATCTATGGCATTTTGCTGTGAAGTCCAGGTTTTGAAGCTGATACCCGTGGGTTCGCCCAGTACCAGGCCAAGGCCATAGCCCTCTATTTGAGCATGTGCCCTTTGCTGCCACAGCAACGCAAAAAGGGTGATTAATACGACGATACTGAGTCTGGAGGAACGAGAAAGCATTTTCATTTTTTACGTGGTTTTCATTTGGCCGCGCAAATTAATGAAAATGCCTTTTCTTGTGACGCTAAGGCAGTAATTATATACCCACCAATACGCCAAAAGTGATCACCGCCTGATCAAAATCGCTGACCACATACTTCATATCTACGAAGCCGTCTACGTTGCTTCCAAAGTTGGCATTGAGGCCCATGCCTATGTTCAGGCCTATCTCTGAGTGGCTGTGCTTCACATCGGTATTTTTCACTTTGTTAGAGATGGAAGAAAAATTGAGCCCGCCGAAGGGATAGAAGTGAAAGCCGCTGCCTACCGGCAACAAATAGTGCACATCGGCATTGAAGGCCGTCCAGGATGTTCTTACGTTGTTATTTTCTTTGGGGAAAAAGAAATTGAGGTTTGGAGAAATTACCCAGCCGCGGTCAAACCGGAAATCACCGCGAAGGTCGAGACCAAGATTTTTTATTTCGCTGCCGTACGCCAATCCGCCTCCGACCAGAATATCTACTTGTCCGTAGCTTTTTACACCAAATAAAGCAATGATTGCTGCCAGTAATGCTATCTTTTTCATGGGTCTATTTGAAATTTTAGTAGACTGCAAAATTAGAAAATCAGTCAGGCGGGAATAGTTGCATCCTGCAATAATATTACATCTACAAATGGCAATACATTTTTAAAAGACCCCCGTCAGCAGGCCCCGGCGTTCTTCGTACCTGCTTTTAAATAGTCGCTTGCCCGCCTTATATAGTTGCTTATCTTTCAGCCTGGCCTCCACCTCCCATGGCCATGCCAGGTACGGCATATCCAGCAGGTCGATCACGTTCCGTTCTTTCCACTTGTACATCATGCCGCGTATATGCCGCAAGTGGCCGCTGCAGTATTGATCAGCGTGTATCATTTCATGGGCCAGCGTCATCAGCCGCTCTTCGGCAGTCAGCAGCTTGTTCAGCCGGATGACCACAACAGGGCGATCGTTTACATTGAAAATCTTTTGATGGGTGAGGCCCAAAACCCCCTCGGGCAGCCGGCAGGCAATATGAATAATGACAATGGCGCTGGGCACTTGCAACAACTCATCGTACAGACCGGCATAGGTTTGATACAGCGCGTGCTCTTCAGCGCTGCTGTGGCCAATCACGTAAATATCGGCTGCAGCCATCGCTTTGGTACAGGTGGTGAGGCAGAGGATCAGTAGTATGGCTTTCATGAACTTTGTTTTGCGTTGCCATACTGTGTTCAAAAAGCTTGCTGATTCTCCAGATAGGCCATTGGATAGCTTAATGACCGTTTTTGCGCTTTGCTCTCGGTATTAGTAGGGGGTGCATCGAACATAAGATGTATCATTTCCGGACACATCAGGAAAAAGTAAAAGAAGCCTGCCAACGTTTTCGAAAGGCGCTTTACCACAAGGAACACAAAGGTTAGCACTAAGGTCACAAAGATTCTTCGTGCCCTTTGTGAATACGTTGTGCACTTCGTGTTTAAAATTTTTTACAAAGTTCCATTGATCACCCGATTCACACCACTTGAAGCGAGTTTACTGTCATTATCATTTTACCAAAAGGAGCAATAAGATTAGAAGTAAGGTCACAAAGATTCTTCGTGTCCTTTGTGAAGTCGTTGTGTACTTCGTGGTTAAAATACTTTACAAGATTTTATTGATCACCCGATTCACCCATTTTTAGACAATCTGATTGACATGATAATCTTACCACAAGGAACACGAAGGTTAGCACGAAGGTCACGAGGTTGTGGCGTAGTATCAGGCGCTTAATACCAACCACATGTGATCAAACCCATGGATTGTTATTACTTTAGTGGCCGAAAAACATGAGCCACGCAGGGTATGGCCATTATTGATAAAAAAAAGCAAGTATATTCCATTGCACAGCCGCTGCGCGACTACCTCGTATCGCAGGGTCGCGAGTTTGACTTGCCCATACGCTACAACGACCTGAAGCGCTTCAACAGCTCTGTGCAGCTGATGGATAAGCGCGGCAACGACACACTTTGGGAATCGGTCTTTTATCAGCAAAGTGAGATGGGGCAGGTGCATGAAGCCCTAAAAAAAATATACGCCATGTTGAAAAGCAGCGGCGACGTGTCGGTGATCGACCATTTGTACATCGATCGCATCGACCTCTGCACCTATGGCAATACGCGGCCTTTTCGGGTGCGCATCGTCAACAAAATCAACGACCTGTTCGATTACTTTTACGTGAAGGTGGCCGATGCCTCGCGCATATACGGTCTGGAGCTTGAGCACCTTATTTCACCCAACAAGATCAACTATCTGGTATGTGGCGAAACCGTGGTCGAAGAGCACATACAGGGCATTCCCGGCGATGACTTCATCAAGAATCATCTGAAAGACAGCTCGCTGAACCCAATGCGGCTGGCCAAGGAGTTTGTGAAATTTAATGAACGCTGCCTGGTGCGCTTGCTGGGCGATATGCATTCGAGCAATTTTGTGGTAGAAATGATCCCCGACTTCGATGAGATCCATTACCGAATTCGCTCCATCGACTTCGACCAGCAATCGTATGAGGGCAAGCGGGCGATTTACATGCCTCAATATTTCAAACAAAACAACCCCCTGATACAGTTGGGCATCAAGCGCATGGATCCGACCCTGGAAATGCAGTACCAAAAAGAGGAGCGCTCGCTCATTGCCAACCGTCTGCGCTCACGGATATCGGGCCCGGCCATCAAAAATCTTGTAAAGGCCATGAGCCACGATGACATTGCCCCGACCGACAACGTGGTGAGTCTGAAAGGCGAACTGGCCAAGCTCTACAACGATGAAGAATTTCTTCGCTGCGCCAACATGGGTGAGATCTTGTACACCAGCCTGAAATTTGTGTTTAAATACCCCATCAGGGACAAGTATTCAATTGTAAAAATTCAATAACATGTTTACGGGAATAGTAGAAGCAACCGGAAAAATCAAAACCATAACGGGAGAGGGCAGCAACAAGACCTTCACCGTGCAGGCATCGTTTGCCTCCGATCTGCAGGTGAATCAGAGTGTATCGCACAATGGCGTATGCCTAACGGTGACCGAGCTTGCCGGCGATCATTTCCGGGTGACGGCCGTGCATGAGACATTGCAAAAGACCAATCTGGGCACTTTGGAGGAAGGAGATATTGTGAACCTGGAGCGCGCCATGAGCACCCACTACCGCTTCGATGGTCATATAGTGCAGGGCCATGTAGACCAAACGGGCATCTGCACACGCATACAAGAAGTAGATGGCAGCTGGCTGTTCGACTTCGAATACGACTATGCCGCCACCGGCAACTTTCTGGTGGAGAAGGGCTCCATCTGCATCGATGGCGTAAGCCTCACGGCTTTCAACTGCGAAAAAGGCAGTTTTCGCGTCACCATCATTCCCCACACGTACGAAGTCACCAACTTTAAAACCCTGCAGGAAGGTAGCCGGGTCAATCTTGAATTCGACATATTGGGCAAGTACATTCAGCGCCTCTTCCACATGCACTATGGCGATATGCCGAAGATCGCTCAATAGTTTTTTTTTAAAAACTTATACTCAAAGAGGCTACTATACCTGGCAGGCAGCACCAAAACGGGTGAATACTTTTTGATAGCCGGCCAGCCGAGTATGTGTGGAATTCTAAACTACATGCTCATCTTCGATCAATCACTGCGGGCACATATTGTTGATGAAGTAGATGATGCACCTTGCCCCAGGGTACGGTGACTTCGATGATACCCTCGGCGTAGGATGCTATTTCGTAGGGGTTGTACAGAAACAGAAGGCCTTCTTTGGTGGCGCCAACATTATCTGTGAGGCGAAATTTGCCGTTTTCAAAAAAATAACCAGCATCTTCCAGATCATCTGTAGCAGCGAGTCCGCGATCAGCGCGAAAATACTCCTCGGCCACCGCAGTTAAACGCTCCCGATCATTCACCAGGTTGTCTAACAGCAAAGGATTGCCATTGTAAAATAAGGCCAACTCCACCGACATGAGCGGATGTGCGCCGCCTGAGTAGGTTTCCAATTGATACTGCAAAGTGAGCCATGGTGCACTTTGCCACAGCACGGATGCCTGCAGGTCGTAATACCACGGATACATTTTACCATTATACTCTGCAGATACCTGGCTGAATTCCGACATATACTCCGATGCCATCTGCTTTAGTGAAGGATGCCCGGTAGTGTCTTCCTCGCTGACAAACCGCCTTAACAGATCAGTTTCGATTTGGCCATTCATACGGGTAGCCGCAGGCGAGTGTGCCGGAAAATAAGGATAGCGCACGCGATAGTAGGCGCAATTGGCCGAGTCCGGGCTGCATCCGTTGTCGGTAAGCAAAAAGTGTATTTGCTGCCAGTGCATATTCTCCTCCGCCGGTTGCGCAATACCGAAGTCACAAAGCAGCAACAACAATAGCGTTGGCAGTGTGCAAAATCGTGTCGGGTGACTTGGCTTCATTTAAAGATGTGTCAGGCAAACAGGTCTGAGTCATACACTTTTACGCTATCCCAGAGGGCAGCGTATTTTTCTATAAATTCATTGTGCGCCGCGTGCGTCTGATACACATCGTGATCTTCGATGCTGGCAAACCAAACGAATAGGGAATAGTGGAATGAAGAATCGACTACTCCGCGTGCCTCAGTAGCTGCCGGTCGGCCGATTTGTGCATTTTGCACTTCAGATATTGACTCTACCAAGGTG
Source organism: uncultured Roseivirgaceae bacterium (assembly GCA_964596645.1). Lineage (GTDB taxonomy): Bacteria > Bacteroidota > Bacteroidia > Cytophagales > Cyclobacteriaceae > CAVQEK01. The sequence continues at coordinate 37,166 of CAZQVB010000024.1, forward strand.
GTGAGTCCCTGCTCAAAGCGCTCCCGGTCTTGCTGGTTTACGCCGTCTTTGAGCCAAAAATATACATTGTGTTGCAGCATGTTGGTTTGTGTTTTATGGTTGACAGAGAAAATAGTAGAGGCTGTGGCGCGATAACCGAAAAGGCCAGCACCGGCCATAAGGAGTGATTGACGCACAAAAGCTCGTCTCGTCGGTATTTGCATAATGGTTGCGATTATGTGCGGCGGATGCCGCGCCCAAAGCTTCGAATCTAACAAAATATGATTGGTAGGCAAAAGATAATGCGTGGTGGTTGACAAACCTTTTTACCCCCGCACGACCGGCTCAGTCTAGTCCTGCCAGATACAGGATGTCACTCTTTCGTTCATTTTCTTAAAGCCATCCGCTTCGACTTTTTTATCTCAACCCACATAGACAATATATCACTGATATTCATCCAGGCGAAACAAAAACTTATTGTCAATTTTACCTCAATGCCAATATTCTGGTACTTTTTACTGTTAGATTTGGCGCGCAGCCGTCAGTGTTAAAAATGAAAATCGAAAAGTATATGAGTACGTTTAAATTTAGTTTTTCCTCCCTTTTATTATTGACTTCTTTGTCCGTCTGCCTTGGCCAGCATACCGATGACACAGACAGCACATTCGCCATATACAGCGGAGGTGAGCGCTATGAAGTAGGCCAGATCATCTCTCCCGCCATCGACAAAGAACAGCGTGTAAAAAACATCATATTGATGATAGGCGATGGCATGGGTACGGCTCAGGTTTATGCAGGACTCACTGCCAACCGGGGACAGCTTTTTTTGCAGAATTGCCCGGTGGCCGGTTTCTCCAAAACGTATTCTTCTGACAAATACATCACCGACTCAGCGGCGGGTGCTACAGCCTTCTCTGCCGGAAAAAAAACATATAACGGTGCCATTGGGGTGGACAGCCTAAAGAGACCGCTGAAGACGATTCTCGAAGTGGCCGAAGAGAAAGGCCTTGCCACAGGCTTGGTGGCTACTTGCCGCATCACCCACGCCACACCGGCCAGCTTCATTGCCCACCAGCCCAGCAGAAACATGTACGAAGAAATAGCCGCAGATTTTCTTAATACCGACATCGATGTATTTATCGGCGGCGGCAAAAAAGATTTTGAGTCGGAAGTGAATGGCAAGTCTATTCTTGATCACCTGGAAACCAAAGGCTATACAGTGCTGGAAGACACCGCAGGTCTGGCTGATGTAAACACCGACAAATTAGCCGCTTTGGTAGCGGAAATGCACCTGCCGCCCATGTCTGCCGGACGGGGTAGTTTTCTAACTACAGCCACCAGCAAAGCGCTCGATATACTGAGCAAAGACAAAGATGGCTTTTTCCTAATGGTAGAAGGTTCGCAAATAGATTGGGGTGGCCATGACAACAACACCAGCTACATTGTGCAGGAAATGCTTGATTTTGATCGGGCCATAGGTGAGGCGTTACGATTTGCTGCCGAAGACGGTGAAACACTGGTGATCATCACGGCTGATCACGAAACCGGAGGCTTTACCCTAAATGGTGGAGATATAAGCACAGGTAAAGTAGAAGGCAAGTTTACCACGGGCAGCCATACCGGCGTTATGGTTCCTGTATTTGCTTTTGGTCCTCAAGCCATTCGCTTTGGAGGCATCATGGAGAACACGAGCATTTACCATAAAATGATGGAGGCTTATACATTTGAAAAGAAGCAACACTGACGATGCCGCTGGGGCATAAGCTTCGACAAAAAGCTCGTTGACAACACGCCACAAAAAAGCCCTCGCTGAGAGGGCTTTTCTATGAAATACTAAAAATGCTGTTACTGCATATTGAATGTATAGTCTCCGCCCAGTGCCGACACTCTGCCATCACCAATTTCCACATCGGGTAGGTTAAATGTGACAGAAAAGGCAGATTCGGTGAGGTTCACTATGGTCATCGTGACGCCGTCGCCGCGGGATATTTCTGTACCACCATCATTGATGGTGTAAGTCGTACTTGGCCACACCTTTGCAGCTCCGGTAGGATGATTGGTGGTGGTCATCTGCGAAGCGGAAAAGGTTACTTTAAATGCCTCACCATCCGTCCATTCGCTGGCATCGGTGGCAGTGTTGGGTGGCACATTGACGCTCACGGCCGTCCAGCCGCCGTCTTTCATCAGCAGATTTTGTACACGGTCGCGCTCAGATTCCGGGTCGTCTCCTCCGCAACTCATGAGTGTGGCGAAGCTTATTAGTACTAGCAGTAATGATGGTTGAGTGAATAGTTTCATCGGGTTATATTTTTTGAAGAACGTAAAAATAAAGTTTTGCACCAATAATGCGGCTTACGCGTAAGATTTTCTCCTAATACGGCCGCTGCAGGCGTTTACTCTGCCACAGCGGCATCTTTGCATCAAACTATAATAGGCCCGGGATATGATAAGTGCCATAAGGGAAGCGCTGAGGTCGGGAAAGCATTGCATTGGCTTCATCATCATTTTTAAACCGCTCATTGACGGGGTCCCAGTATAGCTTGCGCGGCAGTTTCATGGCAATATGGCTCACCAGGCAGGCACTGCAGGAGCGATGGGCAATTTCCGCAGGGGCCACTGGCTGCTCGCGTGTGATGATGCTCTCCAGCCAGTTCTTGTGCTGCTCGGGGCTGCGGTACAGTTGAACTTCATGCGTGCCAATGACTGAGTCTAATATTGCAGGATCGCTGGCGTCGATAGATTTCTGGCCGGTGTTGTCAGCCACCGGATCGCTGCTGGTCACAGGCTTGCCGCGTGTCACAAAGATCCACCCATCCGTGCCTTCGAACTTCACGCCGTTCGGGTAGCCACCCGATATGTGCATCGTGACGCCGTTGGCATATTTTGCCTTCACCTGAAAGTCGCCGTGCACATTCCACAGGCCTTGCTGCGGAAACTGCGCTTCTGCCTCTACCTCTACCGGCCCGGTATATTCCGTGCCCATGCCCCAGTGCGCAGTATCGATGTGGTGGGCACCCCAGCCGGTGATCATGCCAGCGCCAAATTGTTCGCATCTCAGCCAACCCGGCCGGCTGTAGTCATGCTGTGGGTGTACGCGCTTTTCGGTGTAGTAGGCCCAGGGGGTGGAGCCCAGCCACATGTCGTAGTCCAGATTGGTGGGGATAGCCATCTCTGGTTGGGCTTCGCCGGCGGGGTCGCCAGGCAGGCCAATATATACCGTGTGTACTTCGCCAATGCGACCATTGCGCACCAGCTCGCAAGCACGGTGAAATTGAGGCCATGGATCGAGCGATCGCTGCTGACTGCCGATCTGAAAGATGATGCCTGTGCGATGCACAATGTTGCTCATAGTGCGCCCCTCGGCAATGCTGAGCGATGCCGGCTTTTGCAGGTACACATCTTTGCCCGCAAGTGCTGCCTCTATGGCCGGCTGTGCATGCCAGTGATCGGGAGTACTGATGATGACCGCATCAATATCTTTGTCGGCAAGCATTTCGCGATAGTCACTATATGTTTTTGCATTGATATAATTGGGTGTTCCCGCTTGTGCCGCGTAAAATTTATCGATGTAGCGCATGCCGTCTTCCGCGCGTTTGGCATCTACGTCGCTTACTGCTACTACCCGGGCTATATCGTTTTTCATAGTCTCGGGAAGGTCGTGCGACATGGCGATGCGACCAAAGCCAATCTGACCAATATTGATCTTGTTGCTCGGTGCACTTTTGCCAAAAACAGAGGCTGGCACAATCGTGGGAAGTACCAATGCGCCCAGTGTACCTGCCATGGTTTTTTTCAAATAGCTTCTTCGTGTTATCATATCGGGTGTTGATAAAAATTTAACGATTCATTTTTCATTGCCGATGGCCCAGATGATGCCGCCGAGGATATGTTGTATAAAAACAGGATCGGAATAATGCTCCGGGCTATGCCCCAGTGCAGTAAACCATTGGCGACCGCCATCAAAGGTATGATACCAGGCCAGGGGAAATACTTCTCCGAATGTGTCTGCAGGATATTCATTTTTCTGGTCGTCTTCCACGGTGGTGAGATCGGCCACCAGCAGCACGTGTATATCGGGGTTTATATTGCGCACATAGTAGCATTCGTCTTCTCTCGACCATACCGGAGGCAAAAAATCTGTCGACGGATGAAAAGGGTCGAGCACCTTGATATCGAAGGTTTGAAATGGTGCGTGGCGCACAAACTTGCCGCCAACATTCTGCCAAAACCAAGGCCAGTCTCGCTCTGAGGCGCATGCCGAATGGATGGCCACAAAGGCCCCGCCACTGCGTATGTAATTTTGAAAAACATCGCGTTGCGCCTGGGTGTCGAATGCTTCATTGTTAGAGTTTGAAAAAATGATAAGATCGAAGGCGGCCAAAGTTTCCACTGTAAATACAGAAGGATCGTCGCTGGAGGTGACGCGGAAGCCATACGCCGTGCCCAGATCCTCTATGGCACGCACGCTGTAGGGAATGTTCTCGTGCACATAGCCCTTGCCGTTTTTGGTATAGACCAGTACCGACTTATTGTCTAAAATACTGCGAATGGTATCGCCGGCACAAAATGATTGCTTTGCATTCGTAAAAAGTAAAAGTGGAATTAAAGCCAAAAAAGCCAATTTTTCCATACGCTGCATTGGGTTAAATGTCGCCGCAAGGTCCAGCAGTCCAAGTTAAATAGTGAGCAAATGAAACGCAATGGAATGTGGTGCAATAGCACCCGGGATGCTGCACAGAGCATCTTCAGCGGCATTTATTTTCTGAGAAATCGAACAGCACGATGTGGTCAGTAAAAATTGATCATCGCGAAGCGCCATCCGGCGGAAAATTGGCAAAAAGTTCTTCCACCGCTACTTGCACTTTATCTTCAAATTGTGGCAGCTTGCCCAACACATCTTTGGCTATTCCCTGCCATATCATTGTATTCATTTGCCTGTCCACCATATCTACAGCCAGAGAGCCTTCGCGGTAAGTACCGATAGTAATGCTGTCGGAAGCCGACCAGCTATATCGTCGCTGGCCCATGTAGCGGAAATCCTGCCGGATGTCCTGTTCACGCTTTTGTGTTTTTTCTTCTACCCGCACGCCAATGTTAATAGCAAGATCTGCATTTGGCGCCTGGTTCAATCCCTTTGCGGTGAGCGCCTGGTAGATTTGATTTTTTATAAAATCTATCTGCTCCTGTGTGAGGTTCACACCATCCAACAGGTCTTGTTCTACTGCCACAAATTGGAAGGTTTCGTACTCAGAAAAGTTAACTGATTGATCGTAATCAGTGCTAACTCGCACAGAGCGACAGCCAAACACCACGGCAACCAATGCGAATAATCCCAAATAAAGATTTGTATATTTTTTCATGATCGAGCTCGGTATAGTGATTTGAATATAGTAAAACACACTTTTCCAATCAGGTTTCGCGCGATGATTATTATGGCGCTGAAATAAAACAACCCCGACCTTTGCGGGCCAGGGTTGTTTTAATTTCTATCGTGTATGGTGAACTTTACCCGTTCATCGATATCAGGAATTCGTCGTTGTTGCGCGTGCCCTTCATTTTTTCCAGTAAAAATTCCATGGCTTCCATGGAGGTCATGTCTGCCATGAACTTGCGCAGAATCCACACACGCTGCAGCGTTTCGGGATCCATGAGCAGTTCTTCACGCCGTGTGCCGGATGCAGGCACGTCGATGGCAGGGTACACACGCTTGTTGGACAGCTTGCGGTCGAGCTGTAGCTCCATATTGCCCGTGCCTTTAAATTCTTCGAAGATTACCTCATCCATTTTTGATCCTGTTTCGATCAGTGCCGTGGCAATGATGGTGAGTGAACCTCCATTTTCTACATTTCTGGCAGCGCCGAAAAATCGCTTGGGCTTGTGCAGCGCGTTGGCATCTACACCACCCGATAATATCTTACCTGAGGAAGGCACCACGGTGTTGTGCGCACGTGCAAGCCGCGTGATGGAGTCGAGCAATATCACCACGTCGTGCCCGCATTCTACCATGCGCTTGGCTTTCTCCAGCACTATGCCGGCCACCTTTACATGGCGTTCTGCCTGCTCGTCGAATGTGGATGAAATCACCTCTGCTTTTACGCTCCGGGCCATGTCGGTTACTTCTTCAGGCCGCTCGTCGATCAGCAGGATCATCAGGTACACTTCCGGATGGTTTTCTGCTATGGAGTTGGCGATATTTTGAAGCAGTACTGTTTTTCCTGTTTTTGGCTGGGCCACGATCATGCCCCTCTGGCCTTTGCCAATGGGTGCGAAAAGGTCGAGAATACGCGTAGAATAGTTGGACGGGCTAGCCGACAGGTTCAATTTTTCTTGAGGGAACAGAGGCGTGAGATACTCAAACGGCACCCGGTCGCGTATTTCATCGGTGGTTTTACCGTTCACCGTTTCTACGCGCAGCAGTGCGAAATATTTTTCACCTTCTTTCGGGGGTCGAATCTGCCCGCGTACGGTGTCGCCGGTTTTTAGTCCGAAAAGCTTGATTTGTGAGGGCGACACGTAGATGTCGTCGGGGCTGGCGAGGTAGTTATAATCGGAGCTGCGCAAGAAACCATAGCCGTCTTGCATTATTTCCAGCACACCTTCATTGATGATGGCACCGTCAAATTCTTTCAGGGTAAGCCGTTTAGGCTTTTTTTCCTCCCGTGGCGGGCGCTCTTCCCGAGGCTTTTCTTCACGGTTGTCGCGCCGTTGTTCTTTATTCTCGCGTTTGTTGTCGTTTATCTTGCGGTCGGGAGCAGCAGCAGATTGATCTTGATCTTTACCAGTGTTTTTTGTTTTCTCGCTCTTATCCTCTTCACCGGAGTCTAAATCCAGGTCAAAAGACTCGAGTACATCGTCTGAGCTTTTTTTCGGGCTTTCCGTAGCCTCTTTATTATCGGGCTTTTTCTTCACGTTTTCGCGCTTGGGAATAAACCGCTTCTTCTCTTCCTTCTTTTCGGCGCCGTTGTCTGTAGGGGCCGCCTTGGCATCATTGCCTTCGGGGGTTGCTTTCTTTTGAGTAGCCTCAGGGTTGGATGCCTGAAAGTCGAGGATCTTGTAGATAAGTTCTTTTTTAGGAAGCTTTTTGTAATTGTCTAACTTCAATTCCTCCGCTATATCTTTCAACTCTGAAAGAAGCCTGACATTTAAATCTTGAATGGTGTACATATTGAAATACTATGGGGAAAGATCTCCTAATCGCAATGGCTGATCGGGAAGTAGAATAAAATGATTGATTACTTATTTGGAAAAAAAGATTGAATCGGAGTTCAGATATCTGGGACAACATCTAAACGACAAAAAACCTAAGAAGTTTTTGTGACTGCAATATTAACGCGGTCATTTGGATTTAGCAAGCTATGCATCTCAAAATTGCTATTAACCTGTGCTGGTATTCTATCGTCAATTCTGTTTTTCAATCTGAGGGCAAATCTCGTAGTTTTGCCATTCTATTTATTCGTTTCCAATATCTACTCATCACATCGAATATGCTTCGGATTCAAGACATAAAGGAAAATTGGCTGCAAATTGAAGAAGGCTTGCGTAAGAAACGTGTTAGTGATGCGCCGGCAAAAATGCAGCATCTCATCGATCTCGATCAAAAACGCAAAGACATACAAACCCGCCTAGATGAGCTTCTGAACCAGTCAAACACACTGTCGAAGCAGATAGGCGGACTCATGCAGAGCGGCAAGCGCGAAGAGGCGGAGGCTGCCAAAAAGCAAACGGCTGAGCTGAAAACCAGCATTCGGGAACTGCAGGAGGCACAGAATAATGTAGACGAAAAACTCACAGAAGCACTGTATAATGTACCCAATGCGGCACATGCAAATGTACCTGACGGTGCCGGTGCCGACGACAATACGGTGGTGCTGGTGGGAGGGCACATGCCAGACTTGATCGACGAGGCCCGCCCACACTGGGATTTGATTGAGCGATACAACATCATTGATTTTGAGCTCGGTACTAAGCTGACGGGCGCTGGCTTCCCTGTATACAAAGGCAAGGGGGCCAAGCTGCAGCGGGCACTCATCAATTTTTTTCTGAATGAAGCAGATAAAGCCGGGTACCTGGAGATACAACCGCCCATCATGATCAACGCGGAATCGGGATATGCTACCGGGCAACTGCCGGACAAAGAAGGCCAGATGTACGAGGTGACGGCAGAGAAGTTTTATTTGATACCTACTGCCGAAGTACCCATCACCAACTTGTACAGAAATGTAATACTGGAAGAAAAGGACCTGCCCATCAAAAACGTGGGCTACACCCCATGCTTCAGGCGCGAGGCCGGCTCGTGGGGCGCACACGTGCGTGGCCTTAATCGACTGCATCAATTTGATAAAGTGGAAATTGTGCAAATTACGACTGCCGCCCACTCATATGACGCACTGGAAGAAATGTGCATTTATGTGGAAGGATTGCTCGAAAAACTGGAGCTGCCTTATCGCCGGTTGCTTCTCTGTGGAGGTGACATGGGCTTTACGTCAGCCATGACCTTCGACCTGGAGGTGTACGCGGGTGCCCAGAAGAAATGGCTGGAGGTGAGCTCCATTAGCAATTTTGAAACCTACCAATCCAACCGGCTAAAGCTCCGGTATAAAGATGCTGCAAAGAAACCCAGCCTGCTGCACACGTTGAATGGCAGCGCACTGGCACTGCCGCGCATTGTGGCAGCCCTTTTAGAAAATAATCAAACATTAGATTCTATTAAAATACCCAAGGCGTTGGTGCCCTACACAGGATTTGACACTATAGAATAAATGAAGACTGTGAATGCAACCATACGGCCCGGCACCAAAGAAGACCTGCCTCAGATACTCACGTTGGTACAGGAACTTGCCGCTTTCGAAAAAGCCCCGGAAGAAGTCACGAATAGTGTGGATCGCATGGCCAATGAAGGCTTTGGTGACAGACCATTTTTTCATGCCTTTGTAGCGGAACTCGAAGGCAAAATAGTGGGCATGGCCGTGTACTTCTTTAGCTATTCCACCTGGAAGGGCAAGTCGCTGTACCTGGACGACATTGTAATTGCCGACGGCTTCAGGCGGCACGGTATAGGTAATGCGCTATTTAGTGCTGTGGCCAGGGTAGCACGCGATCAGCAGTGCGGAAAGATGCACTGGCAAGTGCTGGATTGGAATGAGCCGGCCATTCAATATTACAAAAAGGTCGGGGCAAAATTTGATTCGGAGTGGATCAACTGCAGCCTCAATGCACACCAACTGAACGACTTTTAAATCGCTACTTCTTCCAGCAGCGTCATAAAGGCTACATGTCGATTGCGAAATTTTTCATTGATCATGGCAGAGAGTTGAGCCGCCTCATTGGCAAGAAAGCGCTCTATCTGCTCAAGATTGTCAGACTGGAACTGCAGGGCAAAAGTAGGGTCGTCAGTTGCTTGCTCTGATAATAGCCTGTACATTTTCCATTGGGTAAAATAACCGCCAGCCAAAGCCGCGGGAATATATTCCGTCTTCATCCAAAGCAGCCATTCACTGGCGCTGCCGGCGTCTATGTTGAAAGTAATGTTGTAGAGTATCATTGCGCAGTGATGTTTGCTTTTTGCAATATTCTCAGGGATTTATATCGACTATTCATGGTTTGTGTAACATTTTATTCATTTCTTTGAACAAAAATTCTTAAGGCCGTGTTAATGTGACAGTTACAGATATGCGCGCTGAGCGATTTTAGCAGCATATTCAGGTTGGTTTATTAGAGGTTAAAATTTACAACGGTGTCATACTATTCTATCAAAGATCTTGAACAGCTTTCTGGTATAAAGGCCCACACTTTACGCATTTGGGAGCAACGCTACAACTTCATCAAGCCAAAAAGAACCGGTACGAACATAAGGTATTACAACGATGAAGACCTTCGGCTTGTGTTGAATGTTTCTCTTTTGAAAGATAACGGATACAAAATTTCGCAAATCAGCCAAATGGCGGTGAGCGACATGCAAGATAAGGTACAGCGGCTTATGGAAAGCAAGCTGAGTTATCCTGAGCAGGTACAGGCGTTGACCATATCTATGCTCGACTTGGATGAAGATCGCTTCGAGAGAATATTATCAACCAATATTTTGCAAATAGGCTTTGAGCGCACGATGATGAAAATCATCAATCCTTTTTTCAGGCGTATCGGTATATTATGGCAGACAGGGTCTATCTCACCCGCGCAGGAGCATTTTATGTCCAATTTGATCCGCCAAAAAATTATAGTGGCCATAGATGGTCAGACGGTTTCTAATACCAATCATAACCATAAATATTTGCTTTTCCTGCCAGAAGGTGAGTCGCATGAGATCTCACTGCTATTTTCATCCTATATCGTGAAATCCAGAAATAACAAGGTTATTTATCTGGGAGCCAATGTGCCTCACGGTGACTTGCAGTCTATCTACGACCTGCACAGCCCTGAGTTTATTTTGTCAGTATTCACCACCGTTCCTTCGCGTGTTGATGCTCAAGAGTACATCTACACGCTGTCTAGTACATTTCCTGATTCAATCATACTATTGTCGGGACAGCAAGTGGTTGGGCAAGACATGGATTGTCCGCACAATGTAATTATTCTTTCCAAGCTCGAGGACTTGATAGAATTTGTGGACATAAAGACAGATGAAATACAGGCAAAACAGGAAAGCACAGGCGCTTACTAGCTTTGTAAGGTAACTTGTGCTTTTCAATTTTTTTATTTCTCGGCTTTAGTCGAAACCTTAATGTTTAATCAGCGTACACCATCCTTAAACACATTTACCGGCGGTTTATCCCGTCTTACTGCCAGGTTTTTTTAGAATTCTTCTCTAGGACAATATAGGGGCCTTTGCTCTCTAAGTTCAAATTTTCAATATGTCAGTTGGATTATTTTAAGTCTGTGATAAGCGCAGAAAAAATTTGTTTAGCTTAAACAAAAAAAAGTTAAACATTAATGGCCAGGTTTGTTTAATTATTCGTATCATTGTTTAAACAAAAATTTACCACCATGACAGCATTGGAATTTAGCTACACTATTAACAAACTCACCGGTTCGTTAAAGCCGTTTGCGCTTCGCCTTACAAAGGACATGGAAGATGCCAACGACCTTCTCCAGGAAACCGTTTTAAAGGCTTTTTCAAATCGGGATAAGTTTACCGACGGCACCAACCTGAAGGCTTGGCTTTACACCATCATGAAGAACACTTTCATTACCAACTATCAGCGTATGGTGAGAAAGAATACCTTTATTGACACGACCGACAACCTGCACTATCTGAACTCATCAAGCCATACCATTGAAAATATGGCTTATGGCAAGTTCGCCATGCGCGATATTAATGAAGCCATTGAGAAATTGGATGATACTTATAAAGTGCCATTTATGATGCATTTTCGCGGGTTTAAGTATTATGAGATTGCCGACAAGCTGAACATACCTATAGGCACCGTGAAAAATCGCATACACATCGCACGCAAAGAATTGAAGGCGATGCTGAAGAACTACGCCACTAAAGCATAATGAATAGATTATAATGAAAGTACTGGTGATAGGCTCAGGCTTTGCCGGGCTTTCAGCGGCTACATATCTCGCCAGTTTTGGCTACCAAGTTACTCTTGTAGAAAAAAATGACTCGTTTGGCGGCAGGGCCCGTCAGATGACCATAGGGGACTATGTGTTCGACATGGGTCCTAGCTGGTACTGGATGCCTGATGTGTTTGACGCGTACTTCGCAGACTTTGGCAAAAGCTCTGCGGATTATTATGAATTAATACGCTTAGACCCATCGTATTCTGTGGTTTTCGGGCCTGACGATGTCATGAACATTCCGGCCGATTACGCTGCATTGCTTCAATTATTCGAAGAACTCGAACCTGGAAGTAGTGAAAGATTACAAAAGTTTCTTTCACAAGCAGAATACAAATACAAAGTTGGTATTCAAGACCTGGTACATAAACCGGGCTTGTCACTGACGGAATTTCTAAGCCCGCGCCTTGCACTCGACATGCTTCGATTGGATGTTTTTCAGTCATTTCACAATCATGTCAGAAAGTATCTTTCGCATCCTCACCTCATACAGCTCATTGAGTTTCCCATACTCTTTCTTGGGGCTATTGCCAAAAATACTCCTGCGCTTTACAGTCTTATGAATTATGCCGATATTAAACTTGGTACGTGGTATCCGCTAGGTGGCATGTATAAAGTAGTAGAAGGTATGGTTCAATTAGCACGCGATCAGGGGGTAAATTTGATCACAAATTGTGAAATCGAATCCTTTACATTTGATAAGGGAAATATCAAGGCTGCGCACGGATCAAATCAAACATTTGATGTAGACGTGGTAGTGGCTGGTGCGGATTATCACCATGTGGAAACCCGCTTACTTCCTCAATCTCTTAGAAGCTATACCGACCAATACTGGCAAAAACGTACCTTAGCCCCATCATCCCTTTTGTTCTATTTGGGCTTCGACTGTAAAATACCTACTCTGGAACACCACACCTTATTTTTCGATGCGGATTTCCATATCCATTCGGAAGAAATATATCAGCGTCCCTCGTGGCCATCAAGCCCATTATTTTATGTGAATATGCCGAGTAAAACTGATCCGGAGGTTGGCCCGCCTGATGGCGAAACCATGGTGATATTGATACCCGTAGCGCCAGACCTGAAAGACGATGATGCAACACGCGAGAAATATTTTGAGATAGTGATGCGGCGAATTGAAAAAATTACTGGCCACGATTTGCAAAAGCATATCGTTGTGAAAAAAAGCTACGCACACAGGGATTTTATTAGTGACTATCACGCTTTTAAAGGCAATGCATACGGTCTTGCCAACATCTTACGGCAGACGGCTATTTTAAAACCTTCTTTGAAAAGCAAAAAGGTGAAAAACCTGTACTATACAGGCCAGCTTACAGTACCAGGCCCTGGAGTGCCCCCATCATTGATTTCCGGAAAAGTGGTATCAAAAGTCATTGAAAAACATTTTCACCGTGTATAAATGAATAGATGAAAAAGCATTCCTCACAAGAACTTTTTAATAAAACTGCGCATTTGTGCAGCAAGCTTATCACTCAAGAGTACAGCACTTCTTTCACACTAGGCATACAAACCCTGGCCAGTCGCTATCATGATCCTATTTACGCCATCTATGGCTTTGTGCGATATGCCGACGAAATTGTTGACACATTTCACGGTCAAAACAAAGAGCAACTGCTAACTCAATTTCGCACTGATACTCTGGCTGCCATAGAACAAAGAATAAGCCTTAACCCAGTACTGCATTCATTTCAGTTGGCTGTAAACACATATCAAATACCCCTCGACTACATTGAGGCCTTTATTCACAGCATGGCTATGGATCTAAAACCTCAAATCTACGATCAACAAAACTACGAACGCTATATATACGGCTCGGCAGAAGTAGTGGGGCTTATGTGTCTGAAGGTTTTTTGTGCACAAAATGAGCGCCTGTTCCAGCAGTTATACACGCCGGCCAGGCATCTGGGCGCTGCCTTTCAAAAGGTCAATTTTCTGCGAGATATAAAAAGTGACTACGACGATAGAGGGCGGGTCTATTTTCCCAATATAGATATTAGGCGTTTTGATAAGACCAACAAACAATCAATTGAACTGGATATTCAAAATGATTTTAATCTGGCCTATGAGGGCATCACGCGATTGCCAAAAGGTAGCAAATTGGGCGTATACCTGGCCTATGTTTACTACCTCAAGTTGTTTCATAAGATAAAATTGTGTTCAGCATCTACAATGCTGAAGCAGCGCATACGGATAGCCAATCAGACGAAGTATTTGCTGCTTATTAAGTCTTATTTTCGATATCGCCTCAACGTTTTATAGGCCACAAACATTCAGTTGTACATTAGGTTAGGTGTCCATGTTGAATTTAAAGGTTGAAATAGATCAAAATTCAGGATTCTGCTTTGGGGTGGTTTATGCCATTGATATGGCTGAAGAGATACTCGATGAGCAGGGATATCTGTATTGCCTGGGCGATATCGTTCACAACGACGAAGAGGTGAACCGGCTCGTGGAAAAAGGTCTGCGAATCATTGACCACGCTGTGTTGCAAACTTTAAAAAATGAAAAAGTCTTGATTCGTGCACATGGTGAACCCCCATCTACATACGAGCTGGCATTGAAAAACGAACTCGAACTTATCGATGCCTCCTGCCCCGTGGTGCTGAAGCTTCAAAACAGGATAAGAAAAGCGTCTGACAAGAAGGAGCAAATATTTATATACGGAAAGCATGGACATGCCGAAGTACTGGGCTTGCTCGGCCAAACTCAAAATACGGCCACCGTTTTTGAAAACCTCGATGAAATTGAAAATACCAAGCTGCCCGAGTCGTTGGTGCTATTCAGCCAAACCACCAAGAGTGTGGACCAATTTCATAAAATAGCTTCCGTGCTGAAGGATCGGGGAGTAGAAGTAGACGCCAATGATACCATCTGCCGTCAGGTTTCTAATCGCGATGAAGAACTTCGATCATTTGCACTGAAGTACGATAAGATTATTTTTGTGTCCGGCACGAAATCGTCTAATGGGCGAGTGCTTTTTAATGTGTGCAAGCAGGAAAATCCTAATACCTACTTTATTTCCAACAGCAAGGAACTGGATGCAAATTGGTTTGGAATGCATGAATCTGTGGGCATTTGCGGGGCTACCTCTACACCCATGTGGCTGATGGAAGAAGTGAAGGAAAAATTACAGCATATTTGAGTCATGATTATTTTTTTGAAGATCTCCCTTGTTGTCGGCACATTTTTCTTCATGGAATTCGTCGCCTGGTTTAGCCACAAATACATCATGCATGGCTTTCTGTGGCGATGGCATCGCTCGCATCATACCGTGCATCACCATACATTGGAGAGAAACGACCTTTTCGCAGTAGTTTTTAGTATCCCTTCTATTGCGCTGATCGCGCTGGGATATGGCGTGGAGAGTTTGAGCTTGTTAAAGTACGTTGGCTTCGGAATATTTGCCTATGGTGCTTTTTACTTCATTTTTCACGATGTGATCGTACACAGAAGGATAAAAATCAAATTTTCTGCCCGCAGCAAGTACATGAAAAGAATTATGCATGCGCACTATGTGCACCATAAAAAACACACGAAAGAGGGGGGTGAAGCTTTTGGTTTTCTGTACGCGCCAAAAAAATATGACAAATCCATCTAACGCTGCACCTGCCCTTCATTTTCCCTGAGTTGAAACTCTACCCTTCTGTTCATCTCCCGGCCTTCTTCACTGTCGTTAGAAGCGAGGGGGCGTTCTTCTCCGTAGCCATTATATGCCAATCGCTCTTGCATCACACCGCCTTTCTTGCTCAGATAGTTGGCAATGGAGCGCGCTCTCCGGAAGCTCAAGTCTTTATTGTAAGCATCGGTACCGATGGTGCACGTGTGCCCGTCAATAGTGATCTGGAGGTCAGGATTGTCCAGCAACATCTCAACGATCCTGTTCAGCTCCGGAAATGACTCTGAGCGAATGACGTCGCTATCGAAGTCAAAGTACACATTATTGAGTACCACCGGGGTGTTTTTAATGATGGGATCCAGGTACAAATCTTTACGTACTTCTGTACTTTCCACGATGCCTGACAAGTCAACCGTGTCTTCAGTATTATAAAATCCCTCCGACTTGGCGATTATCTTATAAATATGATCCTCCTCCAGTACTATGGAATATCCGGTGAGATCGGAAGCCACTAGCTCAATGTCGTTGACGTCATAGTCTTTCAAAAATTCCAGCGCTCCCTCGATGGGTTCCCTGGTTTTGGCATTGTAGACTGTGCCTACCACACGTACTATTATTTCTGCCGAATTGATATCAGAGCCCAAAAGTGAAAGCATATCAGGTTTCTGGTAGTAGGGAAGTTTCACTTTATAAATGTCCGTGTTTTCCTTATTTCCCCTACTGAAATAGGCGTATTCGTCATTGTCGGTAAAGTTGAAAAATATGTCATCTTCTCTGGAGTTGAAGCTGGCACCGAGGTTTTCCGGTTCCGACCAATTGGTCCAGGTGTCGTCAAGCCTTCGGGTGAGGTAAATGTCGTAACCACCATAGCCACTAAAACCCTTTGATGAGAAAAACAGTGTCTTGCCATCTTCAGCCAGGAAGGGTGATCCTTCTTCCGAGGCACTATTGACTACCGAACCCAAGTTCACAGGTTCCGACCAACTTTCATCTTTATTCAAAAAGCTCACATACAAGTCCCTATCACCGCGCGTATCTCGTCGCTCTATTGACATGATCATGGTCTGGTGGTCATCGGCCAAAAAGTAATTGGCCCGGGGAGACAGGTTATAGTCGTTTTTGATCTTCAGTTGCACAGGGCGCGACCATGTGCCATCGTCATTTTTTTTACTCATCGACACACCCTGCGTCATACGATTGCGGCTATAGTACGCATTGCCAAGCAAGAGCAACATACGTTCTCCATCGGCCGAAATTGAGCTTATAAAATTTGGACCATCGTTGTTGAGCGGTCTGCCCATATTCTTCGACTCAGACCACTGACCTGTAAGCGTATCGCGTTCAGATAGCCATATATCTTCGTCATCATTGATGCCTCCGACATTGCCCGGATGATTTCTCCGGCTGAAATACAAAGTCTTTGCATCTGGAGTAATGAGCGGCCTGAGCTCATGAAAGGGAGTATTCACGGTTGGTTCCAACATGAGTGGAACGTAATCATCGCTAATGTCGTCCGTCACGTTGATCTCTACATTGATGGGCTCTTTGCTATCTGATATGCCAATGGCATCGATACCAAAATGCCCGGACAACACTTTGGTGTGGAGTACAATTTTTAAAGCGGATACTTCATACTCGGTAAGTTCGAAGAAGAAGCGAAAAAGCCGACCTTCTATCGGTAGCAAGTTCGGCTCAAATGCATTGAGAAGGTGCTCCCGCCCTTGCTGGTCGTACGCATATATCTCACTAATACTGCCGGGATGGTAGGTTTCTGCTATTGCAATTTGCTGGATGTGCATGGGCTCAGGAAAGCCCACCTGAATATATTCTTCATTGCTCTTTTTTTTTGGAGACCAGGCATTAGGACTTGCCCCCAGGTTGGGCAGTACGTTGGGCTTACCAAGCACTTGATGCGCGGCATACTGGCGTACGCCAAACTGAGAGGAAAACGCAAGTACTTCGCTGGCCCACTGCACTTTTTGTGCCCACAGCGAGCAGCTCATCAGGCACATGCCCAAGATTAGCATTAAGTGTTTCATACCCTGGTCCTTTTATTTTTTTAATAACGCACCTTCGGTGCTGCCGGCTGGTAGAATCGATAGGAGGTGGTAATTTCATAAGAGCCGGTGCCTCGATTGTCGTACCGCAAGGAGGTTACGTTCCAGTCGTAGCTAAAGCCGACATGTATGTTGTTTGTGAGTACCTCAAAGCTCGCTATAAATGAATCTTGCAATCTGTACCAGGCACCGATGCGTGCAATAAAGTTGCTGAGTTGTCCAGACGTAGCGATGGGCATGTTGTATGATAAGAATGAACCAATATTCGTCTGGTTTACCTGGTCTTGCAATAGGGTGATGGCGTTTGCAGACAAACTCGTTTTTTCACCCAAAGCATATACCACGCCACCGTGAAACTTGTACAACACAGGCAACCGGTTGGTATTGCCCTGCAGCACAGATTCGTCAGGATGATTCAGATGTCCGGCGGCTATACCGGCATAAGCACTTCTAATTTTCCGGAAATCGTCGCGGGCGTGATAGCGATAAAATGCACCTGCGCCAATATCGAGTACGGTAGTGTTTTCAATTTTACTTAAGTCGACCGGCGTTACGGTATTGTCGAAACCAATAAAAGGATTGTACTGCTCGCCCCATTGCAAGTCGCCCTTATCGATGCGCTTGTGGATAAAGCCCATTTGAATAGCAAAAGAGATGCGGCTCACGAAGTCATTGCTCAATTTTACATTGTAGGCAAAAGATGCATTGCCTCCATACGATTGCAGGTTACGACCCTCACCAGCCTGGTCGGCGTAGAAGGAAACACCCACACCACCTAAGTGTGTGTCTTCTTTTCTGTGCTTGTCGCCATAATAGGGCACAATTAGGGAGGCTTGGCTGGTGGTGTATGGAAAGTGTAAACTTCTCCACTGGGCCCGATGGGCAAAGTTGAACATCATGAAGTCCTCCTCGCCCACAAGGGCAGGATTTAGATACACCGGAGAATTATAAAATTGAGAAAATACCGGATCTTGTGCACGCCCTTCGTTCCTGGCACAAAGCATTGCAACAGAACAGGTTATAGTCAATAAAGCTGAACGAAAACTCATTACTTAATCAATGTCACAGTTCCAGTTTTTTCGAAAGACTCGCCTTCTATGAACTTTCCGGTGAGTACATAAGTAAAAACATTCAGCTCCATTTCTTCACTGATGCCATTATGTATGCCCTTCCATCCTTCCAGGTTGGCCTCATCGAAGCTACTTGTTTCATACATAACTTTACCCCAGCGGTTCACAATTTTAAAATTAAAGCCATCGTTCGACACATTCTCACCATATACCTTCACTACCTGGCTTTCAGGATTTGAGGCCAACGGGCTGAAGGCATTAGGAACATAGAGCACATTTTCCAGATAGACCTCTATTTCTTTGCTGCCGGAAGATTTGCAGCCATCCTTTTCTATAGAAAGTGTGACAGTGTATATGCCGCTTTCTTCATACCTGTTATTGGTCAGTTGGGCATCACTACGTGTGCCATCGCCAAATTCCCAGGAATAAGCATCTGCACTCTCGAGTACTGGCTTGAATGTCGCTTGCGAATTGGTCACTATTTTATCTGGTTCTACCGTAAAATCAGCATCCAGCTCGGGTGAAATATTAACTTGCTTTTCAAATCGCGCTGTGCCGCATTCCGTGGTTAACTCAGCTTCAAACAGGATGGCACCGCTTTCATCTTCAGCAGGTTCATACGTGAAGTTATTGTCTTGCTTCTCCGTAAGTACGCCAGCACCTGTGGTGGTCAATTGCACAGATGCTTCAGCCGGTGCGTAAGTAAGCTGCAGATCGATTGACTCGCCGAAGCAACTGTTGTCTGGGCCGAGTATTTCCGCCGTCATTTCGTCGGCCTTATTATCAATCATTACCGAGCCGCTTACAGTGCCCGTGCAGTTGTCATTGGTCAAAGAAACAAGTGAATATGTACCGGCCTCAGCCACTTCCAATTCATAGTTCATTTGCTCTGTAGTCAGCGATTGCTCCTGCGAGCCATTGCTGTAGGTGAGATTGTATGGGCCGGACCCTGTGAAGGTTATTTGAAGCTTGGCTATTCCATTTTCTCCGCATATAGACTGTGCTTCTCCCGAAAGTACCGCTGTTGGTTTTTCATAAATTACTTGTTCCGATTCAGAAACACTGCCCGAGCAGTAAGAATCATCTACAGCCAGCATCCGGTATACTCCCCCTTGTGATATAGGAATGGTGGCCTCCTGGCTGTTGGCCACAAATGATTTTTCTACGCCATCGATTGTGTAACGAATCGTCCAGGGTGCAGTACCTGTAAGTGAAAGTGATAGCATATCCTGCTCGCCAATGCACGATTCCCGATCTACAAATGCGGCTGTTGGTTTATCTGCTACAGGAAAGGTGATTTTATTGTCGAGTGTGATGGCGCAATGTGCATTTTGCACGGAAACCAAAGAATATTCCACGCCTGTTTGTGCTTCTATGCTATAAGGTGTGGTTTCTATATTTTCTACAGTAATGTCTTTATCTCCGTCATTATAGGTCAATGTCCAGGGGGAAGCACCGGAGAGATTGACCTCCAACGGCGCCGCGCCTGGTGTGCAGGCTGGATTAACCCCAGCAAAAGATGCATTGAGATTGGAAACGGTGACCGTGGCAGTGCCGCTGGTGACGCCTTTGCCATCCCTGTCGCTCATCGAAACTAGTGTGAAGGTGCCTTTTTCTCTGGTCTCCAACGTGTAGGTGGGCTGCTGTATGCCAGAAATGGTCTTATTTTCTGTACCGTTGTTGTATACCACCGTAAAAGGTGCCTTGCCAACTGTTTCTATTGTGATTCGAGCTAAATCATCCTGGCTGCACAGTACGGTGTCACCACTTATTTTAGCAGAAGCTATCACAGGTATATCAGAGGTATCGCTGGCTTGCGGATCAGTGGTAATAAAAAAGACGGCATCATTGAAGTCATTGTCTCCGTCGGGGCGCTTCAAGTCTTCAAATGAGAGCAAGGATATACCGGCCTGCTGATAGTTGAGCATAATGGTATGCTGCATATACTGCTCATCGGAGTAGGTGTTAAAACGCTTCTCCGAAAACACAATGTGTGAATTGAGGCATATTGTATTCTTGGAATAACCTTTCGCAATCAAGAAATATCCTATGCCTGTATTGGCAGGAAAATTACCCAGATATACTTTATCGCCAGGCTTCAAAATACCCGGCTCTGTAACATTGGGGAAAATGATGGTCAGGCTGTCGATGTCGTACACTGTGGCAGGCGGATTGTTCAGGTCGTAGGTGTAAAAGCCGAGGGAGTTTCTCCAGTCCGCACCTTCATGAACAAAGGTGATGAACACTTTGGAGTCCTTGGTCAGTTCGGTATTGAGCTTAATGTCGTCGCCAAAATACCGATCGGTATTTTTTGGCAGGCTTACACTCTCTGGCAGAGTATTCTCCACAAATTCAATAAGCGACTGATCGACCACATCAGAATTGCCCTCCAGATACAGGGGCTTGCCGTTGGATTGCCACTCGCCAAGAAATCGGAATTTATTGGTAAGCTCAGTATTCACGGAGTCGCATTGTGCCGATGCAGATTGTAAAGACATGGCGGCAATGCCTACCACGGTAAGGGCAACCATTCGAACTTTCTGTTGTAATGCTGTAATCATAGCTGTACAGGTTGATTTTTGACGGAACTTTAAGATTCGTACGTTAAAAAAATGTACTTAAATTTTGATGTAATGTTTTATTCTTCCTAACAAAAAAATGTAATCATTGATTCGCGAAGCGGCACAAAATTATAGCCGCCTGTTGGATAAAACCAATTTGATATAAAAATATTACCATAAAGCGCCATTAAGGTCATTGCGTATAGATAATGATACATTGTACCAGGTAACCTGGCAAAAGTTGGTATTGGAAGGAAAATCTTAAAAATATTGATGCCAGGTACATGTGGAATCTCTGCTGGCGACTGGCATCAGCAACAATTGAGGATTAATACCATCGGGCTTTCAAGGCAATTATTCTTCTGGATGAGAGCGATTATAGAGCACATTTAAAAATAGTGTGTTCAGCCATTGTATTGTTGGGCCAATGCGGATTGGCTGTTGAGGAAACATCATCTTGCCAACAACCATCTTGCTACCTCAGCGCACGATGCGACTTCAGCTTCTCTAGGTTCTGCATTTTCTTGGGCTTCAAATATTTGCGGCCGTATTCGGTATGGTAGCGATGGCCGGCAATGAATTCGCAACTTTTGCGCGTCCATAATGATGCAATATGAGCGTCCTTCTCGGTGCTGCACATTTCGAGGCGCAGCAGCTCTGTCTTCTCGAAAAATTGTGTTGTAGCCAGGTGGTATAAGTCGGCATCGCAAAGTACTTCTTCCATCAAATTGCCGGGGCTTTGTGGTATTTGAGTGGCCATTATACAGCTTGTTGCCTTCTCAATATCGGATGCCGGAGTGCCAAGCTCTGTGAGAAATTTGCGCGCGATGTCGGCACTTGCTGCCTCGTGATCTGTACAACCCCTATAATAACCCGTGTCGTGAAACCATGCCGCCACAATGACCAGTTCAAGGTCTTTTTCGCTAAGTGCACTGGCTGTGCCTATTACTTCAGCCGCTTGTACTACCTCTTGGGTGTGGTCGATGTTGTGATAGCACATCTCGTCTGAAAAATGCTCCTGCATAAAATCGATTACATATTCTCTAGACTTTTTTATCAGTTCGGAAGTGATGCCCATACTTTCCTTTTAATCTCCGGTAACGCGCTGATGTGGCAAATAAGTCTTTAAACGAAATATTTAGCGAAAGTTTTACTAATTATTCTGTCGGGCACATAAAATATTGAATGCCTCTCAAGGAATGATGTGGAGCATAAAACGCAGTACTTTTGGAATATGAAAATGACGATCTACCAGGTCGATGCTTTTACCGACCATGTTTTTGGTGGCAACCCTGCCGCTGTGTGCCCCCTCCACCGGTGGATAGACGAATCACTTATGCTCAGCATAGCCGGAGAAAATAACCTATCTGAAACGGCTTTTTTTGTTAAAACCAATGCCGGGTTTGAAATACGCTGGTTTACACCGGAGCTGGAAATCGATCTGTGTGGCCATGCCACATTGGCCACCGCCCATGTGCTGTTCCAGCATTTACAATACGACCGAGCCGAAATAGAGTTTGTGTACGCCGGAGGCAAACTGGCCGTAGTGCGTGAAGACCAGCTTATAAAAATGGATTTTCCTGCCGTACCGGCGGCACCTACAGCCACTACCGAAGGCTTGCTGCGTAGCATGAAGTTGGCCCCGCTTGAGGCATTCAAAGCCCGCGATTATATGCTCATTTACGACAGTGAAGAAGACATTGCGTCACTCACTCCAGACTTTGCTGAGATGGCCAAAATCAATACCGTTGGCATCATTGCTACAGCGCCGGGAAGAGACGTAGATTTCGTAAGCCGTTTTTTTGCCCCAAAGGCGGGTATCAATGAAGATCCGGTCACCGGTTCGGCCCATTGCACGCTTATCCCTTACTGGGCCGACAGACTGGGCAAAAGCACATTGAGTGCCTTACAGTTGTCAAAGCGCCGTGGTGATGTGCAGTGTGCGTACCTGGGCGAGCGGGTGATGATAGCGGGCCAGGCAGTGACCTACATGCAGGGTGAGATCTATGTGTGACGGCTTAGAAGTAGTCGTAGGCAGAATGTAAGTCACTTGGTGCTTCGCATATTAAATCCCTATTTTTGCTGTCATCTTCAATAAACTCAATTAATAATGTCGCACAATCTGCTAAAAGGAAAACGGGGCATCATCTTCGGCGCCCTCGATGAAAAGTCAATTGCCTGGGTCACTGCGCAAAAGATTTACAAACAAGGCGGTCGCTTTGTACTCACCAATGCTCCCATTGCGTTGCGCATGGGCAAAATCAACGAACTCGCCAGCGAATCCAAAAGCGAGGTGATAGCGGCCGATGCCACCTCCATGGAAGACCTTGAAAATCTGTTTCGTAAATCAGAAGAAATACTCGGAGGCAAGATCGACTTTGTGCTCCACTCCATAGGAATGAGCCCCAATGTGCGCAAGGGCAAAGATTATGGTGATCTGAACTACGACTGGTTTCTCAAGACCCTCGACATATCTGCCCTGTCTTTTCACAAGATGATGCAGGTAGCAGAGAAGCTCGACAGCATGAACGAGTGGGGCTCCATACTTGGCCTCTCCTACATCGCAGCACAGCGCTGCTTCCCCGACTACTCCGACATGGCGCAGGCCAAAGCCCTTCTGGAATCCATCGCCAGAAGCTATGGATACCGTATGGCGCGCAGCAAAAAGGTACGCGTCAATACCATATCGCAGTCGCCAACAAAAACAACTGCTGGCACAGGCGTTACCGGTTTTGACACCTTCTACGATTTTGCCGATAAGATGTCGCCGCTGGGCAATGCCGATGCAGCAAGCTGTGCCGATTATATCGTTACGCTCTTTAGTGACCTTACCCGCATGGTCACCATGCAAAACCTGATGCACGACGGGGGCTTCTCCACCTCAGGGATCACCTTCGAGCTGATGGATCACCTTGATTTTGCCAAGGAAAAAAACCAATGACCGAATAACCTGTGATTGTCTTTCCCAATGCCAAGATAAACCTGGGCCTACATGTGGTAGCCAGGCGGCCGGATGGTTTTCATAACCTTGACAGCTGTTTCTATCCGGTAGCCTGGCAAGATGCATTGGAGATAATTGAAGCGGACAAAACGCGATTTGTATCCAGCGGTATTAACATTCCCGGCAAGGCAGAAGATAACCTTTGTCTGAAAGCCTTTCGCTTATTGCAAAAAGATTTTGCACTACCACCAGTGCACATCCATTTGTATAAAAATATACCAATTGGTGCAGGTTTGGGTGGCGGCTCTGCCGATGCAGCGTTCACGTTGCGACTGCTGAGCCGACATTTTCACCTGATGCTGTCCGATGATCTGCTGAAAATGTATGCCGCCGAGTTGGGTAGCGACTGTGCCTTTTTTATCAATAATGAGCCTGCAATAGCCTCTGGCAAAGGAGATGATCTTGATCCGATCGCACTCGATTTGTCCAGTTACTACATATTCATTGTGTATCCTGACCTGGCCATTTCCACTAAAGAGGCGTACGCCACTGTAGCGCCACGCCCGCCGGAGCGCAGTATACGTGATATCGTGATGAACGAACCACTGGAAAACTGGAAGCATCACCTGGTGAACGATTTTGAAGCGGGTGTGTCGGCCGCTCACCCGGACATTGCACATATTCGAAAAACGCTGTACGAAAACGGGGCCTTATATGCTGCTATGAGCGGATCGGGCTCATGTGTATACGGCATTTTCAACGACGACCCTCACTCACGTGTATCATTTCCAGATCATTACCGCACCTGGTCGGGGCTGCTGCGCCGAAGCTTCTGAATCACTTCCCACAGAGAGCGTCTCCAAAAATTTGGGCTTTTACCCGCAAGCCAGTCGGCCAGCCATATACCGGCCATGGCAGAAAATGCCCCTACCACGGCACCGGCATATACTTCTACCAGAAAACTTTGCATCAAATATATCCGCGACAAGGCCACGGAGAAGGCGAGAAAAAACAAAAGAACGGCCCAATCTCCCTTGTGTTTTCGGGCGATAAAAGCGAATACAAAGGCCAATGAAAACGCTACAGCGCTGTGGCCGGAGTGAAAAAACCTCACGAGTTGTTGCCCGGCGCCAGGCAAGAGGTATAGTTGGTAGCTGCCCTCCAAATAAGCAACCGGGCTCAGCGCCTCGCTCAGCAGCAGCGGACCAAAAAAATGGACCAGCAGCAACTGAAACATGATGGTGAAAAGTATGGCCAGCGCATAGTGATACTGCAGACAAAGCAATATGGCAAACGCAGCGATGAACGCCGCACCATCACCCAGCCAGGTTATATATTGAAAATAAAGATCGAGCCCGGGCAGGTGAAAACGATTGACAAGCAGCGCAAACTCACCTTTGGGAAAGATAAATACAGGAAAGCCTGTACTGATCAAGAAGCCCGCAAATACATATACCAGTGCGGCGTTGTAGTGCTTTGTCAATATAAAAGTGTGAAGGTGAAACGTCGTAAATATACGACATCCTCCTGTCGGCGTGTCTTAGCTAGTCACTTTCTGACTTCTTATGAAAAAGCTTGATGACCTGTATGATCACCAAGGGTGCAAAGCTTGAAGCCAGGATCAGCAGCCAGTCGTTCATTGTAAGCGTTTGTAACGACAATATGTCGCGCATACCAGGTATTATATAGGCTGCTGCCAAAGCCGCCAGGCACAGCGCCAGCGCTCCCCAGACGAATTTGTTGCGCGTCACCTGATTGGAGAAAACCGCTTCCTCTGCATTGCGCATGTTGAACACATGAAGCAACTGCGCCAGGGCCAGGCTAAAGAAGGCGATGTTGTTGCACTTCTCCGGTGAGAGCCCCATAGCCAGGTAAGCATAAAAATAAGCACCTGCCACGCCGGCCGCTATGATGAAGCCATAGAGGCCGATCCTATACCAAGTTTTGCGAGGTATGATGGGTCTGTCTTTGGCATTGGGCCTGTGCTCCATCACGTGCGGGTTGCCGGGGCCTATGCCCAAAGCCAGGGCTGGAAATACGTCGGAAAGCAAATTGAGAAACAAGAGCTGCAGTGGCAAAAGCGGCAAATGGAAGACTGAAAAACTCACGGAAGCGATCACGATGATCTCGGCAAGGTGATACGACAACTGATACACGATAAACTTGCGAATATTGCCAAAAATGATGCGGCCCTGCTTTATGGCCGCAACGATGGAGTCGAAAGAATCGTCTTTGAGCACCATGTCGGCAGCCTCTTGTGCTACCTGGGTGCCCTTCTTGCCCATGGCAATACCGATATCGGCTTTTTTGAGCGCGGGGGCGTCGTTTACCCCGTCGCCGGTCATGGCTACTATTTCGCCTTCGTCCTGGTACCTCTTTATTATATCGAGCTTCTGGCCAGGATCTACACGCGAAAATACGAGCGTGTTGGTAAAATCTTCCGCCTCGTCGTCGCGGAGCTGCATTCCAGTGATCACGTTGTCGTCGCTCCCTGCCACATTTACCTGTTCGGCTATGTTTTTGGCGGTGGCGGGGTGGTCGCCGGTCACCATAGCTACTTTTATACCGGCCGAGTGGCATATTTCGATGGCCTCTTTTACTTCTTTCCGTGGTGGATCCAAATAGCCCACCAGACCTACCAAGGTTAGTTCTTCAATAAAATCTTCTTTCTCCGGGACCGACTCCAGCTGCCGGTAACCCAGCGCCAGTACGCGCAGGCCCTGGCCGGCCATCTTGTCGTTTCGCTCCTTCCACGTCTTCCGGTCTTCATCGCTCAGGTCCTGCTCCTCGTCGGCTTTCAATACTTTGGTACATTTCTGAAGCAACTTCTCCGTAGCACCTTTGGCAGCTAGAAACAGCCCCTCATCTTTTTGATGCACGGTGCCCATCATCATGGTTTCTGAGGTAAATGGTGCCTCATTCTTTCGCTCCAGCTCCTGTAATTGACTGTATTCATCTCCATTCAGTGCTTTGGCAAATTTGAGTGAAGCTATTTCCAGAGGATCACCTTTTTCATCTTCGCCTATCGCAGCATTGTTGCACAGGGTCAGTATCTCCATGGCCCGTTGCAGATTGTTTGTCTCTTTTTCCGAATCCCCATCCTTCACCTCCAAATCGAGGTCATCTTCCGATTTTACATCTACGCTCAGTGTCTGCTCCGGAAACGCAAAACGCCGCACGTTGAGCTGGTTGAGCGTAAGAGTACCCGTTTTGTCGGTGAATATGACCGTGGTCTCGCCCAGCGTTTCTACGGCAGCCAGTTTCTTTACGATCACCTGCTTTTTGGCCAGGCGCAGCATGCCACGCGCCAGCGCTATGCTGGCCACAATGGGCAGCCCTTCGGGAATGGCCGCTATGGTCCAGGCAATGGCCGTTTGTACCAGCTCATATATCTCCTTGCCTGTAAAGTAGCCAACTGCAAAAAAGGCTGCTGCAAGCCCCAGAGTCACATAGATGAGCGTACGTGTGAGCTTTTGCAATTTTTTATTGAGCGGTACAGCATCTTTGCCGGCATCATCTACCATTTCAGATATGCTGCCGATTTCCGTCTGCATGCCCGTGGCGGTCACCACGGCTTTGCCACTGCCATTGGTTACCGACGTGCCTTTGTACAGCATATTTTTCCGGTCGCCTATGGAGGCTTCTTCATCAATAGCTTCTACCTGCTTCGACACCGGCATCGATTCTCCTGTGAGGGCCGATTCGTCTGTTTTCAGCTCCACCGTTTCCACCAGGCGGCCATCAGCCGATACCACAGTTCCGGAGCTTATGAGCATGATGTCGCCAGGCACTAGCTCGGTGGCGTCGATTTCTGTTTCGGTGCCACCACGCAGTACATTGGCTTTTATCTTGTCCATTTTCTTTAGCGCCTTCATAGACTGCTGAGCCTGGTATTCCATCCAAAAACCAATGGCGGTGTTCAGCAAGATGACGACAATAATGGCAATGGCTTCTTCTATATCCCCAAAAATAAATGACAGCACCACGGCCGCCACCAGCAGATAAATGACTGGGTTGTTGAGCTGCTCAAGTAAAATCTTCCAGATACTTTTCTTGGACGATTCCCGCAGTTTGTTGGGGCCGTGCTCGTCCAGCCTATTCTTGGCTGCCTCTTTTGTAAGGCCCTGTTCGGGATCTACATCCAGCTTGTTCAGTAAGTCATCTTTTGATTGCTGATAGGCGTTGTCGACGTCTGTCATTGAGGTGAGTTATAGATTGTGAATATACTATTGCTCTGGTGCTTGTGCCGGGTGGCCTTCCAGCTGCGCTTCTTCTTGCCTTTTTTTCTTTTTGTTGCCGGAGAAAATATTGAGCAGCCAGCTCTCATTGATGGTACTGACTACCTGGTCGAGATTTTCTGTGCCTTTGCGCACATTATAAATGGTTTCTTTCAGGTTTTCTCCCATGATGCTGTCATTCACCAATTTGCCCACCACGCCTTGCTCATTGCTCAGTTTAGTGGTGAAGGTCTTCAGGTCGCGGCTCACGCTGGCCAGATTTTCGCCCGCCCGCATGATGGAGTCCATCGCTTGTGCCATATTGTTGCCCATTCGGTCGTCGTGAATCAGCTTGGCCAGTAAGCCATCCCCTTCGTTGAGATTTCGTGCGGCTTTTTCTATGCTGCCCGTTATGTCTGCCGCATTCTTACTGGTACGGTCTACTGAGGCAATAATGCCTTCCACACGGGTGACAAGCGTGGTATCTGAAATGACCATACCAAGTAGCCCTTCCGAATTTTTGATGCGGCTACTTACCGTCACCAGATTTTCAATAAGATCGCGGGCTTGCTCAGAGGTTTCATTGAAGGTGTTGATGATATCGTCGATGCTCACCGGCTCTTTGGTGAGGATGGTATCCATATTCTCAATACTCCTTGCCTCGGCAGAGCCTTCTGCAAGCGATACGATCTTGTTGCCCATCAGACCGTCGGAAGCTACCGTGGCTACTGCGTCTCTTTTGATGAAGCGGCTGGCGCTCTGCTCTATCTTCATCACGATATTCACGGTGGAGTCTGTAGCGATAGATACATCGCTGACGGTGCCTACCTTGATGCCCGACATGTGCACATTGTTGCCAGGTTGCAGGCCACTGATGTTTTTGAATGTGGCCACTACTTTCACCTGGCTGCCAAACAGCTGCTCGCGGCTGCCGATGTAGTAGAGCACTGCTATAAATATCAGCAGTCCGATCACCACAAATATGCCCAGGGTAATATCCTTCTTTGTCTTCTTTTCCATTGCCGTATTGGTTTATTTAAAAAAGTCGTGAAGCCATTCGTCTTCCGTACTTTCTAGTTCTTCGTAGGTGCCTTCATATTTGAATTCGCCATCGCGTATTACCTTCATTCTGTTCGAGGCTATTTTCGCACAGGTCATGTCATGGGTTATTATGATTGATGACATATCATGTTTTTCCTGCATTTCCAGTATCAGGTGACTGATTTCTTTCGATGTAGCCGGGTCGAGTCCTGTTGTAGGTTCGTCGTACAGCATGATCTCCGGCCTTAGTATGAGCGTACGCGCCAAAGCAATACGCTTCTTCATGCCACCCGACAGCTCTGAAGGCATTTTTTTGCGCGTATGCGCCAGGTCTACATTGTCCAGTGCCTCCTCTATGCGGTCGTTAATCTCGCTTTTGGAGGGTTTCTCTGGTTGCCGCTTCAGCGGAAAGCTCATGTTCTGTTCCACCGTCATAGCATCGTATAAGGCACCACCCTGGAACAGAAAACCAACTTTGCGCCGCATGGCATTGAGTTCGTTATCTTCTGTGATGTCGGCCACGTCGCGTCCCAACACCTTCAAGGTGCCGGAATCGTGCCGAATGAGCTTCACCACACATTTGATGGTGACTGACTTGCCCACGCCACTTTTGCCCAGCACTGCCAGATTTTCACCTTTTCTCAGCTTAAAGCTGATATCTTTCAATATCTCGGTGCCAAAAAATGCCTTTTTCAAATGCACCGCCTCTATCATGACATCGCCGTTGAAGTTATCTTCTTTCATAGAAAAAACTGCGTTATCTGTACGGTGAGCAGGTCGATCACAAAAATGAAAATAGAGGCTGTGACTACTGATCGGTTGGCAGCATCGCCTACACCTGTCGTGCCTTTGCTGGCATTGTACCCCTCATAGCAGCCCACTATGCCGATGGCGAAACCGAAGAAGAACGTCTTGATGGTTGCCGGTATAATGTCGAGAAAGTCCAGAGCATTGATTGCCTGAGTGGCAAACAATCGCAGACTGATGTCATCGCCAAAGTTTACACCGACAAAGGAGCCTATCATAGCGATGGCGTCGGAGTAGAATACTAGTATGGGCACCATGATGGTGCAGGCGAGCACTCGTGTCACTACCAGATAGTTGAAGGCATTGGCCCCCGATACGGTCATGGCGTCTATCTGTTCGCTCACCTTCATTGAACCCAGTTCAGCTCCAATGCCCGATCCCACTTTGCCCGCACAAATAAGTGCCGTAAGCACTGGGCCTATTTCACGAATAATGGACACCGACACCATGGATGGCAGCCACGACTCTGCGCCAAATTGCGCCAGGGTAGGCTTCGATTGCAGCGTCATCACCAAGCCGATGATAAAGCCGGTAATGCTGACCAGAAACAGCGAGGTGACTCCAAGTCGGTACGATTGTATAATTATTTCATTGATCTCAAAGGGTCTTTGAAAAAGTTGTCGAAAAAATTTCACCACCACGCGGGACAAGCCCGCCATGATGATGAAGAAGTTTTGAATTGATTCGGGGAGTGACTCTGCTATAGTTCTCATTTAAGTATGTAAGTACTACTTGATGCTGTTGATAACTCCACATCCAATGCGGTCGCCGGCCGCGCCAGATGGCTGCGAAGTGAAGTCGTCGGCCTTGGCATGTATGATCACCGCTTTATTAAGAATGTTCGATTGGTCATCGCCGCCAATAGACCACCCGTCTATCGTCATATTCAAATAGCCCGTACCGTCTGCACTGATGAGCATATTGGCAATATCGCCTTTGTGAAAAGTATCTGTACCGCGCTTTCCATGTGGTTCGTTGGTAGGATTCCAATGCCCGCCGGCAGATGTTGCGTCAGGAGCGCTGCAGTCGCCGTTTTCATGAAGATGCACCGCATGCTCGCCTGGTTCGCCATTTTGTACCGTCAGTTCAAATTCTACTTTACCGTCGTCGGTGGTGGTAAATGTAACTGAGCCGGTGAGCTCGCTCCCGCTGGCAGGCGATATGTCGGCCCGCGCCTCCCACTTTTCGTCATCTCTTCCGTCGTCCGTGCCTACACGCTCTCTATCCAGCGTATTTTCTCGTTCTACAGTAGTACTTGTTTGCTCAGCCGTCCTTTTATATCCTCCGTCACAGGCTACGATTGCTGATGCAAACAAGGCAGCGATCATCCATTGATTTGTAATTCTCATAGCTGTTGAATTTTGTGTGAAACATCTATGCCTGTTTAGATAAAGGCATGCCAGTTTCACCTGCAAACCCAGTGGGCTGTGACTGGGCGTATTTTCTCAAAGACGTAAGGGGCAATCTTGAAAATCAATATCCGGGCATTGTAGAATTACTTCTACATTAATGTCAGATTATTGGCGACTACATGGTATTGGCACGGCTTCTTTACCCTGCCTACAGCGCCCGGAAATTGTCAAGAGGCCCTTCAAGGAAACAATACAGCATGTCACCGTCGTTCCCGCAACTAGGCTTAGCAGTCTTGGACGTGCCTGCTGTGCATCACAATGCTGTTGCCGCGCATACGGCCAGAGCATTGGGTGAATTTTGAAGATGAGAAGATGAGTCTGGTATTCTTGCCGGGAAACCAGCTAGAATCCACAAATTAGTACGTGCTAGAATATAGCTTCAGCAGTGACAATGGATGATGCACTGGCTACTTGTTGAATTGATACTCCACCCATAACTCATCCGAAATCTCTATCTCCCGCGCTTCGAAATTGCTCATAGCGCCTGCGTCGTCCATCTTTTCAGATGAGCGCATAAAAGTTTCTGAGCGCATCGGTACAAAGGGAGAATTGGCTTCGCCATAATTAATGCGGAGAATGGCCGACAACGATATGCCTGCTGCCCGGGCAATGGTCTCTGCCTTGTTGCGGGCATCAGTCACGGCAAGGGCTATTACTTCCGTCCGGCTTTTTTCCTGTAATTCATCAGACAGGGTAAAGTTGAAGTTGATTTCATAATCCTCTTTCGAATTGGACAAGCCGCCGAGAAGATCGGCAATCCTGTCTTTGTTATAAGAAAACTCTAACGTGAGGCTCTGCATGGCACGATAGCCAGCCTCTTGCCGGCCTTGTTGTGTGTATTCGTAGTTTTTGCCAAAATCGATGTTGCTCATTTTCACCTCGTCGGTCCCAAAGTCAGCTTTCTTCAGCAGCCTGGTAAAATAATCCACCTTGTCGTTCAGCTTTTTTATGGCAAAAGCATAGTCATTCTGTACAGACTGAACGGCAATATGGGCAATGACTTGGTCGGGGGATATTTTGGTTTTACCGAGCCCTTTTACACGAATTACATGCTCACCGTTTTGAGCAAAAGTAGAAAAGGAAATTAGTAAGACGGCAGCGAAAAGGATTACATGCTTGGTCATAAGTTTTGTGGTTGTGGGTTTTTAAAAAAAGGAACTAAAGACATAGAGCGTACCAATCTGACAAAGGTTGTAATTATCAGTAAGACCTGGCAGATGAAGCCTCTTTAGTGGGAAAGTCGTCTGGCACCGGGTAAGTGACCTTGCCGGAAGCGGCCCATTCCGCCCCTCGCACAAAGGTGGTCATGAACCCCACACTTGCCAACGCTTCTTTGGTATGCCCCAATGTGGTGTGAAATATTCTGCCTTTGCCGTATGGCAAAGTCATGAGGAGAGGTTCGTGACGACCGGTGCCGCCATGGTCGGGTGAGGAGTAGGCGGTGGCCAATATATTTATATTCCGTGCCGGGCCGCGCAGCATGTCATACAGTTCATCTTCCGTATGCAACCAGGCACTAGGCAAGTCTTGCATGATGGGGTGCTCGGGGCTACGCGTGGTGAGCAGAAACTCGTGCCGCTGCCCATGATGCCCGCCTTTGCCCGGGCTGTCGTCTATTACCCTTTCCCCGTCTTCATTCAGATACAAGTAAGGGCCATCTTTCTCGGAGCGGCCGCCCCAGCCTCCCAAGCCGATCATTTCGTTGTACTCCGGCCACTGTGGAAAGGAATTGTCTGCGGCATGTACACTCACAAAACCACCACCTTTTTTTATATATTTTTCAAAGCGCCGCCTTACCTTATCGGGCCACATAGCTCCGTCGTACGTAGAGACGACCACATCGTAGGCAGCAAAATCGGGATTGAATTGCTCCAAACTTTCTCCTTCGGGCGAGGCCGTATACACATCGACCATAAACAGGCCCGACTCGTCCAGTTGTTTCAACAGCACCGGAGTCCACTCTTTCCAATGCTTGTGGTAGGTGGAGCGCCCATCCACGACGAGCGCCTTCAAAGCTTTGTTTTCCTTTTTATTTTTTACAGAAATGCACGTGATCATACTTGATGCGAGCACGCTGACTAAAAGGATACAACGGTAAACGCTAGGGCAAATTTTCATTTTCAAATACTTTAGGACTGCAATCAAAGTTATGCAATAAACCCATTTGGCGCAGAGCCTGCAAAGGCTGCCTCCGCCCGCCATACCAAAGCTATCATATGGTCAGAATATTTCTTCTCCTCTTTTTTTTACAAACCACTTTTGGGCAAGCGCAGGATGAGCGCCTGGGCACGGTCAGTTGTAAGCCTGTGGGTGCTGAAGTAGCACTTCCGTATTTTAACACTGGCTTATTGCTTTTGCACAATTTCGAGTATGAACGTGCAGCGGAAGACTTTCAAATGGCTCAACTGCTCGATCCTGCCATGGTATTGGCCTATTGGGGTGAAGCCATGGCCTACCACAGGGCTTTAGAGGACTACCACGAGGATGAAAAGGGCAGGGCGGCTCTTTTTAAGTTGGGCCTGAAGAGTACAGACCGTTTGGCACAGGCTGCTAACGACCTGGAAAAAGGCCTGCTGGAAAGTGTAGAAATACTGTATGCTGACAATAAAAGCTTGCAAGAGCGGGAGCAAAGCTATCTGGTCTTCATGAAAAAGCTCTATGAACAATTCCCGGATCATGAGGAAGTCGGAGCTTTTTATGCGCTCGCTTTGCTCAGCGATCACCAAGGCATTTCCGGTACGGATAGGCGCCGTGAAGCGTTTGGCATCCTCAGCCGTATCATAGCAGCCAATCCCTCACATCCTGGGGCACTCAACTACAGCCTGTATGCCGCAGGCAGTCCGGCCCTGGCGTATATGGCCTCGGATGCCGCCAAAAACTATCCTGCTGTGGCCGGCGACGTGCCGCATGCGCAGCACATGCCCGCCCATGTGTATCTGTACCTGGGTAAGTGGGACGCCTACACCAAAGCCAATGAAACAGCGTGGAACATGAATGAACGCCGGGTGCAGCAACAGAAAAAAAGTCTGGAAGACCGCGACTATCACAGCCTGTGGTGGTGGCAATATGGGCTTTTGCAGCAAGGAAAATATGCCGCAGCGGCACAACTGCTGGAAGATATGAACCGCGACGCACGATACAGCAAGTCCGACCTTTTGCGCCATCATCTGTCAGTGATGAAAGCGGCCTACCTTACCGAAACCGGCCGCTGGCAAAGCGCAGCTTCACAGTATGCCGTGCCCACGGAAGGCTTGTACCTGCCGGTAAAATCACTCATGTTTTTCCTGGACGGCATGGCGGCCATTGCGCGTGGTGATCTGAGCCGGGTTGATTGGTACGTGCAAAAAATAATTGATCAGCAAGCATTGGAAAGCAATAGCAGGCAAATGCTGAAAAGCTACACCTTGTGTGCCACCGCCCCACTGGTACGAAAAACGAATGACAACGACCTGCGCCTGGCCCAGGTGATGGCCCTGCAACTACAGGCATTGAAAGCGATGCGGGCGGGAGAGCAGGACAAGGCACTGGCGCTGGCTGGCCGGGCGGCAGCGCTTGAAGATGAAACCGAGCAGCCGGCAGGGCCTCCTGTTGTGGCCAAGCCTGCCCACGAATTGTATGGCGAGCTGCTGCTCGATGCCAATCAACCGGACAAGGCACTGGCGGAATTTGATCTGGCGCTGAAAAAATTGCCCAATCGCTCTGCTGCTTTACTCGGTAAACATCGCGCCTATGCGGCACTGGGCGATGTTCAGAATGCAGCACTCGTGATGAAACTACTGAAAGCCAACTGGGCCACAGCAGACAGTGAAGTGCTGGAAATGACAAAATAGTGTTCGCCACGTAGTGCGGGTGTTTAGATTGGTGGGTTGGTAAATCGTAGACTGGTAGATTCGTAGACTGGTGGGTTGGTACATGCGTCAGGGGCCTACCGCATAAAATCTTCTTTGGGTCACAGACCATAGAAATGGTTGCACGCCCGCTGTTTTGGCTGGCTCGCCTTCACAAATCCACCAGTCTACCAATCTACCGTTTAACCGGGCCGATGCGCTCTATACGCGGCGGCCGTTGCCAATAGCCGACAGATGCTGAATCAAGTTCAGCATGACCCGTTGAGAGAATG
>CAZQVB010000025.1:0-29236 GCA_964596645.1 uncultured Roseivirgaceae bacterium
CTTTGTAGCCACAGTGGCCATAGCCGCGTATTTCTTCTTCCGGCGCCTTGGCCGCATACGCAGCAACATACGCATGGGCAGGCCCGTTCGGCGGTCAGACCGAAAGGCGCAGCGACTTAGGAACACCGTACTGGTGGCCTTTGGCCAAAAGAAAATGTTTAAGAAACCCATACCCGCTCTGCTGCACCTCTGCGTATATGTCGGCTTTCTCATCGTCAATATTGAAGGTATTGAGTTTTTTCTCGATGGCATTACCGGGCAGCACCGGGTGATCGCGCAATGGCTGGGCAACATGGGTGCCCTGGGTTTCTACACCGTCACGCTGAACATTTTCGAATTTATGGCGGTAGCCGTCATCACGGCCAGTGCCATCTTCCTCATCAGGCGAAACATACTGCACGTGCGGCGGTTTCGCGGACTGGAAATGACCCGCTGGCCTAAGCTCGATGCCAACCTCATTCTCATATTCGAGATTATACTGATGTTTGCCATTATGACCATGAACGCCGCAGACCAGATACTGCAGCAGCGCGGCGTGGAAGGTTACGTACAAACCGGACGCATGATATTCAGCGATATTTTTGCCTCACCTTTTTATCAATCGCTCAGCACCGCCTCACTCATCATCGTAGAGCGCATTGCCTGGTGGATACACATCGTAGGCATTTTTGGGTTTGCCATATATGTGACGTATTCGAAGCACCTGCACACCTTTATGGCTTTTCCCAACACCTGGTATGCCCGGCTCACGCCCAAGGGTAAGATGGACAACATGCCCGAAGTGCAGCGCGAGGTGCAGTCGATGCTGGGCATGGCCGGTGCCGGCGAAGAGGCCGGCCGGAATGCCGATATTGCCCGCCTGGGCGCGAAAGATGTGCGCGACCTGCATTGGAAAAATCTGATGGATGCCTACGCCTGTACAGAATGTGGCCGCTGCACGGCTGCCTGCCCGGCCAACATCACCGGCAAAAAGCTGAGCCCAAGGAAAATAATGATGGATACGCGCGACCGGCTGGAGGAGCTGGGTGCCGCAGAGGCTGCCAACGGAAAAAATCACGAAGATGGCAAGGCGCTGTTGGGCGATTACATCAGCAAAGAAGAACTCTTTGCCTGCACATCATGCAATGCCTGTGTAGAGGCATGCCCGGTGATGATCGATCCGCTCTCCATCATCATTCAGATGCGCCGCTATCTGGCCATGGAAGAATCGGCCGTGCCGGCGCAGTGGAACGCCATGTTTTCTAACGTAGAGACCAGCTTCTCTCCCTGGAAATTTCCACCCAGCGACAGGTTCAAATGGGCCAAAGAGTTGAATGATGCTACCGATAAAAAACCTCAAGATCAATAGGAATGGAAAACACACCAACAATACCTACCGCCGCCGCACTCAAAGCCAAAGGCATACAGCCTGATGTGCTCTTTTGGGTAGGCTGTGCGGGCTCGTATGATGAGCGGTACAAAAAAGTAACGCTGGCCTTTGTGAAGATCCTCAATGCGCTCAACATCAACTATGCCGTACTTGGCGACGAGGAAGCCTGTACCGGCGACCCTGCCCGCCGGGCCGGCAACGAATTTCTTTTTCAGATGCAGGCAGCCGCCAACATACAAGTGCTCAATGGGTACAACATAAAAAAAATAGTAACGGCCTGTCCGCATTGTTTCAACACCCTAAAAAATGAATACCCTGACCTGGGCGGCCACTATGATGTGGTGCATCACAGCCAGTTTTTGCAGCAGCTCATGGATGAGGGCAAGCTGGTGATAGAAGAAGACAATGCCTATAAAAACCAAAAAGTGACCTTTCACGATTCCTGCTTCCTGGGCCGCGCCAACGGTGTGTATGCCGCACCGCGCCAACTTATAGAGTCGCTCAGGGCCGACCTGGTAGAGATGAAGCGGCACAAGAGCAACGGATTGTGTTGCGGGGCAGGCGGCGCGCAGATGTTTAAAGAGCCGGAGCCGGGCGAAAAAGATATCAATATAGAACGCAGCGAAGAGGCCATGGCCACCGGTGCCAGGGTGGTGGCCTCGGCGTGTCCGTTTTGCATGACCATGCTCACCGACGGAGTGAAAAATAAAGGCCGTGAAGGCGACGTTAAGGTTCTTGATATAGCCGAAATGCTGGTAAAAGCACAAAAGAAGCCACAGTAGTGCTCTATTCCGCAAAAGGTCGTTATCATTGTAAACCACATAATTTACGCGCATGATCGTACCTTTTGAAGCCCTGAACGAGAACGCCAGAGTATGGGTATACCAGTCCGATAGAACCCTGACGGCGTCAGAAACAGAAACGATTGACAAAGCCGCCAGCGAATTTTTTGCTCAATGGCAGGCACATGGCAATGAACTGAAGTGCAGCTATAGCATTTTCAAAAATCAGTTTTTCGTTCTGGCGTTGGACATGGAGTACAACCAGGCCAGCGGTTGCTCCATCGACCGCTCTGTGCAGTTTGTGTTAGAATTAGAGAAAATGCTCGGGCTTAGCTTTACTGATCGCAGCAAAGTGGCATTTCTCATTGATGGAGCGGTACAGTTGGTGGAAATGAAGCACATCGGCAGCATGGCAGAGGCAGGTGCCATCACCGCCGATACGCCCACCTTCAACAATCTGGTGACCAGCAAAAATGAGCTGAAAGATAAATGGGTACTGCCGGCCGGCAAATCGTGGCTGGCGCGCTATTTTGCGCAATAATTCCCACCATCATGTGTTTTTAAAATTATGGTATTCACGCTATTTTCGATCGATTGGTTAACTTTGGTTAGATCAGCTCAGCACTCATGAAAATATTATCCGGTTTCTTTCAAGTCAGCATTTACATCATCATATCATCGCTTATGCTGTGGTCGTGCAGCGCGGGGAAAATGGCCATGAAGAAAGGCGACAAGCGCTTTCAATATGGTGAGTACGATTACTCCATAGAGTATTTCCAAAACGCGATAGCAAAAGGGTACAATGCCGCCGAGGCCAATTATAAAATAGGAGAATCTTACCGCCTCAGCAACCGTGTGAAACAGGCAGTCCCCTACTATCAGGCTGCCATAGAGGCCAACTACCCCGACGAAGCCGTGCACCTCTACTATAGCCAGGCCCTCAAAGCCAATGAGCAGTACAACCAGGCACAGGCGGCACTGCAATCGTATCTGGATGGTGCTTCCGATCAGCAAATGACCGCGCTTGCCGAGCAGGAGCTGGATAACCTGCAAAAGGTGGAAAAGCTGGCAAAACAGGAAAGCTTTTTCAGGGTGAAAAATTTGGAAGAGATCAATACAACGGCCGCCGACTATGGCCCCGCGTACCGCGAAGGTGAGTTGTACTTCACCTCAGCGCGCGAAGCCGATAAAATATACAAGGCAACCGGTACCGGCTTCACCGATCTGTACAAGGTAAAAACGCAGGGCGCCATTGTAGACGTAAACTCCGTGACAGCGCTTAGCGACGTCATCAACGATGAAGGTGTGAATGAAGGCTGCATCGCCTTCTCGCCCGACGGACAAACAATGGTGTTTGCCAAAGGCAACAACGGACGACTGAAAGGGGCCGATGATGTAGACCTGTACATATCGCGCAACCGGCGCGGTGGCTGGTCGGCACCCACCGTTATGCGTCTGAACGATGACAAGGCGTGGGATTCCACCCCCAGCTTTTCGTTTGATGGCCGTACGCTTTACTTCTCTTCCAACCGCCGGGGTGGCGTGGGTGGCACCGACTTGTATGCCGCTACTATGAACCGCCGCGGCAATTTCAGCAACGTGCGCAACCTGGGGCCTGTCATCAATACGGCGGGCAATGAGATGTTTCCCTTTCAGGCAGAAGATGGCAGCCTGTACTTCGCCTCCAATGGCCACCCCAGCCTGGGCGGACTCGATATATTGGTAGCAAGGCGCTCAGAAGGCAAAATGGTGGTAGAAAACCCCGGCCCGCCCATCAACTCCAGTGCCGACGATTTTGGCATACATCTGTTCAGGCTCGATCGCGGCTTCTTTAGCTCCAACCGTGAAGGTGGCAAAGGCGACGACGACATTTACACCTTTATCAACAATGATCCGGACCTCAAGATCGTCAACTACTTTCTCACAGGTACCACATTTTCCATCGATGAAGACGACAAAGAAACCATACTGCCCGGCACCAGTGTAAAGCTGTTTGGTGCGGATGATGAGATGCTGAATGAAGCACTTTCCGATCGGGAAGGACGATTCATTTTCCGGGTATTTCCTGAAGAAGACTATCGTCTGCTGGCCGAAAAGCCCGACTACTTTACCACCCGCGCATCCTTTTCTACCAAAGGCAAAAGCATCCCAAAAGATGAACTCACGCAATTGGTGACCAACAAAACATTCGACACCAAGATCGTGCTTGACCAGATCGTGCTCGACAGGGCCATCGTACTGGAAAACATCTATTACGACCTCGACAAGGCCGATATACGCCCAGATGCTGCCCAGGAATTGGACAAATTGGTGGCCATACTGCAGGACAACCCGGAGATAAAAATAGAACTCAGCTCACACACCGACAGCAGGGCCACGGCCGATTACAACCTCGACCTGTCGAAGCGACGTGCCCAGTCTGCTGTCAACTACATTGTATCTAAAGACATTGACCGGTCGCGGCTTACGGCGAAGGGCTATGGTGAGTCCGAACCCATCATTCCCGATGAGGAGATAGAAAAGCTGCCGACAGAAGAAAGAAGAGAGGAAGCCCATCAGCGCAACCGCCGCACAGAGTTTAAGGTGATAGAGTACAACCGTGTGGATGAGCCCGAGCCGCTGGCAGACGATGAGGAATACCAAAATGAAGAAACCGTAGAGCTACAGGCTGAGGAAGTAGTAGAGCAGCCTGCCAAAGGCAGCCTGGAAGAAAAGATAGACTGGGATAATTGATCTTTATCCCTGGGACTACGGAGTCATCAAAATTTCTACTGAAGAAAAGTATCGTCTTGGTCTTGCTTTGTCAGTATGTTACCGTGGTTATCTCCGCTCCCGCAATTGTGCGGAGGCCAACTTTACAACGCACCTGTTCTGACTCTTGCTGCCATTAGGCGAATTACCTCAACAGGTTGCTGATATTACATCAATCACATGACCGCAGCCCTTAGTGACGGGATTAATTCAGTGTGCTATCTCTCCGACTACTTTCCAACGAATCTGCTACAGTACTAAAAACACTTCGTAGGCATTGCAGGGATTGAACAATCTGAAGATCACGGCATTCTGTTGGGGAAAGTTGAAGGCATACACCTCATTACCAGCAAAAATCTCTTCAAGCACCTGGGTCAGCTTGGCTTCGTCGCCCACACCAGGGCCTTCGCTGTGGTAGTAGTTTTCCTTAAACTCGAGTTGGAGCATGTTCAGCACCTGCTGCTTCACCTCAAATTCTTTTAAAAATAAAGATCCATCGGCCAGTACAAGCCCCATCGAAGTAGACGGAATATCGGGGTTGTTCAGTGTCACATCGTATATAAAGTAAAAACCCAGTGCCCCAGGAAAATTGGCCTCTATGATGCCGTTGTTTTCGGCCAAAGAGTTTCCTGCTCCGTCAAACATAAAGACAGCATTGATGGAATAGATATTTGGCTGGAAATCGGCGCCGGCGCTGTTGATATAGCTATTGACCATAGTGATGGCTCCATTGCCCGGAGAGCTGCCCTTGTATTGGGGGCCGCCTCCACTGCCTGTCGAGCACAGGCCGGGGCCATTCATATCGAATGTTTCCAGACGGATTTCGCCCAGGGTTACCTGCTGCCCGCCCAGTGAAAAAGTGAGCGGGTTGGTCAGCACCATCTTTCCATCTTGAATGGCATATCCACTTTCGTGAAAGATGCCGATGGCATTGCTGTTGTCCACAATCTCTTCCAGGCTCTTGCCCACAGCGGCCAGATCTACGGCAATCACACGCTTGGCAGGATCGAAAGACCAGAACACTGAGATATTGCGATCTTCAAGAATGATCTGTTGTATGGGCGACTCCGGCTGTAGCATTTGCGGGGTCAGCATGGCAAAGGCATCCAGATTTTGGGCTATATCCCTGGAGAAGAGGCTCTCGTCGCCGGGGTTGGCCGGCACAAAGGTGAGTTGCGTAGGTGAGGCTCCATCGGAGAGGCTTTCGAACACCAGGCTCAGCCCTTCCTTCTTTTTATATAAAAATTCAAATTCGGCACCAAATGTCGCCCTGTCCTGCTCGAAGAGGTAGTGAAAAACGCCATATGTTTCCAGGATAAGCTCCAGGCCCAGCCCGTTGTCGATGCGGTAGGGTATGGTATGCTCGAAGAACTCGCCATTGTTGTCGGCCACATCCGACTGAATGTGTACCATGCCGTCTTCATCAAAATTCAGTATCATATTGAAAATGCCAGAACCGGGCTCCGGCTGGTATTGAAGGCGCCATCCATTGGCGGGGGCGGTCAGCTCGCTCATCAGGGCCGCTTTGGCTTCGGCTATGCGCTCTTCGGCAGGGCGTAGATTATCTTCATTTTCTTCACAAGCTGGCATCAAAAGTACGGCGCCCAGCAGCAATAGCGGCAAAAACAGTTTTTTCATCATTGTAGTCTACTTTGTACTTCAGCCCTTAGTTCAAACAAATCCACACCCGTCACCTGCTCGTAATGCCCGGCGATGGCATTCACTTTATCCCGGATTTTAGCCCGTCCTTCATTCCTGCTCAGGCAGTCTTCCGTCTCGCAGTCCTCTTCGTCCTGGATGTACACATTGGCAAAATCCGGGTCGAAGGTGAGCAAGGCCACCGTTTCGGCAAAATCTTCGTTGGGTGAGCTGGTGGCATAGGGCGACACAAAGCCGCGTTGCAAGGCTTCTTGATTGCTCACATTGAACCACGCCCCGGCACTGCTGTAGCCCTCAGGAGAAATCTCCTCAAATGCCGGTGGCAGCTTGTACCGCTGGTGCACCGTGTGGGCAAACTCGTGATAGACCGTTTGTAGTTGCTGATCGCGCCAGCTGAGGTCGGCCGGATCGATGGAATTGACGTCAGTGAACGTAATGCGCGCGCCGTTTTCAGCCCGGCCAAGGATGACCGTGCCATTGCTGTTGTAAATAAGTCCGCCCAGAAGCACGATCTCCGGCGGCACGTGATTCTTAAAAAACTCGCGCCCGCCCGGCACAGCATTGAACGGCTCTACCCAGAAAAATTCTATGAAATCGAGCATTGGCCGCACTACGTCAAGGCGTGGCGGCGCCACACGCTCTGTAGGACTCACAAAGCGGTCGACATAGCGATAGCGAATGGCCATGTCGTAAGGCTCAGTAAAGTTGTCTTGTATGTATTGATCGAGCTCCGAAAGCTCAACATCCACCGGTTGCTTATCTACGTTCAGATCGTCTTCCGGATAGCAGCCAGCCACGGCTGCCAGCAGCAGTGCGGTGGGCATCAACTTTTTGTACAAATAATGCTTGAGGGTTTTCATCATCATACTTTTTAATTCTTATCGTGGATTGGGCCGCAAACCGCCAACGTCGATGGCCGACTGTGGTATTTGCAGTACTTTTCTTAAATCATCGGCTGCCAGTTGTATGGTAGAAACACCATCGGCGAGCCCGTGTACTACAGGTATTTCGTATCGCTTGATATCAAACCAGCGCAGTCCCTGGGCAATAAACTCCTTCCGGCGCTCCAGGAGCACATATTCCAGCAGTACCGCCCGGTCGTTGACGGAGGGGTTGTTGGCCACGCCAAGAAACTCGCGCAACTTCTGCATGGTCACCGCCACATCGCCTTCGTAGTAACGGTTGTTGGTAAGCACCTGTAGATCGGCCATTACGGCATTCAGCCGGTTCATATAGATATTCGCCTCCATTCTGTTGAGCAATACTTCCTCTCCCCGAAAGAGCAGGGCTATGTGATACGGGAAACCAACATTGGAGTTGAGGCTGCTTCGCTCAAAAAGACTTTCGTATCGTACAGGAAACAGACCATTTTCACCTTTTACAAAGGCAGGGTTTTCTCGCGAATCTATCGCCGACCCAAACGGGTGTGCATTAAACAATTGCCCGTAGAACGTTTCGGTAGGGCTATGGGCAAAGTCGAGCCGCTGCACCAGGCTAATTTTGCGTGCCAGCAGCAGGTTGCTTGGCAGATCGGGTGAACTATACAACTGCGGATAACCATCTGTAGACGATCGCGCTGAGAGAAATGTTTGAGCGGTCATGTCGCGCACAAAGGCGGCCGGGTTTGCCCCCAACAACTCAGAACTATACTCCTCACACTGCTCAAAATCACCTTTGAACAAGTAATACCGGGAAGCAAAAGCCAATGCCGCATTCCTGTTGAAGTGATACTTACCCGAGTTGGCAAAAAAGCTGTTGTCGACCAGCTCCAGGCCTCTGAGCATATCGCGCTCCACCAGGTCATACACTTCTTCTACCGTATTTCTGGAATACTGCTTTAGAAAGACTGTCTCCGGTGTTTCCACATAAGGCACACCAGGGTCGGTGGCTGCGGTTTCCGGATTGTAATGCTTGGCAAACAGGTTCACCAACATAAAGTGGCCATATGCCCGTGTGAGCAGCGCTTCGGACTCCACCGCTCTTTTCTGTGCCATCTCCTCTTCGGTATTGGCCGGCAGCTCATCCAGCACGTTCAGCACCTCATTGCTATGGGCTATGGCGGTGTAGGTTTCAAACCAAAAATAAATGGGCGTATCCTGATCGGTTGGATCGCTGGTAAACTCGGCCCAGGCATACGCCTCTTCATGGTTTGGCCGAAGGCGCACGTTGAACGTAAAGCCTACGTTGTCGCTCATCCAGTCGGTAAAGGCATAGCTGGCAGTGGAGTAGGCATTGGTGAGCAACTGACTGGCTTTGTCGAGATCATCGAGCGCTACCCTGTTGTCGGGCACCTCATCGAGAAAATTGCTGCAGGCCGTGGCTAACAAGAACATCGGGACAAGCAGCAGAGTGGTCCTGATTTTCAGCCAATATTTTATGATGAATTGTAGACGCATGAATTAAAAGTTAAAGGCCGAGATTAAGTGAAAAGGTGACCATACGCGGTACTGGCAATGCCACACCTCCGGAGCCGAAAAATTCGGGATCGCGGCCACGCAGGTTTTCCCTG
Organism: uncultured Roseivirgaceae bacterium; assembly: GCA_964596645.1. Classification (GTDB taxonomy): domain Bacteria; phylum Bacteroidota; class Bacteroidia; order Cytophagales; family Cyclobacteriaceae; genus CAVQEK01. Next base: position 9,071 of record CAZQVB010000025.1, read on the forward strand.
TCGGAGTACAGGAGTGCCAGGTTCTGGCCTTCCACCCCTATGTTGGCGCTGCTCAAACCCAGCCGGCTCACCAAATTTACAGGCAACTGATATCGCAGGCTTACCGTGCGCAGCCGTACATAGTCTCCATCGGCAACGCGTACTGTGCTGAAATTGTACAGCGAATAGGCCAAATCGATATCGCCACTGAGCCGGGGTATTTCCGGATCCAGTATGGCTGGCACATCAGTGATCAGCTCATCGCCGGGCACAGCCCATCTGTTGAAGAGCTCGCCGGGCAGCGATTGAAAATCGCTGTAGGTGCTGAAAATATCGTCGGTGAGGCGCAGCTTATAATCAAATTTATAGCTGAGCAGCACCGACAGGCTCAACCCTTTGTAGGTAAAGGTGTTGTTGAAGCCACCTGCGCCACGAGGTTCTACAGGGCCCTCGTATGCCAATATTTCGGTCAGGTTGTCACGATCCTGGCGGTCGTAGAAGAAAACCTTTTCGCCATTTTCATCAAAAAATTGTGGCAGGCCCTGTTCGGTAAGCCCGGCGAAGCGCGTAGAATAGAGACCGCGCCGTGGACCGCCAAGTACTGCTGCGCCACCTTCGGCATTGGCATCGACCAGCCTTGGGCCAAAGTCGAGCCGGGTTATTTCGTCGTATGTATAGCCAAAGTTGAAGTTGGACTGCCACGTAAAGCCGCCCTTTTTCACATTTACAGTGTTTATGGAAAACTCTAAGCCTCTGGATTCCATATCGGCAAAGTTGCCCACCTTCAGGCCCTGACCACCAATACCACTGGTTTGAACCACTCCGATCAAGTCATACGCTTGTCGCAGATATCCATCGATGGAGGTGTTGATCCGGCCATTGAACAGTCCGAAATCGATGCCCACATTGAGCTCACCAAGTTTTTCCCAGGTGAGTTCGGTATTGGCCAGGTCATCGATAAAAAGGTATGGCTCTACGTCGCTCGGGCGCACCGTCACGTCGGCCTGCAGGTTCAGCAAGGCGCTGGCTTCCGGGGGCAGGTTGCCAGAGATGCCGTAGGTGCCGCGGATTTTTAAGTAATCGACGGTATTGTTCAACCACGACAGGTTATCGAAGAAAGGCTCATTGTCCACATTCCAGGCACCGCTCACATTCCACGTGGGCAGAAAACGCGCCTGATCGCTTTCTCCCAGCTGGTTGGAGCCGTCGTAGCGCACCGTGAAGTTGGCCACATAGCGCGATTTGTAGGCATAACCCCCATTGAAAAACAATCCATAAAAACGGTCACGACCCTGGTCGAGGGTGTAGTAATCGATGTTTTGCAGGTTAAAGAATTCGATGATGTTCGGATCGGTCACGACTATTCCGCCGCTTTCGTACACCACTCCCATACCTGTGGCGCTGGTAGAGGCACGGTTGGTAAGGCGTATCTCCTGCCCTGCGAGTACATTGATTTCGTGTATGTCGTTGATGCGCGTAGACCAATCTACGCTGAGGCGATTGAAGAAATTCAACAAATCGCTTTGATCGAGATAATTGAACCCACCCTGTGGCAACACCACCACCGGGTTCAGGCCGGGGTTGTCGGGGTCGCGAAAGAGCAGGTTGTTGGAGTTTTGCACAAACTGATTGTAATCGGCCCGGTAAGCCTCTGCCTGGTTGGAGCGCTCGTGCACCGTGTGGTCGCGCTCGGTATTGGCGTAGCGCACCTGAAAAACTCCCTTGAGGGAAAGGTTGGGCAGTGGGTTGATCTCAAAATCAGTTTGAGCGGAAACGTCCAGCACCTTTATGTCGATGAAGTTGTACTTCAACTCTTCCAGAATGTTGAACGGAGCATAGTTGCGCCGAAAATATTCCAGATTGCCATCATCGTCGTACGGCCGTATCGATCGCGCCGTGTTGAGCGCATAGCTGAAGGGATTGATGTCGAAAGACCGGTTGAAGCGGCCTGTGATGGGGTCGAATTCGCGGTTGCGTGTACCGGGGGCTTTCTGGTTGCGATAGCTGGCGGTGAGCTTAAGTCCGAAATTAAAAGCCTCTGAAATAAAGTACGTGTTGCGGGCCGTGCCGGTAAAACGCTGCACGTTGTCGGCAATGGTTTGGCCCTGGTCATTCAGGTAGCTGAAAGAGTAATAATTCGTGGTTTTCTCACCTCCGGAGGTGAAACTCAGTGAGTGCTGCTGTTGCAACCCCACGTCGTTGAACAGTACGTCGAACCAGTCGGTATTGGCATTCTCGTATACGTTGAGAAAGTCTTCATTCAGGGTGCCTCCGAACCCCCAGGGCAGGTCGTGCGTGGCGATGAGTGAAAACATTTTGCCCATGGCACCATAGCTCTGGCCTGATACTGACGTGCTGATGTCGATGATGCCCTTGTCAAACATTTCCCTGTACACCGCCATTTCCTCGGCAGAATTGAGCAAGTCGAAATTTTTGTACGTAGGTCTCAGTTGGGCGGAGAAGTTGCCATTGTAGTTGATCTGTAATTTGCCGCTGCGGCCCCGCTTGGTGGTGATCACAATCACACCATTGGCTGCACGTGCACCGTATATGGCTGTGGCCGAAGCATCCTTTAGTATTTCAAAAGAAGCGATGTCGTTGGGGTTGAGGTTGGCTACCGAAGAGCTGATGAGTGTGCTGGCATTGCCACTGATGAAATCCTCTGCACTTACGTTGGCCAGGTCTTCGAGGATCACACCATCCACCACAAACAGGGGTTGGTTATTGCCATTGATGGAGGTATTGCCCCGGATGCGGATTTTTGGTGAAGTGCCAAAAGTGCCCGACACGTTATCTACCGTTACGCCGGCTGCCTGCCCTTCCAGAGCACGGCTCACATCGGCAATGCCTGCAGCGCTAATATCATCCATGCTCAGGCGCTCGGCAGCACCGGTAAACAGCTTGCGCTCTACTTCCTGAAAGCCTGTGACCACCACTTCCGACAGTTGCCGGGTATCTGGCTGCAAGGCTACATCAATGATAGCCTGGCCCCCCAATGCTTTCTCCTGCGTCTGGTAGCCCACATAGGAAAATACCAGAATCTTGCCTGTGGCATCGCCCAGCGAAAACTGATATTTGCCGTCGATATCGGTGATGCTGCCTACGGAGGTGCCTTTCACGAAAACGCTAACACCTGGCAGCGGGCTGTCGTCGTCGGCAGATAATACCCGACCCGAAATGACATCTTGCTGGGCCAATGTGCTGAATGAAATAAGTGCGCAAGCCAACAGTGTCGTGTAAAATTTTCTCATGTAATCTCTGTTAAACAAATCCTCTATATACCCGCCCTCAATGCACGTGCTTTTGGCTACAGCATCAAAAGAACTTTTATAACCGGTAAAGTAATTATTTTATTTTACAAGATGATACGTTGGCACATCAGCAGTAGAGCAGAACCAATGATAATGTGCGTGAACTGTGAGATTAGGGGCCGTAGTCGAAAAAACCAAAGATAAAATATTGGATTATTGTATGGGAAATTCCCCCAATATGCTTGTACAGTCCGTGCTTCAAATTGCCTAAGTTTGCGCAATTCTTTTAATGGAAACCGATCGACATGAAATTTGCAACCAAAGCCATACATGCCGGCATAGAGCCCGACCCATCGACAGGCGCCATCATGACGCCCATCTTTCAAACCTCTACCTATGTACAAAGCTCGCCGGGCAAGCACAAAGGCTATGAATACTCCCGCAGCCACAACCCCACCCGCGATGCGTTCGAGCGCAACATTGCCGCATTGGAAAACGGCCGTTTTGGGCTCGCCTTTGCATCGGGGCTGGCCGCCATCGATACCTTACTGAAGCTGTTCAAACCCGGTGATGAAATAATCAGCACCAACGACCTGTACGGCGGCAGCTACCGCATCTTTGTGAAAATATTCGAACCGCTGGGCATACGGTTTCATTTTATGAACCTCGACAATCCCGGCGACCTGGAAGGGAAAATCAATGAAAAGACCAGGATGATTTGGCTGGAAACTCCCACCAATCCCATGATGAATATTGTGGACATTGCCGCTGTGTCGGATCTTGCCCGCGCCCATAAATTGCTGCTGGCCGTAGACAATACCTTTGCCACCCCTTACCTGCAACAGCCGCTAGATCTTGGGGCTGATATCGTCATGCATTCTGTAACCAAATACCTGGGTGGCCACTCCGATGTGGTGATGGGTGCATTGGTGGTGAATGATCAGGATTTGCGCGACCGGCTTGCTTTCATTCAGAATGCATGCGGCGGCGTGCCAGGCCCACAGGACTGCTTCCTGGTGCTGCGCGGCATTAAAACCCTGCATGTGCGCATGGACCGCCACTGCGAAAACGGCCGGAAAGTGGCAGAGCACCTGGCTCAGCACCCTGCCGTAGCCCAAGTGTACTGGCCGGGTTTTGAGTCGCATCCCAACCACGATGTAGCAGCAAGGCAAATGCGCAACTTCGGAGGCATGATCTCCTTCACACTGAAAAATGATCATCTTCAGGCTGCCATCGATGTGCTGGAAAAATTCAGGGTTTTTTCACTGGCCGAATCGCTCGGAGGTGTGGAATCACTGTGCGGGCACCCGGCCAGCATGACGCACGCCTCCATACCCAAAGAAGAGCGCGAAAAAGTCGGGCTGAAAGATTCCCTGATACGCCTTAGTGTGGGCATAGAAGATGCTGAAGATCTCATCGACGATCTCGATCGGGCCCTGGCTTAATGGATGGTTTCCAGTAGGTAAGCCAGTATCATCTTTGCCTAGCGCTTAACGTTTTTTAAGAAAAATTAATTGGCGCACTGCAACCTTTGCAGTTTCTTGAGAATCTACTGAGAGGAACCAACAAAAAAAACATTATCCCAACGGCAACAGGTGACCGGCAGGATGATGGAACACTAAAGAGAACCCGCCATGAAAGGAGAACTGACATTATACTTTTGCCTTACCCTGCTCATCGCCGGCCTCATTGCGAGCGACCGGTTCTCGCCATCAGCCGATACCAAAGAACACTCCACACGCATCATCGACTTTAGCGAACTCAACACCCTCATCCTGGATCTGCATTGCGACGTGTACCTCACCGGCGGCGATCAGGATCAGTTGGTGATAGAGGGCCCGGGTGAGATTGTCAACTCTATCTATAGCGAAGAAAGCCATGGCAGGCTCACCATTACGGCCCAGGCTACCCATGGCTTTTTCGGTATGCTTACGCCAAAAACCGGCTTGAGTGAACAGATAAAAGTGTATGTAACGCTGGCCTCCGCAGGCAAGCTCAAAGTAAGTGACTGCGCCACACTGATCAGCAGCGACGTGCGTACCGACGACATGCAATACTGCACCAGCCTTGCCAGCGATGCACCCCAAAAAGGCTCACTGGCCAAAGCATTGGAAAATTTCCTGTTGTTGGGCAATGCACGGGTATAGGCCAATCAGTAGCTGCCGTAGTACTTTCTCAAAAACCACTCTGCCGACACCAGCAGAAGCAAAAGAAAGAAGCCCCATTTCATGTTAATGATGGCCAAATAGTCTTCCGTACTGTATATCCTGTCGATGGGTTCCTGCCCTTGCACTTCGGCCACCAATTCATCTATATTTTCCATCGTATAAAAATTGCCCGAATTGTCCTGGGCCAGGTTGCGCAGCAGATTATGATCGGCAGTGAGGCGTATGTTTTCTATCTGTAAATCCTGCACTGTAAAGGTGCCACTCACCACTTCCTGCTTACCCTCCAAAGTAGTGCTGGCGGTATAGCGATATATTCCCTGCTCTAATGCTCCAATTCGAAAACGGGTGCCCTGCGGGCTGGTCACGAAAGAAAAGCTGCGCTCGCCTTCCTCATTGCCTATGGTGATATCGATCTTGTGCCCGTAGGTGGGTTCATATATTTCGTTGTACACCTCAGCCTCAAATACCACCACTTCGCTATCCGTGTATTCATTTTTGAGCGGATAAGCGCGGAATCGTCTTCGGTCATCTTTGGTAGACAGAAACTGAATGACCTTCGACACCAATTGATCGAAAGCCTCGTGCGACTGATGGTCGGCATATTCCTGCAAGCGCCAACGCCATAGGTGCTCACCGAGCAAAACGGCACGCCGGTCATCCTGTTGCCCGCTCATCAGCAGCAGCGGCTTATCAGTGACTACACGCCCCACCTTTTGGTACAAAAGCACGTCTGTAGTGCCTGCAATGGCGTAGTCGGCAAAAGGCACACGAATGGGCGGGAAGCCATTCACCTTGCTCACTACGGCCGGGTCCAGGTCGAAGGTGGTAAAGCTTTCATTCATACTGGGAAAAACCTCATCGCCCGCGTTGTTGAGGAGCTGAATGTTCACCATGCCGTTCACCCTGTTCAGTTGTTGGAGGTCGGTGTCACTGCCCACAATATACCACACCGGCACCTGAGCCTGGGTAAGGCGGTCGTGCAGGCTGCGCAGGCCGCCGCTTTTGCCGGGCACCTGATGAAAGATGACGACATCGGGAGGCTGTGTTGAGCTGTACTCAGCAATACCGGGTATATGGGTGACAAACTCATAATTTTTATTCTGCCCGATGGCCCGCGCCAGCGCCTTAATGTCGGGGTGTGGCGCTGGAGCCACGAGCAGTATCTGCTCGCGGCCTTCTATCACATCTATGAAGGCATCGCGGGAATTATTCTTTGTGGTAAATTCCTCCGCTACAGGCTGCGCCTCCACCCGGTAACGCTGCATTCCGTTTTCTTCTGCCTCTATAAGAAATTGCACCTGATCAAATTGCTCCTGCCGGTTTATCTGGAGCGTCTTGCTCTCCAACACCGCGCCCTCGTGCCAAAGTTGCAATGTCACCATGCGCCCCGCCAGGTCGCTTGTGTTCACCTGGGCAATAATGGGAAATCTATTGCCCTGATAGGCTATTTTATTATATATCAGCGCGCTGATGTTGATGTCGGGCCGCTGAATGGTATCGCCGGTGCCAATGGTGTTGATGGCGAAATTGTACGGCTGATATGCCGGATTCGCACCCAGGCTGTAAATGCCATCGGAGACGAGCATCACCTGGGCAAGATTGCGCGATTCGTATTGATTTTGAATGCTGCGCAACAAGGCGCTTATATTGGTAGTCGGTGCATCGAAGCTGATATCGCCAATTTCTTCTACTTCCCCATCCAGCGTACGCAGCTCCACAGTATACCCTTCCTCTTCTGCAGCCAGCTTCAACGCTGTAAGTCTTTGTTTCAGCACTGCGAGTTGCTCAGCGGTGAGCACTTCGCTTACCGAAGATGAATTGTCGATGGCCAATACTACCGATGGGGGTTCTGTGGTATTTTTGATCTGCCGTATCAGCGGGCCAAAGAGCAGCGTGGCCAGCTGCACCACAAGCAGAAACCGCAACAAGCCCAGCAGATAGTTCATCTGCCTGCTCCAGGGGCCACGTCGCCTGTAGTAGAGCAGGGCAGCATAGCACACGCCCAGCAGCAAGCCCACCGCCACCAGCCATGGCGAACTTTCGAACAGCAAACTGTATTTGTTCATAAATGATGATCACGTATTTCCGCCGGCCTCAGCGCAGGCGGTATGTGAATGCAACGAAAAACGGGCTAGGTAAGCATGCCCCCATCCACCTGCATCACCTGACCGGTAATGTAGGCCGACATGTCGGAGGCGAGAAATACAGCCAGATCGGCCACATCTTCCGGTGTGCCTCCACGCTTTAGCGGTATGGCGTCGCGCCAGGTGGCCACCATTTTCTCATCGAGTGTTGCGGTCATTTCGGTCTCTATAAAACCCGGCGCTATAGCATTGCAGCGTATACCGCGACTCCCCAGCTCCAGCGCTACAGACTTGGTGAAGCCAATGATGCCAGCTTTGGATGCAGCATAGTTGGCCTGGCCGGCGTTGCCCTTAATGCCCACTACCGAGGTCATGTTGATGATGGAGCCGCCCTTTTGTTTCATAAAATTGCGGGCAGAAGCCTTCACTGTGTTGAACACCGACTTCAGGTTCACGCGCATCACCTCATCCCACATCTCTTCATTCATGCGCAAGAGCAGGTTGTCTTTGGTAATGCCGGCATTATTGACGAGAATATCCAGCTGGCCAAATTCAGCAATTACATCGTTGATGAGTTGTTCTGCGGCTTCGTATTGTGAGGCATCGGAACGAAAACCCTTTGCACGGCCGCCCGCTTTGGTAAGTTCATCTTCCAGTGCTTGTCCTTTCTCCACACTCGACAAATAGGTGAAAGCCACAGACGCGCCGTGCTCGGCGTAGCGCCTGGCAATAGCATGCCCTATACCTTTTGATGCACCGGTCACCAGCGCTACTTTTCCTTCCAGTAGTTTCATGAAATTATATTAATGTGTTTCAGATTATAATTTTTGAGGCTTGTGCGCATAAAGTTAAAAGTAATTTCACAACCCGGAAACGCCACCACCATACCCGCCCTATTTTTATCCTTCTGCTTTTATTCTCTTCTTTTTGGATTAATTTTGCTGGCATTTCATATACAAACCAATCAAATATTTATGGCTTCGAACTATGATGTAATTGTAATAGGCAGTGGGCCCGGGGGTTATGTGGCGGCCATCAGAGCATCTCAACTCGGCCTGAAAGTGGCCGTGGTGGAGAAGGCGGAGTTGGGCGGCATTTGTCTCAACTGGGGGTGCATTCCCACCAAAGCCCTGCTGAAGAGCGCCCAGGTATTCGACTATGTGAAACATGCCGCCGAGTATGGGGTAGATGTCGCTGAGCCTAAGGTCAATTTTGGAGACATGGTAAAACGCAGCCGTAGCGTAGCTGAAGGCATGAGCAAAGGCATCAACTTCCTGTTCAAAAAAAATAAAATAGAGGTGCTCAGCGGTTTTGGAAAGGTGAAGCCCGGCAAAAAAGTAGAAGTCGATAACGAAGGCAAGAAAACCGAGTACAGCGCCGACCACATCATCATAGCCACAGGCGGACGGTCGCGCGAGCTTCCAAGCCTGAAAATAGATGGAAAAAAAATAATCGGCTATCGCAAAGCTATGGTGCTGGAGCAGCAGCCCAAATCGATGGTCATCGTGGGTTCAGGCGCCATTGGCTCCGAATTCGCCTATTTCTACAATGCCATTGGCACCAAAGTGACGCTTGTGGAATTTTTGCCCAACATAGTGCCGGTGGAAGACGAGGAGATTTCCAAGCAACTGGAGCGATCATTTAAAAAGCAGGGCATAGAAGTGATGACCAGCTCTGAAGTGACTGACGTAGACACGTCTGGAAAAGGCTGCCAGGTGACCGTAAAAACCAAAAAGGGAGAGGAAAAAATTGCCTGCGACATGGTGCTGTCTGCGGTGGGCGTTACCACCAATCTGGAGGGCATAGGTCTGGAAGAGACTGGTATAAAAACAGAAAAGGGTAAAATAGTCATTGATGACTTTTACAAAACCAGCGTGGATGGATACTACGCCATTGGCGATGTGGTGAAAGGGCCGGCACTGGCACACGTGGCATCGGCCGAGGGTATCATTTGTGTAGAGAAAATAGCCGGGCAAAATCCTGATCCACTCAACTATACCAACCTGCCAGGCTGTACCTATTGCCAACCGGAAGTAGCCTCAGTGGGCTTTACTGAAAAAGGTGCGATAGAAGCGGGTTACGACATCAAAGTGGGTAAATTTCCTTTTACGGCCAGCGGCAAGGCCAAGGCAGCCGGTGCTTCAGAAGGCTTTGTAAAAGTGATTTTCGATGCTAAATACGGCGAGTGGCTGGGCGCACATATGATCGGCGCCAACGTGACGGAGATGATCGCTGAAGTAGTGGCAGCACGTAAGCTGGAGACCACCGGACATGAAATCATAAAGTCGGTGCACCCTCACCCTACCATGTCGGAAGCGGTAATGGAAGCCGCAGCAGCCGCCTATGATGAGGTGATCCACTTATAAAAATTCGTATATTTATCATCTGATAATTACCGATACACTAAAAAGCCTGAAGCAATCCGTTGTTTCAGGCTTTTTTTTATTGATCATGCAGAGATGAAGTCAAGTCAGCGCTGTGGGAATTTATTGAATACCAAAAAACATAGTCATCCCAACGCCACCTTTCCCGGTCCGACTATCGTCTGAACTAGTGATTTTTTTTCAGGTTTGAGCTTTGAGACCTTGTCACCCATCTACCAATTCTTTGAGCTTTCACTTTTGAGCTTTGAGCTCTATCACCAGTCTACCAATCCACGAATCTACTAATCTTCCAACCCACCAATCTTACCAATCATTTGGCGTAATGCCCGGGCATTGTCGATGGCATTGGCCTCGTAGTCGTTGTTGAAAAAGATGTACATTGACTTGCCCGACAAGGTTTTTAGCTCAGTCTTCCAGGCATTCAGTTCTTCCTCATTGTAGCGATACCGGTACCAATTGAGTGCATCCTTACCGTGAAAACGCAGATAGGCCAACTCGTGCGTTTGCCGGGCTTCATTTGGCAAATTTCCCGGAGCGCTCACCATGCAGAAGGCCATTTTTTCCTGCGCCAACAGTTCGTATACCTCATCACAATACCAGGATATATGGCGAAACTCCATTACCTGCGGAATGTGCCGGCTGCATGCTTGTACAAATTTGCGCAGGCGTACGGTATCCTTGCGCATACCCGGTGGCAGTTGCCACAGTATACAACCCAGCTTCTCCTGCAGTGGGCCAATGGCCTCATACATGGCTGTAAGCGGCGCTGCCGGATCATGAAGCCGCTTGATGTGCGTAATGTAGCGACTCCCCTTTATGGCAAAGCAAAAGTGCTGAGGCGTGCGTTTGTACCACCCTTCTACTATAGCCGGTTTAGGAAGACCATAAAAGGTGTTGTTGATTTCCAGCGCGCCGAAGTGTTGCGCGTAGTACTCCAGCCACAGGCGCTGGGGCATACGACCGGGGTAAAACACACCGCGCCAGTCTTTGTAGAAAAAGCCGGAGCAACCGATATGTACAGACTCAAAGTGCATGTGTGCCTGTGGGTATTTCATCGGCCACGCCATCGCGCCTCTGCACCTTGGGCCACATTTTGATGGCCCGGCTGAGAGCATGTGGTGCACCGGTTTCTTCAGCCCACACATTGCCCAGTTGCTCAAGTCGCTGCGGCACGCTGTGCAGGTTATAATTATTGATGCTCATACTACCGCGCAGTTCGTGCCAGCGCAACGGCGAAGCTACCGGCGCGCCAGGCAGCGGCCTGAGCGAATAAGGGGCTATGGCGGTTTGTGCATAGCCGTTGCGCAGGTAGTCGATGAAAATACGCTGCCCACGCTTCTCTTTGCTCACTTCAGTGGTGAGCAACTTAGGATATTTTGCGGCCAGATGATTGGCCAATTTTCTGGCAAAATTGCGGACTGTATCGAAGCGATGCTGGCGACGCAGCGGCACGATCACATGCAATCCACGTGAGCCGGTGGTCATCAGCAGTGGATGAAGGCCCATTTCAACGGTCAAAAATTCTTTCAAAATATCCGCTGCCTCTGCCACCATATGAAAGGCATCGATGGATGGATCAAGATCGTATATAAGCGCATCCGGCATATCCGGCTTGTCGATGCGGCTGAGCCAGGAATGAAAAGCGATGGTGCCCTGATTCACCAAATAAATCAGCGCTGCCTCATGGGTGACACCCGCCATGTTCATCAAATGGTTATCGCGTGTTTTTACGGACAATGTTTTCACCCAATCAGGGAAATGATCTGACCGCTTCTTCTGAAAAAACCCGCTCTGGTTTATGCCCTCCGGAAAGCGCTGCATGGTGATGGGACGCCCGTGCAGATGTGGAATTATAAACTCTGAAACGGCTTTGTAATAGCTGATCACGTCGCCTTTGCTGATATGATCGTGTGGAAAATAAAGCTTTTCTGTGTGCGACAGCGTCACAGTATATTTTCCTGATTTCATATTGGTTGAAGATTTTATTGTATGTATTGATCGACGATAAGGCACTAAGGATTCTCATGCTTTTTTCCTGTCTTCGGCTGGGCGAAAAGCCTTAGAAACCATCAATGAGTTAAAGAACTATGCCATGTAGAGGTATTATCGGCTGGTTGCTGATTTTGGTTGATGTTTCAGTGATATTGATCTGGCGCCTTCCAAAACGGCTCTTTCAGTCTACACAGCACCTGTTTCTTCTTCTTTTCCGCTTCATAACGCTCCATAACAGAGCGATCGCTTAGGTGGAGCACACGATGGTGAAGGAGGACGCAGCAGCAAACCCGGGCATAATTCTCCACGAGAAAACTGGCTTTTTTGTGGATGTTTTTGCCCGGCAATGCCTATCTGCCTACATCGAAAGCCGCACTTAATGTAGGACGCCTTTCATACTCCACCATTCCCAGATTACGACCGGTTGTGGCATAATCTTTCCTTCTGATCCTGTAAAATTGACACTATGGCCAAAAACGTTGCACAGAAACTCATCGACGCCCATCTGGTGAGCGGAGAAATGAAACCGGGCAATGAAATAGGAATAAAGATCGACCAAACCCTTACGCAGGACGCCACAGGCACGCTGGTGATGTTGGAGCTGGAAGCCATTGGTCTGGATCGTGTAAAAACAGAAGTATCCGTTCAATATGTCGATCACAACCTGCTGCAGACCGACTATAAAAATGCTGACGACCACCTCTTTCTTCGCTCGGCCTGCAAGCGGTTTGGCGTGTGGTACAGCAAGCCCGGCAACGGGGTTAGTCATCCGGTACACATGGAGCGCTTTGGCAAACCGGGCAAATCGCTGGTGGGCTCCGACAGCCATACACCGGCAGCTGGCGGACTGGGCATGCTGGCCTTTGGTGCCGGTGGCCTGGATGTAGCCTTTGCCATGGCGGGTGAGCCGCTGTATATAAAAATGCCGAAAATACTTGGGGTGAAGCTTTCCGGTGAGTTGCCGCCTTGGGTAAGCGCCAAAGATGTGGTGCTGAAGATGCTGGAAAAATACGACGTGAAAGGCTGCGTGAACACCATTATAGAGTACTACGGCCCAGGCTTAAAAAACCTCAGCGCCATGGACAGGCACGTGATCGCCAACATGGGCACTGAAATGGGCGCCACCACCACGGTGTTTCCATCCGATGACGCAACAAAACGTTTTATGCGGTCTCAACATCGCGAAGACGACTGGATAGAACTGGTGGCCGATGATAGAGCCGACTATGACCTGCACGACGAACTGAACCTGTCGGAGCTGGAACCCATGATCGCCTGCCCCAGCAGCCCCGGCAATGTAGTGCCTGTGAGGGAGGTGGCGGGCAAACCCATTTATCAGGTTGTCATTGGCTCATCGGCCAATCCTGGCTTGCGCGATTTCTGGATCGCCAGCCAGATTGTAAAAGGCCGCACCACACACGACGCAGTCTCTTTCGACATCAATCCTACCTCCCGGCAAATCATTGAAAACCTAATACAAGATTCCGCTTTTCTCGATTTGATGCATGCGGGCGCACGCTTTCATCAGTCGGGGTGCATGGGTTGTATCGGCATGGGCCAGGCACCCGCCTCCGGACAAATCAGCTTGCGCACCATGCCACGCAACTTTCCTGGCCGCTCCGGCACCAAAGAAGATCAGGTGTACCTCTGCAGCCCTGAAACGGCCGCGGCATCGGCACTTACCGGCGAGATCACCGATCCGAGGGATCTGGAAGAAAAGCTAGGCATCAGTTACCCGCAATACCATCAGCCAAAAGATGCGATAATAAATGAGGATATGCTTATGCCCCCTCCGCCACCGGATGAAGAAGTAGAATTGCAAAAGGGGCCCAATATAAAGTCGCTGCCCGATATAGAGCCTGTGCTGGAGCAATATGAGCTGCCGGTAGACCTAAAAATGGGCGATAACATATCCACTGACGAAATCTTGAAAGCCGGCGCTGAGGCCTTGCCTTTTCGCAGCAATATTCCAAAAATCAGTGAGTTCGCCTTCGAAGTCGTCGACTCAGAGTTTCACGACAGGGCATTGCGCTCTAAACAAAATTGCGGCGGACATGTGGTGGTAGCCGGAGAAAATTATGCACAGGGCAGCAGCCGCGAACATGCCGCACTGGCGGTAAAATACCTGGGGCAGGTAGCGGTACTGGCCAAGTCATATGCCCGCATCGGCTGGCAAAACCTGGTCAACTTTGGCATAATACCGCTTGAGTTTGAAAATAATGACGACTATGAACATGTGGCAAAAGGAGATGTGCTGGTGATCAACAACGTGAAAACAGCACTGATCAATGGCCAGCCCGTGGAGATTTACAACAAAACTAAAGACAAGAAATTTACTGTGGCACATGCCATGAGCAAACGCCAACTGGACATTTTGCTGGCCGGCGGCGTGATCAACCATTTTAAAAATTCCGAAAAGATAAATTCATAACTGACAAAACGCCAATATCATGACTAAAGAAGAACTTCAACAACACATCAATCGAATATCCGATCTCTCCCGCGATTGTATCACCCGGCTGCAAAATGTGCCCTTCGAGCAGTTCCGGAAAGACGAGGAATTGAAGGAAGTGGTGTATCTGATGCTGCAGGAAATAGGGCAGACTGCCCACGAAGTGGAGCAGTATTACGAAGGGGACGAAAAACTAGAAGTACCCACCGATGTGCTCTCCAACCTGCGCGATGCCCGTTTTCACCAAATGGCAGAGCGCAGTCATCAGCAGATATACTATATCGTGACGAACGACCTGCCGGAAATACAGGAATCGCTGATACATCTGGAGCGCAACCTGTAACATACTGGCTGGCACAGCAGCGAAGCCGGGCACCTTGGCCTTATCCCCACATATGCTACCCTATCGCAGCACCAGAGCTGAACAGGCATACTGTGCCATGGCGATTGCAACTTTCACTTTTTTTATGCCTATATCTTAAAAATACATCAGGCATTTATTTATTTCATTGAATATTTTCTATTACTTTAACTCAGTTGTTGAAATATTCAAGAATCTAAACATGCCGGTATGAAAATCAACGGTTATTCTGCAGATGGTCTGTTTGATGAAATGGTGGAGCCCGACGGCCACGTCAGGCCAAGCTACCAGTTATTTTATGAAAAGCTTAACGCCATCAGCCGCAGGAAGATAGCACAATTGCAGGGTGCCACCGACAAAGCGCAGCTGCTCATGGGCATGACTTTCAATGTGTATGGCGAGGCCGAGGGGGTAGAGCGCATTCTGAAGCTCGACCTTGTACCGCGCATCATTTCCTCTGAAGACTGGAACATAATAGAGAAAGGGTTAAAGCAGAGAATTTACGCCTTGAACCTTTTTCTGGACGACATCTACAACGACCAGAAAATCATAAAAGACAAGGTGGTGCCCATGGAGATCATTCGGTCTTGCCCGGCATTTTTGGAGCCGTGTATGGGGCTAAAGCCGCCTAAAGATATTTGGTGCCACATCACAGGCACCGACATCGTGCGAAACAACGACGGTAATTTTTACATACTGGAAGACAACCTTCGCTGCCCGTCGGGTGTGTCGTACCTGCTGGAAAACCGGGAAATACTCAAGCGCACGTTTCCGGAGGTATTCAATGAACTTCAGGTAAAGCCGGTGTATGACTACCCATTTCGCCTGCTCGATGCGCTGGAGTATTTGTCTGATCGTGAAAAACCAACAGTGGCGGTGCTCACGCCGGGTGTGTACAATTCTGCCTATTTCGAGCATTCTTACCTGGCGCTGCAAATGGGCACTGAGCTGGTAGAGGGCCGCGACCTGGTGGTGGAAGACGGCTGGGTATATATGTACACCACCAACGGACTGAAACGCGTGGATGTGCTTTACCGGCGCATCGACGATGTTTTTCTGGATCCCCAAAGCTTTCGTGCCGACTCCATGCTGGGTGTACCCGGCATCTTTGAAGCCTACAAAAAAGGGCGGGTAGCACTTGCCAATGCGCCCGGCACAGGTGTGGCCGACGATAAGGCCGTATATGCCTACGTGCCCGACATTATAAAATATTATATGAACGAAGAGCCATTGCTGCACAACGTGCCTACGTATATATGCGACCGGCCCGATGACCTGAAATACGTACTGGAGCACATGGCAGAATTGGTGGTGAAGGAAACCAATGCCGCAGGCGGATATGGTATGCTCATAGGGCCACATGCCAAAAAAGATGAGGTGGCGCAGTTCCGCGAAAAGGTAAAGGCCAACCCGCGCAACTACATCGCACAGCCGACCCTTTCACTCTCTACGGTGCCCAGCATCATTGAGGGCAATATAGAAGCCCGCCATGTGGACATCAGGCCCTATATTTTGTATGGCGAAGATATTGAAGTGATACCCGGGGCGCTATCTCGGGTGGCGCTCAAAAAAGGATCGCTTGTGGTGAACTCTTCACAAGGTGGTGGAAGTAAAGACACCTGGATACTGGCCAAATAGCCCGCTGCAAAGCAGGAGGCAGCTTTTTTTATCATTAGAATACTACGTTATGCTGAGCAGAGTAGCAGAGTCAATTTACTGGATGGGCAGGTACCTGGAAAGGGCCGAAAACAATGCCCGCTTTCTCAATGTGAATTTCAACCTGGAGCTGGATACCCCCACCGGTGTACATGGGCAGTGGGAGGCTTTGCTGAGTGCCACTTCCTCTCTGGAGTTGTACAAAAGCCATTATTCTAAACTTAAGCCGGAAGATATAGTCAAATTCATAGGGTTCGATACCGAAAACCCAAACTCCATTTGCTCATGCATACGAAATGCACGGGAAAATGCACGCATGATCCGTGAAAACCTGACCAAAGAGACGTGGGAAGAAATTAATGACCTCTACCACCGCGTGAACAACGGCAGTAATAAAATAAGCACAAAAAATGGCGATGCCCGCAAGTTTTTCGACAAGGTGCGCAAAAGCATACAACTGCTGTATGGCATGGCCGACTGTACCGTGTCGCGCACTGAGGGCTGGCATTTTTTGAGGGTGGGCCAGTATCTGGAGCGTGCTGACAATACTACGCGCATACTGGATGTGAAGTATCACATCATATTGCCTTCGCTCGATTCGGTCGGCACACCGCTCGACATCATACAGTGGGCCTCACTCCTGAAGTCGGTAAGTGCTTATAATATGTACCGGCGGCTCTACGGGCGCATTGTACCCTTCAATATTGCTCAGTTTCTTATTCTTGATAATAAATTCCCCAGGGCCGTTTTCTTTTGCCTGCAGCAGGCAGAGCTATCTCTCATTGCCCTGTCGGGCGGGGTATTGGGCGGGTATCGCAACGAGGTAGAGAAACGCCTGGGAATGCTGCGTTCGGAATTGGAATATGAAGATATGAAACATATTTTTGCCAACGGCCTGCACGAATATCTGGACGACATACAACTGAAACTCATAGAAGTGTCCAACGCCATTCACGAAGTATTTTTTCAATATGGGCCACAAAATCAAAAACAAACGCAATCTCAATGACTTACTGCCTCGGGATAAAAGTAAAGAATGGCCTGATTGGTATGGCCGACACCCGCATCACTTCAGGAAATGAAACCACACAGGCTAAGAAGATCTTCACCCTGAACCGGGAAAAGCATTCTCTTTTTATCATGACTTCCGGCCTGCGCTCCATTCGCGACAAGGTGATTACTTACTTCAATGAGGTAATAGAAGAACAAGATCAGGATTTCGATAAGTTATATAAGGCCGTAAATGCCTTTGCTGAGCATGTGCGCCGCGTGGGCAGGGAAGACAGGCAGTCGCTGGAAGAGTCGGGGCTCACGTTTAACTTTCATGCCATAGTAGGCGGACAACTGGAAAATGACGACGAGCACAAGCTGTTTTTGCTGTACCCACAGGGCAACTGGATAGAAGTGGGCAAAGCCACACCATACATCATCATTGGCAATACCGGCTACGGCAAGCCCATACTCGACCGCAGCATACACTTCGAAGCCGACTTCAACTACGCACTCAAAAGCGGGTTTCTTTCCTTTGACGCCACCCACATATCTGCCAGCGATGTGGACTATCCGCTCGACGTGGTGATCTACAACAAAGACAGCTACGCTCTGGTGGAACAGCGCTATCAAAAAGAGGAGCTACAGCATTTGTCTCAATTTTGGCGCGAAAAGATAGCACAGGCGGTGGAAGAGTTTCCGTCTGACTGGATGCGGGGGCTGCTGAAACGCGTAGAAGGCCCCATACCACAGATGCCCTGACCACACACCTCCACCTTCACCGGTTGCGTTGTCAATATTTGAATGCAATGAATTTGGGCTTTGCGTACTTGCGCCATCCATAGCAATATGACCGCGCTGTGCCAGAGCCATCACACCTAAAATAAATATATGCAACTGACCATTGAGCATCACACGCAATACACCTTTAGCGAGCCGGTATATCTGGAACCTCACGTGTTGCTCTTCCGCCCGCAAGTCAATCATTTTACAGAGATAAAAACCTTTGAACTGCATATAGATCCGGAGCCCAAGGGTCTGCGCCACTTTACCGATCCTGCCGACAATCAGGCAACCATGGTGTGGTTTGATACCAAGCAGACGAAGGTGACTTTCGAGGCACTTTGTACGGTAGATCTAAAAGCATTTAATCCTTACGATTTTCTTGTCTACCCATTCGACTGTGCCACGCTGCCATTTACCTATCCGCCAGAGCTGAGCATTCACCTTCAGCCTTACTTTCATCCCATCAGCAGCAGTGCCGAATTCGTAGATTTTGCCCATAAGCTCAAGCAGCAGTTTGGCCCTAATACCATGGATTTTTTATCGGGTTCTTCCAACCGCCTCCATCAGCTTATCAGCCACATAGAGCGGGAAACCGGCGCACCACACACACCGGAGCACACCATGCACCTGGGCAATGGCAGCTGTCGCGACCTGGCGTGGCTGCAAATGGCCATCAACCGGCACCTGGGCCTGGCCTGCCGCTTCGTGAGCGGATACAAATACAATGAAGAAGAAACGGGGCACGAACTGCACGCCTGGACGGAAACCTATGTGCCGGGCGCCGGCTGGGTGGGCACAGACCCTTCCAACGGCCTGCTTGCCGGCTACGACCACATCAAGGTGGCTTCAGGGGCGGAGCAGCTCATCACCCTGCCCGTCACCGGCACCTTCAGAGGCGATGCCAGCTCCAAGATGACAACCCGGGTGCTGATAGAAAAAATAGATTGAGATAAAAAGGAAATCTGAGTCGGACCGGCAAAGAGTGGCGTCACGGCCACAGGTAAGACAAACCTTCATTTCCTTTCGCAGACTGGCCGTCAGTTGTCATTCACCAGACTGCCCTGGCCTGTGATCTGCTGATTGATCACGGGGTTGTTTTTGTAATGTATCGTGCCTGTACCGGTGATGGTGACATCGAGCAGGTCGGTGGGCGCCACAAAACAGGTGCCCATGCCTGTGATGTCGATAAACGCTTTTTCACTTTCCACACTAAATGCCCGATAAGTAGACGTTCCCGGACTTCTATATTCCTGAACACGCGCAGTACCGGAAAGCCGTACTTCACCGTTGCCACTGATCTGGGTGAATAAACTATCCACCTCTACCGACGCCGTAATGTCACCTACACCGGTGAGCATCAGCTCCAGGCGATGGGTAGTCCAGGTGCCGGCAGAGTTGATCTCACCCACACCGGAGAAGGCCACACGCTTCAGTTCGGGCATGGTCACAAATATGTTCAGTTCATAGTCACCGTTGTAGCATCGCTCGGAGCCAATGACCAGGTCCTCACCCAGCACCTCTACTTTGAGCTGATCCACCACGTTGCTGGGTCCGGTGACGGATACTGCGTGGCTGGCGCCTTGCGCTATGGTGACATTGCCCACCTGCGAGAAGCTGACACCATCGAAACCCGACAAGCTGAAATTTTTGGTGACATCGGTGCTGCCGGCGCGCTGGCAATCTACCGCACCTTCATCTTCGCAAGAAGAAAAAAACGCAGTCGTGATGAGTATGCAGATAAAGTTTAAAACACTGAAAGGCTTCGTGAGCATCATTGTGGTTGAGCGTTATGTGTGCAACAAATATTCTTTTAAACGCTCAAAGCTCGGTGGAATATTCACAGTGTGCTTTTCTTTTTCTATGATCTTTTGAAGACGTGCCGGAACGCGCAATTTTTCACCAATCAATGGCTCCACCACATCCAAAAACTTTACAGGGTGTGCCGTTGAAAGAAATATGCCGGCATCGCACTGCGCTTTGTACTGCGCCAACCCCATATAACCAATGGCCGTGTGCGGGCACATCACATAGGTATGATCACGGTACACCGCCTGCATGGCCGC
>CAZQVB010000025.1:29246-72000 GCA_964596645.1 uncultured Roseivirgaceae bacterium
ACCAAAGCTGGCCCCCGATATATGTGCTCGCACCGCTTCATCATTGCCCTTGAATATTTCCAACATCCGGTCAAAGTTGCTGGGATTGCCGACATCCATGGCGTTGGATATAGTTTTGATGGAGGGCTTTGGCTCAAACGCACCTCCGGACAAATACTTTGGAACCATGTCGTTGGCGTTGGTGGCGGCTACGAAACCGCTTATGGGCAGGCCCATCTTTTGGGCCATCAGTCCGGCGCACAGGTTGCCAAAATTGCCGCTGGGTACAGCCACCACTATGCGTTGGTAACGGTGGAGCAATTGGCCTACGGCATGGAAATAGTAAAATGACTGCGGTATGAGGCGGGCTATGTTGATGCTGTTGGCCGAGCTGAGGTTCATTCTGCCCTTGAGCTCCACATCCAGAAATGCACTTTTTACCATACGCTGGCAATCGTCGAAAGTACCCTCCACTTCCAGCGCCGATACGTTGCCGCCTACAGTAGTGAGCTGCTGCTCCTGTATGTATGACACCTTACCTTTAGGGTAAAGCAGCACCACCCGTATACCCTCAATGCCATAAAAGCCCTGTGCCACTGCACTGCCTGTATCGCCGGATGTAGCCACTAAAATAGTGATCTGGCGGCTTTGCTTTTGCAGGAAATGCCCCATCACGCGGGCCATAAACCGTCCGCCAAAATCTTTGAAAGCCAGCGTAGGGCCATGAAAAAGCTCCAACACATGCAAGTCGTCGTGAAGGTGCCTCAGCGGGGCTTCGAAGTCGAAGGCATCATTGACGATGACTTCCAGATCGCCCGGGCTGATTTCGCCCTGAACAAACGGCATGGCTACCTCCATGGCGATCTCGGGTATGCTGAGCCCCGGCAGCCGCTTGAAAAATGCCTCCGGCAGCACAGGGATATCCGTAGGCATATACAGACCGTTATCAGCGGGCAGACCTTCAAATACGGCTTCTTCAAAGCCCACTTCCTGCACCTGGCCGCGTGTACTATAGTATTTCATGCTTATTTTTTGCTCTATGAATGCGGCAAAAATACACTTTGGCAGATGTTACAGTGAAATAATCATAAAAGTATCTGTTGCATTGCGGCATTTTGCGTAAATAAAAAGACAACCCGAACACGAACACATGGCCCATCCCAAAACTGCAAAAGCTACAGACTTACCTAAAAGCAATATTTATCAGCCCAAGCATGCCGTGCGCATTGTAACGGCGGCCTCTCTTTTTGATGGTCACGATGTAGCCATCAACATCATGCGGCGCATCATGCAGTCGACTGGTGCAGAAGTAATTCATCTTGGCCACAATCGCAGCGCAGAGGAAATCGTGCGCTGCGCCATACAGGAAGATGCTCAGGCCATAGCCATCACCAGCTATCAGGGTGGGCATATCGAGTATTTCAAATACATCCACGATCTGCTGCAACAAAAAGGCGCACGCCACATCAAAATATTTGGCGGTGGTGGTGGCACCATTCTTCCAGAAGAAATTCAATACCTGCAGGAAAACGGCATCGATGGCATATTCAGCCCCGATGATGGCCGAAAGCTCGGGCTGCAGGGCATGATCAATGCCGTAGTGAAACAGAGTGATTTCGATCTCACACGCCTTCACCTGCCCGAAGCAGAAACGCTCACTGTCGAAAGTCACAGCGATATTGCCCGGCTGATCACCTTGGCCGAAAACAGCCCGGAGCGTTTTGCGAAGTTATTTTCTGCCCGATCACACGCCAGCAGTCAGGTGCCCGTGCTGGGCATCACGGGTACCGGGGGTTCGGGTAAGTCATCACTCACCGATGAGATCATCCGGCGATTTCTGCGCGACTTCCCAGATCTGAACATGGCCCTTCTTTCCATAGACCCCACCCGCAAAAGAAGCGGTGGCGCACTGCTCGGCGACCGCATTCGCATGAACGCCATAGACACCCCGCGTGTGTACATGCGCTCGATGGCCACCCGGCAATCCAACCTGTCGCTTTCCAGCCATGTGGGCGAGGCGCTGGGCATTTTCAAGGCGGCGGGCTTTGGCATCATCTTTCTGGAGACTTCGGGCATAGGCCAGTCGGGCGTGGAGATCACCGACCATGCAGACCTATCGCTGTATGTAATGACGCCGGAATATGGCGCCGCTACGCAACTGGAAAAAATTGACATGCTCGACTTCGCCGACCTGGTGGCCATCAACAAGTTTGACAAGCAGGGCGCAGAAGATGCGCTGCGCGAAGTGCGCAAACAATTTGTTCGCAACCGTCAACTTTGGGAAGCAGACGCGGATGACCTGCCCGTAATTGGCACCACGGCGTCTCAGTTCAATGACCCCGGCACCAATGCATTGTACGAAGCACTGCTGCAGCAACTGAACAAAAAGGATGACCGCTGGCAAAGAGCCAGTAGTAAACATCCCAAGCCAGGGACAGAAAAACAGCCAATGATACCGCCCAAGAGGCAACGCTACCTAAGTGAAATTGCGGAAGTAGTGCGGACGTATAACCGGGAAGCCGATGAGAAATCGAAACTCGCCGGCCAAATTGATGTGCTTCGAAGGTGCGAGGAATTACTTGAAAGCCAGGAAGAGAACGTAGCACAGACACTGCTGACCAAGCGCCGGCAACTGGAGCAGGTGTTGGGAGATGAATGGCTGGAAATGCTACAGCGGTGGCCGGAAATGCAACAGCGCTATGCTCAGGATAAGTACGCCTACTCGGTGCGCGGCCGCGAAGTAAAAGTGGATATGTACAGCCCTACCCTTTCGCATTTGAAAATACCGAAGGTGATACTGCCCCGCTACACCGACTGGCAAAGCCTGCTGCGCTGGCTGATGCAGGAAAATGTACCCGGTAGCTTTCCGTTTACCGCAGGTGTATACCCATTGAAACGCGAAAGCGAAGATCCCACGCGTATGTTTGCCGGCGAGGGCAACCCTGAGCGCACCAACAGGCGCTTTCATTATCTAAGCCAAGACCAGCAATACGTGCGGCTGTCTACCGCGTTCGATTCGGTCACGTTGTATGGCGAAGACCCGCACGAGCGGCCCGACATCTTGGGCAAGGTTGGCAACTCGGGCGTGAGCATTTGCAGCCTTGAGGATGCCAAACGTCTCTATTCCGGTTTCGACCTATGCGAAAAAAATACCTCTGTTTCCATGACCATCAATGGTCCGGCGGCCACCATCTGTGCGTTTTTTATGAATGCGGCTATAGACCAGCAGTGCGAAAAATACATTCGCGCAGAAGGCCTGCATGATCAGGTAGAGGTGCAGCTGCAAAAAAAGTACGACGAGCGGGGCATCGAACGCCCCACCTACCGCGCCAGCCTGCCCACCAGGCACGACAGGCTTGGGCTATTGCTGCTGGGCATCACCGGCGATGAAGTGCTGGAGCGCGATGTGTATGAAAAAATAAAGTCGGATACGCTGCGCCAGGTGAGGGGCACGGTACAGGCCGACATTTTGAAAGAAGACCAGGCACAAAACACCTGCATATTCTCCACCGAATTTTCACTGCGGCTCATGGGCGATATGCAGCAATATTTCATCGATCATCAGATTCGCAATTTTTATTCTGTCTCCATTTCCGGATATCACATCGCCGAGGCGGGTGCCAACCCCATCACACAACTGGCACTCACCCTGGCCAATGGCTTCACCTATGTGGAGTACTACCTGAACCGCGGCATGTACATCGATGCGTTTGCACCGAATTTATCATTTTTCTTTTCCAATGGTGTAGATGCCGAATATGCTGTAATCGGACGGGTAGCCCGCAGGATTTGGGCCAAAGCCATGAAATTGCTGTACCAGGGCAATGAACGCGCACAGAAGTTAAAGTACCACATCCAGACCAGCGGACGGTCGTTGCATGCGCAGGAAATCAGCTTCAATGACATCCGTACTACGCTGCAGGCACTTTACGCCATATACGACAACTGCAACTCACTGCATACCAATGCCTACGATGAAGCCATCACCACGCCTACAGAAGAGTCGGTACGCCGGGCCATGGCCATACAGCTCATCATCAATAAGGAGCTGGGCCTGGCTAAAAATGAGAACCCGATGCAAGGCTCTTTTCTGATAGAAGAACTCACCGACCTGGTGGAGGAAGCTGTGCTGGCTGAGTTTGACAGACTCACCGACAGAGGAGGCGTGCTGGGCGCTATGGAGCGCATGTACCAGCGTTCCAAAATACAGGAAGAGAGCCTGTACTATGAGTCGAAGAAACATAACGGGGATCTGCCTATAGTGGGAGTCAATACATTTTTGAGCAAAAATGGCTCGCCTACTGTACTGCCTGGCGAGGTGATCAGGGCAACGGATGATGAAAAAAAATTGCAAATAACTTCTCTGACCAACCTGCATCAATGCCACGCAAGATCGAGTGCGCGATGGCTTAATGAGCTGAAACAAGCTGCTGCAGCCGGCGAGAATACTTTTGCAACGCTGATGGAAACAGTGAAATATTGCTCTCTGGGCCAGATCACCCACGCATTGTTTGAAGTAGGCGGACAGTATCGCCGCAACATGTGAGTTGCCGATTTGGCACATAACCGTGTGGAGTATTATGGTCTTTCAGAGCTTTCACCAGTTTACCAATCTACCACCAGCTTTCATATTTGTCAGTTTTCGGTGCTCTCACGCTTAACTCTAAGAAGAGGCACAAAGTGCAATTTGGTAGCAGCCTGTATCCCAGATCGTGCGCCACCAACTTCTTTAAGCTTTGAGCTTTTAGCTCTCCTACCAGTCTACTAATCCTTTCAGCTTTCAACTTTTTTATCAAACTTTATTCTTTCCGCTTCGGCGGCTTCATTGACGAATTGATATGGAACAATTTGAAATAATCACCACAGATGATGGCTCTTCTTCTGTGCGGGTGCCGGCTTTGTCAGAAACGTACCACTCCAGCAGAGGGGCAGTGCAGGAGTCGCAGCATGTATTTATCGAAGCCGGACTCAGACACATTAATGGCAGCAGCGTAGAACAAATAAAGGTATTGGAAATAGGAATGGGCACCGGGCTCAATGCCCTGCTGGCATGGACCTTTGCCCAACAGGAGCAGGTTCATATCCGGTACCACAGCATTGAGCCGTATCCCTTGCCGGGCCAGGTGATTGTCCAACTGAACTATCCCGAATATATACACAAGCAGGGAGCCCAACATATTTTCGAAAAGATTCATTCCTGCGAGTGGAGCACTATGCACGCGCTCGGCATATACTTTTCTTTCATGAAGCATCAAGTAGCGCTGGAACTATTTGAGATCGACCTGGTGCCTGACGCGGTCTTTTTTGATGCTTTCGCTCCCTCCAAGCAGCCGGAGGTGTGGTCTGTGGAAAACCTGATGAAAATTCATGCAGCATTGCGCCCCGGCGGGGTTTTGGTCACTTACTGTGCGCAGGGGCAGTTTAAGCGCAATTTAAAATCACTCGGTTTTTGTGTTGAAGCACTACCGGGGCCACCTGGCAAGTTTGAAATGGTTCGTGCTACGAAAACCTGAATACTTCGTCAGGCGTAATGCAGATCGTCATTTTCTCATCCCACGGATCTGGAAAGACTTCGGGCAGCGGCGGAAAAAAGCTGAGGCCAATGCGCTGAACGCCTGGGTGAAGTGAAGCCAAAAAACGATCATAAAAACCCTTGCCGTAGCCAACCCTGTAGCCTTTTTCATCAAATGCCAGCAGCGGCAGCAGCACCAGATCTACATCGGCTGCATTGGTTGGTGGTCTTTCTATAGGTTGCTCTATGTTGTAGCAATCACGGGAAAATCGGGTTTGTGGGGATATGACGCAGGAGAGAAATTCGCTCACCCTGCGCTCTACTACCGGCACCAGCACTTCACCACCACCACGCCACCACTCCCTGATGATCGGCCAGGTGTCTACCTCGTTGTTGGCCACAATGGGCAAAAAGCTGTGCAACTTTCCACCCTGCCATTCCCGGGCTGTTTCAAAAAATTGCTTATAAATCTTATCGTTCAGAATCTGCCGTTCGCCGGGCTGCAATGCTAGTCGTCGCTGTAGTGCCTGCCGGCGAATGATTGATTTACTGCTCATCGATCATTACGTTGAATCGCAGATCGAATGGATCGAAGTGCGCCATCAGCTTGTTGATAAACTCCGGGTCGTTGATGTAAAAATTGAGCAGGTTGTGGTGGCGCTCTTGCAACTGGCCGTTGGGAAAGAGCTTTTCCTTCAGGCTGTGGATCTGCCGAAGACCAGTCTCCTGATTCTTCTCCTCCGATTTTTTCAGCTTTTTCTCTATATGTTCCAGCTGCTTATGCACCTTAGCACTCTCTGCACCGATATATCCTTCCAATGATTGATCTATCGCCACAGACTTCTCTTTTATCTGCTCAAATACGCGCACTACCGCCTGGCGCTCCTCTTCCAGCGATAGTTCATTGTCGGTATTTCTGTGTATAAAAAGCGACTTCAGCTCATGCTCCGGCAAAAAGAGCTCGCGAACATCCTGCACCGCCCGCTCCATTTTTTTAGGCAGGCTCTGTCCTATATACAGTCCGAAGTTGCGCGGCAGCAGCATAGGAAAGTCTATGTTGAAAGCTTCAAATCCTGCTTTCAACTGTAGCCAATAAGCGATTTCGGCGGGCCCGCCGATATAGGCAATATTGGGCAAAATGCGCTCCTGATACAGCGGGCGCATCACTACGTTGGGGCTAAACTTTTCGGGGGAATCCTGCACCATCTGCAACATTTCGTCCTTGCTAAAGGTGAGGTCGGTATTGAGCACGGTGTAGGTATCGCCTTGCTGCGCTATACGCTCCCGCACATTATCATTCAAATAAAAAAAATTGATGTCTCGCGGGAAGGCCTGGGTTTTATATCCGGCTTCCTCAAGCTTTGTGTCCGTTTGTTCTATGTGTGCATTGAGTGTGTGCCTGGTGAGGTCATCTGTGATCAGGTCGCGAATTTCACTTTTCAGCCTGCGGTCGTCACCATCGATGATCACCAGGCCCTCGGTGCCAAATAAATCATGCACCAGTTTGCGCGTAGCGGCCGTCAGTGTTTTATGATGTAGATATGCCTCCTGAAACAAAGGAACTTTCTCCGGCATTTCTTCTATAAGCTGTGCCAGCGACTCTGTCGAGAAGCGGCCAACAGCGCCCGTCTGCTCCGATGCCCAGGTGTAATCATTGCCAAAAAGATGAAAATGGTTGATTTCCTGGAAGTCGTGATCTTCTGAGGCCATCCAGTATACCGGTACGAAATGATGATCGGGATGCGCCTTGTTGAGCCTTTTAGCCAGATTGACTACTGTCACTATTTTATAAATAAAATACAATGGACCAGTGAATATGTTGAGCTGGTGCCCGGTGGTGACGGTAAAGGTTTGGCCGCTTGCCAGCGACGCTATGTTTTCACTAACGGCGTCAGTGAGCGATATATCTTCGTATTGCTGTGTGAGTACATCGACCAACAGTTTACGGCGCCCGGGCTCGTGGCTTCTGGTGTCGATCAGGGTTTTTACAGCATCTGGCTGTGGAGGGAGCCCATAGAAAGGCTGCAGCTTCTTACTCTGCTGCACGTAGTCTAAAAAAATAGGAGAAAACGCGTCTGTTTCCCCAAAATCAACTTTTTCTATTTTCATTATGTGTAAGCTGGTGCAAAAATTTTACGGGCTATTTGCATAAACGCCCCGCTTTATGGTTTGTTCCGGACGGGTATTCCATACAGGTCAAACTCCGTAGCCCTATCAACCTGCACATGCACAAAATCGCCCAGTCGCACATACTGATGCTTTGCCTCTATCAGCACCTCATTGTCTACCTCTGGCGAGTCGTACTCTGTACGGCCAACGAAATAGCCCGATTCCTTGCGATCGATCAATACTTTATAAGTTTTGCCCACTTTATGTTGGTTCAGCTCCCAGCTTATCTCCTGCTGCAGCTCCATCAGGCGCGACACCCGGCGCTCTTTCTCTTTGGCGGGCACGTCGTCTTGCAGTGCGTGACTGTGGGTGTTTTCTTCATGGGAGTAGGGAAACACACCCAACCGGTCGAATTTCCACTGGCTCACAAACTGCATCAGCTCTTCAAAATATTGCTTAGACTCCTGGGGGTGACCGACGATCATGGTGGTGCGTATGGCAATATCCGGCATTTTGGCGCGAATGGTTTCCAAGAGTTTTTCTGTTTTGTCGCGGGTAGTACCGCGGCGCATCAGCTGCAGCATGGGGGTGGATGCGTGCTGCAGCGGAATGTCCAGATAGTTGCAAATGTTGCTGCGGCTGGCCATCACATCGAGTACTTCGAGCGGAAAGCCCGAAGGGTAAGCATAGTGCAGGCGTATCCATTCTATGCCCTCCACATCGGCCAATGCATTGAGCAGGTCGGGCAAGGTGCGTTTGCCGTAGAGGTCGATGCCGTAGTAGGTAGAGTCTTGTGCGATGAGCAATAGTTCCTTCACGCCGTTTCGGGCCAGGTTTTTCGCCTCGGTCACCAGCTCTTCTGTAGGTCGCGATATGTGCTTGCCGCGCATGAGCGGTATGGCGCAGAATGAACACGGTCGATCGCATCCTTCTGAAATTTTCAAATAGGCGAAGTGCCTGGCGGTGGTGGTGCGGCGCTCACCGATGAGCTCGTGCTTGTAGTCTGCTTTAAACTTTTTGAGCAAAAGCGGCAATTCCATGGTGCCGAACCAGGCATCTACTCCCGGAATTTCTTGCTCCAACTCTTCGCGATAGCGCTGGGAAAGGCAGCCCGTTACATATACCTTTTCCACCTGGCCAGCCTGCTTGGCATCCGCATAGCGCAAGATGGTATCAATCGACTCCTGCTTGGCATTGTCGATGAAGCCACAGGTATTGATCACCACGATATTTGCGTCGTCTTTGCCCGATTCATGCGTTACGGCTATGTTGTTGCCTTTCAGTTGGGTAAACAGCACTTCGGAGTCGACCAGATTTTTTGAGCAGCCGAGCGTCACTATGTTCACCTTGTCTTTGCGCTTTCCCTTCGTCCTCACAGTTTTATCATTTCATGAATCTGCAAAATTAAGAAATAAAGCCGCGCCCGCCAGCATAGTGTGGTGGCGGATAATAATACCCATCGGCTGACGCCAATTGATTTAATTGGATATTTTTGTCGTCGTTTCTTTAACCGCCTTGCCACTACCATGCAGCGAAAAGCAAATCGCTCCATATACATCAAATTGATCATTGTAATGCTGGTATGCCTTACGGCCTGCGCTGATGAAAACTGCGTGACGGTATACAACAATGAGCTGCTCGTGCAATTTTTTGATGAAGACGGTGATGCGCCAAAAAGAGTGCGTTTCTACAGCATCACTGCCGCCAATACCGATAGTGTGTTTTTTGATGCTACTACTTTTGAATCGACCTACCGGCTCCCGGTCAATCCTGCTGCCGATACAACACGGTTTATTCTCGTACCTATCGATACTATTCTTTTAGACACGCTGTCGAGAGATCCGTTGCTGGTGCGGCGAGACACGGTGCTCGGTGCGACCCGAACGATCGGGGTTTCCTATAGCCGCTCCACACGCATCATCACGCCGGAGTGCGGGGTGGAAATAGCCTATCAAAACCTGATGATCGATACCATATCGTACGAAAATTATCTACTGTCGGCAGATGACCTCTCGCGGTTCAATGATGCAAATATTGAAATATATGAGTAGGCTGCTGTGCTTGATGGTACTGATGGGTACGCTGGGCGTGCAGGGAGTTGTGGCACAAAAGGGCCGCTTTATTCCATCTGGTTTGCGCATAGGTACCGATCTGGTGGCACTGCCTGTCAATCTGTTTTCGGCAGAGCAAGACAAATGGGAAGTAACCGCCGATGTGGATTTTGACCGCTACCTGCTGGTCGCGGATTACGGCTGGTCGTCGTATGCGCTTCGCGATCAAACATTTGGCTACAAAAGTAATGGGAGTTATTTCCGTATTGGGCCTGATGTGAATTTCATGCACAACGACCGCGACCTCAATGTGGCGTTTTTTGGCTTGCGCTATGCTGCCAGCAGCTTCAGCGATCAACTGCGTTACAATACACGTGCAGAAATACAGGAGGACATCCGTTGGCCCGAAAGTCTTGAAAACACCTCTAACAGTGCAGCCCCAGCCCGTTGGGCAGAAATGAATGCCGGATTGCGGATACGGGTGATCCAGCAATTTTTCCTCGGCTTTACGCTCAGGTACAAGTTTTTGTTCAGGACGGCCAATACCGACGGATCACTGACGCCGTATTTTGTGCCTGGCTTTGGCAAGAATATCGATGCCGATGCCTGGGGGTTCAACTACTACGCCTACTACCGCATTCCCTTTAGAAAGAAGGTTTTTTATGACCCGGCAAAGGCCAAGGCAGAAGGTGCAGAAAGATGATACGGTAGGGATTAAAAGAAGAAAGACATTCGGTAAATAATGGCGTCGTTGTATGGCGAACGTTGCTCATCGTGCAAAACGTTGTAAAGCAGCATGATCGATACGCCGCCTGTGCGGCCCACAGGCTGGTTGATACCACCGCCCAGGAAAAGGCCGGGCACCCATTCCCTATTGAAATTTTGGTCTCTCACCTGGAACACCTCCCAATTGATGGCTTCGAATTCGGCGTGGGCAAAGAGTGGGCCGTACAACATTTGGCTGGCAAATATTCTACCTCCATACAGGTGATCATGGTTGGTGAACTGTTCGCCCGACACATATCTATACTTTTGATACAGATACTGATAGCGTATACCCGCGCCGAGCATGAGCTTGTCGGTAGCGCGGTAGGCGGCTGACGGCGACACTTCCACATAGCCAAAGTCGTTGCCAAACCAGAGGCCGAATGAACCACCAAACACTACTTTATCCATGAACCTGCTCTCTTCTGCTGGCTCCGGCCGCTGTGTGATCAGATTTTCGTCCGTTTGCTGTGCATAGGCTGCACTGAATGCAAACAACAACAGGTAGATAAGTGCATGGTATCGAATGGCAGGCATGGCTCTGGTTAATCTTCTTCCACTATGACAAACAAATCCTCAGTTTCCTTTTTCATCAGGTACTTCTCGCGCGCGAATTTCTCTAGTAAATCCTGATTGGTAAGTAATTGTTGGCGATCTGCCCTCACCTCCTCTATTTTTGTTTCATAATAGGCTTTTTCCTTGGCCAGATCGCTGAGCTTAGACTTGAGTTTATATTGGCTATACAGGTCGTTGGTATCGATAAACAGCATCCACGACAGGAAAGTCATGCCGGCTACGAAATAGAAATTTTTTGTGAATGGTGGTAAATTCTTCAGCATGCTATTGTTGGTGATTTTTGAAGAAAGGGCAATGTAAAGAAAAAAAGCCTCATCCGCCAAAATGGCAAATGGGGCTTTTTCGCAAAAAATATCTCAATTGAATTATTGCTTCTTCTGTGGGAACCGCGCTATCTCGCCCAATTCTTCCTCTATTCTGAGCAATTGATTGTATTTGGCCATTCTGTCGGAGCGCGACAATGAGCCGGTTTTGATTTGGCCGGCATTGGTCGCCACGGCAATGTCTGCAATGGTGGCGTCTTCCGTTTCACCTGAGCGGTGCGACACTACGGCCGTCCAACCTGCTTTGTGGGCCATTTCTATGGCGTCAAGGGTTTCGCTCAGCGTTCCGATCTGGTTTACTTTGATCAATATGGAGTTGCCACACTTCTCTTCAATACCCCTTTTAAGGAATTTCACGTTCGTCACCAGCAAGTCATCGCCTACCAGCTGACATTTTGAGCCTATGCGCTCTGTGAGCAGTGCCCAACCTTCCCAGTCGTTCTCGTCGCAGCCATCTTCTATGGAATCGATGGGATATTTGGAGATCAGTTCAGCCAAATAATCAACCTGCTCTGCGCGTGAGCGCACCTTGCCGGTAGAGCCTTCAAACTTGGCATAGTCATATTTTCCGTCTTTGTAAAACTCGGAAGAAGCGCAATCGAGCGCGATGGTAACGTCGCTGCCGGGTTTGTAACCAGCACCCTCAATGGCTTTCAGAATGCTATCCAGTGCCTCTTCTGTGCCGCCTGAGAAATTAGGGGCAAAGCCACCTTCATCGCCAACGGCGGTGCTCAGGCCTTTCTTTTTTATTATGCCTTTGAGCGTGTGGAATATCTCTGCACCCATGCGCAGTGCTTCACTAAAAGTAGGGGCACCCACCGGGCGAATCATAAATTCTTGAAAAGCAATGGGCGCATCGGAGTGAGAGCCACCATTGATGATGTTCATCATAGGCACAGGCAGTGTTTGTGCATTGGCACCACCGATGTAGCGGTACAACGGCTGAGCAGACTCCATGGCAGCGGCCTTGGCTACAGCCAAAGACACACCCAGAATGGCGTTGGCGCCGAGTTTACTCTTGGTCTCTGTGCCATCGAGCTCTATCATAATTTTATCGATGAGCTTCTGCTCAAATACAGACATACCAATGAGCTCATCGGCTATTTTCTCATTGACATTGTCTACTGCCTTGAGCACACCTTTTCCGAGATATTTAGACTTATCGCCATCACGCAGCTCTACTGCCTCATTTTCTCCGGTAGATGCGCCGGAAGGCACACCAGCCCGTCCTA
Source organism: uncultured Roseivirgaceae bacterium (assembly GCA_964596645.1). Lineage (GTDB taxonomy): Bacteria > Bacteroidota > Bacteroidia > Cytophagales > Cyclobacteriaceae > CAVQEK01. The sequence goes on from CAZQVB010000025.1 coordinate 41,794, forward strand.
CAAAGCCATTTTCGGTGATTACATCTACTTCAATTGTTGGATTGCCGCGCGAGTCAAGGATTTGTCTAGCGTGGATACTTTCTATCAGACTCATAATTTAAAATTTATTGTTTAGACATCAGATTGATGAAATTGTCGAATAAGTAGCGAGAATCGTGTGGGCCGGGCGACGACTCAGGGTGATGCTGCACAGAGAAAGCTGGTTTGTCTTTTATGCGAATGCCAGCCACGGTGTTGTCATTGAGGTTTACGTGGGTCACAATTACGTGATCGGACCTTTCTATTTCCTCCATATTCACACAGAAGCCGTGGTTTTGGCTGGTCATTTCACAATACGTGGTTTCCATGTTTTTCACTGGATGGTTCAGCCCGCGATGACCGTGGTGCATTTTATAGGTAGAAATGCCCGCTGCCAAAGCCAGCAACTGGTTGCCCAGGCATATACCAAAGAGCGGCTTGCCGGAATCCAGCATCTTTCGGGTGGTTTCTACGGCATAGTCCATCGCGGCCGGATCGCCTGGGCCATTGGACAAAAAGTATCCATGTGGCTGCCATTGCTCTATTTCTTCGAAGGTTGTGCGGGCAGGATACACCTTACAATAACAACCTCTTGAGGTCAGGTGCTTCAGGATGCTCGTCTTTATACCGTAATCCATCACAGCCACACGCCATTGTGCATTTTCATCGCCGACATAGTAAGGCTCCTTTGTCGATATCACCGACGACAACTCCAGTCCTTTCATCGAAGGCACCTTTTTCAACTCTGCCTTTAGTTTATCTATATCGAACTCTTCGGAAGAGATAAGGCAGTTCATAGCGCCTTTGCTGCGTATATGGCGCACAAGCTTGCGGGTGTCAACACTGGAAATGCCTACGATGTTGTACTGCTCCAGGTACTCCTGCAGCGATTTCGATGCGAGGTGACGGCTGTGTATTCTGGAGAAATCATTGACCACCAGACCAGATATTTTCGGTTTGGATGATTCATTTTCATCCTCATGCACGCCATAGTTGCCGATGTGTGCTGTAGTGTTTACGATCACCTGGCCATAGTAGGATGGATCGGTGTAGATCTCCTGATAGCCGGTCATACCGGTGTTAAAACATATTTCTCCACCAGCGGTACCTTTTTTGCCAATGGCCTTGCCCTCATAGTAGGTGCCATCCTCGAGCATGAGTATCGCCTTGTCTTTAACCGTATGCTTCATGATTGATTTTTAATGGAAGGTTGCGCAAAATAAACCATTATGATAAACTTATGCAAAGTGCCCGAACCCAAATGCCCGGGCAAAAAAATAGGGATTAAGCCGTAGCTCAATCCCTATTTTTATCAAATATATAATTCCTTATTTATCTTTTTCTTCATCTTCTTCGCTGGTCTTTTTCTCTTCTTTACCGCTTGTGTCAGAAGACTCATCCACTTCTTTTTGCTCTTCCTGAGAAGTGCTTTCTTCAGATTCGGTCTGGGCTTTTACCTCAGTATCGGTCTCTTCCTCCTTAGGCTGATCTTTCTTGGCTTCTGTCTTTTCTTCTTTTTTCGCCGCTTTACTATCATCTGCCTGCTTGGCGGTGGTTGCTTTCTCTCCATCCGTAGACTTCTTGCCTCCTCGACGGCTTCTGCGTGTTTTTGCTTTGGAGCTATCGTCATCCAGCAACAGCTCGTTGTAGTCTACAAGTTCCATCATGCACGTTTCGGCGTTGTCTCCCAACCTGTTGCCCATACGAATGATCCTCGTATATCCGCCTGGCCTTTGGCTTATTTTCTCCGAAACCACATCGAACAGTTCCTTCACAGATTCCTTGTTCTGCAGGTAAGAAAATACTACCCTGCGGCTGTTGGTGGTGTCCGACTTTGATTTGGTAAGCAAAGGTTCCACATACTTCCTCAATGCTTTTGCTTTGGCCACTGTAGTGGTAATGCGCTTATGTAGAATCAAGGAAGAGGCCATGTTTGAAAGCATCGCTTTTCGATGTGGGGCCGTTCTTCCCAGATGGTTAAATTTTCTACCGTGTCTCATCTTCTTATATTAATCCTCGTCCAGTTTATATTTCGACAGGTCCATTCCGAAGGTCAGGTTCTTTTCGGCCACAAGCTGTTCCAACTCCGCCAACGATTTCTTACCGAAGTTTCTGAATTTCATCATGTCCGATATTTCCAACCTTACCAGGTCACCCAGCGACTTCACGTCGGCGGCTTTCAGGCAATTGTATGCGCGCACCGACAGGTCTAAATCACTCAGGTTTGTTTTGAGCAGTTTACGCATGTGCAGCATTTCTTCATCTACCGCGTCGGGCTCCTGCTGATCTGCCGATTCCAGTATCATGGTTTGATCCGAGAACAACATGAAGTGTTGGATCAGGATATTTGCCGCACCCTTCAATGCACTTTCAGGATGCACAGAGCCGTCGGTCTCTATATCCAGCGTCAATTGTTCGAAGTCCGTCTTTTGCTCTACCCGGGTATTTTCTACCTTATACTTCACATTTTTGATGGGTGTGTATATGGCATCGATCGGTATATAGCCAAAGACTTGCTCTGCTGGCTTGTTCTCCTCGGCCGGCACATAGCCTCTGCCCTTCTCTACGGTAAGCTCAAACTCAAATTCAGACTTCTCATCGCAATTGCATATCACCAAGTCCGGATTGAGTACTTCAAACGCGTTGGTATGCTTTGAGATATCGCCTGCTTTGAACTTCTTCTGATTTTTTACCGGAATGGTAATCTTGGCTTCAGTGGCATCTCCCAGCTTTCTAAAACGAACCTGCTTCAGGTTCAGCACTATTTCAGATACATCTTCCACTACACCTTCTATACTAGAGAATTCGTGAAGTACACCGGGTATTTTAATGCCCACGATGGCGTAACCCTCGAGCGAACTCAGCAGAATTCTGCGCAGCGCATTGCCTATGGTAACGCCATAGCCGGGCTCCAATGGTTTGAAAATGAAAAGCCCATGGTAATCATCGGCTTTTTCCATTGTTACCTTATCGGGCATTTGGAATGCTAATATTGACATAGCAAATAAGTTCTTATTTGTGAAACTAACTGATTACTTGGAGTACAACTCTACAATGAGCTGCTCTTGTATATTCTCCGGTATATCTTCCCGTGCGGGAACTGTGATCATTTTTCCTGTCATTTCTTTGTCATCCCACTCCAGCCAGGAGTATTTCTGAGATCGCCTGGAGGTAAGGCTGTTCACAACAGCTTCCAACGACTTGGAGCGCTCTCTCACACCGACCATCTCACCTGCTTTCACGTGAAAAGAGGGTATGTTCACTACTTCACCGTTTACCACGATGTGCTTGTGCGTCACCAATTGACGGGCTGCTCTACGGGTAGGCGCTATACCAAGTCGGTATACCACATTGTCCAAACGTGACTCCAGCATCTGCATAAGCAGCTCGCCGGTAATACCGGTTTTACTATGGGCTTTGTCGAACAAATTGCGAAACTGACGCTCCAAAAGGCCATAGGTATATTTCGCTTTCATTTTCTCCCCGAGCTGTACGGCATATTCCGACTGCTTGCGCCTCCGGCTTCTACCGTGCTGGCCTGGACCGTAGGGCTTTTTCTGTAATGCCTTACTCGGGCCAAATATTGGATCGTTGAATCGTCGTGCTACCTTTGACGTAGGTCCTGTGTACCTTGCCATTGCAAATTATTAATTAAGATTTCTTAAACTCTTCTTCTTTTAGGAGGGCGGCAACCATTGTGTGGAAGCGGCGTCACATCAATGATGGATGTCACTTCAATGCCGCTGTTTTGAATCGTACGGATGGCCGATTCTCTTCCAGAGCCAGGCCCCTTCACAAACACTTCCACTTTGCGCAGACCTAAGTCGTATGCTGCTTTCGCACAATTCTCAGCAGCCGTTTGAGCAGCATAGGGGGTGTTTTTCTTGGATCCCTTAAAGCCCATTTTACCTGCCGATGCCCAGGATATCACCTGACCCACTGAGTTGGTGATGGAGATGATGATGTTGTTGAATGAGGCTTTAATATGTGCCTGGCCTACAGGCTCCACATTCACAACACGCTTTTTAGCTTTATCTTTTCGCTTCTGTGCCATAGTTCAATTGCAATTACTTGGTTGCCTTTTTCTTGTTTGCGACCGTCTTTCTTCTTCCCTTACGTGTTCTGGAGTTATTCTTAGTTCTTTGACCGCGAACAGGCAAACCTTTTCTGTGTCTCAACCCACGGTAACATCCGATATCCAGCAGGCGCTTGATGCTCAACTGCACCTCAGATTTTAATACGCCTTCTACCTTATACCCTTCAGCAATTACATTACGTATCAGGTTAGACTCATCATCTGTCCAATCTTTGACCTTCTTATTTCTGTCTACACCCGCTTTGTCGAGTATTTTTTGTGCTGTGCTTTTACCCAGCCCAAAAATATACGTCAATGCAATTTCGCCTCTCTTGTTATCGGGAATATCGACTCCTGAAATCCTTGCCATTATCCTTGTCTTTGTTTAAACCGTGGATTCTTCTTGTTGATTACGTAAAGCTTCCCTTTACGCCGCACGACTTTGCAGTCTGCACTCCTTTTTTTTACTGATGCTCTTACCTTCATAGCATTCTACTATTTATACCTATATACTATTCTTCCTTTGGATAAATCATAAGGCGACATTTCGAGCTTCACCTTGTCTCCTGGCAGAATCTTTATATAATTCATCCGCATTTTGCCAGAAATATGTGCTATTACCTGATGGCCATTTTCAAGTTCTACACGAAACATAGCATTCGACAATGCCTCAACTATGGTTCCGTCTTGTTCAATAGAAGTTTGTTTAGCCATTCTTTATTTTTTCGATTTTCGGTGCCTATGCTACGGCTACCTGTGACCGTCCTTTAATTTTTCCTGATTTCATCATTCCTTCATAGTGCCTCATAAGCAGGTAACTCTCTATCTGCTGAAGTGTATCGAGAATCACACCTACCATGATGAGCAGTGAGGTACCTCCGTAGAACTGGGCAAAGCCCTGTGTTACGCCGGCGATCACAGCAAAGGCGGGTAAGATGGCCACTATCGCAAGGAAAATCGATCCTGGCAATGTGATCTTAGTGAGTATATTGTCTATGAACTCTGATGTCTGCTTGCCCGGCTTTATGCCCGGTATAAAACCCCCATTCCTTTTCATGTCATCCGCAATCTGGTTGGGATTGACCGTAATGGCCGTGTAGAAAAACGTGAATACGATAATGAGCACGCCAAGCAATATATTGTACGCCGGTGATGTGAAATCGGCGAATTGATAGCCAATGTTGGCAATTACATCGCTCCTGTCCTGAAAATAATTGGCCAACAAACCTGGCAGAAACATGAGTGCCTGTGCAAAAATGATCGGCATAACTCCTGCAGAGTTGACTTTAAGAGGAATATACTGACGCTGACCACCATACACTTTGTTGCCCACTATTTGCTTGGCATACTGCACCGGAATTCGTCGTACAGCCTGTGTAAGTGCAACCACACCCATGATGACGAAGAACAAAGCGACGATTTCAAGAATGAACAGCAGTGCTCCGCTCATACCCTTAGCTGCCATCTCTGCCACCAGCTGAGCCGGGAATCGAGAGATAATACCAATCATGATCAGCATGGATATACCGTTGCCGATGCCTTTATCTGTTATGCGCTCACCCAACCACATGCAAAAGATGGTGCCGGCAGTGAGTATGATCATTGCCAGGAAGGTGAAAATGGTGCTGTCAATCAATATTGCCTCAGCGGGAATGGTACCTTTCACATACACTGCCGACTGAGAAAGGCATATAATGATGGTGAGCACTCTGGTGATCTGATTAAGCTTTTTTCTACCGGACTCACCTTCTTTCTGCATCTTCTGAAAGTATGGCATAGCCACGGTAAGGAGCTGCACCACAATAGAGGCCGAAATATATGGCATGATGCCAAGGCCGAAGATAGACGCATTGCTGAAGGCGCCACCCAGAAATGTATCGAGCAGGCCGAAAAAGCCAGATGACTGACCAGACAGCTGAGCAGGATCAACGCCTGGAAGAACGATAAATGAACCCAAACGGAAGATCACCAAAAAGCCAAGGGTTGTAAGAATCCGCTCCCTCAGCTCCTGAATTGACCAAATGTTCTTTATCGTGGTGATGAACTTCTTCATTTCACTTGTGTTACTGTTCCACCACCCTTTTCGATGGCTTCTTTGGCCGTTGCCGAAAATGCATGCGCCTCAATACTCAGCTTGGCGCTATACTCTTCACTACCACGACCTAAAATCTTTACACGTTCCTTTTTGCCGACTATGCCATGCTCAGTAAGGAATGCCTGATTGATGGAGTCTGTGCTGTATTTCTTTGCCAGTTCGTCGAGTGTGTCAAGGTTTACGCCTTTATACTCTACACGAAATTTATTTTTAAAGCCAAACTTGGGCACGCGACGTTGAAGGGGCATCTGACCACCCTCAAAACCTGCCTTACTTTTATAACCGGATCGCGATTTTGCGCCTTTGTGTCCGCGTGTAGAGGTGCCACCACGGCCGGAGCCTTCACCACGGCCGATGCGCTTTGATTTCTTAGTTGAACCCGTTGCCGGTTTTAAATTATTTAATCTCATGACACTATTCACTTACGGATATCAAATGACTAACCTTCCTTACCATACCCATGATCTGCGGGGTAGCCTCTACATCTACTGTCTTATTGATTCTGCCTAAACCCAAAGCTTTAATAGTACGCACCTGATCCTGAGGCCGTTTGATGGTACTTCGCACCTGCGTTATTTTTATCTTGCTCATTGTACTAGCCGTTAAAAACTTTTGAAAGAGAGACACCGCGTGTTTGTGCGATGGTAAAGGCATCGCGCAGGTTAGATAAAGCCGAGAATGTGGCTTTCACTACGTTGTGTGGGTTTGACGATCCCTTCGATTTCGCCAATACGTCTTTCACACCAGCGCTTTCCAGTACAGCCCGCATAGCTCCACCTGCGATAACTCCGGTACCAGCAGATGCCGGCTTCAGCAATACGAAGCCTCCACCAAACTTGCCCAGTATATCGTGCGGTATTGATCCTCTTTTAAGAGGTACTTTAATCAGGTTCTTCTTGGCATCATCGATGCCCTTGGTAATGGCATCAGTCACTTCATTGGCTTTGCCCAAGCCATAGCCAACCACACCGTTGCCGTTGCCTACTACTACAATAGCAGAGAAGCTAAACCTGCGACCACCCTTCACTACCTTAGCTACTCTTTTAATAGCTACTACACGTTCTTTAAGTTCAATTTCGCTGGCCTTGATGGAGCGTATGTTTTTCTGAGACATATTCGTTGCTTAAAATTTCAGACCACCTTCTCTTGCACCATCGGCTAAAGCTTTCACTTTGCCGTGATACAAATAGCCGTTTCTATCAAAAATGATTTTCTCAATGCCATTTGCCACAGCTTTTTCAGCAAGCTTTTTACCTACTTCCTTAGACTGATCTATGTTAATGTTTTTCGACTTCTTCAATTCGAAAGAGGTGGCAGAGGCTAATGTCTGACCGTTTACATCATCGATGATCTGCGCGTATATTGCTGAATTGCTTTTAAAAACCGATAAGCGCGGCAGTTCAGAAGAACCGCTGATCTTGTTCCTCACCTCTCTTTTAATCCTGAGTCTTCTTAAATCTTTTTTCGTAGCCATCTTTAATACTGATTATTTAGCGGCCGTTTTACCAGCTTTTCTTCTTACGCGCTCTCCAACAAATCGTACACCTTTGCCTTTGTAAGGCTCCACTGGCCTGAGTGACTTTATTTTGGCAGCCACATGACCTATAAGTTGCTTATTGATGCCCTCTAGTGTAATGGTCGGATTCTTACCTTTCAATGTTTCTGTTTGCACACTCAATTCGTCGGGCACCAGGAAGAAAATGTTGTGTGAGTGGCCAAGATTCAACTCCAACAAATTGCTGGCATTGGAAGCTTTATAACCCACACCCACCAACTCGAGCTGCTTTTTATAACCGGCTGTCACACCCTCTACCATGTTGGCAATGAGGGCACGATACAAGCCATGCATGGCTTTGTGGCGCTTTTGCTCTGTAGGGCGTGCCACTGTCAGCGTGCTGTCCTCTATATTGATAATCATATCAGGATCTACCTGCTGGGTGAGTTCACCCTTGGGTCCTTTCACGGTCACCACATTTCCGTTATTCACGTTCACGGTGACGTCTGATCCTATTTGTATTGGTTTTAATCCTACCCTAGACATAACTTTTCAATCGGTATTAATACACGTGACACAATACTTCTCCACCGATGTGCTCATTGCGTGCTTGCTTTTCTGTCATCACACCTTTTGAGGTGGAAAGTATCGCGACACCCAATCCATTAAGCACACGTGGCAGCGTTTCCGATCCCACGTACTTACGCAAACCCGGCTTGCTAATGCGCTGCAATTGTGTGATGGCAGGCTGCTTGGTCTCCGGGTTGTACTTTAAAGCAATCTTTATTTCTCCTTGCGGACCCTTCTCCTCGAATTTATAATTCTGGATGTATCCCTGATCGTGAAGCACCTTCGTGATCTCCTTTTTTATCTTGGAGGCAGGTACTACCACAATCCTCTTTTTTGCCTTGATTGCGTTTCTAACCGTGGTTAGATAATCTGCTATCGGATCCATTGATTCTTAGTTTTTGCTGTCTTTTTTGCAAATGGCCTGCAAAGATAGAACAATAAATTTTATATTGAAAGCCACTTACCAACTGGCTTTTTTAATTCCTGGTATTTTTCCTTCGTTGGCCATTTCCCGAAAAGTAACACGGCTGATACCGAACTTACGCATATAGCCCTTAGGCCTTCCGGTGAGCTTGCAACGATTGTGTAGCCGTACTGGCGAAGAATTTTTTGGAAGTTTATCCAATGCATCCCAGTCGCCTTGGGCTTTCAATTCTGCACGTTTTGCAGCATATTTTGCCACCATTCGCTCGCGCTTTCTTTCTCTTGCTATTATTGATGCTTTTGCCATAGTTGAGCCTTATTTATCGGTTGGCGAAGGGTAGACCAAATGCCTTCAACAGTTCATAACTCTCCTCGTCAGATTTTGCGTCGGTGACGAAGGTGATGTTCATGCCTGAGATTTTATTCACTTTATCGATGCTGATTTCAGGGAAGATAATCTGCTCCTTCACGCCCAGGGTGTAGTTGCCCCGGCCGTCGAAACCTTTCTCACTGATACCCCTAAAATCGCGGACGCGTGGAAGTGCCACATTCATCAGTCGATCGATAAACTCGTACATACGATCGCCGCGCAGTGTTACCTTTGCGCCAATCTGCATTCCATCTCTCAACTTAAAGTTTGATATGGACTTTTTAGCGACCGTTGCCACTGCCTTCTGACCGGTGATGGTGGTGAGTTCTTCTACTCCCACATCCACAAGTTTCTTATCGGTAACACCAGCACCAATCCCTTTATTAATGGAAATCTTCAATACTTTCGGAACCTGCATTACAGATTTATACTGAAATTTTTCTTTCAGGGCCGGTACTATTTCCTGTAGGTATTTTTCTTTTAATCTCGCCTTAGCCATTTTTGATATACTCTCCGGTTTTCTTTGAAAATCTTTGCAGCTTGCCAGCGCTGTTTGCCTTACGTCCTACGCGGGTTGGTTCTCCCGAAGATGGATCAACGAGCATCAAATTGCTGATGTGAATTCCAGCTTCTGTTCTGGTGATTCCACCATTGGGGTTAGTGGCAGAGGGTTTCACATGTTTGGTGATCATGTTTACGCCTTCTACTATTGCCCTGTTCTTTTCAGGAATCACTTCCAGCACTTTTCCTTTCTTACCTCGGCTGGCACCGGCTATTACCATGGCAGTGTCGCCACGACGAATATGAAATTTCTTGTTCATTTTGCTTGGGGTTGCCATTTTACAATACCTCAGGAGCCAGTGATACAATCTTCATGAACTGCTTCTCGCGCAGCTCGCGTGCTACAGGCCCAAAGATGCGGGTTCCTCTTGGCTCATCGTTGCCTCCCAACAATACTACTGCATTGTCGTCGAAGCGAATATAAGAGCCATCTTTCCTGCGTATCTCTTTTTTCGTGCGCACGATTACAGCCTTGGACACAGTGCCCTTTTTGAGTGTACTCGATGATATGGCCGTCTTTACAGTGACCACGATCTTATCGCCTATTCGAGCATATCGCTTGCCCGTACCGCCCAATACCCTGATACATAAAACCTCCTTAGCGCCGCTATTGTCGGCTACATTGAGGCGTGACTCCTGCTGAATCATGTTATTTCGCTTTTTCTAAGATTTCAACTAATCTCCAACGCTTGTTTTTGCTCAGTGGCCTGGTTTCCATAATCCGCACCTTATCGCCAATGCCGCACTGTCCGTTTTCGTCATGAGCCATAAACTTATTGGTACGGCCTATGAACTTACCATATATCGGGTGCTTGAAGCGACGGTATACTGAGACGACGATGGACTTTTCCATCTTGTTGCTCACCACTACTCCGATCCTTTCTTTACGTAGATTTCTGGCTTCCATAATTATTTACTCTCCTGAGCCTCCAATTCTTTTTGCTTCAACAGTGTCAATACGCGGGCTATAGTTTTGCGCGTTTCGCGTATTTTCATGGGGTTTTCAACCGGGGAAATGGCGTGCGCAAATTTGAGCTTTTGTAAATGTTCGCGTTCGCTTACCAGCCTTTGCTCAAGTTCTTCCACGGTCAATGTGTTCAGCTCTGTGCTTTTCATGTTATTCTGTATATTCCCTTCTAATGACAAACTGTGTTTTGATCGGAAGCTTCTGTGCCGCCAGTCTCAAAGATTCCATGGCCAGTTCTTTGTTTATACCACCAGATTCGAACATGATGGTACCCGGTTTTACCACGGCGACCCAATATTCGGGCGCACCTTTACCTTTACCCATTCGTACTTCAGCAGGTTTTTTGGTGATGGGCTTGTCAGGGAAAATCCTGATCCAAACCTGACCTTCACGTTTCATGGCACGGGTCACTGCCACACGGGCGGCTTCTATCTGGCGACTGGTGATCCAGCCTGGCTCCAGTGCTTTCAGACCAAATGAACCGAATGCTATGGTGTGGCCTCTTTGGGCTATACCTTTTACCCTGCCTTTCTGCTTTTTCCTAAATTTTGTCCTCTTAGGCTGTAACATGACAATTCCTGTAAATCTTCTGTCTATTGATTATTTCCTGCGTCTCTTGGGTACATCGCCACGCTTGCGACTGGGAGCTCCTCCGGTGTTTTGGCTTTGACCCGCCACACCTACATTCGGGGAGAGGTCGCGCTTGCCATATATTTCACCTTTGAATATCCACACCTTTATACCGATCTTTCCATACACGGTGTGGGCTTCAGACACCGCATAGTCGATGTCGGCACGCAATGTGTGCAGTGGAATACGTCCTTCTTTGTACTGCTCGGTACGGGCCATTTCGGCACCACCCAGTCGGCCTGAAACCTTTATTTTAATGCCTTGCGCCCCTACTCTTATGGCGGAAGCAATCGCTTGCTTCATAGCCCTCCTGTATGATATCCGGGCTTTGAGCTGTTGCGCTATGGACTCTCCCACTAATTTCGCATCCAACTCAGGCCTTTTTATCTCAAAAATATTGATCTGAACGTCTTTTCCTGTAATCTTTTTCAGCTCCTCTTTGATGCGATCGACCTCTGATCCACCCTTACCAATCACTACGCCAGGGCGGGCAGTGTGTATGGTAAGTGTGATACGCTTCAGCGTACGCTCTATTACAATACGCGATATGCCACCTTTGGGGATTCGCGCCTCTATATACTTTCGTATTTTGTGATCTTCGATCAGTTTTTCTGAAAAGGTATTGCCGCCAAACCAGTTGGAGTCCCAACCTTTTACTATTCCGAGACGGAAACCGATAGGATTTACTTTTTGTCCCATATTACTTCTGATCGTCTTTAGGTTCTTCCTTTGTTTCTACTGCAGGGGCATTGAAGCTGTCCACTACCAGGGTTACATGATTGGAACGTTTTCTAATGCGATGTGCCCTGCCTTGCGGCGCCGGTCTGAATCGCTTCAGCATACGTCCACCATCTACAAATATCGTCTTTACATAAAGGTCAGCATCTTCTAAGCGCTCATCTTCGTGGGCATTCTGCCAATTTGAAATCGCCGAAAGCAACAGTTTTTCCAGTCGTGCTGCGCCCTCTTTTGGCTCGTATTTCAAGATACCGAGTGCCTTGTTCACCCGCTCACCACGGATCAGGTCAGCCACCATTCTCATCTTACGAGGAGATGTCGGCACGTTTTTAAGTTTTGCAATTGCCTCCATGCTTATCTCTTGCCTTTATCTTTTTTCGAAGTATGACCTCTAAAGTTTCTGGTTGGGGCAAACTCTCCAAATTTATGACCTACCATATTTTCAGTGATATAGACAGGTATAAACTTGTTACCGTTGTGTACTGCGAAAGTATGCCCTACAAAATCTGGAGAAATCATTGATCTCCTGGACCAGGTCTTGATCACAGATCTTTTCTGTGCATCATTCATGACTTGCACTTTGTTTTCAAGCCGTGAATCTATATAGGGTCCTTTTTTTAATGATCTAGCCATTCAAATTATCGATTACCGATGATTAACCTATCTGAATATTTATTCTTACTTCTGGTTTTCTTTCCTTTAGATACGAGGCCTTTGCGCGAACGTGGGTGGCCACCTGAGGCTCTTCCCTCACCACCACCCATTGGGTGATCTACCGGGTTCATCGCTACACCACGCACTCGTGGGCGCTTGCCCAACCATCTGTTTCTACCTGCCTTACCCAGGTTCACGTTCATGTGGTCACTGTTGCTCACCGTACCTATGGTAGCGTAGCAAGTCACCAGCACCATTCGCATCTGGCCAGAAGGCAATTTTACGGTTGCATACCGGCCCTCTCTCGCCAACAACTGGGCATAAGAACCTGCGCTACGTGCCATGGCCGCTCCGGCTCCCGGCTGCAGCTCTATGCTGTGAATGATGGTACCCAATGGGATCTTAGCGAGTGGCAGGTTATTGCCAAGCTCTGGAGCAGCATCTTCGCCAGCGACTATTTCCTGTCCTACTTTCAATCCTTCCGGAGCCAGTATATAGGCTTTAGAACCATCTTTGTAGAAAAGAAGTGCAATACGAGCTGTTCGGTTCGGATCATATTCTATGGCCTTCACCACGGCTGGCACATCACGCTTATCTCTTTTGAAATCGATAATACGATACCGCTGCTTGTGTCCGCCACCAATGTAGCGCATAGTCATTTTGCCACGGTTATTTCTTCCGCCACTTTTCTTCTTTGATTCAAGAAGTGACTTCTCCGGCTTATCAGCCGTGATGCTATCGAAAACCGGTGCCAACCTAAACCGCTGACCTGGTGTAACCGGACGTAATTTCTTAACAGCCATTATTCTATTTCTTTAAATTCCGGAATAAAAGTCTATCACTTCACCTTCTGCCACCGTCACTATGGCCTTTTTATATGCAGAAGATTTTCCTTCTATTACCCTTGCTTTTGTATATCTGCTCTTATTTTTTCTGTAGTAGCGCATGGTGCTCACTTTTTCTACATTCACACCGTACATCTTTTCTACAGCTTTCTTAATTTCTACCTTATTGGCAGCCAAGTCTACCAGAAAGCCATATTTGCCTTTCTCGTTTTGCTCGGTTATCTTTTCCGTTACTATAGGTTTTCTAAGTACCATACCCTGCCTAGTTCAGTAATTTCTCAATTTTCTCTACAGATCCCTCGCACAAGATCAAATGATCGGCATTCAACAATTCGTACGTATTCAATTGTTCTACACGCGACACCTGTGCATATGGAATATTTCTACTCGATAGATAAACGTTCACATCCACGTCGCTCACTATCATCAAAGTCTTCTTGCCGGCCAGCGAGTTCTTGCTCAGTATATCGAGAAAGTCTTTCGTCTTGGGACCTTCAAACTTAAAATCTTCAATGACTGACAAAGCATTATCTTTTGCCTTATAAGACAGGGCCGATTTGCGTGCAAGTTCTTTTACTTTCTTGTTCAATTTGAAACCATAGTTTCGGGGCCTTGGGCCAAATACACGGCCACCACCTCGTAACACTGGTGATTTCAAACTGCCCATCCTTGCCGTTCCGGTTCCTTTTTGTCGCTTTACTTTTCGCGTAGAACCAGTGATTTCGGCGCGCTCTTTTGATTTATGCGTACCCTGGCGCTGGTTGGCCAGGTATTGCTTCACATCCAGATATATGGCGTGATCATTGGGTTCGATATCAAATATCTCCGCACTTAGCGAAACAGTACGGCCGGTATCCTCCCCTTTTATTGAATGTACTGAAATATTCATTGCTCTATTTTTCTAAGACTACGTAGGATGAGTTGGCGCCAGGTACTGAGCCGCTGACAAATATTAGGTTTCTCTCTGGCACTATGCGCATAACCTGAAGGTTGATTACTTTCACTCTTTTGCCACCCATCCTTCCGGCCATTCTCAGTCCCTTAAATACCCGAGATGGAAAAGAACATGCACCGATAGATCCCGGAGCACGTAGCCTGTTGTGCTGTCCGTGTGTAGACTCGCCAACACCACCAAAGTTGTGGCGCTTAACTACGCCTTGAAAGCCCTTGCCTTTAGAGGTGCCAATGGCATCAAGAAACTCTCCTTCTTTGAATACGGCGTCGACCAAAATTTCTTTACCAATCTTGACCTCATCCTCAAACTCTACGCGGAAGTCGCGAAACTCCACCACTTTTTTCTTGGGTGTAGTCTTGGCTTTAGAAAAATGACCAAAAAGGGCTTTCGAAGTATTCTTCGCCTTCTTTTCGCCAAAAGCAAGCTGGACAGCTTTGTATCCGTCTGTGCTTTCATTCTTTACTTGTGTGATCACACAAGGACCAGCCTCTATCACTGTGCATGCGACATTCTGTCCATCGGCACTGTAGATACTAGTCATTCCTACTTTTTTTCCTATAATTCCTGACATATTAAAAAAGGTATAATTTATCCTTTTTGATCGTCCTTTTGATAAAGGACTGCAAAGGTAGAAATTTTACATTCTCAAACAAAACTCTTCCTGCGAATCGTCGTTAAAAAGCGACAAAAAAAGAACCAATAGAATGTATTGGTTCTTTGGATCGACAACCTTGAAATCGATTATACTTTTATCTCCACATCCACGCCACTGGGCAGTTCCAGTTTCATCAATGCGTCTACAGTTTTGGTGCTGTTGCTGTAAATATCCACCAGCCTTTTGTATGTGAACAGCTGAAACTGTTCCCTTGATTTCTTATTCACGTGTGGCGAACGCAACACGGTAAAAAACTCTCTCTTCGTAGGCAGAGGTATGGGACCACTGACTACTGCTCCGGTAGTTTTTACCGCCCGCACGATCTTTTCAGATGACTTATCCACCAGATTGTAATCGTACGATTTCAGTTTGATTCTAATTTTCTGAGTCATGATATATTGAAGTAATTATTCGCCTTTCACTTTTTTGATGATCGATTCCTGCACATGATTCGGAACGGGATCGTAGTGGGAGAAGGTAAGTGTGGCCGAGGCACGTCCGGAAGACATTGTGCGCAAGTCCGTCACATAACCGAACAACTCTGACAACGGCACGTCGGCTTTAATTACCTGTGCACCTGCCCTGCTGTCCATACCTTTCATTATTCCCCTTCGACGATTCAAATCTCCGGTTATTGGTCCGGTAAATTCTTCCGGCGTAAGTACTTCTACCGCCATGATGGGTTCCAGAATATTGGGATTGGCCTTTTTTGCCGCCGTTTTGAAACCTATTCTCGCAGCCAGTTCAAATGACAATGAATCGGAGTCGACATCGTGGTATGATCCGTGAAATAAACGAACCTTCATGCTCTGCAGCGGAAAACCAGCCAATGGGCCATTTTTCATTGCTTCCTTGAAACCTTTCTCGACAGCCGGAATAAATTCCCGTGGTATCACACCACCTACTATATTATTGACAAATTCCAGTCCCTCTACGCCATCTTCCCTCGGCCCGAGTTCGAATACAATGTCAGCGAATTTACCGCGTCCACCTGTTTGCTTTTTGTATACTTCTTTGTGCTCTACAGAGCTTGTGATCGACTCTTTGTAGGCAACCTGAGGCGCTCCTTGGTTTACTTCCACCTTAAATTCGCGCTTCATGCGATCCATGATGATTTCAAGGTGAAGCTCACCCATACCGCGCAACACGGTTTGGCCAGTTTCCTCGTCAGTTTGCACAACCAATGTTGGATCTTCCTCTACCAGTTTTGAAATGGCTACACCCAATTTATCCACATCAGCCTGAGTTTTTGGCTCAATGGCATAGCCGATAACGGGCTCAGGGAAGGTCATTGATTCAAGCACTATGCGCTTCTTCTCATCGCACAAGGTGTCGCCTGTTTTAATATCCTTAAAGCCAACACCCGCTGCAATATCACCCGCCTCAACAGAATCAATAGGATTTTGCTTGTTGGAATGCATCTGCAGCAAGCGGCTTATGCGCTCTTTTTTGTCCGTACGCATGTTGTACACGTAAGAACCTGCGCCGAGTGTGCCTGAGTATACCCGGAAAAAAGCTAAGCGGCCTACAAACGGGTCAGTTGCTATTTTAAATGCCAATGCAGCGAACGGCGCATCGGCCTCAGGCTTACGCGTTTCTTCCGCTTCAGTATCGGGATTGGTGCCATGTACCGGGGGCAAATCGACAGGAGAAGGAAGGTAAGAACAGACAGAATCGAGTAAAGCCTGTACGCCTTTATTCTTAAATGCCGATCCGCACAGTACTGGTGAGAATGAAAGGTCGATCACGGCTTTGCGTATTGCCGCCATCATCTCTTCCCTTGTGATAGAATCCGGATCCTCAAAAAATTTCTCCAGCAGCGCCTCATCATATTCTGCCACACTCTCTACCAGTTTCTGGCGCCACTCATCTACAGTTTCTTTCATATCTTCTGGAATAGGCACTTTTTGGTAAGTCATGCCCTTATCTTCTTCATTCCAGATGATGGCTTCGTTGGTGATGAGGTCAACTACACCAACAAAATTATCTTCAGCACCAATAGGCACTTGCAACGGCACCGGATTGGCTTTGAGTTTATCTTTAATTTCGTGAACGACATTGAAAAAATCAGCACCGGCCCTATCCATTTTATTTACAAAACAGATACGCGGTACTTTATATTTGTCGGCCTGCCGCCATACTGTTTCTGACTGAGGCTCTACGCCCGAAACCGCACAAAACAACGCCACTGCGCCATCTAACACACGAAGTGAGCGCTCTACCTCAACGGTAAAGTCAACGTGACCTGGCGTGTCGATGATATTAATGCGATAGTCTTTTGTATCGTCGGTAGGCAATCCCTGATGGGTAGGGTACTTCCAAAAAGTAGTGGTAGCTGCGGAGGTAATGGTAATACCACGCTCCTGCTCCTGCTCCATCCAGTCCATGACGGCAGCACCTTCGTGCACCTCACCCAGCTTGTGTGTGAGACCAGTGTAATATAGAATACGCTCGGTACATGTTGTTTTGCCCGCATCGATGTGGGCCATGATACCAATATTGCGCAAGTATTTTAAATCTTTCTTAGCCATTATAAAGATTAGAACCTAAAGTGTGAAAATGCTTTATTCGCTTCTGCCATTCTGTGGGTATCATCCTTCTTTTTCACAGCTGCGCCTTCACCTTTTGATGCCGCCAATATTTCATTGGCAAGTCTCTGCACCATAGTTTTTTCGCCACGCTGCCGGGCGTATCTAATCATCCATTTGATGCCGAGCGATATTTTACGCTCAGGACGCACTTCGATAGGCACTTGAAAAGTGGCTCCGCCTACACGGCGGCTTTTCACCTCCACATAGGGCATTACATTATTCAAAGCAGTCTTCCATACATCCAGCCCTTTTTCACCTGACTTTTCTTCTACAATAGCCACGGCATTGTAAAAAATATCGTAAGAGAGGTTCTTCTTTCCTTCTACCATAAGGTAGTTCACAAATCGCGTTACCAACGGATCGTTAAATTTAGGATCAGGCAGCAGATAGCGCTTTTTTGGTTTTGCCTTTCTCATTATTTTCTATTTTAATTATTTCGTTTTAGGTCGTTTGGCGCCATATTTTGATCTCGCCTGCAGCCTGCCATTTACGCCAGCCGTATCGAGCGCACCGCGTATGATATGGTAGCGCACACCTGGCAAATCTTTCACCCTGCCACCACGAATGAGTACAATAGAGTGCTCCTGCAGGTTGTGACCTTCGCCCATAATGTATGCGTTTACTTCCTTGCTGTTGGTGAGTCGCACACGCGCCACTTTACGCATAGCTGAGTTTGGCTTCTTAGGTGTGGTGGTGTACACACGCGTACACACGCCCCTGCGCTGTGGACATGAATCCAAAGCCGGCGACTTTGATTTACTGGTTAATTTCTTACGACCTTTTCGGACTAACTGCTGTATAGTCGGCATACAATTCTTCTGTTAATGATACCTTCAGATTTTGGGACTGCAAAGGTAGGAATTAAAGCGTATGAAGCAAACTCTAATTTTAAAAATGAGCTGCTAAGCTTCGCCCATGGTCCCGCCAAAATTGATGGGAAATTTTGGTGCCTCTTCATTTTTTTTGATCGGGCCAAAAGTCTCCTCGTATTTTTCAATGTTATCTTCCAGAGCATGCAAAAGCCTTTTTGCATGCTCTGGTGTGATAACAATTCTTGCTTTGACTTTAGCCTTAGGCAAACCGGGCATCAATCGGATGAAATCCACCACAAACTCACTGTTGGAGTGGGCGATCATTGCCAGATTTGAATAAATACCTTCAGCTACATCTTCTGATAATTCGATATTGATCTGATTGGGCTTTTTCTTTATATCCTTCTTATCCTCTTCCATAAGAATAATTATCGGGTTTCTTCTTCCAATTTTTGAAACTCCTCCCGTGACGATACCAGTGCATCATATTCCTCTTGTGAGGTCACGATCATTTTTTGGTATCTTCTCATACCAGAGCCTGCCGGAATCAAATGCCCAACGATCACGTTTTCTTTCAAGCCAATCAGCTTATCCGATTTTCCACGTATAGAGGCTTCGCTCAATACTTTGGTGGTTTCCTGGAATGATGCCGCTGATATGAAACTTTCTGTACCTAAAGACGCTTGTGTGATACCCTGCAGATTGGGTTTAGAAACTGCTGCCTGAGCATCTCGCACTTCTACCGGCTTCAAATCCCTACGTTTCAGGCTGGAATTTTCATCGCGCAGCCTGCGGCCCGAAATGATTTGACCTGCCTTGAGTGTTTCAGAATCCTTGGAATCGACCACTACTTTCTTATCCAGTATATTGTCGTTTTCCTCACGGAACAACCACTTATCCACAACCTGGCCTTGCAGAAAGCTCGTATCGCCCGGATCTACAATCTCCACCTTCTGCATCATCTGACGCACTATGGTTTCGATGTGCTTATCGTTTATTTTAACACCCTGCAGACGATACACCTCCTGAATTTCATTCACCAGGTACTCCTGAACAGCCGTAGGACCTTTGATGGAAAGTATGTCGGCAGGAGTGATGGCGCCATCTGACAGCGGCATGCCTGCTTTGATAAAGTCATTGTCCTGAACCAAAATATGCTTAGTAAGCGGAACCAGATAGCGCTTTTTCACACCGTCTTTCGACTCTACGAATATCTCACGATTTCCACGTTTGATGCCGCCGTAGCTCACCACACCGTCGATCTCGCTCACCACTGCCGGGTTGGAAGGGTTACGAGCCTCGAAAAGCTCAGTCACCCTGGGCAAACCACCGGTGATATCGCGCGACTTACCCATGGTTCGCGGTATTTTGGCCAATACCTGACCGGCCTTTATTTCATCACCATCCTGTACTGAAAGGTGGGCGCCTACCGGAATGTTGTAGGTATACACATCCTTCTTGCCATGGACGATTACCGCAGGGTTCTTTGTTTTATCACGCGATTCTACAATCACCTTCTCGCGGTGTCCCGTTTGTTCGTCAGATATTTCACGATAAGTGATGTTTTCTTCTATCGCTTCAAACTCAATCTTACCCTGGAACTCTGATAATATCACGGCGTTGTAGGGATCCCAGTAGCACAGCTCCTGGTCCTTTTCTACCGATTCACCCTCTTTCACTTTGAGGAATGCACCATACGGCACGTGATTGTTGATAAGCACCTTCTTAGTCTTTGGATCTACGATCTTGATTTCACCCGACCGGCCCATCACTACAATCACTGCATCGCCATCGGCATTGGTGGTTTTGATCGATCTGAGATCTTCAAACTCAATGACGCCGGCAAATTTTGCTTTTATACGTGCCTCTACGGCTATGTTGGATGCAGTACCCCCTACGTGGAAAGTACGCAATGTGAGCTGTGTGCCCGGTTCGCCAATAGACTGTGCGGCAATGACACCGACGGACTCACCATTTTGCACCATGCGCCCAGAAGCCAGGTTTCTACCATAGCAACGCGAGCATACACCTTGGTGGGTTTCGCAGGTAAGTACAGAGCGGATTTCTACTTCTTCTATACTGGTCACCTCTATTTGTCGCGCTACCTCTTCTGTGATTTCAGTGTTGGCAGGCACAATCAACTCTTCAGTGAGCGGATCGAAAACATCGTGAACCGTGACGCGTCCGAGAATTCTTTCTGTAAGGGGCTCTACAATGTCTTCATTGTCTTTGAGCGCAGTGACTACAATACCTCTGAGTGTGCCGCAATCTTCTTCGTTTACGACTACATCTTGAGCTACGTCCACAAGCCTACGTGTTAAATAGCCGGCATCGGCCGTTTTCAACGCAGTATCGGCAAGTCCTTTTCGCGCACCGTGTGTAGAGATAAAGTACTCGATTACATCCAGCCCTTCTTTAAAGTTGGACAGAATGGGGTTTTCGATGATTTCGCCCACAGAACCCAAGATGTTTTTCTGCGGTTTGGCCATCAGTCCGCGCATACCACCCAGCTGCCTGATCTGCTCGCGCGATCCACGTGCACCGGAGTGCATCATCATGTATATAGGATTGAATCCGTCTTGCTCCTCTTCCAGCTGCTTCATCAGCGTGCTGGTAATTTGAGAATTTACACGTGTCCAGATATCGATCACCTGATTGTAGCGCTCATTGTCTGTAATGAGTCCCATCAGGTAGTTATTCCAAACTTCTTCTACCTCGCGCTTCGCTTCATCGATTAAGGCATTTTTAGAACTTGGAATCAAAATATCGCTGAGGCCGATGGACAAACCACCGATGTACGCCTCACGGAAGCCAAGTTCTTTTATGTCGTCAAGAAAATGCGCTGTTCTGGACATGCCGGATATTTTGAATATATCCGAGATAATCCGTTGTAGCTTTTTCTTGGTAAGCAGCTCGTTTACAAAGCCAACCTCTTCCGGTACCCACTGGTTGAAGATTACTCTGCCAGCTACTGTCTCTATAATTTGGCTTTCAAGAACACCTTCTTCGTTTCTAGTATTTACCCTAACCTTAATATAGGCCTGCTTGGAAACCACGCCTTCGTTGAGGGCTACAATTACTTCTTCCGGTGAGTAAAAAGTCATTCCCTCACCTTTGCTGCCTTTGCGACCTTTGGTGACGTAATACAATCCTAGCACCATGTCTTGTGAAGGCACAGCGATGGGAGCGCCATTGGCGGGGTTCAGAATGTTGTGCGAAGACAACATCAGCAGCGAGGCCTCCAAAATGGCTTCGTGGCCAAGTGGCACGTGAACAGCCATCTGGTCGCCATCGAAGTCTGCATTGAAGGCGGTACAAGTAAGCGGGTGCAGCTGTATGGCTTTTCCTTCTATCAATTTGGGCTGGAAAGCCTGGATTCCCAGCCTGTGCAACGTTGGTGCACGGTTGAGCATCACGGGGTGTCCTTTGAGCACGTTTTCCAGAATATCCCAAATCACAGGATCTTTTCTGTCCACAATTTTCTTAGCCGACTTCACCGTTTTTACTATGCCGCGCTCTATAAGCTTTCTAATGATAAACGGCTTGAAAAGCTCGGCAGCCATAGCTTTAGGCAAGCCGCATTCGTGCATTTTCAACTCTGGCCCTACTACAATCACCGAACGGCCTGAATAGTCTACACGCTTACCGAGCAGGTTCTGACGGAACCTACCCTGCTTTCCTTTCAGCATATCGCTCAGCGATTTCAACGCGCGGTTTCCGTCGGAGCGCACTGCATTCACCTTCCTCGAATTGTCGAAAAGTGAATCTACAGCCTCCTGAAGCATTCTTTTTTCATTTCGAAGAATTACTTCAGGCGCTTTGATGTCTATAAGTCTTTTCAGACGATTGTTTCTTATGATTACCCGGCGATACAGGTCGTTCAAATCTGATGTGGCAAAACGACCGCCATCCAGAGGTACCAATGGCCGCAACTCAGGCGGAATGACAGGCACCATGCGGATGATCATCCATTCCGGACGATTCTCTATTCTCGTTCTGGCGTCTCTGAAAGCTTCTACTACCCGCAGCCTTTTGAGAGCTTCAGCCTTGCGCTGTTGCGAAGTGTCGGTAGCGGCCTGGTGGCGCAGATCGTACGACATAGTGTCGAGCTCGATGCGCGAAAGCAACATTTCGAGACCTTCTGCCCCCATTTTGGCAATAAACTTATCGGGATGATCATCATCCAATTGTTGATTTTCCCGGGGCAGCTTATCGAGTATATCGAGATACTCGTCTTCCGTCAGAAAGTCCATATAGCCAATACCATCTTCGGCTTTTATACCTGCCTGCACTACTACATAGCGCTCATAGTAGATGATCTGATCCAGCTTTTTGGTGGGTAGGCCCAGGAGATACCCGATTTTGTTGGGCAAAGATCTGAAGTACCAGATGTGTGCTACGGGCACTACCAGTTCTATGTGGCCCATACGCTCCCGGCGCACTTTCTTTTCAGTCACTTCCACACCGCATCGATCGCATATGATGCCTTTGTAGCGTATACGCTTGTATTTGCCACAGTGGCATTCCCAGTCCTTTACAGGACCGAATATGCGCTCGCAGAACAAGCCACCCATTTCCGGCTTGTACGTTCGGTAATTGATGGTTTCGGGCTGAGTGACTTCTCCGTGAGAACTCTCCAATATTGATTCGGGAGAAGCCAAACTAATGGTGACTTTTGTGAAGTCACTTTTTAATTTTTTATTTTTTCTAAATGCCATAAGATGGAATTATGCTTTGCCCAATAATTTTCTTAGTCAAGAGTGATTTCCAGTGCGAGTCCACGAAGTTCGTGTACGAGCACATTGAATGATTCCGGTATATTCGGTTTGGCCATATTTTCACCCTTTACAATGGCCTCGTAAGCTTTGGCGCGTCCTATTACGTCATCCGATTTTACGGTGAGCATTTCTTGCAGCACATGAGCTGCTCCGAATGCCTCTAGTGCCCACACCTCCATTTCGCCAAATCGCTGTCCGCCAAACTGTGCCTTACCACCTAGCGGCTGCTGGGTGATGAGGGAGTATGGGCCGATAGAACGTGCGTGCATTTTATCATCTACAAGGTGGCCCAATTTGAGCACATAAATGATACCCACGGTGACCGGCTGATCGAAGCGCTGCCCGGTAAGTCCATCGAAAAGATACGTACGGCCAAATTCTGGCAGCTTCGCATCTTTCAACTCCTTCGCCACATCCTCCATGGTAGCACCATCAAATATTGGTGTAGCATATTTTTTACCCAGGGTGATGCCTGCCCAGCCGAGTACTGTTTCATAAATCTGACCCAGGTTCATTCGGGAAGGAACACCCAGCGGGTTCAATACTACATCTACCGGTGTGCCATCATCGAGGAAAGGCATGTCTTCTTGTCGCACTATCTTGGCGACTACACCTTTGTTTCCATGTCGGCCGGCCATCTTATCGCCAACTTTCAGCTTGCGCTTTTTAGCAATATATACCTTGGCCAACTGTACGATGCCTGTTGGCAATTCATCTCCGACTTCAAGGGTAAAGCGATCACGCTTGAATTGTGCTGCAATCTCATTGCGCAACTGCACATAATTCTTGACAAGCTGTGCGATCAGGTCACTGGTCTTTTGGTCGTCCACCCAATGGTCGAGTGCAAGGTCGCCGATGAGGTTGGCCTCTTCCGGCACATTATAATTGCTCTCATCGCGGTATACATTCTTGCCGGGGAATAGTTTGTCTTCTATTACCTTTCTGGAGAATTTAACACCCTTGCTCACTATTTCCTCACCGTACTTGTGTTTTATACCCTGCGAAGTTTTGCCTTCGAGGAGCGAGGTGAGCTTTTCTACCATTTTTTGCTTAATGGATGTGAGTTGTCTGGTGTAGTCATCTTTCAGCTTCTCTACATCTTTTTTAGACTTGGTCCGCAGATCTTTGTCCTTCTTTGGTCTGGAAAAGAGTTTGGTTTCTATAACCACACCCTCCAGTGATGGCGGCGCTTTCATAGATGCGTCTTTCACATCACCCGCTTTATCGCCAAATATGGCCCGCAGCAGCTTTTCTTCCGGGGTCGGATCAGTTTCGCCTTTGGGGGTGATTTTTCCTACCAGTATATCGCCTTCCTTTACCTCAGCGCCTATGCGAATGATGCCGTTCTCATCGAGGTTGCGTACCGCCTCTTCACTCACGTTGGGTATCTCAGAGGTCAGCTCTTCTTCGCCGCGCTTAGTGTCGCGCACTTCCAGCTCAAACTCTTCAATGTGGATAGATGTGAAGACGTCGTTGCGCACCACGCTTTCTGATATTACGATGGCATCCTCAAAATTGTAACCTTGCCATGGCATGAAGGCTACCTTCAGGTTTCGGCCCAAGGCCAGTTCACCACCTTCAGTAGCATAGCCTTCGCACAGTACCTGGCCCTTGGTAATGCGCGCCCCTTTGTGCACGATGGGCTTCAGGTTGATGCAGGTATCCTGGTTGGTACGCCTGAATTTGGTCAACGTGTAAGTCTTTACGTCGGCGTCAAAGTTGACCAATCGCTGTTCGTCTGTCAGATCGTAGCGAACAACTATTTTGGAAGCATCGACAAAGTCGACCACGCCATCTTGCTCGGCTACAATGAGTGCACGGCTGTCTTTGGCCACACGGCCTTCGAGCCCTGTACCCACCACGGGTGCTTGTGGCCTCATAAGCGGAACAGCCTGACGCTGCATGTTTGAACCCATCAACGCGCGGTTGGCATCATCATGTTCCAGAAAGGGGATCATAGATGCCGCTACCGATACAATCTGATTGGGCGCCACATCCATATAAGTTACATCATCCCGATCTACCACCGGGAAGTCGCCTTCAAATCTGCTCTTTACCTTATCATTTACGAAGTGGCTCTTGTCCGACAGTGGTGCGTTGGCCTGAGCTATATAATGTGTATCCTCTTCTTCGGCCGTCAGATAGATGACATCGCCATCTTTCACGGCACCTTTTGCAGCCTTTCTATAAGGTGTTTCTATAAAGCCCATATTGTTCACCTTGGCATGTACGCAAAGTGAAGAGATCAGCCCAATATTTGGACCTTCCGGAGTCTCAATGGTACACAGCCTGCCGTAGTGGGTATAGTGCACGTCGCGCACCTCAAAGCCGGCGCGCTCTCTTGACAAACCACCCGGCCCGAGTGCCGACATGCGGCGTTTGTGTGTAATCTCTGCCAATGGATTGGTTTGATCCATGAACTGAGAGAGCTGATTGGTGCCGAAAAATGAGTTGATCACAGAAGACAACGTACGGGCATTGATCAGATCTACCGGTTTGAAATCCTCATTGTCGCGCACATTCATACGCTCTTTTATGGTACGGGCCATACGGGCCAGCCCCACACCGAATTGGGTATAAAGCTGCTCGCCTACTGTACGTACGCGTCTGTTGCTCAGGTGGTCAATATCATCGACAATGGCCTTTGAGTTGATGAGCCCGATGAGATATTTCACAATCTGGATAATGTCTTCCTTTGTGAGCACTTTCACTTCGGAGTCTATGTCCAATCCCAGCTTCTTGTTTATTCTATACCGCCCAACTTCTCCCAAGTCATAGCGCTTATCAGAGAAGAAAAGGCTGTGTATAATGTCCCTGGCAGTCTGCTCATCGGGTGCTTCAGAATTGCGCAACTGACGATAAATCTGTTCCACGGCTTCTTTCTCGGAGTTTGAGTTATCCTTGTGAAGCGTGTTGTAAATGATTTGATAGTCGTTGATGTTGATGTCTTCCCGATGCAGGATGATCGATTTGGCCGATGCTTCAAGTATCACTTCAAGGTCTTCTTCCTGAATGACGGAGTCACGTTCAAGCAGTACCTCGTTTCTGTCGATGGAAACTACCTCGCCTGTGTCTTCATCCACAAAGTCTTCTGTCCAGCTCCTCAGCACACGCGCAGCCAATTTGCGA
Organism: uncultured Roseivirgaceae bacterium; assembly: GCA_964596645.1. Classification (GTDB taxonomy): domain Bacteria; phylum Bacteroidota; class Bacteroidia; order Cytophagales; family Cyclobacteriaceae; genus CAVQEK01. Next base: position 68,155 of record CAZQVB010000025.1, read on the forward strand.
CCGACGACTTTTTTTAGATTTTTAGCCGTTGCATCTACCTCTTCAGACAAGCCGAAAAGATCCAGAATATCTTTATCAGTGCCATAGCCAATGGCCCGAAGCAGGGTAGTAACCGGGAATTTCTTCTTACGGTCTATGTAGGAGTACATCACGTTGTTCACGTCAGTAGCAAACTCTATCCAGGAACCTTTGAAGGGGATGATCCTGGCTGAGTACAACTTCGTGCCATTGGTATGCTTGCTTTGCGCAAAGAATACACCTGGTGATCGGTGTAGCTGTGAAACGATCACGCGCTCTGCACCATTGACAACGAAAGACCCTTTTTCGGTCATGTAGGGAATATTGCCTAAGAAAACCTCCTGCTCTATGGTTTCAAAATCTTCATTGTCTTCGTCATTGCATGAAAGACGCAATTTTGCCTTGAGCGGTACGGAATAGGTAAGCCCGCGGTCGACGCATTCATCTACGGAATACTTTGGTGGGTCTACCGTATAATCTATGAATTCTAATACAAAATTTTCTCTTGAGTCGGATATGGGGAAGTTTTCCGAAAAAACCTTGAAGAGACCTTCGTCGTTTCTTTTTTCGGGTGGAGTTTCCAATTGGAAAAACTCCTGAAAGGATTGCAATTGGAGATCCAGAAAATCCGGATAGTCAATCACATTTTTTATCCTTGAAAAGCTTTTTCGAGTGATTTGATTGTTTGTAGCCAAAGCCCTAAACGTTTAATGAAGAATTCTAAATGTCGATCAGTGGAGCCCCGGCAAGGGCTCTGGTGACTGAGTTTTTACAAACGGGAAAAGACCTGACTCCGAACCGGAATTTCCGGGAACGGGGCCAGGCCTGTGAATTACCTTACAGAGAGCGGGAAGGTCAATATATTACTTGATTTCTACTTCTGCGCCGGCTTCTTCGAGTTGTTTTTTCAAGCCTTCGGCTTCTTCTTTAGGAATACCTTCTTTCACCGGTTTTGGAGCGCCGTCTACAAGGTCTTTCGCTTCTTTCAGGCCAAGACCTGTCAGTTCTTTTACAGCTTTTACAACCTTGAGTTTTGCCGCACCGGCAGATTTCAGAATGACGTCAAATGAAGATTTTTCTTCCACTGCACTTTCTTCGCCAGCTGCAGCACCACCACCTGCTACCATCATAGGAGCAGCAGCGGCAGGCTCTATGCCGTACTCATCTTTAAGAATTTGTGCGAGTTCATTTACTTCTTTCACAGACAAGTTTACCAACTGATCTGCAAATGCTTTTAAATCTGCCATTTTTAATACTTCTTATTAAATTTCAAATTTGTTTACGAAAACTAATTTTCCCGCTCAGAGAGCGTTTTTACCAGACCGGCCAGGGTATGCTTGCCGCTTTCAAGGGCAGAGATCACATTCTTAGCAGGTGACTGCAGCAGGGCTATCACTTCACCGATGAGCTCAACTTTCGATTTCAGATTGCTGAGTGCATCAAGTTGGTTTTCGCCTATAAAGAGATCGGTATCGATGGAAGCTCCCTTTAACAACGGTTTGTCTCCTGCTGAAGACTTTCTGAATTCCTTTATAAGTTTGGCCGGCAGATTACCATTTTCTGGTGAGAAAATAATGCCTGTAAAGCCTCTTAATACTTTGTCGTTGAAGTCGGTGTAATCTGTATCAAGTCTCTCCAGCGCTTTTTTCACCAGTGAGTTCTTATACACACCATACTGCACACCACGGGTAAAGCACAACCTTCTGAATTTATTTACATTGGCCACAGAAAGTCCTGAAGCGTCTGTGAAATAAAAATGTGTGTTGTTGGAAAATCGCTCTACCAGCTCGTCGATTACTTGTGTTTTATCTTCCCTAGTCATTTTATAAACCGGCTATACTGTTTTTGTCGATCTGAATACCCGGGCTCATGGTGCTGGATATGCAGATACTTTTAAAATATGTTCCTTTGGCGGAGGCAGGCTTCATTTTAGAAATGGTGTGAAGCACCTCCGTAACGTTGTCTACTAATTTACCGGGCTCAAAAGAGGCTTTGCCAACGCTGGTATGAATGATACCAAACTTATCCACTTTAAAGTCAATCTTACCGGTCTTCACTTCCTTTACTGCTTTGGCCACGTCGGGCGTTACTGTGCCCGATTTGGGGTTGGGCATAAGGCCACGAGGTCCTAAAACACGTCCTAGTTTACCGACCTTGGCCATCACTGTTGGCATGGTAATGATGACATCCACGTCCGTCCAGCCGCCTTCAATTTTAGCGATGTATTCGTCAAGGCCTACATAATCTGCACCGGCATCTTTCGCTTCTTGCTCTTTGTCGGGCGTACAGAGCACGAGTACGCGTATCTCCTTGCCAGTACCATGCGGCAGAGCGACTACGCCGCGCACCATCTGATCGGCTTTGCGCGGATCTACACCGAGGCGCACATCGATATCGACCGATGCATCGAACTTGGTGAAGGTGATATCCTTGATCATTTTAGAGGCATCATCCAAAGAATACTCTTTTTGCAAGTCGTACTTCTCGATGATATCCTTCCTTTTTTTGCTAATCTTTCCCATCTGTAAAAAAACTAATTTTTCCAGGGCGCTACACCCTTCACATTGAGGCCCATGCTGCGCGCTGTACCGGCTACCATTCGCATGGCCGATTCCAACTCAAAGGCATTAAGGTCATTCATTTTGGTTTCCGCAATACTGCGCACCTGATCCCAGGTTACTGAGCCTACCTTCAACCTGTTCGGCTCTGCCGATCCCTTCTTTTGCTTGGATGCTTCCATAAGAAGCACCGCGGCCGGTGGGGTCTTTATTACAAAGTCGAAAGACTTGTCTCTATATATTGTAAGGAGTACAGGCAATAACTGCCCCTGTTTCTCCTGAGTACGCGCATTGAATTGCTTGCAAAACTCCATTATGTTCAGTCCTTTACTACCCAAAGCAGGACCAACTGGGGGTGATGGATTGGCCGCGCCCCCACGTATTTGCAATTTCAAATAACCATCTATTTCCTTAGCCATGACACTAATCTTGTTTTTCTACTTGCATGTAATTTAACTCAACAGGCGTATTTCGTCCGAATATCTTAACCATCACATTGAGCTTCTTCTTCTCATCAAAAACTTCTTCTACCGTGCCAGTGAAACCGCTGAACGGTCCATCCATTACCTTCACAGATTCGCCTACAATAAAGGTGGTATCGAATTTTTCCTCCAAATCTTCCGCCTCATCGACTTTACCCAATATTCTGTTTACTTCAGACTGCCGCAAGGCTACTGGCGTTTTGGAGGTAGAAGCACTGTTATTTCCTAAAAAACCAATTACTCCGGGAATACTATTTACTAAATGTATGGCCTCACCGTAGGACAGGTCGGCATGCACGAGTATGTATCCAGGAAAGAAATTTCTCTCGCGAATGCGCTTCTTTCCATTGCGCATTTCATATACCTTTTCAGATGGTATGAGTACCTGAGGGATATAGTCTTCAAGCTTTTGCCTGGCAATCTCCGTTTCCAGATAGGCCTTCACCTTCTTTTCCTGACCGCTTATAGCCCGGATCACATACCATTTGATTTCACTCATCTAACAGATTCTCATTTGGTTCTAAAACTCGTTATAAAACCAGTTCATCACACCGTCAAAAACAAAGTCGATTGCGCCTATGATCAGGGCAAAAATGAGTGAGGCTACCAATACCAATACCGAACTGCTCTGCAATTCAGAATATTTGGGCCAGGTTACTTTGTTCCTAAGCTCGTCGATGGAATCGGTTATAAATTTTTTGAGCTTTTGCAATGTCTTCTAATCGTTTATCAATAGCACGGGTGGAGAGACTCGAACTCCCAGCCAATGGTTTTGGAGACCACTACTC
>CAZQVB010000026.1:0-54324 GCA_964596645.1 uncultured Roseivirgaceae bacterium
TTTGCGGTAAAGCAAGACAATAGAGTAGCAAGTCGGGCATTTTAAATTTGAAGTATTGAAAATGACAGAGCACTTATTCAACGACTATAAGCACCGCCTCAATGCATTGGATGATGATATCAGAAAGCTGGCTTCAAAATATGCTGAAGAATTCTACATCCAGGGTAAATGCACAAAGGAAGAAGCTATTGACCGGGCAATTGCGAAAGCTGAAATGAAAAAAAGAAATTTATAACTTAACTATAGACCACTATGCTACAGATACTTGAATTCACCAAAAATAATATAATAGCCACCAGGGCTGAGGATAACCTGACTGAAAAGGATATCCAGAAAATACATCCCTTGATTCATAACATTGTGAACCGTGGGCAAAAAGTACGGTGGTACTTTGAGATGGAGAATTTTTCCGGATGGAAGTTCAATGCTTTCTGGAAGGATTTAAAAATGGATTTGTCGCATGCTGATGATTATGAAAAGATAGCCATGGTAGGCGAAAAGAAATGGCAGGAATGGATCACCCAGTTTATGAAACCATTTACCAATGCGGAAATCCGTTACTTTGATTTGGAAAATAATGATGAGGCAAAGGAATGGATTGGGCAGTAATAGCTTATAACATATTGCGGACGGAACTGAAAGAAGAGAGTGTAGACGGATGTTATTTATATCACATAGATAGAGCTTATTTGTTACCGTCAAATTTGGCTTGCAAAGACTTCAATTGTCCTTCATACTTATCCAGATTGCTATCTTTGAGTTGCTGAAGATTCTGCAACTTCCATTGAACAGAAGGAAACCGCTCAAAATCATAAATAGTCCAGTCAGGCTGAAGGCTTTGAAAAGATATCAGAAATTCTTTATCCTTTGAAGTCAGGCTCTGGTGTATTCTTTCTAACAGGGTCTCTCTGGTTTTTTCAAAATCGGAGTAATCAAAGGGTTCATTGGTCATTCCTTCAAATTGATTCGTCAGTGTAGCTTTTTGATCAAGAAAATTTGGATAGAGCAACTCTTCAATAGGGCGATTGCTACTCAGGATGGCCAGAAGCAATCCTTCTTTATGCTCATCAGTGAATTCAGTATTTTCTAAAAAATATTTGACATCAAATAGATCCCGTGGATGCTGACGATCCAGCGCAGCACATATTTTACCACCATAGAGTTGTCCTTCTCCAACTACTAAAACTTCACAAAATGCCTCAAACTCGTCCTGGGCTTTGTCGCACAAAGGAAGTTTCCGTGGTTCATTTAATACTCCTCTGTTGGTTTGATTGACTTCCAGTTTGACTTGTACACCTTGATGAGCGATCAAGAGTTTAGAAGTTTCCTGCACAAGCGATATTTTGGCTTTTGGCAGGACAGAAAGGATACTTTCTTCTATCCTTGAAAGCCCATCCGATATATTTTGCAGTGAAGTTTCCCTGTCTTCAATAGGAAGATAAGTCAGATCAATATCAACGGATAATCGTGGCATATTACGGACAAACAGATTAATGGCCGTGCCACCATGTAAAGCAAAAAAAGTCTCTTTAGCTACTTCCGGTAATACATCGAGCAACAGAGCTACTTGTCTTTTGTAAGTTTCAGTGGCCATAATTCTCCAGTTCTTTAGGTACGGTGATTTGATATTTGGGTATGTAGGTTCCGTTTTTAGCGAGACTTCTTTTACCACTTCCCAGGTCAATTTTTTCTGGTTTTAAATAATTAAACCAGGCATGCTTGGCTTTCTCTGCCAGGTAAAGAAATAAGCGTTTTACTTTTATAGAAGTACATGACTCAAGCAATGCCTGCACCTTGGCCGGTTGTAGGTTATTCAGGCTCTCCATTAATTCGTAGCATTCCACCAAAGACTGATTTTCAGGCACCAAATACAAACATTCCAGCATAGCCCTGGCAGCACCGGATATGTTGAGCTGGTAGGTTTGATGATCCACGTTGCTCAAACCAACATCAGGAGGAAGAAAAGAGGAGCTGTAATAACTTATTTCCACGTTCCACGGATACTCCCTAAACCATATAGGCAACCGTTCATCCTTTCCACCAAAAAGGGTCACCTTTTTTTGTGAAAGCTCCAGGTATTGTGACTTTCCCAGAAATGAAAGGGTGGTTTTGGCACCCATATGTATGCTCAGGCCCTTTTGTTGCTGTAAGGCATAAAGCCCTCCGGTGTAATCTATTTTTTCACCGGTACGTTTCATCGCCCCTGTACCGATGGACTCCAGCCAATGGCTTTTGCGATACCGTTTTTGCAAATCCAGGCTGTATCCTTGCTCAGACAACCAGGATGACAGCAAGACAACCCCAGAAGGTTGAGACTGAAGCAATTGGTTTATTTTAGATTCTTTTTGGGTACTCATAGTACGAATATCGTCATAAAAATAAACCTATTCAAGAGTTTGGTTTAAATAAAATACTATAAAGGTGCTTTCAGTACCTAATTATTAATAATTATAAACCACTTGCATTCTACTTAAATACATACTGACAGGAATTTTGCCATTTTTATCTGTCGGAACTAAAAGTGAAGGCAGACCAACCTCCCAAGGATATAACAACTGCCTTCTTCCGGTATTCAACCCTTTCACTTCCTGTAGTTTTAGACGTAGTGTCTCCCGGCTGATGCCGAACCTTTCGGCCAGTTTTGTTTAGCCAGTAAACTCTGTTTCTAAAACTTAAACTGCAATAATTCAGAATAACAATTCCAGCCCCGACCGTTTCAGTCGGTTCATTCGTCAGAAGGATGTAAAACAAAAAAATGACGAATTATGGAAACATTAAAAAACAAAGTAGCGGCTGTTTTTGCAGCGAATGGTGAAATAGCCCGCGAAGTTGCCAAAGCATTTGCCAGAAACGGGGCTTATGTATTTCTCTCGGGCAGAAATCCGGAAAAAATTGAAGAATTGGCCAAGGAAATTGAACATGAAGGGGGGCACTGTGAAGCCCACCAGGTGGATGTAACGGATGAAAAAGCCATTGACAAACACCTGAAACATATCGTTTCCAAAAAAGCCAAGCTGGACGTAGTATTCAATGGAGTTGGCCTGCGGGCTGCCGATGCAGGCTATGGAACGCCTGCTTCGGAATTGTCTTTCAATCAGTTCATGAAGCCTATTGAACTCCATGTAGGCAGCCAGTTTATTACCTCACGACTGGCAGCTAAGTACATGATGAAAACAGGTATCAGGGGCACGATCATCACGCTCACAGCCAGTTTATCCCGGATCAAGACCCCTTTCATGGCAGGGATTACAGCAGCATGTACAGCCATAGAGGGCATGACACGCTCCCTGGCAGCAGAATATGGCAGGGCGGGCATCAAAGTGATTTGCCTGAACCCTACCGCACTGGTGGATACCCGTACCATTAAAGAGACCAATGCGGCCAATGCAAAAACAGCCGGGATACCCGAAGAACAATTTGCAGAGATGCTCCAACAAGGCTACCTCACAGGGCAAAGCCCCACGACCAAAGATATTGGCCAGCTGGCTGCCTTTCTGGCCACTGAAACAGGGGCACTGCTCAATAGCCACGTGGTAGATGCAGATTTTGGAAGCATGAATGTCATTTAAACATAGGAAAATGAGAAGTAAAACTTTGACAACTATAGGAAGATGGATGTTTGCACTGACCTTTATTATGGGCGGGCTTCTCCATGTTACAGGACCTGAATTTACAGCCACACAAGTTCCTGCAATTTTCGGTGCACCCTACTTTTGGGTGTACTTTACCGGCATAGGGCAGCTTGCTTTTGCCGTAAGCGCACTCGTAAAAAAGTATGATCAGCTGGCGGCACTTCTGCTCTGTCTGATGATGATGGTTTTTATCGCCACTATGCACATCCCAAAAGCAGTCGGAGGCGATTTTATGGGGGTGATCAGCACGATGCGGGACTTTGGCTATGCCGGGGCAGCATTGCTCTATGCCGGGTCCATCGCTTCAGATAAATTTATTAAATCATGACCTTGCAAAACAATGAACAAGCCTTCATCCATGGGTTTGGCAGCCCTTCTTCTATTGTGCTGGAGCAATCAGAGGTACCTGAGCCTAAAGCTGGTGAAGTGCTGGTGCGGGTGGAGGCATCCGGTATATGTGCCACTGATATTTTGATCCGGAAAGGTATTTATCCTTTGTTAAAGGAAAAACCACCCTTTGCCCTGGGTTATGATTTAGTGGGTTTTGTGGTTAAAACAGATGAAAATACCACTTGCCAGGCAGGTGAACGGGTAGCGGCCTTGGTTCAAACCGGAGGAAATTCCAGGTTTCTTTGTATTGAGGCGTCCAGGTTGTTAAGAATATCCACAAAAAATGATGCAACAAAAGCAGTTTGCCTACCACTAAACTACATGACCGCCTATCAGATGCTTCAACAGGCTCAATGCCTTGAGAAAGGGAAGGTGGTTTTGGTACAAGGGGGCTCCGGTGCCGTGGGTACCGCCCTCTGCCAATTGGGCCGGCATTTTGGATTGAAAGTAGTGGCCACTGCATCCTTGCATAAGCAGGACTATGTAAGGAAGCAAGGGGCTGTTGCCGTAGATTATAGATCGGAACATTTGGCCAAAGACCTGAAAGGCCATGCCCCAGATGGCTATGATGCCGCTTTTGATGCAATTGGAAACAAAAGTTTCCCCCGGTCTTTTAAACTGCTAAATTCCCGGGGCACACTGATTACCTATGGCACCTTGGAAAAGGCATCTGCCATTGAAAAGAAAACTTTTCTAAACTTCTTGGGCTTCGGGTGGTCTTTTGCCCTTATGATGCTGGGCAATTGGTGTAGAAATCTTTGGAACGGAGACAAAAAAGCCCATTTCTTTGGTGTAGTGACGAGCCTGGAAAAAGACAAAGAGAAATTTCAACGTGACCTGGATTTTTTGGTGGGTTTATTAGAAAGTGGGGCGATAAAACCGGAAATTCATAAAGAACTAAGCTTGCATGAAGTAAAAAAAGGGCATGAAATGTATGAAAACGGGGAAGTATGCGGGCAATTGGTTATCAATATGTATAAATAAAGTTTGTAATGAAAAATGACAATGAATTATTAAAAAAAGCCATCAACGGCAATATCCAGGCTTTTCAAACCCTGTTCCTGGAGTTTCAGCCGCAGCTCAAATCCTATTTGTACAGGTTATTGACCGACAGGAATGATGTAGAAGACCTGTCCCAGGATACTTTCGTAAAAGCCTATGATAAACTGGTGGCTTTCAAGGGGGAATCCTCGCTGAAAACGTGGGTATTTCAGATCGCGACAAATTTAGCCTACGATCTGCTGCGTAAAAGAAGGCGATGGGCTCCTGAAGCCCAGGACAAAGCGAAGGCACTTGCCATGTCAGACCAGGCCATTGCAGACAGTTTTGCCAGCGTGAACCACTTCTCACCCTATGGCCGGTATGATGTAAAAGAGCATATTGATTTCTGCTTTACCTGTATTTCAAAGACGCTTAGCATTGAACACCAGGTAGCCATCATCCTGAAAGATATTTATGCTTTTTCCAGAAAAGAAATTGCCGGCATTATCAATAAATCGGAAGGTGTGGTCAAGCACCTCTTGTTTGAAGGCAGAAGGGTGATGACGGATATTTTTGAGCAGCGATGTGCCTTGATCAATAAAAATGGCGTGTGCCATCAGTGTACTGAGTTGGCAGGGATTTATAACCCGAAACAAGCTGAAAGGGAAGAACTCATGAAAATGGACATGGTAGCAGAGGCCGAAAAATCAGATAAAAGAAAACTATATTCGCTGAGGTCAGAACTGGTATCACAGATTGATCCCTTACGTTCCCCGGGAGCCGACATGCAGGACATTATCATGCAATGCACCCGGCAGGCCGTTGGTGAAATTGATAACATAGGTTAAATAACGGATAGCATACCAAAACATTAAAAAGATGATTGACAAAGCAACAATTATATTCTTGAAAGAACTAAAAGCCCATAATAGCAAAGAGTGGTTCCACGCCAATAAAGAAAAATATCAACTCGCCAAAAATAACTTTCTGGAAGTTACAGAGTGGTTGATAGCGCAAATTGGAGCGTTTGATGATGCGGTTCGGCAATCTGGCCTGGAAGCAAAACAATGCATTATGCGCATTAACCGGGATATTCGTTTTAGCAAAGATAAGTCCCCTTATAAAACCAATTTCTTTGCCTATATCAACCGGGGAGGTAAAAAAAGTCCTTTTGCCGGATATTATTTGAGTATTGGGGCCAATGAATCATTTTTGGGCGGTGGTAACTATATGCCTGATAAAAACATACTGGATAAAATCCGACAAGAAATAGATTACAATTTTGAAGAATTTTCTGATATCATACATAATGAATCTTTTGTCAGTTCCTATCCGAAAGGCTTACAATCCCATGAGCAACTCAGCCGCCCACCCAAAGGCTATGAAAAAGAAAACCCGGCCATTGAGTTTCTTAAATACAAAGGTTTTTATACCCAGCAATTCTTAAGCGATCTGGATTTATCATATAAAAGAATTGAGGAAAAAATTGTTGGACAATTTAAAGCAGTGAAACCTTTGGTAGCTTTTTTAAACAGGGCGATAGAGGCATAGTTCAATTTTCAAGAAAGCTATAAATCATTTATCCAAAACTATATGCAAGAACCAAACTCCTCATAAATTAACCTTACCTCCCAGGGATACAATAACTGCCTTCTTCCCGTGTTCAACCCTTTTACCAACTTCAATTTCAGGCGTAAAGTTTCCCGGCTGATACCAAACCTTTCGGCCAGTTCTGCCTTGCTTACAAACCGAATTTCAGAAAAAAGTCTGTCCATTGTAAACCGTTTAAAACCATCAGGGATTTAAGAGCCAAGTGTTACCAAATAGCAGCATAGAAACCCTTCAAACTCCTAAAAATAACAGTTTTTAACCGAAATCCCCTGAACTAAACAAGCCTTGCCAAGCCCTCTTGGACTGGATAGAAAATAAATATTCATTTGAGAAAAAAAGTAAAATCAGATGCTCAAATGGATCGCAGGTGGAGCGGCCGCTTTTTTCGCAGGCCGGTATTTGTTGAGGCTCAATCAGGCTTCCAAGACTATCGTCACCCGGACTTCCCTCCAGGTTAACAAAGTCAGCTTGTCAGGCATTGAATTGAAAGCTGGCGTGCGCTTGCAAAACCCAAATCCGATCAACCTGTCCATCCAATATCCCTTTGTCAACTTAACCTACAAAGATGCTTCCCTTGGCTCTTCTCAGGTCAAAGATGAGACCATCCTAATCCCTGCCAATGGCGAACAATCCTTCAATATCACCATTCAGTCAGCGGGGTGGCTCTCGCTCATCCAGGCATTAGGCACCGAACTGGTGCAGAAAATCCGCAGCGGGCAAAAAGCGGTGCTGGATGTGGTTTCTACCATGACTACCAAAGTCAACGGCCTGCCATATTCGCAGCAAGAAACCCTCAAACTTACCATCTAATGCAAGCTCTGAAGAAACGACATATCGCTACAGGCCATGCGTTTGACAAGCTTTTTCCCAAGAGCATCAAGCAGGATAAAGTCATCCGCCCGGAAGGCAAAGCCCGACTGCACCACACCATTAACCTGATAAAACAGATTGTCCGGGATACCAAAGGCGATACAGCCTTGCTGGCTAAAACCTTAAAAGGTGATACCCTGAAAGATACCTGTGAGAACATCTGGAATTTTGTCTATAAGCATATCCAATATACCAGGGACAAGGTCGGAATAGAACAGGTGAGGCGGCCATCCCGCACCTGGACTGATAGGAAAACAGGCGTGGATTGTGATTGTTATACCGTCTTTATTTCCAGCATTTTAACGAATCTGAACATCCCTCACAAGGTGCGAATCACCAAATACGGAGGCAAGCCCTATTTCCAGCATATCTACCCAGTTGTGCCTAGCGGTACCGGTTATCTCACCCTGGATTGTGTGACTGATCAATTCAACTATGAAGTACCCTATTCGGAAGCCAGGGATTTTGGTATGGACGAACGCAAACCTGTAGGAGAGGTAAATGGCATCCGGGAAGTCAGTGGTGTGGATTCAGCCGACCTGCTTTTGGATGGATTGGGGATCTATAACCTTAAGCAACCGAGGCTACCGCTTCGCCAAATCAGAAAGCCTGGTCATGAGAAAAATCAGATGACAACAAAGGATAAGCTAACGATCAGAAAGCTGCCGGAACAAAAAACATCATCCCAGCCTGCAATGCAGGTAGCACCAGCCCAGCCGAAGGTAGAGGTAGCACCTGCATGGGACAATCAAGCATCACCAAATGCTGAAGAAAAGCCAACAGGCCTGGGGTTCACTGGAAAAATCCTTCTGGCCCTGGGAATAGGCTTAGGCGCTTATAAACTAACTGAAATCTTAACATGATGAATTATGGAATTGCACAGACTTGACGGTTTTACCGCTTCTGGATTGGACAATGTGGACATCCAGGATATAGATTTTGAGACACTGGAGGAGGGCGAAATGTCAGGCCAACAGGTAGAGGCACTAGAAGCTCTGGGTTATGTACAAAGCCCCGATATCGCTTATGAGATACAGGATGAAAACGGCAATGTAATCATGTATGCCGATGCGGAGGAAAACTTATATGTTATTGATGGTTTAGGAGAGCTGGGCTTCTTTAAGAAGATTGGCAAAGGACTGAAAAATGCTGCCAGTTTTGTAGGCAAGAAGGTGATCAAGCCTGTTGCCAAAGGCGTATCCAATGCGGCCAAGTTTACAGCCAAAAAGGTGATCACCCCGGTAGTAAAAACAGTTAATCGTTACCTGAACCCTGCCACCATACTTTTGAGGAACGGTTTTTTATTAGCCATGAAGGTCAACCTGATGAAAGTGGCCGAACGCCTGCGTTTCGGTTATCTCAGTGATGCTGAAGCCCAGAAGCGCGGCATGAGCATGAGCGGTTTTGCCAAGCTAAAAGAGGCCATCAGCAAAGCCGATAAAATCTACGAGTTGGCCGGTGGCAAAAAAGAAAACCTTAAAAAAGCCATCCTCACCGGAAAAGGCAATAGCGATAAAGCGGTGCCACTGAGTGGTTTTGCATTAGGCAGCCCAATATCAGTAGTGGATGATTATGTTGATCCCTTTGAAAAGATGATCGTGGAAGCGGATGCCGATGAGGTAGAGCAATTGCTGGATGATGGCATAGAGGTGGAAGGTTTGGGAGTGGTAGTGACCGGTACGGCTGTTGCAGCTGCTTCCGGGGCGGTGGCTTCTATCTCTGCTTTGCTTAGTAAAATCACCGGAGTGTTTGACAAAGCAAAAAAGACACAGTCTGATGTAAAGAGCCTGGTCAGCACCGCTAAATCCTTTGTACCAACTCCCACTAAACCCAATGGTGGAGCTGCACCGGTACAGCCATCTCAGCCTATTCCCAAACCGCTGGTCAGGTTCAGCCAACCTGTACCTTCACTGGCACCCAGGTCGGTTGTCACAACTGCTGTTTCGCCAGCGGTTAAAACTTCTACTCCCGCACCTACCACAACTGCTTTGGTCAGGAGAGCGCCTTCACCTTTAGTACAAACCATAGAGGAACCGGAAGAAAAGCAGGGGTTCTTTCAGAAGAACAAAACGCCTTTACTGATCGGTGCAGGTGTGCTGGTAGCCGGAGGAGGTATCTATTATGTGGTGAAGCAATCCAAAAAGAAAGGCAAAGATAAATCGGTAGATGGAATTCCAAGAGATATTAAAGGAAGGTTTAAAGGCTCGGGTAAAACCAAGTCGTTCAAACGCAAAACAAACAAGAAATCTAAGAAGCTGGTACCTACTGTGCTTCTGTAAATGAATTAAAAATTTTAACACAAGAACAATGGAAAAAAAGGCAGCAATAAAAGACAGCCTGATTGAAACAGGTAAGAACCTGGGCTCAGGACTGGTGGGGATGGTAGCCGGTTCAGCCGTAGGCAGGCACTCCCTCTGGATTGGGGCAGCCACCATATTTGGTGGGGCATGGTACCAGTATGATTGGCTTACCTCGGCAGGTGTAGGCATGGTGGCCTCCAATGGCTTTGCCCAGCGAAACGAAGAGAACGTGTCCGGCCTGGATGGCTTTCAAGATGAAATTGGCAATGCCAAAAACCGGGCATTATCATCCCTCAAAGCCCTTGGCAAAAAAGTGTACCTGGACAAATTGTCCCCTTCACTGAGCGAAAAGCTCGGCCTCAATGGTATAGAGGACAGTGAAGTACTCATGGTCAACGGCTATATGGGTGATATTGGCAATTTTGATACCTCGGAAGTAGACGAAATCATCCGCCAATTGGAAAACGGTAATGCTGATAACCTGATTGAACAACCCGGGTTTGAGGGCAATGAAGGTGTAGGTGATCTAGGTACTCTAGGCAACCCTGACATTGTAGAGCTAGAAGGCACTGATGCATTGGAACTCAATGCGGTGGCTTAATCTAATCTGTCTGCTGACAGGCAGGCATCTAATAATCTAAACTCTAATTTCTAATAAAATGATGCGTAAAAATTCAAGAGAGCAGTTTCTCGAAATCGTTAATGCCCACCTTTCTTTAAGAGAGCAGGGCAAAAAGCATGATCCAGCCATGGTCAAAGTGGCCGAAGGGATTAAGGAAGGCAGGTTGCAACTGTCTGATAGTGCCTATTACTCCATCAAATACGGGGGAGACAAGGCCACTATTCATATGTTTGAAACACAGGATGCCAAGGAAATTGGGGTAACCAACGTGACCCAATCCAAACTACCAAAAGATAGGTTGTTCCTCTGCAACCGTATCATCCTTTTGGCTAAAGTATTCGAAGGGGAAATCCCACAATCCGATACGGCCTGGAAGCAGTTGATCAAGTCCACCAATTTTGATTCTATCAAAGCGGTGGCAGGTTTGCAAAACGGAGTGTTCACTTTTATGGCCAATAAGAAGATCATCATTGATGAGCGGCCTATGCAGGATTTTGTCACCGACAACAACCTGCAAATGAACCTCGGTACCTACTACCTCGAGAACCCAAGGTTTATCCGCGATGATGAAGAGTTTGAATTCACGCTTGAGCTGGGCGATGATGCCCCGGACAAAACCTTGGTGAAAGTGGTACTGGCAGGGACTTCAACCGTTCCTGCATAAGCTGTAAACCGATGGAAAAGCAAACTCGGGAAATCCGCAAAACCTTCAGCTTCCAGGTGGATGAGGCAAACAAGCTTTATACACCTGTCAAATGGGAACTGCCCAAGAAGACTGCATTTGTGAAAGGATTACAATTGACTTCCGACTTTCCCAATAAGCTGTATTACAGAGGAAGCCAGCGCATTGAAATTGGAGGCGATGAGCTTTTCCCGGAAGGGTTTGATAGTAAAATTCTGATTTCCAGCATCAGCGTGGCACCCCGAGAGCGGTTCTTTGATCTGGGCGAAGTTCAACCTGGGGATTTATCAGTGAAAGTTCGCTACGAAGACAAAGACCATGAACGGGCGGTATTCGGCAATGGCTATCAGGTATCGGTAGTGCTGTTATTTGAGGAGGAAAAATGATCAGGGGAATTGAACATCGGCATAAACTGGAAGGAGAAGAATCGGAAAAGTGCCTGATCAAAAGGCGGTTTGTTCCGGTCGAGATATCAATCACTCAAAACGTTCAGTATCAAACCTTCAAAGAAAAGGTGCCCCATGGTACAAGGAAGGTGGTCGGAATTTTGATTACGCATGATGCGCCTGACCATAAAATGCACCACAACCGGGCGTATGTAGGCAGCGCTCCCGATATGGCCATCAACCAGACCTTGGTCTGTGGACTGAAGGATGACTTGCTCGGAAGCCAGCCGGTCGTTTACCGAATTGAAGTAAAGGAAGGTGAAAAGCTGTATTACGCTCAACCCAAGCGGTTGGAAATGCCGGAGCTTAAGCTGAATGGCCAGGAAGATAAATTCAAAGATCCGGTGTTCATAGAGCTTCGGGATTTCTGGACAGATTTTAAAGAAGACTATTGGGTCTGGGAAAGCAAATATGCCGGTTTGGGCATGGTGAACCTGGAGGTAACCACCATTTCTGTGGACAATGCTGAAGGTGGTGGAAATGATGATGAAGACGATGATGACTGAGGTGATGATACTTGGAGAACTTACTCTATTCAGCCCGAAAGGCATTGAAATGAAAATCGAAGTGATAGAAGCCACTTCTGTTTTCCGCGATCATGACCGGCTGAAGCAGGACCGCTACCTGTTCAATTTTGATACGAACTGCAACTTCAATGAGATTGAACTTAACGAACCAATCCCAAACTTGCCTATTCACCCATTGGACATTGAAATCAATGGTGATTACCTGACCGGCTCATTCAAAGATGCTGGATATGCCACTGGACCGTACAAAGTAAAGCTTTGGCTGATGATTGAAGAAGAACCTGAACTATTGAAAAATGACTGAAGAACTGGCCATACGATACATTCCCCAACGGGTGCAGGAACGAGGCTTTCAAACCTATCGGCTGGCATTCCAAGACTTGAACCTGGAGCCAAAGCAGGAGATCCGGCTGGCAGCTTACAATGAGCTTTGGATTTTGCTGGAAGCCGAATCCGGCATCAGCATCAGTTCGGACTTTGGGGAGTACGATTACAATAATTCCAAGCTTTCGGAAAACATCCATGAGCATGCGGATAGGATTGAGATCAAAAACCAATCAACTGCAGCCAGAAAAGTGAAATTTATACAGGTGATATTAAGTGATTGAGATGGAAGCAGACCGAATCAGAAAACCAGGGTCGGTAAGATTGACCGAAGAGCAGTACGAAGAGATGGAAGCATTGGGGCTGGAGAATGAAAGTGCTTATGTAAAGTATAAACTCAGTGGAGCCCAGAAGCATTTGCAGGTGCTTAGGGATTCTGCTGAATTGAACAATCATAAGGACTATTCAGGCGAGGAAAAGCCAGCCCAACTGCCAGTCAAACCCACATCTGGATCTCTGGAGGATAAACTTGCCTTACAAAAGCTATCCTTAGAAAACGAGCAGCTCAGGCATCAGTTGGAAGAAATCTCCAGAAGCAAAGAGGAATCCCTCAATGGTATCCACAATCAGGTGGAAGGGCTGCTCAGGGATGAACTGCTCAAGCGGGATTTTGAAGCCCTGAAGAAAGAGAATAACACTCTTCAGAAGGAAATTGACAAGTTGGAAAAGGAACTGGAGAAATCCGAGGAAGCTATTGAGGAAAAGTCCGGTGAGATTGAGGAGCTGGTCAAAAAACTGGGGCTGGTAGAACTAGGCAAAGTGCTGCTTCCGGGTGCCATCAACGGATTGGCCAGCAAATATCCTAAAGAGATGCAGGGTTTGGCTACTACGCTGGGAAGCCTAAGTGGGGACGATGTCAGGCAATTGCTACCCGCAGCAAGCCTCTCTGAAGAGCAGCAAAACCTGCTCAACATAGCAGAATATTTCAGGGAGCTTTTTGACGATGAGCAGTTTGAGCAGCTCGTGCAAATGGTCACCCAGCTTGGAGAGCAGGTGAAGCAAGATGAAACGATGATCAGCAAAGTCATCTATTACCTTAATCAGATGGGAAAGATCAGAAAGTCAAAGCAAAAGCACACAGAAGAATCGAAAGCAAACAGTATAAACTAATGGAAGAATTTGAACTCAATATCAAACTGAAGGCTAAAAACCAGGTGGAAGCCAATCAGGTGAAGAAGGCCTTTGAAACGATGGTCTCCAGTTTCAAAGCAGATGGCATCATCAAAATGGAAAAAATATTTAAGTCGGATGCCTTTGTACGCAATGTGGTCAAGATGAAACTCGGTATAAAATAAATTATGGCAGCTCCACTTTTAGCCTATAAAGCATGGCAAAACCGTCCCCGGATCAGCATCAGCAGTCAGGTCACTTCAACAGTACTGGCTGTAGGTGCTGCGGCAGGTGTGTTTTGGGGCATCAAAGCGGTGGTGAAAAACTTCAAGCAGGGTATCCGGGAGCAGCAGGCTTTGACCGAAGGCAACCCGGCCGCTTTTGCCACACAATTGAAGATGGCTTTTGAAAACGACAACTACTTTGGCTGGGGCACGGACGAAGAAGCGGTATTTACCGTATTGGAGGCCATTCCGAGTAGCTCGGTGATGAACAAAGTGCAACGGGCATACCGTGATCTCTACGGTAGAAATCTGGCTGCAGACTTAAAGGAAGAACTCTCTTCCGAAGAGTTCGCCACCGCTTTACAGATTATAAACGCAAAATCCTGATCATGGCAACGAATACCAGAAAACGCAATACAACATCAGCTGCCCGGAAACAACCGGCATCAAAACAAAAGGCCGGTGTACAAAGTAAGTACATTATTTACGGCCTGGGTGCCGGGGCGGTGCTCGGTGGAGGGTATCTTTTATACAACTATCTGCAGGACCGGGCAATGATGCAGCGCGGACAGTCCCTCACCGTCAATAACATCATCCCATCCCTTCCGGCTGCTGTACCTAGAACGGCTCGTAGTAGTTCCTTTCCCTTGAAGCGAGGATCCAGAGGCGAGCTGGTAAAACAACTACAACAAGGTTTGCTCAGGCTGGGTGGTGAAGCGGCCGGTCATATCCGCAGTACCAGCATCCGTCCGGACGGCACACCGGATGGGGTATTTGGTGGTGGTACCGAAAAAGCACTTCGGGCAGCAGGCTATTCCACTTCCGTTTCGGAAAGCAGCTTCAGCAAAATTGTAGGCAGCAGCACCGCAGCTACGAGCAAGACGATGAGTAGCAAAGCCATTGCGGATGAGTTGGTCAAAGCTGCCAACAGCCGGAACTTGTTTGCTGCCCTTGCTGCCCTGAAGCAAATGCAAAGCATCAGTGATTACTTGTCAGTAAGAACTCATTTTACCAATGCCCGTGTCGGAGGGGTACGGGTGACTACCCCAGTGAATGCCCTGCTGAGTGTGGCCTTTAAAAACAACGAACCGGCCAAAGTAAAGATTCGGGCTGAGTTCACCCGGATGGGCCTGAAGCAAACCCCATCGGGTACCTGGACTTTGTCCGGACTGGGCGAGTTAGAAACGCTGGAAGAGCTACAACGCTACCTGAAAGACAGTCAAGCCCTCAATGTGGCCATTACCCAAAAGCCGACAATGTTACGTAATGGAGCGGGTGACTATATCATCCCGGCTATTCCAGCAAGGACAGTTGTAGGATATCTTACAAATGATCAAAAAGGTGTGGCACAAATTATCACCGAAAACGGGGTAACGGTGTATGCCCCAACCCAAAACTTAAAACTGATTTAGTGATGAAAAAACTCAAACAATGGTTTCAAACGAATGTGGTTCCGGTCATTAAATGGCTGTGGAACTACCTGAAGGTATGGCGGGAATTATCTTCCATAGCCGTAGCGCTCTTTCTCTGGGCTAATAGTGCCTGGTTCCTCAGGAAAATAGATCCGACAGCTGCCACCTATGATGCTGGTGTGTTCCAGGTTTATTTGTTTGCCATAATTGGGCTGTTTTTGCTACACGGGATCGTCCGCATCCTGATGAAGCTGATCTGGCCGACTTCCGATGATTATTTAGACCATCAATTTGCTCACGACTTTAACTCGATCACATCATGGCAAAAGCTAAAACTCTCTACGTTTATCTTCTTTGCTTTCTTGTTTGCAGCAGTGCTGCTGGCAAGGATCATCTGAGCAAACGTCAGCAGCTCCGGCAAATCTATCAAAGCCAGGTCGGTATCCGTGAGCAAGGCGGAGCAAACCGGGGTGAGCAAGTGGAGCAATATTTAGCTGCTGTTGGTTTTGGTCCTGGGTATGCGTGGTGTGCGGCCTTTGTGAGCTGGTGCTACCAGCAGGTTGATGTTAAGCATCCAAAAAGTGCATGGGTACCGAACTACGCCATAGAGCAAAACCTCATTTACCAAAGAGGAGAATTTGTCAGACAGCTTCCTCAATCAGGAGATGTCTTTCTGATCTGGTATGAGCGGCTGAAACGTCCAGCCCACATTGGGTTTGTGGATCAGTGGCAGGCCAACTGGGTAATCACGGTAGAAGGAAATACAAATGATGATGGTTCCCGTGAAGGCGATGGTGTCTACCGAAAACGAAGGGTACAGCGACAGATTTGGGCGGTGGGTAATTTCATAGACTTTTAATGCATGCTTAGGAAAACCAGGAACATATTAAAAAGCAGAGGCTACCGGATTTTTGAAAATCCATACCAGCTCAATATCGTAGCGTACCGGAGCAAACATGTCCGAAGCAACCGCTTTGATGACGAAATCCATGTCTTTTACAAGAATGAACAGGGTCAGTGGGTATATCACGTGTTCCCAGCTACTACCGATCCCGGGCAATACTGGCTAGACAATCCCTTACATCCTCAAGGTACTGCTTTTTTGAAAAAAGGACAGTATGTAAATTCTTATGCGATTGGACTGCACCGTGGGATTTATGAGGCAGTCGTGCAGATGGAGCCTGTGACGGTAATTCGTGATTATGACCGAAAGGGGATTTTCAACTGGTTTGAAAGCGGGTCTCCGGATACCGGAAATTTCGGCATCAACATCCATAGAGCCAGACAATCCGGATCAACGAATGTGATTGACAATTTTTCTGCCGGTTGCCTGGTTTTCGCTGATGCCTCGGACTACGACTTCTTTATGAAGCTGGCCAAAGTCCACCGAAGCGTACATGGCAACCGCTTCACACTGACCTTGGTAGACTTCCGGGATGAGCGCAGACGAACCCTGAGCATTGCTGCCTGGACTTCTTTAATAGCGTCTTCAGTGGCAGTAGTAGCCAACTCTTTTATTAACCAAAAAAGCTATGCAACTATCTAAAAATACCAAGAAGGCAGGGTTGGCACTCATCGGCTCAATGGCTGGGTTCTTGATGGCTAAACAGTTGAAAATAGAGGACTATTACCCTTTTATTTTGTTGGGTGGCTTTTTGGGTAACACCATTGGTGAGGAGTTGATACTGGAAGAGTGCCACACGCAAAATACCCTGGGATACATAGACCGCAACGGACAACTTAAACTGATAGCACTATGAAGATTGATCTTGATAAACTATATGTGATATATAAACCCACCCGGCATTCTGAAAAAGCTGATGTGTTTGACGGTCGTCCAGATACTTTGGCTGGGCTTTTTCGCCAGGTGCTGGGTGGATTGAAAATAGAGCAAGTCCACGCCATATATACAACACCTGCAGAGGCGGAGAAAGAAGCAAACCACTTGCAAAAAAAACCAGCAAAGAAAAAACGTAAGCCTACTGCACCGATTAAAAAGGGACAAGGCTATGCCATTTTCGGCAGTGAAGTGAAATCTAGTGATAAATACCGGGTGCAATCTAAGCCTAAAGTTTATCGCAACAAGAAAGAAGCCGAAACTGTGCTTAGGCAGATGCTCAAGAAGGGCTGGAAACGATCCGATCTTAAAATCCTCAAGTACTAATGAAGAAGAAAGTAGTCACATCCGGAAATAAGCCAATAGATAAGAAACTGCGCTATGCTGTTTTCAATCGCAATAATCGTCTGGTCAGAAATGGCATGTTTACGGCCGGGGAAATTCAGGAGTACCTTAACCAAAAGGTGTATGTGGGGAAGTCCTATTATGCTATTGAATTGAAAGGACTTAATCGGAAGCTTACAGCTAAGGAGTTGAAACCTCTGGAAAATAAGCTGAAAAATGGAGAAGATACTCTTCTTACCAAAGACCTGGCTGATTTGAAAGCCTTGCTTAAAATCCTGAAAGCCAAGCCGGCTCGGGAAGGCATGATCAGAGCCTACCATTTTGATACTGCGCTGCGTGAAGAAATCCCTTTGAGCATCTGGATGAAAATGGGAGGGGATACGCTATAAGTGAAGAAGTATGGAAAAGTCAGGTTCACCCCAAAGCATTCATAATTCATCTTCAAAGATGATGCCCATCACATTTGATGATGAACAGCTTCCCAAAGTCAAAGCCTACTACAAATACGAGCTGGCCGAGATGTACAGCGTCTGCACCAAAACCTTCTCCACTTGGATTCATATGTATTTTGAAGAACTCCAGCAATTCGGCTACACCAAACACACCAAACTCCTCCGCCCGGAGATTGTGAGGTTTTTGTTTGAGCGGTTGGGGGAGCCTTAGTCAATGGATTGCGAGACTTGATAGTATTCATCAAGTTTTGATTGGGGAACTTTACAAAGTGGAAGACATTTTGGATCCCCTGGAGAGGCAGACTAAAAAGACCCTGCGCAACGGAAAGTAATTTCAATTTTGATCAGTTGCAATTTGCTGAAAGAAGTCTTCAATCCTCGTATCAAGTGAATTCAAAATCCGGCAAAGAGTTTTCAGAGTCAGATTTACTTCACCTTGTTCGATGCCCCAATAATGAGCACGACTGAAGTTATTCTGAATAGCAAATTTTTCGTAGTTCTTGATGCCTTTCGATTCTCTGATCATTCGGATTTGATTCCCAATTTGCTTTTGTAGTTTAATACTATTATTTGTTGACTCTGAGTTCATATGAGAATCTCAAAGTTTAATCTAATGCTCTTTTTAAAGTACCCTTTATAAAGAGTGATAGGAAAAAGTTGATTATTTTAGACATTGGGTAAACGAGAAAGCATATGGAAGAGTCTCACAAAATGGTTTTTATACCTTCGGATTCGGTAGCGTCAGAAAAAATGATGGTTGAGTTCGCAGAGTTGTTGGGATTTGTTGACCTTAAGAAATTACGAAGGAAGCTACGTCTTATTACTTTAAACTTTATAGCCACAGAGTCAGAGAATCTGACAGATGACCTGCCTGAATTTCTTCAAGAACTCAATATCTTTTTTGACTTCTTGGATGTGATAGAGGATGAGTTGGAGAAACAAAAATGACCTATAAGTATCTGTAAAAAGCCGATTCTTACTGGATGAGGTCACATCAAATATACCAAACTATTGTGTCCGGAAATTGTGAGGTTTTTGTTTGAGCGCGCCATAGATATAAAACGATCACCCTTTTGTTTGGGAAAATCTTGAATCCAATAAAGGTTTTCATAGATTTATGAAACTAACCTTTATTAAAATATTGATGCCCGAAATAATTTTACCCAGATTAGAAAGAGTAATCTACAACAAGCCAGGAAATAAAAATATAATAAAGCAGTTTTTAGCACCAGCGAAGAAGACAGATTTCAACATCGTTGAAAGTGACCGAAATACTGTGACTATCAGGGTGGGTGATGAATCAATTCTTTTAACCAGTAACAGAAATCAATCATCTGATAAGAAATTTATCCTTTTAATTAACAGGAAACCAACCAGGGAGATACTCAACGGTGAAGATTTTAAGATTAGAGGATGGTTAAAACACCCATGGTTAAAAAACCATTCAACAAGTCAGGTTATAGGATCGTGGAAGAATGATTTTCAATTTAAAGAAGAGGACGCAACAAGTAATACCAATGGATTAAGGACACCACAAATGGGTGCGCTCTATAATATTATGGGACATTTAAAAATGCCTTTAGAGTCAGGTATTATAGTGCTTCCTACGGGAACTGGTAAGACCGAGACTATGCTTTCGGCCCTTGTTGCTAATCGCTGTGAGAAGCTGCTAGTGGCTGTACCCTCGGATGCGTTAAGAAATCAAATATCTGGAAAATTTCTGTCATTGGGTCTACTGAAAGATTTCGGAGTAGTTGGAGAGAAATCCCTTTATCCCATAGTAGGTATTGTTAAGCAGCGGTTTTCTACTTTAAATGAGGTCAAGGATTTTTTTGAACAATGCAATGTAGTGGTGACTACCATGAACATTCTGACTTCATTACCCGAGGACCAGCAGAATGCTATATCAGCTGTATGTACCCATTTTTTTATTGATGAGGCGCATCATGTAAAAGCTAAAACCTGGGATGGTTTTGCACAGTGTTTTGATGCACGGAAAATCATTCAATACACGGCAACTCCATTTCGCAATGATGGTAAGAGAATAGAGGGAAAAATGATATTTAACTTTCCCCTAAAAGAAGCTCAGGAGCAGGGATATTTTCAAAAGATTGAATTTTTACCTATTAGGGAGTACAACCCAAAAAAATCTGATGAAATAATTGCCGAAACTGCAATCAATAAATTGAGAGAGGATTTGAAAAATGGTTTTAACCATATACTTATGGCTCGGTGTGCCAATAAGGAAAGGGCTAGAGCCGTCTATAAATTATACGAGGCTGAAGGTGATCTAAACCCCATACTTCTATACTCAGGGGTTAAAGACTTCAAAAAGAATTATGCCCAGATTATTGAGAAGAAATCCAGGATTATAATCTGTGTGGATATGCTTGGAGAAGGGTTTGATCTTCCAGAACTTAAAATAGCTGCCTTTCATGATATTAGAAAAAGTCTACCCATAACACTACAGTTTGCAGGGAGGTTTACAAGGACCAAGTTTGATGAGGAGTTAGGCAATGCTTGCTTTATAGCCAATATAGCGAATGTGGAAGTGAAAGATGAGTTGGAAGATCTGTATTCCAGAGATGCAGACTGGAACAGGCTTCTTTCGGATATTAGTCATGCTAAAATTAAAGAAGAAGGAGATTACAAAAATTTATTGCAAGGCTTTACAAAACTGGCTGATTCAAATATTCCCTTTCAAAATATCAAGCCCAAACTGAGTACGGTAGCATATAAAAATAAAACTACCACCTGGAATCCGAGGAATTACGAAAAAGGCATTTCAGACCTTAAAGACTGTGAGTATAAATTCTTTGACATAAATCATGATGAAAAAATGTTTGTACTCATTACAGCCAAAAGACAGGAATTAGACTGGGTAAAACATAAGAATATCTATGTGCTTGATTGGAAATTGATATTGGTTTATTGGGAGACGAAAAACAATCTTTTGTTTATAAATAGCTCCGATAACAGCAGTCTTTATAAGGAACTGGCTCAGGCTGTGATTGGTGAAAATGCTGAGATGATTGATAAGATCAACGTGTTTAAAGCTTTTCACAATATCCAGCGCACAAAACTTCACAACGTGGGTTTACGGCTTTTTTTGGGGAAGGACATTCGTTTTCGGATGAGTGTAGGTAGTGACGTTGGTGAAGCATTAGGAATAGCAGAGCGACAAAAAGGGGAAAAGGCTTTTGTTGTAGGAGTTGGATATGAAAATGGAGAGCCCATCAACATCGGTTGCTCTTACAAAGGGAGGATATGGACTAAATTGGCTGGGGACATAGGCCACTACAAAAAGTGGTGTACAAATCTTGGAGCAAAACTCGCTAATGATCAGTTAGACCCAAATCAAATCCTTAGAGAAACTCTAATTCCCACGCTGGTAATTGAGCGCCCTGCAATTTTTCCTGTGTGGATTGACTGGGATGTTGATATGTATATGAGCCATGAAAGTAGGTTTAGATTTTTAGTGAATGGTTCCCTTTATGATATGGCCAATTGTGAACTAACGCTAACAAGTCCTTCCGATCAAGGCAATATCACATTTGCACTTGTCATGGGACATACTTCTGCCGAGTTTGAAGTGGTGCTATTTGAAAATACTGAGACCGATACGGCATATCCAGACTTTAAAATCGTTCAAAAAACCAAAGTCAAAATTGAAGTAGAATATGGCTCAAACCGTATGGTAGCTAATAAGTTCTTTGAAGAATTTGTACCAACTGTTTGGTTTGCCGATGGCTCTTCACTAACCGGCAATGTTTTTTATAATCTAAAACAAATTATAGCCCCTTATCCGAAAGAAAACATCATCGCATGGGATTGGACAGGAGTGGATATCAGTAAAGAAGCACAAAAGGTAAATCCAAAAGTGACCAATTCCATTCAGTTCAAGGTCATTCAAGATTTAAAAAAGGAAGATTTTGACATTATATATGATGACGATTATTCGGGGGAAATTGCGGATGTCCTTGCATTAAAATTATATGATGACAGGCTTGAGGTGCAAATGTATCATTTAAAATTTGCTGTAGATGGGAAGGCATCTAATAATATTAAAAACCTTTATGAAGTATGTGGTCAGGCTCAAAAATCCGTTCACTGGAAACACAAAGAGGGCAGGGATTTCATTTCGCATTTGCTACGCAGGGAACCAAAAACAAGGAAAGGGGCATCGTGCTCACGTTTGGAAAAAGGAACATTAGGCGATTTGGAAAACTTATTGTCAATCGTAAAACAGCAAATTCCAGTCAAGTACGAGATTTATATTGTGCAGCCTGGCATATCCAAGACCAACGTAACTGATGATATCCTGACACTTCTGGGGGTAACTGAAAATTATATCAAGGAAATCGGAGGAATAACCACTAAAGTCATCGCAAATAAATAAGAGGGTGTTTATATGAAAATTAATAAATGATACAAAGTAAACTCAGGGCATATAATTTCAAGGATGGGGAATGGGAGACCGTGACCAGATGGCAATTAATACATATGTCTGAGTTGGAATACAAAAAATTTAAGGAGCATAATTTTCCATTATACCTTAAAAAAGACCATAGTAGTTACAAACTCACTTTCAATCAACGTCAGAAAACATTCAGGTTTTATCCGGGACAAATACCCGATGATAAAAAAGGTTCTTCAGGCTTGACCATAGCACATCAATTGGCTCAGGAGGTCATTTCTAACTTACGTACCTTACACCTTAAACTTACCGATAAACGGTTTAAGCCTTACAAGAAAGTAGATATTGACATTGAAGCAGACCAAATATTTGAAGAACATCGTACAACAGCAAATGACAATGAATACATCGTTGATTTGCTCGTGCTTTTCTCAAAGCCAGCATGGCTCGCACTTAAGTGGAACAGAATACTGATTCTGGAAGTGTATGTAACCAATGAATTAAGAGGCCAAAAAATCATTGATTTTGAAAAAAAAGGATTGTCCATGGCAGAGGTTGTGATAGGGTCAAAGCTTAAGATTAAAAAAACAGCTTCCGAGGTTTCAGAGCGTGAAGAAGACCAACTGAGAAATATAATGAAACATGCCTTTTCTAAACAGATTTACGGTGATCTCTGGATTGATACCAGTACTTCCAAATATTTAGAAAATGAAGTTCTCAAAGAACGTGAAGGACAAATCACAGCATTGAAACAGCGAGTTCAAATTAGTCAAGATAAAATTAACGTTTTGAACGAAGGTTTGGAGCTTAAAGATCAACAGCTTAGAGAAACCCAGAGAAATTTAAAAACATTTGATCTCGCATTGCAGAAGGAGGCCTCGCAAAAAACATGTCTGAAAAAAGAGCTTAATCATTGGGAGTCTAAATCTAAGTTTCAGAGATTATTGGATCTGCTACGAAAATAATTCATAAAGCCACCTCATCCCGAACCAAGCCGAAAGCAGTTTTCTGATCTGTGCTATGATTGTTAAAAAAAGCAATCATGGCAAGTAAGAAGACAACTAAAAGAAGATCCACTTCCGGAAAATCAGCCAACACTCAAAGGGTGACATTAATTAGCAGACATGCTAAGCATACCCGGAAGAAGGGAGAAGCTTGGACAAAGGCTATTCAGCGGGCTACCCGTGAGTTAAAGAATTCCGGTAAGCTTTAGACTGCTTAGGCTATGGAAATATTGAAGCATTTGCATCCAGTGGTGGGCACCCAGGAATTAAATGACTTGGTTTGGAAACTGGCAAAGCATCACGGTCACAAGTCAGACCAGAATGCCATTGTATTCCAGACTGAGAATGATTACCATAGGATCAGTTCGCAGGTTCATTATAAGAACCTTCATCTGGAAACACTTTTTGATTGGCCATCAACTGATTCGTATTGTAAGGTAAGCCAGCTACCTGGTTATCCATACGCCCTGGTAATTGTCTGGCCTCCCTACCGCGCTTATTTTCATCCGGAATATCCGCACCCACATACATTGCCTGTTGAAATCACTTTCATTTACCATACCCTGCAATTATTGGCGGTTGGTGGATTATTGATCATTCTGGCTAGCCTCGACCAAAAGAATTGGCCTATGGCAGAACTGGACAAAATAGCAGAAAAGATTGATGAGTTTGTGCTTCCACCTGTTTTCGGCCAGTCAGTGGAACACGCTTTGATGGTCTACAGACGCAAAGCCACCGATGCAGTGCGCTATGAATGAATAAAAATAAACTTCAATAATATGACCAGGACAAAACAGGATGAAGTCATTATCAAAGCATTAAAGTGTTACCAGAAATACCTGACAGAAGAAATCAGCTTTCATAATTCTATAAATCAGTCCGATGCCATTCGCAAGGCATTGATTACTGAATTGCACAGTGTGGAAGATGTACTTGACCCATTGGAAGGTGCAAAGAAGAAACCCAAAAGGGTTATCAGGAAGAAATAAGTAAGGGTTGATATGAAAGGGCTAATCCTACTCGATCTATTTAGTGGCATAGGGGGATTCCCTAAAGGCCTTTCTGATGCCGGCTTTTCATTTAAAAAGCACTACTTCAGTGAGATTGACAAATATGCCATTGCCAACTACCAATACAACTTTAAACAAGCCATCCATGCCGGACCCGTTGAAACAGTCAAAAAAGGAGACATTGAGCCACCCGACATTGTCACGTTCGGATCTCCATGCCAGGATCTATCCATTGCTGGAAAAAGGAAAGGCATCAAAGGGAAAAGAAGCAGGCTCTTTTTTGAAGCAGTTAGAATCCTTCATGAACTCAAACCCCGTCTGTTTATCTTTGAAAACGTCAAAGGACTTTTCTCCAGTAACCAGGGCAAAGACTTTGAAATCGTACTGCGATCGTTTGCCGACCTTGGGATTTATGACATCCAATGGCAACTGCTTAATACTTCCTGGTTTCTACCCCAAAACCGAGAGCGGGTGTACCTTGTCGGATCTCTTAGAAAACAAGCCCGACCCGAAGTATTTCCTATCGGAGAAAACCACCAAACGAATTATAAAAGCAGCAAAAGCATCACGGAAGCCAATATTGCTCCAACAGTAAGCACCCGAATTGCTGCACATGGGAACGATGGCCCCTACATCCTCACCCTGAGAGGTAAAAAGTACGAAAAGGGAGAAAACCTCAATATCAGAAAAGCAGGTATGACCAACTGCATCACCCAATCCGATGACCATAATTTTCTGTTAGAGAAATGGCATCCCTTACGATCTGTGCGGACGGAAAAGGCCAAAGCCATAAGAAGAGCCAACCAGAAGAAAGGTCGGGACTACGCACCTTTCCGGGAGCGCGAGTTTGAAGTCCGGGAAGACGGGATCACCGGGGCATTGACTACCAATACCGAGCGAGAGAATTTACTGACCAACATGAAAACGATTAGAAGGTTTACCCCATTGGAATGTGAACGGCTCCAGGGCTTTCCTGATGGCTGGACAAGCAAAGGAATATTGGATGGGAAAATAGTAGACATCAGCGATAGCCAAAGATATCAGCTGTTGGGCAATGCGGTGAGTGTACCAGTAGTACGTGCAGTTGGCGAAAATATCGTGAAAAGCTCAAAACCAAAAGTACAGACAAAATCTATTCATGGCACTCTGGAATCACCATTGGGTAACCTTGATTTTGTGAACAAAACACCCATTACCTATTACGGAGGAAAACAACGGCTGGTGAGTTTGATCCTTTCCCTCATTCCTGGTCACAAACTCTATTGCGAACCCTTTGTAGGTGGTGCAGCTGTTTTCTTTGCCAAAGAACCCTCTAATATGGAAGTGATTAATGACCTGAATGGAGAAGTGGTTAATTTCTATAGAGTATGCCATAGTGATTTTAAAAAACTGGAAAAGCTGGTACAGTCTACACCACACAGCAGGCAGGTACACAGGGAGACACAGGAAATCCTCAAGAGTGCGGATAAATTTGATCCGCTCAAACGAGCCTGGGCTTTCTGGGTGCAGACCAATATGAGTTTTTCCTCTCGGATATTTGGTGGCTATGCTTATGAGCGAAACAGCAATGGCACCCTCAAGCGGTTTGTTAACAAGAAGCTTGCTTTTACTGAAGTTATCACAGAACGGCTGGATATGGTAGATATTGAAAACAATGATGCCCTGCAGGTCATCAGAAGTCGTGACTCTCCAGATAGTTTTTTCTACTGTGATCCGCCTTACTTCAATTCCGATATGGGGCATTATAAAGGCTACACCGAAGAGGATTTTACTAATCTACTTGATGTATTATGTGAGATCAAAGGGAAGTTTCTACTGAGTAGTTACCCTTCTGCAATCCTTGACAGATATACTAAAAAACACAAATGGCATACCCTTACCAAACAAACTGGTGTGGCTGTCACCAAGCAGACTAATAAGGTGAAAACGGAGGTATTGACGGCTAATTATCCTATTAAAACTGAATTGAATGGTGTTACTGATCTCTTGCAAATTCGGGCTAGGGCATTGAAAATGAATTTAATTTTAGCTGATGTAGGCTCACTGTAACTCAAGCCGAATCAAGCCGAAAGTACATTGGCGAAATGGTCTATCCTTGACCTATGATTTCTGTCAATAATTATTCAGATAAAATTAGGGACGTCAATCTACAAACCTTGCCCAAAGTGCTTCAGGAAGGCCATGATTTCTTTCTGGAGGCTAATGCCTGGTACAACGAAGATTATACAGTTACCGAATCCATAGACCTGTACATTCAGAAACTGAATGACCATTTAGAGCAGGGAAATGATGCTGCAAAAGAGTTCACAGAGAATTTTCTCAAGATGCAGAATAAGGTTAAAACCAAACACCAATTAGGGCTTTACATCAAATCCCTGCAGAAAGCTATCCTGGAGAAACGAATCAGAAAGTCATCACTGATGGCCAGGCATATTGCCAAAATCCAGGAAGTACTGATCAAGCAATACAACAGGCTTCCGGATAATGGTAAAGTCAGGATTACCATAAATGACGCATGGAGAAAAGAACTGGAATCAGGAGCTAGTGTACAGACTTTGAATGGATTGGTTGCCTCTGCTTCAACTGAAAAAACCCCAAAGCTTAAAGTAAAGCGAAAGAGAAGCCTTTTTGACTCCATGAATGAAATCGATGAAGCACCCTCTGAGAATTCTTTTCGCTTGGCTGGAGATTTAGGTGTACTCTTGGGCGACCTGGAGCGCTTTGAGCTGGCCATTACTCTGGAAGGTGATCAGGGAGGCGGAAAGACCCGTTTCAGTTATCAACTGGCGAACGGCTTTGCGGATATTGACATGAAGGTGGCCATGTTTTCCCTTGAGATTGGCCGAAAGTCCGACTTGGTGAGAAGGATGCGGGAAGAGTACCTGGAAGCTGAAAACAGGGACAATATTTTTATCACCGATCAGCTACCGGAAGGGTTTGATACCATCAGAAAAGCCGCCAAAGATTTTGATGTGATCATCATTGACAGTTGGAATAAGCTGCATGTAAAGTCCACAGAATTTGACCGGCTTAGAAAGGAATTCCCAAACACCATCTTTATCATCATTTTTCAGCGCACAACACAGGGAACCATCCGAGGCGGAACAGCCCCCTTGTTTGATTCCGGTATCAATCTGGAAGTGGTCAAAGTGGATGACACTTTTACTAATAATTACGCAGTGGCCACCAAGAACCGATATGGAGTTACTGGCACCCAATACAACATCACTCAGCAGAAAATAATTAATACTTTTCAAGGACAAGAAAATGGAGAAGGAGAATAACGCCATCATACGATTAAACACCACCCTGAATATGGGGCACTTGATTTTTAGCTCGGTCAGTTTGCTCATCGTCATCATCACCATGTGGGTCAATGTAAATGTACGACTGGCCCGGCTGGAATATGAGGTTACTACTGAAAAGCAAAATAATGCTGAACTCAAACTCACACAGGAAAAGCTGTTTTTGCAATTCTCTAAAACCAACTCAGAAATGACCAGGTTGCTCTATGAAATCAAGCTGGAGCTGAAGGACAAAGAGGACCGTACTGAAAATTCCAAAGGAAAGTAATCATGACATTTCTCACGATCTTTAACTTCCTAAAAAAATATTATTGGCTACTACAGGCTCTCATTATTGTTGTACTCTTCTTTTTTCTGAGAAAGGAGAAGCAGAAGACTGAGGACTTTAAAGAAATCTACAGCCTGAAACAAAAAGAGGTTGAGATATGGAGGGATGATGCTGGGAAGAACCGGATTCGTGCGGAGATTGCCGAAATAGAGGCTGCCAATGCCAAACTGGTACTGGAGGCTGACCTTAAAGAAACGATAAGAAAGGAAGTCGGAAACCTCAAGAGAAACCTGATCAGCTACTCTTCAGTCAAATCATCCACCAGTGGGGCTTTTCAAATCGGCTCAACTGATACTGTCTATTTGGTTGAATCCAAACAAGATTTACCACCCATCCCAGCTAAAAAGTTCACGCTCAATAATTCAGACCTTAAGTTCAACGGTTTGTACGTGCCTTCGTTAGATACGCTGTTTGCTGAATACAAGGTCATACATAATTTTGAAGTTTTTCACTATTACAAAAGACCTGGCAAGGCGCCCTTCAATTTACTTCGCAGAAAACAAGCCGTGGCAGAAATTAGATTTGACAACCCCAATTCTCAGGGCGATAATTTGTACAGTTTCGTTTTGGAGAGGAAGAGGGGATTATGGAATGTATTATTTGGTAGAAAATAGTTTTGATTTAAAGAAAGCTATTTCGATTTTTCGGTATGAATATAGCAAAAGATAAATCAACAGGTGAAGAAGTTGAGGCCGAGGAATTAAAACTATTACCTTTTGTTGATCAAGAGAATTACGAATGCATTGATGTTAAATGTAGAATTCAGTTATTTCCATGCTCTTACAAAAAGTATCATAAGAAAAGACCTTATTTTAAAACTGCGAAGGGTATTGAACACACTGATATGTGTGATTTTAACAAATACACCTCCCAGTTAAGAAAAGCGCGAATTAGTGATATCAGCAAAAACGGAGTCATTCTGTATCCTTATCCATCTAAGTTGATAAAACCAGCGAAGAAAACGTTTAAGGTAGATGACAATCTGCCCACTGGATCCATAGAATCAGAAAAATATAAACCTGTAAGAGCGACACGAGCTAATCTCCAGTCAAACCTTATTCAGGGCAATAGGGTGGTGACCTCCATTGGTCAAATTGTGGATTTTTACCTTAATTCTCCTTTCAACCGTGATGCTCCTCTTCAACTATTGGAAAAGCAAACAGAGTATAGATTTGCATTTAAACGGATAAGAGGTAATGAAGAGTACAAGGGCCAAAGAATCTACTTTGGCAGAGTAAACCTATCAAAGCAGGGACTTGTAGAAAGTGATTCAAGCCTGGAGATAAAGCTGTTCGAGTTTGACGAGTGGGTGAAAAGTGGAGTACAGAATTATTACTCCGTATTGATTGATAAATTGAGTAGCCGTAATAAAAGTATAATTCTTACTCAATTAGAGATTGTTAAGAATGAGAAGCTCGAAAACTATGAGGAAAATAAAAGAAATGCCTATCTCTTTTTTCTTGGAAATCCGCCAGATAAGAAAGCGCCATATCAATTCAAAGCAATAGAAAGTCACGTAGTTTGCAGGTATGATGTGATTTTACCCACACAAATACCTGAAGCCAGGTAAATTTAAGTAGATGACGATAGTAGAGGAAATAAAAAATCCCAGCCGAGACCGGGATTTTTTTGTAGCGGGGAGCAGAATCGAACTGCCGACCTCAGGGTTCACTTATCACTAGCTTTCACTAATGCGTGGACTATATCACCACCTTTCTCAATAAATATTGAGAGTCAGGTGTAGGGCGTTACTGTTGTATTACGTGGTAAGATCGTACCACACCAACTAGTCTCTGCACCTTTCCCGGACGCTTCCGGGACTTGGCTCATGATTGCCATATCCTGATTTTTTTTTCAGAACTTAGGTTTCCATGAATTAACCCTATTCCATCCAGACATTTCTGCCTGGGGGCACAACCGGCTTTTTTAGCCAATTATGAATCCTGCGCTCTAACCATCTGAGCTACCCCGCCATTTTTTCAAAATATTGATATTCAGTCGTTTACCGAATATAATTGTTGTACTTATGTTGTACTAAAATTCCTTGCCTTTACTTAACCCTTTGACTTTCAAAAGGTTGTAGCTCAATTGCTTAGGGTTATGAATCCTGCGCTCTAACCATCTGAGCTACCTCGCCAAAAAAGGGACTGCAAACATACAAATTGCACCACGAATGCCAATGCCTCAAAACATTTTTTGTTTGCTTTGTTCGTTTATCAATTAATTTTAACTTACCCGATCAATGATTCAGTGTATGGGTAAGACAAAATTTGTGTACGAATTTGAGATAAATGCCTCGCGAAAAATGCTTTATCCTTACTTCTCAACGCCCAGCGGACTGGCCCAATGGTTTGCCGATGATGTAAATGTTGACGAAGACCACAACTTCAATTTTATATGGGAAGGCGAAGACCATAAAGCGCGCATGGTGAGCCACCGTACCAATAGCTTCGTTAAGTTTGTCTATATCGATCAGGATGGGGAGCATAACGACGAATCGGACTACGTGGAATTCAAGATCGACCTGAATGAAATGACACAGACCACGTTTCTGAAAATAGTAGAGTATTCCGATTTTGATGACAAAGAAGAACAGGCCGACCTCTGGCATGGTATGCTGACCACGCTGAAAGAAACTGTTGGGGGCTGAATCTCACCTTCACGCAAAATAAATGAAACCATTGCCGGTTTAGGAATACGGAGCGAAGCAGCGTGAAAAAACTCGATAAACTTATACTCAAATCCTTTCTGGGGCCATTCTTCATGACGTTTTTCGTCGTGGTGTTCATCCTCCTTTCCCAATTCATGCTCAAGTATTTCGACGAAATAGTGGGCAAAGATCTGGGCTTTGGAGTGATCGCCCAGCTCATGTTTTA
Organism: uncultured Roseivirgaceae bacterium; assembly: GCA_964596645.1. GTDB lineage: Bacteria > Bacteroidota > Bacteroidia > Cytophagales > Cyclobacteriaceae > CAVQEK01. Next base: position 30,766 of record CAZQVB010000026.1, read on the forward strand.
CTTCAGCATCTTCATGACGCCCAACGCTTTCCCCTTGGCCGTGCTGCTGTCGGCACTCATGACCTACGGCAACCTGGGCGAGCATTCGGAGATCACCGCCGTAAAAAGCGCCGGCATATCCCTGGTGCGTACATTATTTCCCATATTTATCTTTTCGATTATATTGGCCATCTCAGCCTATTTTTCCAACAACTACATCGTGCCCAAGGCCAACCTGGAAGCATTCAGCCTGCTCTATGATGTGAAGCAGAAGAAGCCCTCGATGGACATAAAGGAGGGCAGCTTCTTCAATGGCATAGAAGGCTATAGTATAAAGGTGAATGAAAAATTTCCCGACGGTAAAACGCTCAAAGACATCATCATCTACGACCATACCGGGCAGGGTGGAAATGAAAAAGTGATCATTGCTGACTCCGGCCAGATGTACAATATACTGGACAACCGCTACCTGATACTCGAGCTCTTCGACGGGCGGCGTTACCAGGAGTCGCCGGGTGGTGGCTCCAGACGCACAGTGGCCAATCCCAATGAGCCGGAAGATTTTATGCGTCACACATTTTCCAGGTCGAAAATGGTATTCTCCCTCTCATCGTTCAACCTGGTGCGCACGAAGAAGGAGCTGTTTTCCAGCAATCGCCTGATGAAAAATTCCAGCCAATTGGCCGATGACCTGGACTCGATGAGGGCAGAATACGACCGAAGGATTGAGGAGGTGCAAGACAATAGCTTCCGTTTTTTTAGCTATCACCTCAGCGATGTGCTCGATGAATATAAGGAGCGCATGCGCCAGCGCGAAGATGAGCAGTATCGCCAGGAGATGCAGGACGATATGCTGCAAGAGATGGCAGAAGAAGAACAATCGACAGCGTCTGATCTTGCCGACAGCAGTGTAGAGCGCTCGGAGCAACCCGCCGATATGGCGATGAACATCAATGGCATACGGCGTGGAGCACCTTCCTCTGCTTTATTGAAAAGCCTGAAGGTCGATTCTCTTCAACAACTGACAGATACGGGTATTGCGCAGAGCAGGGATAGTATTGAATCGCGATCGGCTATGATGAACAACCCGGCAACTGCGCCCGATGATCAATTGGGTGCACGCGCTATGGACAGTGCCGAAGAACTGGAAGAGGAAGAAAGGCAGTATATCCCGTCAGGCAATATAGAGGACGATCTTACCGCGGCTGAGAAAGACTCTGCCGATGCCGCCATTCAGCGGCGTGCAGCTCAGGTATCCGACGAGGCTTTAGCCCGCATCGACAGTGTATTTGCTACGAGCAAATATCAAAAAAATGCCCTCACACGATCACTTACCCAGGTGCGCCATGTGAAGAACCAACTCATGCTGCAGACACAGCAAATTGAAAGATTGCTTACGGAAACCAATAAGTTTGCTTTGGAGCGCTACAGAAAGCTTTCTTACGCCATCACCATTTTTGTCTTTTTTCTCATAGGCGCGCCGCTGGGCTCCATCATCAAAAAGGGCGGGTTGGGCTTGCCGGTGCTTATATCCATTACTTTCTTTATCCTTTTCTACGTCATCACCATGATGACCGAGAAGCTCACCCGGCAAGATATTGTGAGTCCATTTATGGCCGCCTGGATGGCCAACATTCTTCTTTTCCCAGTGGGGCTGTTCTTTCTCCGACAGGCAAAAAATGACGCACGGCTACTGGAGACAGATTTCTACCAGAGCTTTATCAAAAAGTTTCTTATCTGGCTAAGGATCAAACCAAAGCGCTAGCGAATCTTTCTGCAATTTGTGCCCAGAGCAATTGCGCTTTACAAATACTTCAAATATATTTGCGTCCCGATTTTAGCACGTAAACCGATAAGGAGATATATGATCATTGTAAATGTAAAAGAAAACGAATCGATCGATAAGGCACTGAAGCGTTTCAAGAAGAAGTTTGAGAGGACCGGCATTTTGCGGGAAATTCGCAGCCGTAGCTATTACGAGAAGCCTTCTGTTGGACGCCGGGCTGAAAAGATTCGTGCTTCCTACCGCCAGTACATGCAGGAGCAGGAAAATTCTTAATCTCCTTTCCCCCTACTTTCTTTCAAATTAATTATGTTTAGCCATCCACAGGTATAAGTCGGGTGGCAGGGCATGATTGATTCTTTTATTCAGCACATAATATATGAGCGGCGGTATAGCCAACATACCGCCAAGGCTTATGAAAGCGACCTGAACCAGTTTCAGCAGTTTTTGCAAGCGCAATATGAGGGCTGCACGTGGCAGGATGTGCTGCATCTGCATGTGCGCGCCTGGATACAACAACTCTCCGAACAAGACGTGTCGGCCCGCACGGTGAACCGCAAAATAATTGCACTCCGTTCTTTCTTTAAATTCCTCCTGAAGCGCCAGTTGATCGACAAAGATCCCACCGCAAGGGCCCGCGCATTGAAAACCCCGAAGTCCTTGCCGCACTTCGTGCACGAAAATGATCTGTTGAAGGCGATCGACAATGCACCGTTCGAACAAACACTGGAGTCTCGCCGCGACCAGGTAATCTTAGAATTGCTGTATGGCTCAGGCATACGCCTCAGCGAACTGATCAACCTGAAAGAATCAGACATTGATTTTTTCTCATCACAGATCAAGGTGCTGGGCAAGCGGAATAAGGAACGGATAATACCGGTAAACAAGCACGCCATGCATGTGGTGCAATTATACCTCGAATGCAAAAAAGAAGCGTTTGGCCCGAACGCTGCCCCCCACCTTATCGTTACCAATACAGGATGTAAAAGCTACCCGATGTTGGTATACCGCGCAGTACGAAAATTTCTGAATAGCACACCAGTCAACAAGAAAAGCCCGCACATTTTAAGGCATTCGTTTGCTACCCATTTGTTGGAGCGTGGCGCCGACCTCAACGCTGTGAAGGATCTGCTCGGCCATCAAAATCTGGCAGCGACACAAATTTACACCCACAACACGCTTGGCAAGTTGAAGAAGGCTTTTGACCAGGCACACCCCAAAGCTTAACAGATAGTTTAACCTAAAACTGAAACCGTATGAAGTTACAGATGCAATCTCTTCGATTTGATGCCGATCAAAAATTGATCGATTTTATACAAGCCAAAGCAGATAAATTGGACAAATTTTATGACCGCATCATCGATGGCGAGGTGATCATGCGCCTGGAGAAGGACAATGAAATGGAAAATAAAATTGTAGAGATAAAACTGAATATTCCCGGTGGCCAATTATTTGCCAAAGAGCGGTCGAGAACCTTCGAAGCAGCAGCGGACGAAACAGTGGAAAGTTTGCGCAGACAATTGAAAAAATATAAAGAGAAGATGCTGTCCAATAGCTAGAACAGCAAAAGACAAAAAAAAGGGAGCGGTCACTTACACAGTACACCGCTCCTTTTTTTGTATACCCTCCCGACGGGGCATTGATTATTTCACTCCGACAGACCTTAGTTTCTAAGCACTTTAAATTCCACCCTTCTGTTCATTTGCCGGCCTTCATCAGAATCGTTGGATGCCACCGGTGATACTTCGCCATATCCGACCGCTTCTACACGTGCATTGGGTATGCCCTGGCTTAAGATGTAGCTGCGCACAGCCCTGGCGCGGTCTTGCGACAGCTTTTGATTGTAGGCGTCGGAGCCAAAGCTATCGGTGTGGCCGCCCAGCTCTATGATCAGGTTCGGGTATTTTCTGAAAAATGGCAGTATGCGGTTCAACTCCAAAAATGACTCTTCGCGCAGGGTGGCCTGGTCAAAATCAAAAAAGATGTTGTTCAGCGTGATGGTGGCACCAGCCTCCAGCGGTATCACATACAGGTCGCGCTCTATCACCTCGTTGTACTGACGTCCTTTGGTGCTCAGATTTTGATTTTCTGAAAGGTAGCCGTCGGCCTCGGCATAAAAGCCAAATCGCTCGCCGATTGGTATTTCTGCCTGATAAAAAGCTTCTGGCCCCTCTGTTTTTATCTTGCCAAAGGTGGTGCCCTTGTCCAGGTATTCAAATACAACCTCTGAGGCGACCGGCTCACCCGTGTTTTTATTGTACACATTACCCTGCACGATCAGCTTTTCACAGGCGAGGTTGCCCAGGTTGTACAGCGCCGATACCTCTTCGGGCAGCAGAGCACGTCGGTATATGCGCATTTCGTCGATGTAGCCCTTGTATGGCCGGTTTTTGCGGGTAACCTGACGACCGATTTTCATCGTAGCATCAGAAAATGTGTTGATGCCATAGCCGGTTTGTTTGCCGACCTTATCTAGCTTTCCATTTATATAAATTCTTATTTCTCCATTGGCACGCCAGGTACCGACCACATGCCACCATTCTTCCGGCATCAGTTGCGTACTGCTGAAGGTGCCATCTTCCATATTTCCTGGGGCACTCACGGCCATTATTATTCGGTAGCTGCTGTTGAGCCACATGCCAAAGTGGTCTTTCTGATCGTGAAATGCCCACTTGGCCACGATGGTGCTCAGCTCCATATCGGCCACATCCATGGGGCGTATCCAGGTGGCTATGGTGAGGCCGCTGAAGCGCCCGTTGAGTGTATGGTCGTTGCCGCAGTCTATATAGCTCTCTTTGCCATCGAAGTAGTACGCCCTGTTGCCGCAGCGCATATTGTCTTCCAGCCGGGCGCCGTTTATCTGGCCGTCATTCATGCCGGCCGCATCGCGCGCACCATCTTCAAAAGGGTAGTGGGCGATGAGTCCCGCGTTGAGATTTGTCTGTTGGGCTGTGGCCGAAAAATATAAGAATATGGCGGTGGTGAAAGAGAAAATGTGCTTTAGCATCGTGCAAGTATTAATTCTGAAAGCCTAAATTTCAAAGCTATGTGCAGTGCCAAAGGGTAAAAAAGAAATTTTCGTGCTTTCCTTACGGAAGAAGAGTTTTGAAGATTTGAGGCACCAGGCCAGGCGTGAAAATACTTTTTTGTATTCGGGATAAAGATTATAAATTTGCGGCTCCTTACGCAGATCGAGTGAGGGAAATGTCTACTGCGCACGTGGCGGAATTGGTAGACGCGCCAGGTTGAGGGCCTGGTGGGAGCTTATCCCGTGGAGGTTCGACTCCTCTCGTGCGCACAAAAAACCGGATGTCTTTGGCATACCGGTTTTTTTATCCCCCCACCATCCCGATCGGCTTATCGGCCATTGCTGGTCGCCTGAAGCCAGCGGTTTTTTGTTGCTTTTTTTATCGATAAACTTCCGTCAGAATTTTTCATCCTTCAGGGCAAGTCTGCTAAATTGTACACGCCTTTTCAGTACGCCTTTGTATACCATCATCGACATAGAGACCACCGGCGGATCGCCGAAGTATCACAAGATCATTGAGATAGCCATATACAAATATGATGGCACCCAAGTGGTCGACAGTTACCACACGCTGCTCAACCCGGGCAGATACATACCGCCTTTCATATCGTCTTTTACCGGCATCAGCAACGACATGGTGGCAGACGCACCTTTTTTTGCTGATGCTGCCGCCGACATATTGGCCATCACCGAAGGTCAAATTTTCGTAGCGCATTCGGTCAATTTCGATTATCACTTTGTAAAAAAAGAGTTTGAGGAAATTGGTGTTCCGTTCGATCGCCGAAAGCTATGCACAGTACGGCTCAGCAGGCAGGTTTTTCCCGGTCTGCCTTCCTACAGCCTGGGCAATCTTTGTGGCTCACTGGGCATTAGCATAGAAAACAGGCACCGGGCCCATGGCGATGCCGAGGCTACGGTGAAGGTGCTGCAGCGTATACTGGATAGCGATAAAAACAACACGGTGGGCCAGTCGCTCAAGCGCAACAGCAAAGAAGCATACCTGCCGGCCAATCTCGACAAAGCGGCCTTTGCCCGATTGCCGGCCCGGCCCGGTATCTACTATTTTCATGATAGTCACGGCAAGGTGGTGTATGTGGGTAAGGCCATCAATATCAAAAGCAGGGTAGCCGGTCATTTTACCGGTGACTCAAGCCGGGAAAAGCGCCTGTTTCACAATACTGTGTTCGATGTGAGCTATCAGCTCTGCGGCAACGAACTCGTTGCACTACTGGAAGAAGCTAAAGAGATAAAACGCCTTTGGCCGCGCTACAACCGCAGCCAGAAGCAACCGGCCGTGCGCTATGGTATTTTTCAGTATATCGACCGACAGGGATACATCCGCCTCTGCGTAAATAAAGTGCCGAAGGGTGTAAAGCCTGAAATGAATGTAGCCACTTACCAGGAGGGTCGATCTGTGCTGAATGAACTGGTAAAAGCGTATACACTGTGCCCCAGGCTTTGCGGTATACAAAAATGCCACGGACCCTGTGTAGATCATGCGCTGGGCAGGTGCAAGGGAGCCTGTGTGGCAGATGAATTGGCCGAGGTATACAATGTGCGTGTGGAAGATGCCCTGCAATCGATGTACAACGGCCGGGATACGTTGGCCATAATAGGCCAGGGCCGCGATGCCGGCGAGCGCTCATTGGTGCTCGTGGAAAATGGCACTTACATCGGTCATGGCTTTATCGACTATGACCTGCCTGCCGCGTCTTTCCATCAACTGAAAAACCACATCAAATTTCATCCGGAACATCAGGAAACCCGACGCATACTGCGGGCGCACCTCCAAAAGGCCGGTCAGGATGAGATATTGCGCTTCGATCATCAGGAAGCCCTATAGACACCGGCCAGCTACTCATCCAATTCGCGTTTCACCCATTCGCCATCCATCAGCACAGTCACATGCCGAAAACCCAATGACTTCAGTAGCGCCATTGCTTCCTGATAGGCCCCGGTTATTTCCCGGGGATGATGGGCATCGGAGTTGAGGCAAATGGGTATTTCCATGTCGCGTATTGCCCTGAGTGCCCATACGCCCGGGTAAGGCTCCTCCGTAATTCCTTTGTACATGCCGCGCGTATTGACCTCTACTATGGTGCCCATGTCGCATGCAACGGCCAGTGTCTGCAACACCTCGCGGCGGTACCAGTCGGCAGACTCATCCCACAATTTGCCGTCGTGGTTCTGGATCTTAATTTTATCGAGGTGCCCTAAAATTTGGGGTTGTGTATCAGTGAGCATCTGCCGGGTGAGGGCATAATAGCGCCCGATGGCCGCGTGGATGTCGCCATTGAAAATCCCTTGAAGTCCATCGAGAAAAAGTGTTTGCGTACCGTCGATTTCCCATGGGCGGCCGTCGGCAAAGGCATCTACGAAATGTACAGATGAGAGCGTGAAATCAAAATTATAATCGCGCACCGGGGGCAAATCTATACCGGCCTTTTCCGGCACAAAGTCGGCCTCCAGGCTTACATAGAGTTGGATTTCTTCGGCATATTGGGCCTTCAGCCGTTGGGCCTCTTCATAGTAGCTGTGCAGTTGTGCTTCTTTCATCGACCACGATGAAGCAAATGGCAGTGGCGCATGACACGACATCCCAAAGCTGTCAAGACCCTGGTCGATGGCTGCCTGCACATGTGCTTCCATGCTGTCTTTTCCATCGCAGTAGTGGCAGTGATTGTGGTAGTTGGTCCAGGTCATGGGCGTAAAATATGCATAAATACACCACACTACAATGGGTCTGCCTGATTGGCCGGGGTACATTCTCACAGCGGGGTCATGCTGGGTTTATTTCAGCATCTGTCTACAATATTGGCAGATCCTTAAACGAGTTCAGGATGAAAAAGACTTTGAGGTTTGAGCTATATCACCATTTTACTAACCCACGAATCTACCAGTCTACCAATTCTTTCACCTTTCACCTTTGAGCTTTCAGCTCTTTCACCAGTCTACCAATCCACGAATCTACCATTCCTTTACCTGCCTTTGTCAAGAAATTGTTCTGCGGGCTGTTGCGGCACTTTGTTTTCTTTCGGCCGAAGTGATAATGGCACAAAGTCGGTACTTCTTGTAGCCAGAATACCATACACGGTTTCGTGGCTGGCCACATCACGATCAATCATATTGTATTGCTGAAGTTCTCTTTCCAAGTTCTGATTGGCACTACCTGCCACAGCCATGTTTCCTATGGATATACCGGGCCCAAGGATAAGGCCGATGGGAATCACAGAGCCATCGACATACAAATTGGTAAAGCTCAACAGCAGGTATAGCAAATAAATAGGCACCGGTTGCTTTAATAAATTTTTTGCAGTCTCCGGATCCAAAAGAATCATAGGATTTTCGCCAGCATAAATTTGATAGTCGTTGGAGAGATTAATCGGTTGTTCAGAGTTGTTGGTCACCTTTACAGCCACCACTCTTACGCCATGTTTATCTTCTCTTTTTGCATATTTTTTATTTCCACGTAGCGACAACACGTCGTATTTATAGGCTAGATCTATCTCGTCATGGCTCGTGGTGTTGGAGTAGTGGATGGCCTGGGGCATGATGGCTTTGTAGGTCGAGGCGCACGACGCGCTAAAAATAATGGCCAGACAAGCCGCTGTCAGTTTGATAAAAGTCATATTGTTTGCTGTTTAAAAAGGATGAATAACATCACAATATACAATGGCCAATAAAATTTTTATCATTGATTCATTCATAAAAATGAATTGCTGATGCTCGAGCGCCGGCTAAAGAAGAGGTTTTGAAATTCGACTCATGTTCAATGCTGCGTAGGCACCCACGGCAGACTTCATTGTCAACTCCTTAATGATATAGTGCTCCCTTTGGTGGCGTCCTTTGTTTACTCAAAAACCTTATAAAACCACAACGGGTTGGATTGACATGAAATACATGCTGATTGGGATTATGATGATCATGTCAATGAAACCACATTCAAGTCACGGCCAGGATCTGGATGGCCACCGTTGGAAAGACCGGGTAGTGATTTTGCTGTCGGAAGAAGCCGATTCGGAAGTGGTAAATGAGCAATTGCGAGCCTTCAAGTCAGAAGAGGAGGGTATGCGTGAGCGCAAGATTGTGGTATACGTGCTCAGTCCTCACGGCTATCGTGTGGGGCTGAATGATGAAAATGCATGGCAAAAAGGCAGCCCGTTGTACTCCCGGCTGAAAAGAAATGAAGAAGCGCCTTTTGAAATTGTTCTTGTTGGGCTCGATGGCGGTGTTAAACTGAGGCAACATGAATTATTAACTGTGCGAAAGCTCTTTGCCACCATCGATGCCATGCCCATGCGTCAATCAGAAATGCGTGAGCAGCGCAAGCGATGATTGTATAGGCATTTTTTGAATAGAGCATGGCCTGCAGTCATCGGTAATCGGCCGGCAAACCGTCCCACTTCAGTAGTCAATTCACTATTTTAGCGATCCGCTGTTAGCAAAAAGAGTGCGGACATACACCAGAAGATGTTTAACCTATGAATCAGCCAAAATCAATATTTATCACCGGAGGCGCCAAAGGCATTGGCAGGGTCAGCGCACGCAGCCTCATATCCGCGGGCCACAAAGTAGCCATCGCAGACAATGATCGCTCGGCAGGGCAGGAGCTGGCCGATGAGTTGGAGCGCAAGGGCGATTTCATCTTTATACATGCCGACATCACGGAAGACGATGCCGTACAACGTTCAATTGAAAAAGCTGTTCGCTTTCACGATGGCATCGACGTACTCGTGAACAACGCCGGCATATCCATCAACAAACCACTGGAGCAGCTGAGCCTTGACGAGTGGCGCAAGGTGATGGACACCAACCTCACGGCCGCTTTTCTCTTTGCTAAATATACCGCAGCGCACTTACGCGCGCGCAAAGGTTGTATCGTCAATTTGTGCTCCACCAGGGCACTCATGTCGGAGGCCGATACCGAGGCGTACTCCGCCAGCAAAGGTGGCATTCTGGCATTGACCCATGCCATGGCCATAAGCCTCGGCCCACACATACGGGTCAACTGCATCAGCCCGGGCTGGATCGACGTATCCAAGCACCAATCTTCCCGCAACGGAGAAGGCGCCGATCTGTCGGAACAAGACCACAAGCAACATCCGGCCGGCCGGGTGGGCGAAGCAGACGACATCGCCCGCATGATCCATTTTCTCATCGACGATAGCAATGACTTCATCACCGGACAGAATTTCATAATAGATGGCGGCATGACAAGGAAAATGATCTATGACTAATGAGCCGCCCACCGTATTGATAGCCGATAGCGGCGCCACCAAAACGGAATGGCGCATACTGCGCAATGGTAAAATAAGGCAGGCGCGCACCGGCGGCATCAACCCATTTTATCTGGACACACAGCAGATTGCGCAGCTTTTGCAAAAGGAGCTTATCCCTCATTTGCGCGACGGCCATGTACAAGCGGTGCATTTTTATGGTGCAGGGTGCATAGGCAATCACAGCCTTATACCGGCCGAGGCATTGTCGTGTACTTTTCCAAATGCAGTCGTTGAGGTGCATTCAGATTTACTGGCGGCAGCCCGGTCGCTCTGTGGCACATCGCCGGGTATCGTGTGCATATTGGGCACAGGCTCGGCCTCCTGCTGCTACGACGGAATTGAAATAGTACGCCAGGTGCCGTCTTTAGGGTACATACTGGGCGATGAGGGGAGTGGTGCCGATGTGGGGCGGCGGGTAGTAGCCGCCTATCTGCGCGGTGAGCTGCCGGAGGCGCTTCACGCCGCTTTTCAGCAGAGTTTCACCATAGACAAAGCACAGGTGCTGAAGGCATTAAACGAAGGCCAGATGCCCAGCCGTTATCTCGCCCAATTTGCGCGATTTGCTACAGATCAGCAGCGTCATCCGCTCATTCATCAAATGTTGTACGACAGCTTTTTGGCCTTTGCCAGGCATTACATACTTTCCTATCCGCAGGCGGAACAGCAAAAGGTTCATTTCTCGGGTTCGGTGGCTTTTTACAACAACACTGTGCTCCGGTCGGTAGCGAGGGACGCAGGTTTTTCAATCGGCAATGTGGTAGAATCGCCGATAGCGGGGCTTACCCTTTTTCACACCAACCAATCGTGAGCGTGAACAATACGACTGAGTCATCTTCCAATCATCAGGATTTAGAAAAAATGTCGGTGCGCACGCTGCTGGAGCGCATCAATGGGGAAGATCGCGGCGTGCCTGAAGCGGTGGCCGGGGCCATACCCATGTTGGAGCAGTTGGTGACGAGCGTGGTGGAGCGTATGCAAGCAGGCGGAAGACTATTCTACATCGGTGCAGGCACCAGTGGCCGGTTGGGCATATTGGACGCATCGGAGTGCCCACCCACCTTTGGGGTGCCCGAGGGCCTGGTGGTAGGCATTATAGCCGGTGGTGATGGCGCCATACGCAAAGCAGTAGAAAATGCCGAAGATGATGCGAGCCAGGGCTGGCGCGACCTGCAGTCTTTTCAAGTAAATGCCAAAGATTCATTAATTGGACTGGCCGCCTCCGGTCGCACGCCATACGTGGTGGGCGCCGTACAAGCCGCGCGGCACCATGGTCTGCTCACCGGCTGCATTGTGTGCAACACAGGCTCTGCCCTGGCCGATGCTGCACAGTATCCGGTGGAAGTGGTAGTAGGGCCGGAGTTCGTGACGGGAAGTACAAGAATGAAAGCCGGCACAGCTCAGAAGCTTGTGCTCAACATGCTCTCTACCGCAGTGATGATACGCCTGGGCAGGGTAAAAGGTAATAAAATGGTGGACATGCAGATGAGCAATGAAAAACTGGTCGACCGCGGCACACGCATGATCATGGAAGAGCTGGGTGTAGATCGTGCTCAGGCTGCAGCGCTGCTGCAGCAACACGGCTCTGTACGCCAGGTGATCGATGCAGCAAAAAGATGACATGGAGATGTACTCACTCCCGTGGCAGCCATAAAATGTATAGTCCACCAGTAATATATTGCACGCAATGATCGCCTGGCGCAGTCCTCAGCTTTTTTCTTCAAATGCCCTGGGTATTGGCCTTGGCCTGTTGACCGTGCTGTTGCATCTGGCCGACAACCTGTGGGTCGTCTACGGCCTTTTCAGAGACGAGTATTACTACCTCGCCTGCGCCGATCGTCTGGCATCGGGGTATGTGGATCAGCCACCTTTTTCTATCTATGTGCTCTATGCCGTCACAGGCCTTTTTGGTGAATCAACGTTTGCGGTACGGCTGGTGCCTGCCCTGGCTCATGGCTTCACCGTATGGCTGTGCTGCAAGCTCTGTATCACGATGGGGGGCGGTAGACTGGCTGTATTGCTGGCCGGGGCCGCCATGTGCATCAGCCCGATCTTCATTGCCATGGGTGCTTATTATTCCATGAACAGCATTGACATATTGCTGTGGACTTTGGTCGCGTACCTCACGGTGCGGGTAGTACAAGACCCACAACCCATAGCGTGGATGGTACTGGGCCTGGTGTTGGGGATAGGTCTGCTCAACAAGCTCAGTTTCCTGTGGTTGGGCCTGGGTACGCTCATCGGCCTCCTGCTGACACCGCAGCGCAAGTTGCTCTTATCAGTATGGCCATATGTGGCCGGTGTGGTGGCCCTGGTGGTATTTTTACCATTTATTTTTTGGAACATTACCCACGATATGGCGCACGTGGAGTTCATGCAAAATGCCATTTCATACAAGTACAACACCATTGGTCGGGTCGATTTTTTAAAAGAGCAATTGCTTTTGGTGCTTCCTACCGGGGTGCTCTTAGCCATTGCCGGCCTTTATTTTTATTTTTTCACCGCCTACGGAAAACCATATCGGCTGCTGGGCTGGATATTCATCACTGTCTTTGTTATTCTGCTGCTGAACGGGCACAGCAAAGGGGAATATCTGGCTGCATCGTTTTCCATCCTCTTTGCCGGCGGGGGAGTGGCCGTGGGCAGGTTGCCCGGGCGGTGGTGGCGCAATGCCTGTGTAGCTGCATTAGTGGCCCTGCACCTGGCCGTTGGTGGTGCCGTGTTGCCTTTGGCCACCTCCATATTGCCAACAAGCAAGTTTATCGTCTATTCCAGATGGTTGAATGTGCAGCCAGCCAATACGGAAGGCAAGGAGCAATCGGAGCTGCCGCAGTTTTTTGCCGATCGCTTCGGCTGGAAAGAGTTGGCCGGTTCTGTTTCCGCAGTCTATAGTGCACTACAGCCACACGAGCGCCGGCGGGCACTGGTTAAGGTGAACAACTATGGAGAAGCGGCCGCTCTGGAATATTACGCCGGCCACATGCCTCGGGTGGCTTGCGGGCACAACAGTTACTTCTATTGGCTGCCAGACGTACACGAGCAGGCGGTAGTGATCGCGGTAGGCCATTCACTGGCAGAGCTGGAGGAGGCGTTTGCAGAAGTTAAAGAAGTGAGGCGTCACCGGGCCGAACTGTCTATGCCATACGAAGCCGACCTGCCAATCTATGTGTGTCGCCTTCCTAAAGTTGATGTGCGGCGCTGGCTGCGGGCGCAAAAGCATTTTGAATAGTATCCTTTGCGGCAGAAGTAAATCTTTCAGGAGCCTACCTTCTTAACCAAAGCCACTTTGGGAATGAGGTATTTTTTACCACTGTGCACCTGGTGGCAGAGCACGCGCGTACGCCTGGTGAGCATTTTCTCATATCGTATGCCCTGAAAAATAAACAGCGCTCCTTCATCTATTTCATTGAGCATGCCCACGTCTTCCGGCAGTTGATCGTAGCTCCGCAGTGCCGCAGCAAGACGATGATCGGCCTGCGAGGAGGCCTTAGGATTGGCCATATGGCGGTAGATTTCGGGCAGTAACGCCGTGGGAAACACGAGGTCGTTCATCACCGGTTGCATCACTTCCTTGAAAGCCGCCTTCCACTCTTTGCCGTGGGGTGCGCATCGATTTTTGTGCCGAATGGTGCAGAGCAGATGTGCGAATTCGTGCAGATAGGTGATCAGGAAATTGTACGGGTTCAGGCTGTGGTTCACGGAGATAGAATGCCTGTTTCCGGCTGGTTCGAAGCGGTAGTCGCCCAGCTTACTGCTGCGCGTGCGTGCCACCTTAAAATTAAAAGGATGCTGATGCCACAGGTCAAAGCAGTAGTGCACGGCATTGGCCGGAAGGTGGCGCTCCAGCAGGCTGTAAATCTTTGATGAATTGTCCACCAGCTTATTTTTCCCTAAACACCAGCTTCACCGGTACGCCGCTGAAATCGAAGTGTGATCGCAGGCGATTTTCCAGGTATCGCTCGTAGGGTATTTTTATATACTTGGGGTTGCTGCAGAAAAACGCAAAAGTAGGCGTGCGGGTGGGCAGTTGGGTGATGTATTTTATTTTGATGTATTTGCCTTTGTACGAAGGTGGCGGATTGCGCTCTATTTCCGGCAGCAAGGCGGCATTCAACTCCGACGTACTGATTTTTTTCTGTCTGTTTTCATATACAGCAATGGCTGTTTCCAATGCTTTATACACCCGCTGCTTGGTAAGGGCAGAAGTAAACACCACCGGAACATATCGCATTTCGCCCAGACGCTCTTCCAGGGCTTTTTTGTATTGGTCGGCTGTCGACTGATCTTTTTCTACCAGATCCCACTTGTTTACCAGTATCACCATGCCCTTTTTGTAGCGGTGTGCCAGCGAGAGCAGGTTCATGTCCTGGGCCTCCAGGCCCTGTGTGGCATCTATCATCACGATAGACACATCGCTGTTTTCCAGTGCCTTTATGGAGCGGATGACAGAATAAAACTCTATATCTTCATGCACCTTCGACTTCTTACGCACCCCGGCGGTATCGGTGAGTATCACATCTTTGCCATAGAGGTTGTACCGGCTGTCAATAGCGTCGCGCGTGGTGCCAGCCCTGTCTGTCACGATGGTGCGCTCTTCTCCCAGCAGCACATTCAGCAGTGACGACTTGCCCACGTTGGGGCGGCCCATTATGGCTATGCGCGGCAGTTGCACAGGCTCTGGCTGCCCCTCTTCCGGCTCAAAGTGCTTCACAGTTTCGTCCAACATGTCTCCGGTGCCATAGCCGTTTACAGAGGAAACAGGAAACACCTCACCGAGCCCGAGCGCGTAAAACTCCCCCGTCATCTGGGTACGTGTGGTATTGTCGGCCTTATTGGCCACAATGATTACTGGCTTTTTTACGGTGCGCACCACATTGGCGAAGTCCTTATCGAAATCGGTAAGGCCCTGCACGCAGTCTACCATAAACAGCACCACGGTGGCTTCTTCGAGCGCCAGCTTTACCTGCCGGCGTATGGCTTCTTCAAATATATCGTCGGAGCCCGTTACGTAGCCGCCGGTATCGATCACAGTAAAGTTGTGGCCGGTCCATTCGGCCATGCCGTAGTGCCGGTCGCGGGTCACACCGCTTTCATTGTCCATGATGGCCTGCCGGCTCTCTATCAGGCGGTTGAAGAGGGTGGATTTACCCACATTGGGTCTTCCTACAATTGCTACTATATTGGCCATGTACGGGGTCGAATATTTTGAAAGTGCAAAAGTAGCAATTTAAATGAGTAGGTAGCTGAAAGGAATATGGTAGAATGGTAGACTCGAGGGTTGGTAGACTGGTGATAGAGCTCAAAGCTGAAAGCTGAAAGCTCAAAGGAATATGGTAGACTGGTAGATTCGTGGGTTGGTAGACTGGTGAAAGAGCTGAAAGCTCAAAGGTGAAAGAATTGGTAGACTGGTAGATTCGTGGGTTAGTAAAATGGTAATAGAGCTCAAAGCTTAAAGTTTATGTCATCATGAACTTGTTTCAGGATCTGCCAAAAGTATCAACAGAGGCTGAAAAAGATTCAACATGACCGTTTACTTCATGATGCTCAAAAAAGATTGGCCCTGGCTGCGGGGTCTTGCTTCAGCATTTCTTTGAGCACTTGATACAAATGAGGCTTTTCTGCACGAAAGGCGGTTGCCCGTTCAAAAAAGTTTTCCACCGCCACGGCAAAAAACTCCTGGGAATTGCTGGCGGCATAGGCGCGAAAGAAGTTGGATTTGCCTTCATCCATCAGCGCCATCTCGGTGTAGCAGAGTGCCGTCCATTCCTTCAGCAGCGCATCGTCCAAAAAGCCGTATTCGTCGTTCATAACGGCATTTTCGAGCCGCAGCGCATGGGCCATCTCGTGTAGTCCCAGGTTGCGCCCGTCGCTTTCGTCAAAGTAGCCTTGCACAAAGCTTTTCCATGATAGTATGATCATGCCGCCCATGTTTACCTCCCCCTGATGGTACTGCTTCAATATGTTGCTGTAGTAGTTGTCGGGGTAGAGCGCGATCACACGGAAATGCTCAAAGTAGATCAATGGATAGCCGAACGTAAGTTGTATGGCGGTGGCTGCCACCAATGCCTTCATCTCATCGGTAACACTGCCCAATTCGCCGCGGGCTACAAACTCTTTCTGGTTGATGAATTTCTGCACACGCTTCTCAAAAAATGCCTGATCTTCCAAGCCCAGCTGCTGGTAGTATTTGCAATGCTTTTTCAGCACCGATTGATACGCCGGGTCTATCTTCACCATCAACAGGTAGCGGCTCATCTTGTCGCCGAAGAAGTACTTGAGCGTGACCCTCACCACGGAGAAAATATTGTAGAAAATAAAGGTGAGCACAAACACCAGAAACAGCACCACACCCATCACCATCAGCACAAACTCAAGCCCTTCCGGCGGCTCGTCCGGCGCGGCAGCGGCAAGCACCGGCAAGACGCCATCCTGCCAGACGGCAAGGCTTATGTGCGCCGATAGCAGCCACATTATGGGCACAAAAAGGTGCTGAGGTTGGTCATGAGTTATGATGCATGAAGACAGTCTGGTGGCAAAAGATTCCTACAGTACTTTAAAAATATTTTTGATGGAAACCTCCCGCTCAATGCGTTCTTTCAGCGCGCTGATCTTCACACGCTCCTGCTCCATGCTGTCGCGATGCCGTATGGTCACGGTCTCGTCCTCTTTGGTCTGGTAATCTACTGCTATGCAAAAGGGTGTGCCGATCAGGTCCTGGCGGGTATAGCGTTTGCCTATGCTGCTGCTGTCTTCATAGATCAGGTTGAAGTCAAACTTGAGGTCGTCGTATATCTGTTTGCCTATTTCGGCCAGCCCATCTTTTTTTACCAGGGGCAGTATGGCGGCTTTTACCGGAGCCAGTGCCGGGTGAAATTTCAGATAAGTACGCTTTTTGGCTTTGTCGCCTTCGCCGGTCATTTCTTCCTTGTAGCCATTGCAGAGCAGCATAAAGAACAGGCGGTCGGCGCCCGCCGAAGTTTCGATCACATACGGCACATAATTTTGGTTTACCTCCGGGTCGAAATACTGCAATTTCTTCTTTGACAGTTCCTGATGATTACCCAGATCGAAGTCGGTGCGGGAGTGTATGCCCTCTACCTCTTTGAATCCGAATGGAAACTTAAATTCAATATCCACAGCGGCATTGGCATAGTGGGCCAGCTTGTCGTGGTCGTGAAAGCGAAGGTTTTGCGCAGGTATGCCCAGGGCTTTGTGCCATGTCAGGCGCAGCGCTTTCCAGTGCTCATACCATTTCATCTCTTCGCCTGGGCGAATGAAAAACTGCATTTCCATCTGCTCAAACTCCCGCATACGGAAGATAAACTGCCGCGCTACGATCTCGTTTCTAAAGGCTTTCCCGATTTGGGCGATGCCGAAAGGCACCTTCATGCGGGCTGTTTTCTGTACGTTCAGAAAATTCACGAATATGCCCTGGGCCGTTTCGGGCCTTAAATATATGCTGCTTGCATCTTCGGCCAGCGAGCCCACCTGTGTGGTAAACATGAGGTTGAACTGCCGCACGTCCGTCCAGTTCACGGTGCCCGACACCGGGCAGGTGATGCCTTCGTTCACAATAAGTTCACGCACGCCATTCAGGTCTTCTTTTTCCAGCAGCCGGCCCATCTCTTTCAGCAGTGCATCGGCTTCGCCGTGCTTGCCTTCTACCGCCAGTTGCGCAGCACGGTCTTCGATCAGCACATCGGCCCGATAGCGCTTTTTGCTGTCTTTATTGTCAATCATGGGGTCGTTGAAGCTGTCGACGTGCCCGGAAGCTTTCCAGGTGAGCGGATGCATAAAGATGGCGGCGTCCAGTCCTACGATGTTGTCATTCAATTGCACCATGGCCTGCCACCAGAGGTTTTTCAGATTGCGCTTCAGCTCTACACCATAGGCACCGTAGTCGTACACCGCCTGCAGGCCGTCATATATTTCGCTGGATGGGTACACAAAGCCATATTCCTTGGCGTGGGCTACTATTTCTTTTATGCCAAAATCTTGTTCGTTCATCATAAAAATCCGGTAAAAAATGCAAAGATAGCAGAATTGGACAATGCACAAGGGCGCTTTTCTTCTTGTGAATCCGGACAGCTACTCGTTTGCACTGAGCGTATGCGCAGGCTTAGCAGTAAAATGAGGGGATAAAAAGATCAGTCTGCTCGTACAACAGCAGGCCGCTACATTCGGGCAGCTTGTATACAGCCCGTCAGCCCGATTTCCTGGTAGCCAGCCTGGTTTTGTTCAGCCCTCCTGCAATTTGTGTATGGCGGAAACAGCCGATTTGGCCAAACATGATATAGATCACATTTTGCTATAACGGGTCTGCTTAATTTTGAAAACAGCATCAGGAAGGTTCTGAGTGATGGAAGGAAATTTTTGGCAAATGCAAAATCAAGTATCATGACAAGCAAGAAAAAATATATGACCATCGATGGCAATGAGGCGGCGGCGTATGTGGCATACCGCGTGAATGAAGTGTGCGCCATCTATCCGATCACCCCGTCGAGCAACATGGGCGAATGGGCCGACGAATGGTCTGCCAGGGGCATCAAAAACATTTGGGGCACTGTGCCTGTGGTGAGCGAAATGCAGAGCGAAGGCGGTGCCGCCGGTGCCGTACACGGCGCGCTGCAGGCCGGAGCACTCACCACCACCTTCACCGCATCGCAGGGCCTGCTGCTGAAAATCCCAAACATGTACAAAATAGCCGGCGAGCTCAGCTCTACGGTCTTCAGCATTACGGCCCGTTCCCTGGCCACACATGCGCTCTCCATCTTTGGCGACCACTCCGACGTGATGGCCGCCCGCGCCACCGGCTTTGCCTTGCTGGCCTCCTCTTCAGTGCAGGAAGTGATGGACTTCAGCCTCATCTCCCAGGCCGCCACCCTTGAGTCGCGCGTGCCTATTTTGCACTTTTTCGACGGCTTCCGCACATCGCACGAAGTATCTAAAATAGAGGTGATATCCGACGACGTCATGCACGCCATGATCAGCGACGACCTGGTACGCGCACACAGACGGCGGGCCCTCACCCCCGACAACCCGGTGATACGCGGCACGGCCCAAAACCCTGATGTCTTTTTCCAAAACCGCGAAACAGCCAATCATTTCTACAACAACTGCCCCGATATAGTGCAAAAAAGCATGGACCGGTTTGCAGAACTCACCGGCCGGCAATACCAGCTGTACGAATACCACGGCTCGCCCGATGCCGATAAGTTGGTGATTCTGATGGCTTCTGGCACGCAAACAGTGCACGAAACCGTGGACTACCTCAACAGCCAGGGCGAAAAAACCGGCGTGCTGAAGGTAAGGCTATACAGGCCTTTCGATGTGAAAAGATTTATGGAAGCCATACCCGGCAGCGTAAGAAAAATTGCTGTGCTCGACCGTACCAAAGAGCCGGGTGCCACCGGCGATCCGCTGCATCTGGACGTGGTCAATGCCATTGCTGAAGGAATGGGCGAGGGCTATGGCGCGCTTACTCAAATGCCAAAAATAGTAGGTGGCCGCTTCGGGCTTTCCTCTAAGGAATTTACCCCTACCATGGTAAAAGCGGTATTTGACAACCTCTCCGCAGAAAAACCAAGAAACCATTTCACGGTGGGCATCAAAGACGACGTCACCTTTACCAGCCTCGACTTCGACCCGGATTTCGACATTGAGTCCGACAAGGTGGTACAGGCTATGTTCTACGGCCTGGGCTCCGATGGTACGGTGGGGGCCAACAAGAACTCCATTAAAATAATCGGCGAAAATACCGAGAACTACGCACAAGGCTATTTTGTGTACGACTCCAAAAAGTCCGGCTCCATCACCACATCGCATTTGCGGTTTGGCACTGAGCCCATTCGCTCGCCATACCTCATCACCAAGGCCAATCTGGTGGCCTGCCACCAGTTCGTGTTTGTAAACAAAACGAACATGCTGCGCTACCTGAAGAAGGGCGGCACATTTTTGCTCAATGCACCCTACGGGCCTGACCAGGTGTGGGACACTCTGCCGCGCGAGGTACAAAAGCAACTGATAGAAAAGGAAGCCAAGCTCTATGTGATCGATGCACAGAAGGTGGCCGAAGCCAGTGGTATGGGCCGGCGCATCAACACGGTGATGCAGGTTTGTTTCTTTGCCATATCGGGCGTGCTGCCGCGAGAGAGGGCTATAGAAGCCATCAAAGATTCCATTAAAAAAACCTACGGACGCAAGGGCGAGGTGATCGTACAGATGAACCTGAGGGCGGTAGATAATACCTTGGAAAATCTGCACCAGGTAGAGCTGCCTGCCCAGGTGACTTCGGTACGCGAAATGGCGCATGCCGTGGCTGCCAATGCACCGGTATTTGTCAAAGACGTGATCGGCGAAATCATAGCCGGCCGTGGCGACGATCTGCCTGTAAGTGCTTTCCCTAAAGACGGCACCTGGCCTGCCGCCACCGCGCGTTATGAAAAACGCAACATCGCCCTGAACATACCCGCCTGGGATCCGGAAACCTGTATACAATGCGGCAAGTGCGCCATGGTGTGCCCGCACGCCACCATACGTATAAAAGTGTATGGCGAAGAGCACCTGCAAAACGCCCCTGCCTCTTTCAAGCACGACGAAACACGCAACAAAGAGTATAAGGAAGAAGGGTTGAGATACACCATACAGGTAGCACCCGAAGATTGTACAGGCTGCGAAGTATGCGTAGAAGTGTGCCCGGCCAAGAGCAAAGAAGATAAGAGCAGAAAGGCGCTGTATATGGTGCCTCAACAGGAACTGCGCGAGCAGGAAATAGTCAATTGGGATTTCTTCCTGAACCTGCCGGAACTCGATCGCAGCAAGATTCCGCTGAACTCCATCAGGACGCAACAGATACAACGCCCGCTGTTCGAATTTTCAGGAGCTTGCTCCGGTTGCGGCGAAACGCCTTACATCAAACTGATGACGCAGCTCTTTGGCGATCGCGCCATCATAGCCAATGCCACCGGCTGCTCGTCCATTTATGGCGGCAATCTGCCCACTACACCATACACCGTGAATGATGAAGGCCGCGGCCCGGCATGGTCCAACTCACTGTTTGAAGACAACGCGGAGTTTGGCCTGGGCTACAGGCTGGCCATCGACAAGCAGACCGACAATGCGCGGGTGCTGGTGGAAAGTCTGGCAAGCCAGATCGGCGACACACTGGCTACCGACATACTCAGCGCCGACCAACGCGACGAAGCCGACATATTTGAGCAGCGCAAGCGGGTGCATACATTGAAAGAAAAGCTGGCTGCCATAGATTCCCCGCAAGCCCGCCAACTGGAGTCGGTGGCCGACTACCTGAGTAAGAAAAGCGTGTGGATAGTAGGCGGCGACGGCTGGGCCTACGATATAGGCTACGGAGGTCTTGATCATGTGCTGGCGTCGGGCAAAAACGTGAACATACTGGTGCTCGATACCGAAGTATACTCCAACACCGGCGGACAGACCTCAAAATCGACGCCCATTGGTGCTGTGGCAAAATTTTCTGCCAGTGGCAAGCCCATCAAAAAGAAAGACCTGGGCATGATCGCCATGGCTTACGAATCGGTATATGTGGCCGTAGTGGCCATGGGTGCCAAAGATGAGCAAACGCTCAAAGCCTTTCTGGAAGCAGAGGCATTTGACGGACCGTCCATCATCATTGCTTACTCACATTGCATAGCGCACGGCATCAATATGTCGGCACCGTTGCAAAACCAGAAGGCAGCGGTGGATTCGGGCCAGTGGATACTCTACCGGTACAACCCCGACAAGATAGCCCTGGGCGAAAATCCACTTTCGCTCGATTCGCGGCCACGCAAGATGAAGATCGAAGAATATATGGGCCTCGAAAACCGGTTCAAGATGCTGGCGAAGAGCAAGCCGCAGGAGTTCAAAAAATACCTGGAGGTGGCACAACGCGATGCCGACATGCGCTTCAAGCACTTTCAATATCTGGCAGCCAGAGATGGCGAAGCACTCACAGAAGGCGCCGTGTAAATAGTACTTTAATATAAAAAAAACAGTAGAACATGGATCTGACGACAAAATACCTGGGAAAAACGCTAAGATCGCCGTTGGTGGCTTCTGCCTCACCACTTTCAGAAAATATCGATAGCATAAAAAAACTGGAAGATGTGGGCATAGGCGCCGTGGTATTGTATTCACTCTTTGAAGAGCAGATAAGGCTGGAGCAGGAAGAAAGCTATTTTCAACAGATGCACGGTGCGGAGGGCTTCAATGAAGCACAGACTTATCTCCCTGAGGTTTTTGACTATAAGCTGGGCCCGGAGCTCTACCTCGAGCATATTCGCAAAGCCAAAGAAGCCGTAGATGTGCCCATCATCGCCAGTCTCAATGGCAGCACACTGGGCGGATGGACTGAATACGCCCACGAGTTTGAACAAGCCGGTGCCGACGCCATAGAGCTCAACATCTACTACATACCCACCGACATGGACATGACCGGGGCGCAGGTAGAAAAGCAATATCTGGATATACTGATGGCGGTGAAGTCGTCGGTGAAAATACCCGTGGCCCTCAAGCTCAGCCCTTTCTTTTCCAACTTCAGCAACATTGCACGTCAGTTCGACAAAGCCGGGGCCGATGCCCTCGTGTTGTTCAACCGCTTCTATCAGCCAGATATCGATCTGGAAAACTATGAAGTGACGCCCAACATCCTGCTCAGTCAGTCGTCGGCCATGCGCATACCCATGCGCTGGATCGCCATATTGAAAGACAAGATAAAAGCCGACTTGGCCGCCACCAGTGGGGTGCACACCGGCACCGACGTGATCAAGATGCTGATGGTGGGCGCCAACGTCACCATGCTCTGCAGCTCTCTGCTGAAGCACGGCATAGGCCACGTACAGAATATTCACAACCACATGGAGGAGTGGATGCGCGAGCGCGAGTATGACAGTGTGCGCCAGCTGCAGGGCAGCATGAGCCAGAAGAAAACCATCAATCCCGGCAACTTTGAACGTGCGCAATACATGAAAGCCATCACCAAATACAAGATGTAGCACCCGGAGAAGCACGTATTTTTTAGCGTTTTAGCACTTTTTTATGATGGAAAAATGCGATGGAAAAGCCAATAGAATATGTAGATGAGGTGACCATCCGCTTTGCCGGCGACTCGGGCGATGGCATGCAGCTGGCCGGAAAGCAATTTTCTGACACCTCGGCCGGTAGCGGAGTCGATGTGAACACCTTTCCCGACTTCCCTTCAGAAATACGCGCCCCGGAAGGGACGCTCTACGGCGTAAGTGCTTTTCAGATTCAACTCGGCAGCCACGATGTGCACACCCATGGCGACCGCATCGACGTGCTGGTGGCCATGAATGCCAGCTCGCTGAAGGTAAACCTGCCCAACGTGCGGCAGGGTGGTATCATCATAGCCAATTCGGCAGGGTTCGATGAGAAAAACCTGAAGCTGGCCGGCTACAGCAGCAACCCGCTCGATGACCACGCCATCCGTATGTATCAGGTCATCAGCCTGAATATAG
>CAZQVB010000026.1:54334-71510 GCA_964596645.1 uncultured Roseivirgaceae bacterium
GAAGAGGAAATAAAAACCTGCCTGAAGGGTTTGGCACTGCCTCCCAAAACGGTGCGTCAGTCCAAAAACTTTTTTGCCCTGGGCATGGTGTACTGGCTCTTTAGCCGGCCCATGGAGCCTACCATCGGCTGGTTGCAGCGCAAGTTTCGCGATGCGCCCGACGTGATGGAGGCCAACCTGAAAGTATTGCAGTCGGGCTGGAACTACGCTCTGCTCGACGACCGACTGTTTTTCCGCTACAACATCAGGGGCCGGGCCACTGCCCCGGGCCACTATCGCAACATCAATGGCAACCATGCCGTAGCGCTGGGCCTGGTGGCGGCAGCGCGCAAAGCACGCTTATCATTGTTTCTGGGTACATACCCCATCACCCCGGCTACAGATATACTCCACTATATATCGGGGTATAAAAAATATGGCGTAAAGCATCTGCAGGCCGAAGACGAAATCGCCGGCATATCCAGTGCCATCGGTGCGGCATATGGCGGCTATCTGGCGGCTACTACCACATCGGGCCCCGGCCTGTCGCTGAAAATAGAAGCACTCGGCCTGGCCGTGATGACGGAGCTGCCCCTGGTGGTGGTGGATGTACAGCGCGCCGGACCTTCCACCGGGCTGCCCACCAAGCCGGAGCAGTCGGACTTGCTGCAGGCCATGTACGGCAGGCACGGCGAGGCGCCCTTGCCGGTACTCGCCGCCTCCAGTGCAGCCAATTGCTTTGCCATGACCGTAGAAGCGGCGCGCATCGCACTCAAATACATGACCCCCGTTATATTGCTCACCGACGGCTATATAGCACAGGGCTCAGAACCCTGGCGCATACCCGATGAAGAGGAGCTGCCAGACTTTTCCGTAAACTTCCCCGACGACCATGAGCACTTTGTGCCCTATAGCCGCGACCCGGAAACACTGGCCAGACCCTGGGCGGTGCCGGGC
This sequence comes from uncultured Roseivirgaceae bacterium, assembly GCA_964596645.1. Taxonomy (GTDB): domain Bacteria; phylum Bacteroidota; class Bacteroidia; order Cytophagales; family Cyclobacteriaceae; genus CAVQEK01. The sequence goes on from CAZQVB010000026.1 coordinate 55,271, forward strand.
ATTAAAGGCATGGAGCACCGCATAGGCGGATTGGAAAAGCAAAACCTGTCGGGGCATGTGAGCCACGACCCGCTGAACCACCAGAAAATGGTAGAGATACGCCGGGAAAAAGTAAATAGAATACAAGGTGAAATACCCCCGTTGGAGGTGCACGGCGCACCATCAGGCAAGCTGCTCATCATAGGCTGGGGCAGTACCTACGGCGCCATCCGCACGGCTTTCGACAAGAAGAAAAAGGAGATGCCTTCCATCGGCTATGTGCATTTGCACCACCTGAACCCACTGCCCCCGGGGCTGGGCCGGGTGATGAAGCAATTTGAACACATACTGGTGCCGGAGATGAACCTGGGCCAGTTGCAGACTATATTACAAGGCCGCTATTTATTGCCCGTGCAGGGACTGCACAAGGTGCAGGGCGCACCCTTTACCTCCGCAGAGATAGAGCGAGCTATCGATGACATAGTGCTTGAAGAGTCTGTAGAAGAAATATAATGAGCAGACCGGAAATGATCTGGTGTCTGAGTGATCATAAAAGATACTGCAATGAAAACGCTGCTTGAAGATGTGCTCGCCGCGCCTGTGGCAGAGCCGGCGGTGTATACCGCCAAAGATTTTAAGCCGGATGTAGACGTGCGCTGGTGCGCCGGATGTGGTGGCTACAGCGTGCTGTCGCCGGTACAGCGGCTCATGCCCGATCTGGGCATTGCCAAAGAAAACATCGTTTTCATATCGGGAATTGGCTGCTCAGGCCGCTTTCCGTACTACATGGACACCTACGGCTTTCACGGCATTCACGGGCGCGCCATAGCCATAGCCTCCGGGCTCAAGATTGCACGACCGGAGCTGTCGGTGTGGGTGGCCACCGGCGATGGCGACAATATGAGTATAGGGGGCAACCACTTTATACACGGCTGCCGCCGGAACGTAGACCTGAAGGTGATCATGTTCAACAATGAAGTATACAGCCTCACCAAAGGGCAATATTCTCCCACGTCACACAGGGGGCAAGTGACCAAATCCTCGCCTCTGGGCGCTCTGGAAGATCCCTTCAACCCTGCTGCCCTGGCACTTGGCAGTGGTGCCTCCTTCGTGGCACGGGCCTACGACAAAGACAGGCCCTACATTCAGCACATGCTACAGCGGGCTGCTGCACACAAAGGATTTTGCTTTCTTGAGATATACACCAACTGCATCATCTTCAACGATGGCGCCTTCGACGACTTCACCCGTCGCGATGTGCGGGAGGAGAATACGGTATTGATAGAACATGGTAAGCCGTTGATTTTTGGGAAAGAAAAAAACAAGGGCATCAGGATGGATGGCTTCAAGCCGGAGGTGGTGTCGCTGGATGGCGGGCAGCACACCGTAGACGACCTGCTGGTACACGACGAAACCGACAGTACCCTCTCCTTTATTCTTGCCAACATGACCTACAATAAAGAGCTCCCTCGTCCGGTGGGCGTATTTCAAGCCATAGAGCGCGATGTGTATGAGCAGCGCGTGAGCACACAAATACAAGAGGAAATGGCGCGCCACGGCGAAGGCAGCCTTCAGGAGCTCCTGCGCGGGAATGATAGCTGGCAGGTGCGCTAACATCCGTGGTGCAAGGCCCGTGCAAAGTAAGCGGTCAGGCGAAAATCGCACCGGCCTGTATGCGCCAATCTCATGCAGTTGCTTGCTTTTCTACGCAATGATCGCGACAATGAATTCGCAATGATCGCATTATATGTTGGCGGGCACACAGGGCCTAAACAAAAAAAGAGAGGCTTGAAGGCCTCTCTCTTAAAGTTCCTGTTTATGAAAACCTACAAAAGGTGCTTGGCCAGAAGGTTCAGTGAGTTGTACTGATCTTGTTGGTTGTCGCCCAGTGTGGCAATATATTCTATTTCCAGTCCTGCCGTATCTATAGAAACGTAGTAGGTAACTTCCCCATCAGAGTCATACAAAATACCATATAAGTTTCCTGATGCATCCAGGGCCATCGCCTTCATGGTAAGCCAGGAATCTTCAAACGAGGTGCTGAAACCGGTGAAATTGGTTATGGTTATAGGATTTGACAAATCCCCGCTCATATCAAGGGTTTCCAGAATGATTTCTTCATTACCAGTATCACTACCATTGGCTATGATAAACTCTTCCTCTTCCCTGTCATATAGGGCACCCAGGCCGCAGCAAATATCTGCCGATATAGTGTAAGGCGATCTGCCCCCATCGGTGCCAAACTTTACGATTCCGTTGCCATCGCTGTTGAAATCACCAATGGCGACCAGGCTGTCGTCGGATGCTACAAACCAATTGACTACAGCATCCCATTTGGCATAGGCACCATCATTTCCATCATTAGCGTTGATCATAGTGGCCACCAATGTGGCAGGATCAATGGTGTACAGCTCACCTTTCCGTATGTCGTCTTCAACTCGTCTGGTATGGGTGGTAACGAAAAATAATCCTTCGCCTGGGTGATAGGCTATACTGCGCAGGTCGGTAAGTGCCGCACCATCGTAGGTAGGTGCTACCAGTTCTGTTTTTGCACCTGTTTCCATATCGATCATGTTTATTTTACCACTTTTTCGATGGGTGGTTATGAACACAAAGATATCGGACAGGTTTACACTGATGCTCACATCTTCGTCTTCAATAGTAAATTCAGCCACATCGCTTTCGGCATTTTCAGGTGCTGGCGATGAGCCCGACCAGTCGAAAGTGAAATCATCTTCGGTGATGTCGGATGTGCCATTGCTGATTTTCACGAGCAGCTTATCGCCATTTCTCAATTCTGGCATGGTGGCCGTATAGGTAGCCCCGCCATCGATAGAATACATAAGGGTAGGTGTGCCACTTCCTGAGTACCCGTCGGCGTCCACTGTTGTTTGGGTTACTTCAAATACCGGCTCTTCATCGTCTTTGCAGGATTGCAAATAAAACAAGCTGCCAGCGAGCAATGTGATCAAAGCGTAATTTTTCAATTTCATCATGTTGTTTATTTTTTTTATTCGTGGCCAAAACTAAAGGGCACTCACTCGCTGCTCTACAATTCTTTGACATGTAAAGCAGGCATGTACTTTTTGCGGCAGATGTTCCACTACGCTCCTACTGGTTGATGCCTGGGCTGTAAGTGACAGGTCATTGCATCAATTTCAAGAAAACAAAGTGGCAAAGCACGCAAGCAAATGTTGACTGTCTCCACCGGCTAAAGCGATGGTAGCGCGAGATGAACCGTCGAGGCACGAAGCCACTCGAATGTAGAGCGCCCGACGAAGAATGACCTGAAAAAAATTTCTGGAAAATTTTTTAAGTAGTCTTACATTTTTAGGGATACTACTGTACAAGCACCCCCAATCTGTGCATTGGAATGAAAAAACGAGTAAAAAGATTTTTTACAGGAAAAGCCAGTGGCGAAGACATAGAAAAGGTCTTCGACTGGTTCTTTGATGAGGAAGCCGGACAGCGCATCACCGGCTTTCTGAAAAAGCAAGCGCCACCTGCTGCACAAAAGGAGCTGGATCTTCACACCAGCTTTCAATCCATAAAATCTGCCATAGCGAAGGATGATCACTCACCTGCAACGAGCCGGAGCATAGGCACTGCTTTGCTGAAGATAGCGGCTACTTTGCTTTTGATTGTCGGTGCAGCTTTTATCCTTCATCATTTCGTTCTTTCTACCCCTGGCCGCACAGTGGCGGAGGTAGAGCAGATCATAAAATCAACTGAGCCGGGTCAGAAGCTTACGGTGTTTTTGGCCGATGGCTCCAAGGCCATACTCAATTCCGCCTCTTCCATTGAGTACAAAGCCACCTTTCAGCAAGATTCCATACGATTGATCCGGCTCACCGGTGAGGCTTTCTTTGATGTGGCGCACGACCAGTCCAAGCCATTTATTGTAGAGGCCAGCGGCGTATCTACCACTGCCTTGGGTACCAGTTTCAATGTATTGGCCAGGCACGAAGATCAGGTGGAGGTGTCTCTGGTAACAGGAAAAGTAGCCGTATCTGGCGCCAGTGGCAGGCTGCTGCTCGAAGCCGGCGAGCGTGCACGGTATGCTTCAGGCGTACTGGCAAAGGATTCATTCGATGCCGACAGGGTTATCGCATGGAAAGAAGGTACGCTGATTTTTCAACAGGCTTCACTCCAATCTGTTTTGCGCGATCTGGAAATGTGGTACGGGGTACGCATCGCCGTCTCAAGCCAGCCGGCCAATGCTTCTACCTATACGGGCGTATTCAGCAACAGATCGCTCAAAGAAGTACTGGATGGTATGGCTTACGTGTATGGGTTCGATTACGACATGGAAAATAAGAATGTAACTATAGTCTTTCACTAACCGCACGCATATGAAAAAACGATAAAGACAAGAACAAAAAAAGGCCTACAGATGCTGGCACATCGAGTAGGCCCTTAATCAATTCAATTGTACATTAAAACATTCCAAATTTATGAAATCCAAGTTTCTACTACAACAACTATGGGCTATGTCTAAGGCTATGTTCAGAGCATTGGTGGTCAATGCAGTAATCGTCGGAGCGTTATATGCCGCCGACGACCTGAGCGCGCAATCTGTCAAAAGCATTCGTGAGGTATCCATCAACCTGCACGTGAAGAATGCTGATCTGTTGGAAGTATTTCAATCCATCGAGATCAAGACCGGTTTTCAGTTCACCTACAAAACAGAAGATCTGGATCAGCAGGTAAAGATCTCCGGGTCATTTAAAAACCTCAGTGTGGCCAGCATCCTCATGGAAATATCCAAACAGAGCAGGCTGCAGTTTCGCCAGATCAACGACAACATACATGTGACCCGGCGCACCGGAAAAAATGATCCTCTGGTGCTGTCAGACACCCAGCAGGGCCGCATGGTGACAGGTAAGATTGTATCGGCAGAAGATAGTGAAGGCCTGCCCGGCGTAAACGTGATCGTAAAGGGTACAACCACTGGTACAGTGACAGATGTCAATGGCCGCTATTCTATAGAAGTACCCTCCTCAGAGAGCATGCTGGTATATAGCTCAGTAGGCTATATAAAAGAAGAAGTGGCAGTCGGAAATCGTACCGTCATTGATCTTACTTTATCTCCAGACATCACTGCATTAGAAGAAATTGTGGTGGTAGGTTATGGCGAGGTGAAGAAAGGTGACTTGTCTGGCGCCGTGGCGCAGGTGAGCGCTGATGATCTCACAGATATGGCAGCTGTTTCTATCGATCAGGCACTCAAAGGCAGGCTTGCAGGCGTACACGTGGTACAAAGCAGCGGTCAACCGGGCGCCGGCATGGATATTTATATACGTGGTTCCAATTCCACTGGAAGTTCCCGCCCACTCTACGTTATTGATGGTTACCCTATAGAGATTGATTTAGGTGCCAATGGCAGCAATGCCTTCGAAACTGAAACGCCACAAGTAAACCCCTTGGCCAATATCAATCCCAATGACATCAAGTCGATTGAAATACTTAAAGATGCATCGTCTACAGCAATTTATGGTTCACGGGGTGCAAACGGCGTAGTGTTGATCACTACAAAAAGTGGCAGCAAAGGTCCAGGAAGAAATAACTTAACCTACAATTATAAATTTGACTTAAGCGAGCTGCCCACATCCATCGATGTCTTAGATACACGCGATTTCATGAACTTCAGAAATGAAGGATGGCTAAACGACAGCATTGACGGAACGGCTACCGGAAAAATACCCTATACCCCTTCTAAAATCGATTCGCTTGTAGCAGCAAATCCAAATACCAACTGGCAAGAGTTGCTTTACGGAAGCGCCCAAACACACAATCATAACCTGAGGTTTTATGGAGGAACGCAATCGGATAATTTTAGCATTTCGCTAAACTACTTGAATTCTGATGGCATAATCAGGAACTCCACATATGATCGGTTTACCTTTAGAGTGAATGCCAACAGGAAGATCAATGACCGGCTTAAAGTTGGTACCAATACTTTTTACACGCACTCCAAAACAGGCCTCGCCAGCCATGCTTCTGCAGGCGGTTTCATATTCAACAGTGTGGTATTGGGTGCACTCACTTTCAGGCCATTAGATGTTCCATTTAATCCGGATGGTGAAGTAGATGACGACCTAGCCAATAACCCGTACACGCTGACAGATTTAAAACAAGATGATCTCATTTACAATACCTTCAATACACAGGTGAATGCTCAGTGGGAATTTATAGACGGGCTTTACCTGGATGTGAAAGCAGGCCTTATATCGGCCACGGCAGAGCGAAATGTGTACTGGCCTAAGCGAGGTACCTATCAAGGTGAGAGCGCCAATGGCAGTGCTACCTTTTCGCTTCGAAAAAACTTTAATTATTTAGGCGATGCCTTGTTGAGATATCAGAAGAACATAAAAAAACACAACATCAATGCGGTAACGGGTATTACCTATCAGAATTGGCAAAATCGATCTATACAACAGCAATCCATTGACTTTTTTACTGATCTGCTGGGCTACAATCAACTCACAGTGGCCAATACACCGGGCAAAATGATCAACAATAACGCGTTATCCGCCTTGTTTTCCTGGATTGGACGGGTCAACTATGTGTACGACAGCAAGTACATTTTCACCTTTACCAATCGATATGACGGCTCTTCGCGTTTGGCCGAAGGAGAGAAGTATCGATATTATCCTTCTGTAGCCTTAGCTTACAATTTGGGCAATGAAGAGTTTTTTAAAGATGCCGTCCCCGCAATTTCGGACCTGAAGCTGCGCCTTAGCTGGGGCTTATCGGGCAATCAGTCAATCGCACCATACAGCACCCTGCCGCAGATGACGGCCGACGCTACCGGATACCCAATCAATGGTACGATGGTTACACCACTTTATCCGGTATCATTTGGCAATCCATTACTCACCTGGGAAACGACTGAGCAATGGAATGCAGGTATGAATATGAGTCTGTTCGAAGGCAGAATTGCTTTTGGTGTAGATTATTATGACAAGCTTACCGATAATCTTCTGATCGGTCTGAATATTCCCATATCCAGTGGCTATTATAATTACAACACCAACTTTGGCATGGTTCGAAACAGGGGAATTGAGGTAGAGGTGAATGCACACATCATTGACAAACAATTCAAGTGGGATGCAAACGCAACGTTTTCTCACAATAGAAATACCTTGGAAGACCTCGGTGACTTGACAGAATTATATGGACGGACATTTATCTCCGATGGCAATTATGTCGCCAACCAGAACGTGTCTGTATCACGTGTTGGTGAGCCTCTGGGATCATTCATTGTATACCAGGCTAATGGAATATATCAAACTCAGGAGCAGATCAATGCTGCCACATCCATTAGTGAAAGGGCTAAAAAGCCAGGAGACATTATTATAGCAGACCTAAATCAGGATTCTGTGATCAATACGGATGATCGTTATATTGCCGGCAATCCTCAGCCCGATTTTATCTTCGGATTTGGCAGTAATTTCAGTTATAAATCATTCTCTCTTGACGTATTTGTTAATGGTATGTTCGGTAATGAAATTGTGAACCTCAACGACTACATGATTACGGGAAACAGGTCCCAAGGACAAAGCAATATGACCCAAGAAGCTTATGATAACGCCTGGCGGGGAGAAGGAACGAGCAACAGGTATCCCTCTATATCCAACGGGCAGAGAAGTTTGCCGTATGAAGGAAAGTTTTATGATTGGTTTGTACAAGACGGCTCTTATGTGCGGTTGCAAAGCGTAACCCTCTCGTATAATGTTCCTTCAAAGAATATTAAGTGGATGGAGAATCTGAGAATTTTTGCTGGAGCTACAAATTTGCTTACCTGGACCAACTATGAAGGCTATGATCCCGAATCAAGCGCCTTCTCCAACGGCAGCGCCATAGATGCCGGTATTGATCTTGGTACTTTTCCTATCCCACGCACCTATACGCTTGGAATAGATGTAACTTTTTAAGTGTACTCAATCCTGATATTGAACGATCCTAAAAGAAACTACAATGAAAAAATTTAATATATCTATAATCATAATGGTAGTGCTGTTCTGCTCATGTCAGGACATACTGGAAGAAAAGGTGGAGGATAGATTCACGCCATCTACCGTGTTTGTAAATGAAACCGGAGCATATCACTTTACTATTGGTTTGTATTCCACGCTCATTCATTTCGACAATTACAAGGAGCACGGCAATATGTTGCCAATGATAGCCGACGGATTGGCTCCCACCGGCGGGCGATATAAGGAATATCTTAGAAGCAGGATGACGGGCAACATTGCCAGCTTAAACCAAAGCTGGAGCATAAGACATGTTGCTGTAAACTCTGCCAATATGATGCTGCATTATCTGCCAAACGTGGAAATGCCTGAGGCGCGTAAGACAGAGTTTGAAGGGCATGCTTATTTTATAAGAGCGCAGGCATTATTGGAATTGTTCCGATGGTTTGGAAAGGCAGTTGTAAATACGGAACCGACGTTGTCAGGTGCCGATATCTATAGTGAAATTGCTACTCCGGAGGAAACTATCAATCAGGCCGTAGCCGATTTTAGGGCTGCGGCAGAGCGCCTTCCATTAAGAAGTGAACAACTTCCCGGGTATAAAGGGATGGCCACAAAGGGTGCAGCAGAGGCCTATTTGGCCAAGGCTTTGATGGAACGTGCTGCCAAAATAGCTTCTTCCAATGAAAGTGAGGATTATGCAGAAGCTTTGCAATTAGTCAATGCAGTGATTGCCTCTAATGAATACAGGCTTTTAGATGATTATGCAAAAATATTTGATGAGAAGAACCAAAATCCCAGTGCTGCTTTTGGATCGGGCAATGCCTACGATGAAATTTTATTTTCGGCTGTTTTTGAACACTGGACTCCCGGACGTGTAACATTAAGTGCTGGCAATGATCTTCCCGTCCGCTTTATGCCCAATCAGTCACCCTATACTGCGCCCAATGCCGGTGGGCAGCAACAGACGACAGTTCAAAGATGGTGGTATGACTATTATACCTCTGGCAAATACACAGACGATTATCGCAATACAGTAAATTATTTAAATAGTTTCCCGAATAAGAATAATCCTGCTGTCACAGTGTTTGGCTATCCTTTGGCAACTCCAACGAGCTGGCCTCAGTATCGAAATGTGCTATGGGTAGGAAAGTATAAAGATCCTAACGGCCTGGATGTTCGTACGCACACCAATGATTTCATACTAATTCGGTTGGCTGAGCTATATCTGATGAGGGCCGAGCTGCTGAATGAACTGAATGGCCCTACGCAGGAAGCGATAGATGCGTTAAATGTAGTTCGTGAACGAGCGCGAAATAGTAGCGGAACACCTTCCGGGACACCTGAAGACCTGATGCTTTCCGATTACTCTTCTAAAGAGGATTTGCGCAGACAAATTCTTGACGAACGTGGACAGGAGCTTTTTGCTGAGGGGCACCGATTGTATGATTTGTTGCGTATGAAGCGTGACGACGGAATGACTTATTACCAATACATGATGGATCCTGTAAGCGGATGGGTTGCCCAAAATTTCCCAACGAATAAATGGACGTTGTTGGAATTTAATCCCCGCGATTTGCTCATGCCAATTCCGCAAATTGAACTGGATAGAAATCCTTTGGTCACAGTACAGGATCAGAACCCTGGTTGGTAAGAGCAAGAAAAATTAAGTGACTCTATGCGTGATGTAGATTAGGTATAGAGTCACTTTTTTATAGTGGTTCTCTCGAGATGGCATCTGTTTCAGAAATTAATTGCTGCAATCATAATTCTTAAAAGATTAACGGATAATGTGAACGCCTTAATACGTGGTATTGCTCTGATCATCCCGCTTTTTAAATATTTCACCTTGATGCGAATCAATAAAAAGACATTCTTCCTGTTCCGAAAATATTCCCGGGATAGGATGTATTTAAAGCTTATGATATTAGAGTTTCTAAAATAGAATGGCTAAAGAAGTTTTTTACATGATATTTCGAATTATTATTATAGTTGCCTTGAATATGATCATTCTGGCTGCACATGCTACTACTTTTTTTGTCGCCACTACAGGGAATGACGCAAACAAGGGTTCATTAAATGATCCTTTCAGAACAATTCAAAAAGCAGCAGACAACATGAAGCCTGGCGATACCTGCCGGATTTTCGCTGGAATCTATCCTGAACAGATAAAAGTACTAACATCTGGCAAACAAGGTTTGCCACTAGTTTTCATGCTGGTAAATAAGGATGACGAAGTGGTTGTTACCGGCCTTGATCCGATACCTTTAGAGCAATGGCAGCGTGTGGAAAATAATATTTATAAGGTTAATATTAAATTATCATTAGACCATGAAAATCAGGTATTTTTTGGAAACAGAATGGGTATTGAAGCCCGTTGGCCCAATACAGGAGATGATTTGTTGAAGCCAACTTTAGCCGAAATGAAAAGTGGTACCTTATCCAATAAAATTGGAGATGAAAAATTGCCCGATTACGACTTTACAGGGGCGCAGATTTGGATACATGCACCTAAATATTGGTCGAACTGGACAACCGAAATTACAGGCAGTCCGGCAACAGGTGAACTCTATATTAAAAATATAGCGCCATATCCGGGCCCCAGACGGCATGTAGCTGCGCCCGGTGCAGAATATTTTTTATTCGGATTTAAAGATGCACTGGATGATTACTTTGAATGGTTCTACGACAAAAAAGAACAATTTCTATACATTCATGCTAATCAGGAATGGCTTACCGAAAATCCGGTCAGTATTAAAAGAAGAATGTATGGGTTTGATTTGACCGATAGAACTCATATTACTATTGATGGGATTAAAATTTTTGCAGCCAGTGTTCTGACATCAGAAAATTCTGCATGGTTGAATTTGAACAAAGTAACCGTTTTTTATCCTTATCATTCAACACAAGCGACTAATCGAGTTAACTGGCAGAAAGATAAAGGGCTGGTAATAAAGGGTACAAATTGTACAATTCAAAATAGTGAGATTGCTTACAGCTCCGGTTCCGGCGTGATCTTAATGGGTAAATATAACAAGGTCATCAATTGTTATATTCATGATACTGATTATATCGGAACCTATGCAAGTTGCGTTCAATTGTCAGGAAAGGGTAACACAATCAGCCATTGCACTCTCACCCGCACAGGGCGTAGCGTAATTGATTATGCCGGTATGTATCAGTCGTTGATCCAATACTGCGACATGAGTTATTCCGGAATGTTAACCAGCGACCTGGGTCTTACCTATGGAAATGTAATAGAAGGAGGCAATTCAGAATTTCGTTATAACTATCTGCATGATAATCAAGGTGCACATCTTAACATGGGATTGTACTATGATCATGGCACCAAAAACATTATTTCCCATCACAATATTATCTGGAATGTAGATCATAGTGGACTATTGATTAATCATTACGGTAATTACCATTTGGTGTATAATAATACTTTTATTGCAAAAAATCATGGGTTCAGATCCGTGTGGGGAAACCAATATGAGCCCGATCTTTTTGGAAGCAGGATTATAAACAACATTTTTGGAGGGCCATATGAAACAAATGCCAAAAACTTCACTTTTTCAAATAACCTGGTTCACTATTATAAGGATTTGAAGCAATATTTTGTTGTACCTGATTCGGCATTAAACGCAGGTGAGCTAATTGCCGGCATTAATGACCAGGTCAATGATAAACTTCCGGATATTGGAGCAATAGAACAGGCAACCGGAACATGGAAGGTCGGACATGATTTTAATCAACAACCGGTTGTAGATACTACAAGAAGCAATCCAGATCACAGAAACTTAATCAAAAATGCTGCTTTTGAACATGAAGATCACTTAATTCCATGGAAGAAACAAGGTTCTGTAAAGATCAATTTAGTTCCACATAAGAATCAGACAACCCCCGATACTGCAACCGTAAGAATGGGCAGATGTAGTATAAAGCTGGCACCCGGAGGAAAAATAAGTCAAACCATAAATAATTTATTACCGCAAAGAAATTATACTCTTTCTGCAATGCTTCGTGTGGATGAAGGGGCAAAGGCTGCTTTTGAAGTCATCTATCCCGATGGTAGTTCAATAATTTCAGAACCAATGAAAACAACCTTTTCGCAGTGGAAAAGATTAACTCTTGATGTACTTTCATCCGAAGTTTCATCGATAGAAATATTTATAATTACTGATGAAGATGGTAAAGGAGATGTGTACGTTGATGATACAGGATTTAGTTTACAGTAGGTAAGAATAATTAAATGACGACCGCATGTTATAATGGCGGATAAAATCTGATTCTACCGGAAAAAGCCGGGCTGTGTACGAACCAGAAAAAGCAAAAATTGCCTCTCTGAACCCCTGGGTATGAGCGATTGTGAAAGATATCCCAATACTGTTTTGCAAATGTCTTCTACACCTTTTTAAGCAATTCCCAATGCTGATAGTGAAGCGATATCTTGTTTTATTTTTTGAATGTGTGCCGAGGTGAGGAAACTGTTCGGGTAGTTATGTAGGTACATGTTGTCCACGCATTGCATTGTGCCATTAATCTGCACATCCGTTTCACACATCATGCGGCACGCCTAATGGCTTGCCGATGGTCTTTTATCCCCGACCTGGCAATAGTGGCACCGCACTTAGTCATCGGCGGACGTCTTCAGCCCCCCGCCAGGTAGACGTATGCAAATGGACCCGTTACAATCTCCTGCTGCATTTTTGATGTCAATTGGGTGGACGACTTTTAAATATTATGTTATCATTTATATCTGTAGTTGCTTCAGGAGTAGCCATCATTCTGGTTGGCACATACACTTTATGTTACTAGAAAAGCACCTCTGTTGGTTTATCGTTTTAGCTATTCTTCATCTTTAACAAAATTCACCGCTTATTTTTTCCTATCCTTAATTATTAATCATACCCGAAAAATGAAAAGACTACTATTATTAATAGGGCTGGCAGCGGCAATAGTACCGGCCGTAGCGCAGCAGGCCTGGTACGAGTTGAGGCCGGAGTTTGGCTACATCTGGCTGGATGGCAAGCACACGGATAAAGGTTTTTACAACCGGCTGGCGATGGAAAAGATCGACAGCGTCACCTACACGGCGCTCATCTCCAAAGTGCGGAGCCCCGATGGTGCCGGCGTCCGCTTCAATGGGGGGCAGCAACTGTATATGCCTGCCGGCGAAAACGACATCATTCAGCTCAGCACCATCAATGTGCCGCTGGCCGACATCCGGCAGGGCGCCAATGATGTGCGCTTCGAATCCTTCCACAGCGAAGGCCAGAAATACAACAACGCGTCGCACATCATCCGTATGTTTTTCGATCGGGACGATCCGCCTGAAGGCGTACGCGACATGCCGAAGATCACCTTCCATACACCTCCGGCCAATTTGGGTGAAGCGGTGACACTCGCTGCCGAGGTGCAGGATTATGACGGTATAGCCCGGGTGGAATACTGGGTTTATGCCGATTTCTTCCCTACAGTAAATACCAGAAAGCCGGAGTTTCGCCAATGGCACAAAGTGGCAGAGGCCCAGGAGTATCCCTTCAGCGCCACCTGGCACACCGCCATGTACCCCGACCAGTCGGGCATGAAACTAATGGCCGTGGTGTACGACAATGAGCAAATCGCCGTGGCCTCACCGGTAAGCGAGGGGCACACCTTCAAAAGGACTTTGCACACCACAAGACACTGGGACGAGGACATAGAAAAAATATCTTTCTGGAAACAGGAAAGCAATGCAGACACGGTGTACTTCGATGTGCAGCTACCCGGTAAGCCGCAGCAGGCTTTTGTAAAACTGTTCGCCTGGCTGGCGGCCGATGGCTACTATACCGAGGGCCCCCTCGGCGCGTTGCAAATCAACGATGGAAAACCGGTCGACTTCTTTATGAAGCAGGACTATCCCGATGCATGGACGGCCGTGTTGGAGACAGCAGCAGGTGATTGGAAAAACGGCCGCAACCGCCTGATCCTTACCACCCACAGCCCTTTCAAAAAAAGTTTGATGTTTTCTACCCCTCCGGGGCCGGTCGTCTATTTTGTTCATCCTTAAATACCTACTTATTATGATACATACCCGTATAGTCACCATTTTCATTCTTTGCCTGTGCATCTCCTTCTTATCCATGGCCAATCCGCAGGAGGCCATTCTTTGGGAGCCCGTGGAGTGGTCTTTCGCAGCGACTGGGCACAGCGGCAATGCCTTTGACGTGGAAGCCAAAGCAGTTTTTACCCATCAACAAAGCGGTGAAGTGATCACCACCGGCTTGTACTACGATGGTGGCGACACATGGAAACTGCGCTTCACAGGCACACGCGAGGGCAATTGGCACTTTGTCACCACCAGCGATCATACACCACTGCACGGGTTGAAGGGCAGCGTGAAAATCAATAAAAACGCTGACCCACAGGCACACGGGTTCATCAAAAACTTTGGCAGCAAGTGGGGCTGGCAGGGCACTGAGCAAGCTTTCGTGCCCCAATACGTCATGGGCAAAGACCTCGATTATTTCTACGACTTTGAAAATGACAGAGTAGATGAGCAAAAAATCGATGCCGACATTAAGGAGTTTGTGCATGAACACGGCTTCACAGGCTTTCATATGGAACTGAAGTATTATTGGTTTGATATAAAAGGAAAAGAGGCCGGTGAAAATCCGGATCGAAAAGCCTACCAGACACTGGAAGCAATCTTGCAAAAGGTACATGACGCCGGCGGTGCCTGCCACCTCTGGATGTGGGGCGCCGATGGCAGAAACGACGACAAAGGAGGCCCGGGCGGTGTGATCGGCGGACATATGAACGACATCGACAAAAGAAATCTGGCCTACCTGGCAGCCAGGCTCGGCCCGCTCCCCGGCTGGAGCATGGGCTATGGCTTCGATACCGAAAATGGCTGGGCCACGCAAGAGCAACTCTACACCTGGAAAAACTACGTAGAAGACCGCATGGGCTGGGACCACTTCCTGGGCGCCCGCGTAGGCTACGACGACAAAGGCCAGTGGGCACTGGAAAATCCACCACCCAAGCCACCGCTCGATGCGCAAAACAACGCCCCCATAGGCGATGAATATGTGAGCTGGCTCGGTGGCGACTACACCGGCTACACCAGTTACCGACCCATGTACGAGCGCTATCGCCAGGCCATCACCCACCAGCCGCAAGAGCCCTCATTTGAGGAAGATCGCTTTCGCCTGCGCAACCGGCCCAACTGGGTGTACAAGGACTATAACCAGGAGCGTACACGGCGCGGGCTCTGGAACTCCGCCATGGCCGGGGGCGTGGCCAATATTTGGGGCAACCAATTGCCCGAAAGCCTGCACGGAGGCTCACAACCCTACGATGTAGACACCATTCGTATGAAGCATGAAGTAAAGACCTATTCAGAATTTTTCAAAAACAGGTTTTTAAAAGAAATGTCGGTGTCGGAACAGGGGCCTGTGAAGATCCTTGCTGTGAGCGACGGCACCAAAGCCGTGCTTTACCAGGAAGGTACAGGCAGCATACAGGTAAACCTGAAGAATGCCCCGGAGCGTATCCACGCCGTAGCGGTAGACACCAAAAAGCCATACCGCGAGATCGACCTCGGCAAGATAAAAACCAGCGGCTTTACTTGGCAGGCGCCACACACCTCAGACTGGGCCATCGCCATCGGCGATTTTAAGTAGCTGTGTGTAGAATGAATAGCTGAAAGTAAAATCAAGGTCAGACGATAGTCGACCGGCAGTGGGAAGGTGAACTGGTAGACTGGTAGACTGGTAGACTCGTGATTGGTAGAATAGATAGCTGAAAGCTCAAAGTCGATGTCATCGTTAACTTGTATCAGGGTCTGCTAAAAGTGTGAACAGAATTTAAAATAAACCCAGAATGACCCGCTGAGAGAATGCGGAGGCCGGGTAAAATACTTTTGTAAGTATTTGCAAGGGAAAGCTTTACCGGTATTATGGACATCACAATGCTTCGAATAATGCAGACCATCCGTGGCTGTTCATCTCTTTTCCAGTTGATGAAAAGAAACGAACCAAAGAAAAATCTCGACAAAACAATGCTGCCATAAGCGCGGTGCCAGCCGCACGAAATGGTTTGTGGGGCACAGGACCATGGAAATAGGGGACCACGCCCGCTGTTTTGACAGGCCGGCGCGCACTATCCGCGGCGGCCATTGCCAATAGCCGACAGATGCTGAATCAAGTTCAGCATGACCCGTAGAGAGAATGGGCTGTGTGTACAGGCCATGGAAATGAGAAAGGTCATGCAAGCGCCTCCATTCAGTCTTGTCCGGA
>CAZQVB010000027.1:0-58069 GCA_964596645.1 uncultured Roseivirgaceae bacterium
GTGAGTATGAATTTTATCATACCCGGCAGCCTGTGGCAGGCACGATTTCACTCTACCCAACGGCGCTGAGTGTCATTTTTCTGGTGCGGATTTCCAAGCCAAACCGGAGGGTGGAGAAGGGGTGAGAAGGAGCGTCATGATTATCCGTGATTATGCATGGGACATATTTTCCGGGAAGCTAGCCTTCTTGATGTTAAGCAGCGTTTGCCGAGAAACCACAGACGCTTCGAGAGGACTTCTTTTTCAGGCCTTTTGTAGCCACCAATGTAGGCTTCTTTGAGCGCTACACGAAAAAGTGTGCAACACGTCTGAATATTTGTGCTGGAGGCCCTTGACAATCGAGGGCTTTAAAAGGTTAAGCAATGTATAAAGCCGCTCTCCTAATTTGCGCACTCATTATTTCTTCCCTGGCGGAAGCCCAGACTTATGCGGGTATTTCCGCGAACCTGGGCAACAGGTTGAGTTATTCCCCAAATGCTACAGGATTTGATCGGCCGGTGTCCATTTCTGGCAGTGTGGAGCTGAGGGTACAGGAGGATTTGGGCGAACATTGGGCTTTACAATACGGGTTTGGCCTGGGTGTTCTGGCCTATACGTTAAAGATAATGGGTATTGATACGTTGCTGGGATACGGGCCATCTGCTTTTGGAGAAGCCTCCACCTTCTACGGAAATTTCCACCTGTCGGCGGGGCGATGGTTTCGTGTGAAGCAAAAAAAAATAATGCTGGGTGTGGGTGGAGGTGTATCGTACTTCTATTCCTTCATCCCACAAACAAACTATGGAATAACAGTTGCATACCCAGACCATCATTCGGAAAAGCTATTCAATGGCGTCATCATATCGCCTGTCAACGATCTTCTTTTCTATTTCCAGGCCTCTGCACAGTTAAGGCTCAATCACCGGTTTACTGTTGGTCTGGAGTACCGGCAACATTTCGGTTCAGTATTGGAAGGTGAGTATGAATTTTATCATACCCGGCAGCCTGTGGCAGGCACTATTTCACTCTACCCAAAGGAGCTGAGTGTCATTTTGCTGGTACGGATATCCAAGCCAAACCGCATGGCGGAGTAGGGGTTTAAGCAGGATCTTCCTCCTTATCCGTAACTTATGGTCCGGAAGGCCAGCCTTCTCTATGTTCAGCAGCCTTCCTAAAAAGGTACAATCCATAGGCCATTCCCATAAGCATTTTGTAATTATGTCATACATAATATGCAATCTTTTTCGTTTCTACACTGCCTTGGTTATTTTTGAACCGAAACATAAATCCATCAATATAAAAACCCTATGGAAAACCTTCAGAGCATCATAAACCGGCGGTCATTTATTGAGAAAGCGGGCACTGCAGCCGCAGGTGCCGTTATTCTTCCTTCGCTGTCGTTTGGGGCCTCATACCAGCCCTCAGCCAAAATACGCGTGGCGTTGGTAGGCACCGGCATCCGGGGCATCACCTTCTGGGGCAGGCGGGTGGCGCAGGAGTATAAAAATCAGGTAGAGTTTGTAGGCCTGTGCGATCATAATCCCGGTCGTGTGGAGTTTGGCAAAACCTTCATCGGCGTCAACTGCCCTACCTATACCAACTTCGAGGAGATGATGGTGAAAACCAAGCCGGATATGCTGATGGTGACCACCATAGACTCCAACCACCACGAGTTCATCATCAAGGGCCTGGATATGGGCGTGGATGTGCTCACCGAAAAGCCAATGACCACCGACAGTGTGAAGTGCCAGGCCATTCTCGATGCAGAGCGCCGGTCGGGAAAGAAAGTGATAGTGGGCTTCAACTACCGCTACGCCACACAGTTCTCGAAGATCAAAGAGCTGCTGGCCGAGCAACGTGTGGGCAACATTACCTCGGTCGATTTTCACTGGTACCTCAATACCTACCACGGCGCATCGTACTTCCGGCGCTGGCATGGCGAGCGCGACAAGAGCGGTACATTGCTCGTGCACAAGTCCACCCACCACTTCGACCTGCTCAACTGGTTCCTCGATTCCGATCCCGTGGAGGTATCGGCCTATGGCTCGTTGGAGCACTATGGCCTCAATAACCCCTTTCGCGGTGAGAAGTGCCGCAACTGTGCCTACACCGACAAGTGTAAATTCTACTACGACATCACCAAGGATAAGACATATATGAACCTGTATGTAGACAATGAAAAATATGACGGCTACATACGCGATAACTGCCTCTGGAGAGAAGACATCAATATATATGACAAAATGAACGTGCAGGTAAAATACGCCAATGGCGTATCGGTGAGCTACTCACTCACCACCTACAGCCCCTATGAAGGCTGGCGCATCGCCTTCAACGGCCTGGAAGGACGCATCGACTCCTGGGAAGGTATACCGTGGATGAGCGACCGTATGGTAGACCAGGAAAAACTGCACGCACAGGAGATGAACCAAAACAGCCCCAACAAAGACGAGGGCTATGATGAAATAATGGTGATGAAAAACTTCGGCGACTACGAACTGGTGAAAGTGCCGAAGGGCGGTAGCGGCCATGGCGGAGGCGACAGCCGGCTGCAGGACAAAATATTTAAAACACCAGACATGGCCGATCCACTCAAATACGCTGCAGGCTCGCGCGATGGCGCCATGTCTATACTGGTAGGCATAGCAGCGCGCAAGAGCATTGAGGAAAACAGAATAGTGAAGATAGAGGAGCTCACCGACCTGGTGCCCATGGCCAGACGACCCGTATAAGGTGCCCGGCACTGGCGTGCTATGTATGCGCTAACCGAACGATGAAATACTTAAAAGGCCTGTGCAACAGCGTTTGCACAGGCCTTTTTTTAGTTCCCTTGGCGGCGGCTTTCACTTCATTGTGCATTGAAACATCAAATACTACGCTCTGAACACGAAAATCTTTAGCTGAATGACCATCGCTTTGGCCCACCATCATTTTTTATGAATTTGTGTCTATATACATTGCAGGGCATGAGCACAAGCACTGCCGGCGTCACCACAGGTTTATCTGTATGTTAATAGTCACATTATGAAACAGTTACTTTACATATTCATCATTTCAATATTTTTGACTTCTTGTGCAACAGTTATGAACCAGGCACATAAAAATGTAACTGTTTACACAACAGAACCAAGCAAAATAATTTTTAATCAATACGCAGTTGAGACAGTAGAAAATAAAGCAAACCTAAGGGTTGAAAGAAAAAATGAAGTAATCAATATTGTTGCTACCACAGACAGTTTGACAAAAATCTTTGAAGTCGAACCGACAAACTCTTTTATGTATTGGATCAATATTTATTGCAATTATGGTATTGGAATACTTGTTGACCGAAATAATCCTAAACGGTATTCATATCCTAAAAGAATTTACCTAAACTCAGCCGACACAATTGAACGATATTTTAGGTATAGTCAGTCAGACCACAAAGGAGAATTGCATCTACATTTATCCCTGCCTCACGTTAATTCATTTAGATTTACTCCTGAAAATGAAGGCACCAAAATAAATACGGGCTTTTGGGGATTGACATTGGGACTCGACTACTTTCATTCAAAAAACCAATTTGTTGACCTAAGACTCTCTGGAGTTTCAGATTTTTTTGTCCCAGTTCCAGCAGCGGTTGACATAAGTGGAGAGTATGAACTAATGAGTTCGCTATATATTAGTTTTTCAAACAATCATAGGATTGGACGTTTCACATTGGGTTATGGGCTTTCATACGCAAAAAATATTTGGGACTTCAGATATTATGACAGCTTTGACCCGGCACCTCCGACAAGAGATCAAATAAAAAGAAGCCATAGTTCTTTCGGCTTGATATTTCCGTCATATTTTCAATTTGGCGAGCATTTTAATATGGGCATAGTTTACCGGCCGACATTTTTTAGAACTAACCAGCCAGACAATTTTGAATATGAACATGTAATAAGTGTCGATTTTGCATGGAAAATAAGATTAATATAATAGTTGCAGCTGGAAACATTTCATAAACTTGATGTGGGCTGATCGGCTGAAAAATGAGCTTTTTCACCCTCAAGAAATTTTGCATAAAGCAGACATTTGTCTGCTTTATGCTTGTACTTGACAAGAGTCCGCAAAGGCGGGCACAGTCCGGGTACAAAACCATGACGCCCAAAGCGGAGCGGGCTTACTATTTTTTATTTTATAAAACATTAAAAACATGACTCGAATACTTCTCCTCACTGCATGCCTGCTTGCTGTGCAAAGCATGCACAACGGCTTGGCGGCCCAGGCTACCCATCAGCATGATCCCCAAAATCACCATGTGGTAAAGCTGAAAAACCCCGTAGATGTGCAGTATCTGAAAAAGCATATGCGGCGCGATCATCCACGCCTGATACTGACGCCGGCCATAGGGCGGGCATTGAAAAAAGATGTGCAGACAGATGCCGTGGTCAACAATGTGTATGCGGCCATCAAACAGAATGCGGCCCACATTATGGAGCAACCTCTGCTCACACGAAACCAGATCGGGCGCCGGCTGCTGGGCACATCCAGGGATATGCTGTACCGCATGAACTGCCTGGCCATGGTGTACTACATTGACAAAGACCCGGCGATACTGCAGCGCATCAACGACGAGCTGATGGCCGTGTGCAACTTCAGCGACTGGAACCCTTCGCACTTCCTCGATGTGGCCGAAATGGCCACCGCCGTAGCCATAGGCCTGGACTGGACAGCCGGCGACCTGCCCACTGCTACACAGCAATTGGCCAGGAACGCATTGATCGAAAAAGGCATCAGGCCAAGCTTTCCCGAATCCGGCCAGCCGGGCTGGGTCGACAACACCAACAACTGGAATCAGGTGTGCAACGGCGGCATGATCGCTGCCGCCCTGATGATTGCCGAAACCGACTGGGCGCTGGCGGCAAAAACAATTAGTCGCGCACTAGATGGCATGCCGCATGCGCTGGCAGAATATGGTCCCGATGGCGTGTATCCGGAGGGCAGCACCTACTGGAGCTATGGCACCAGCTACACCGTGCTCACGGCCTCTATGCTGCAAAGTGCGCTGGGCACCGACTTTGGCTTATCGGGCTATCCGGCCTTTATGGAAAGCGCCGATTTCAAACTACTGAGCGTGGCGCCCTCAGGCTGTTACTACAACTTCGCCGACTGTGGCGACTGCCGGTCAGATAATGGCGACATGACACTGGCCTGGTTTGCGGCCGCAAGTGGCAATCCGGTTTACTACGAGAAAGACCGGTTTATGATAGAGCCAGAAAAGCAGGGCGAGCTTTCACGCTTTGCCGGGGCAGGCCTTGTATGGCTGTCGCAATTTGAGGCAAAAAGCTCTGAGCCTCTTCCCCATGCCTGGAAAGGAGAGGGTGCCAATCCTGTGGTCATTTTCCGGGGCGGACAAGACGATCCGCGGCAATTTTACCTTGGCGCAAAAGGTGGACGCGGCACCGTGAACCACGGAAATATGGACGCAGGCTCATTCATATTTGAGCTGGACGGCGTGCGCTGGTCTGTCGACCCCGGCAACCAGAGCTACAACGAGCTGGAATCGGCCGGATTCAATCTCTGGGGAAGGTGCCAGGACTGCCCGCGCTGGACGCTGCTGACCAAAAACAACTTCGGCCACAGCACCATCACCATCAATGATGCCCTGCATCGTGTAGATGGCTTTGCGGGCATAAGCGATTTCAAAGAAGGTGAAACACCCGAAGCAACCATAGCTCTGTCGGCGGCATTTGGCGGTTTGTTGCAGCAGGCTGAGCGCAGGTTTGTGAAAGAAAATGACCACACCCTGCTGATCGAAGACCAACTGGTATTGAGCGACTCCACCGAAATGGTCACCTGGCAGTTGATGACTACAGCCGATGTGGAGCCCACCAGCTATGGGGCCATGCTTCGGCAGGATGGGCGGCAGCTGCGCATGGAGGCAGACACACCCGGTGACATTAAGATTTCTGTGATATCGCTCGACCCTCCTCCACTGGCACTCGATCGGCAAATCGACAACCTGAAACGCATTGAGCTGCGCATCCCCGCACATGTTTTTGACAATAGGAAAGGCACCTTACGCGTGCGCCTGAGTGGTGTGTAGTAGAGGGGTGGTGTTGTTTGGTAAGTACGGAAAGGTTGCGGCTTCATGGGCTATAAGACCTGTAGAGCACCTGTCTGAGGGTGCAGGTGGTGCGCCATACTCCGCCATCAGCGTTTCTAAAATCGCGCTTGTGTTTTAAAAGCGAAAAAGGAATGCCTTCACCCTTTTTTGCCAAAGAACAAGCTAGAAAAGATGCGAAGACTGTTTGTTCTCAATATGTGATTCTATCCAATAAAATCATTCACAATTTTTGGGATGTTATCAAGAAAATACAAAACCGATTTAAAAGTTTCCTTCCCCTTCCGAAATCGAAGCAATCAGAGCATGGAGTCCTAATCGAAATGCCCAATCAAATGAAAAGGTGGCTATTGATTATATTGCTTCTATTCAAATGCCTGCCTGTGCAGAACGACTGGCAGAAGCAAGCAAGCCATTTTGCAAAACGAGGCAGTGGCCATCAAACACCGGGACGTGATTCCGGTCTACATTAATGATTCTGTGTATGTTGAGAAATTTGCGGCCTGATGTCTGAAAAGTTCAAAGGGAAATATCGAAACGAATCAGCCAGATTAAGAAATTGGGATTACGGAAGCGATGCGGCCTATTTTATTACCATTTGCACAAAGGACAGAGAACATTATTTAGGACAGATTACAAATGAGAAAATGCAGGTTTCGCCTGCGGGCGCCATTGCGCATGTGCTATGGTTTGAAATAAAAAATCATGTGAAAAATATTGAATTAGGCGAATTTGTGGTTATGCCCAATCACATACATGGAATATTGATTTTGAATGGGAATAATGGACGTGGGTATGTTGTCGCGGATGATGGTAGGGACGTTGCCGCGGATGATGGTAGGGACGTTGCCGCGGATGATGGTAGGGACGTTGCATGCAACGTCCCTACGGAATCGGACAACCAAAAAAACGACCAAATGGCCGCCATTTCCCCAAAATCGAATACCATTTCATCCATCATCCGTTCCTACAAATCGGCCGTCACCAAATATTGTAACCGGTTGGGATTGCCCATGGCATGGCAACCCCGATTTCACGACCACATCATCCGAAATGATGAATCATTTAAACGTATTTCAGAATACATCAAAAACAATCCATCCAATTGGAAAGATGATACATTTAAGTAAAAAGTGGATACCACGGTTCTTACCATGCCACATTAGTGGATAGATCAAGGGTGATAGTGGAGCGGAGCAATCGCATGATCGAAGGTGCTACGGACTATGCATTCAATTAATATAGCATAATACTTACGAATCAACAATGAACCAAAAAGTCAATAAATACCTCAACGAGCTATTAAAATGGCAAGACGAATTGAAGTACCTGAGAAGGATAATCCTGGATTGCGGACTGGACGAAGACTTTAAGTGGATGCACCCGAGTTATTCCAACAAGGGTAAGAATATTGTCCTCATTCACGAATTTAATGATTACTGTGCGATACTATTTCACAAAGGGACCCTTTTAAAGGACACTGAAAATATTTTAATTCAACAAACTGAAAACACCCGGGAAGCGCGACAATTAAGATTTACCAACACAGAAGAAATAGCCCAATTAGAAGACACAGTAAAGGAATATATTGCCGAAGCTGTGCAGATAGAAATATCAGGGCTGAAAGTGGAGAAAACGAAAGTATCTGATTTTGACCCACCTGAAGAACTGCAAAAGCTGTTTGCTGAACAGCCAGAATTTGAAGAGGCATTTAAGAAGCTGACAGCCGGCAGACAAAAGGGTTATATGTTACATTTCTCAAAACCCAAACAATCGAAAACTAAGACCTCACGAATTGAAGGATGTATAAAACGAATCATGGACGGGTATGGATTGAATGACTGTGTATGCGGACTTTCTAACCGAATGCCTATGTGTGACGGTTCGCACAAACAGCTGGAAGCATCACGATGAAAAACATTGCACTACTTGTGATGCATGGGTACTGGTATACCACACAATTGCGCATTACCGAGCCGCTGTGCGATTTATATTCTTCGTGAAATAGTATATCTCCACAAGATCAACAAGACGGCAAATCGACTGTGACCAACCCGTCTACTCCCCTAGCTTCATGCGCGGATTGGGCACGGCATGCATATCGGTAAACTGCCCCGTGCAATACTTGAAGTGGGCGGCCATGGCGATCATGGCGGCATTGTCGGTGCAGTATTCAAAGGCCGGTATATATATCTTCCAGCCACTGTCTTGTGCTTCCTGTTGCAGGCGACTGCGCAGCCCGCTATTAGCCGATACACCGCCGGCTATGGCAATATGGCGGATGTTGGTTTGCTGTGCCGCCTTTTTCAACTTCGTGATGAGCATGTCAATGAGCTTTTTCTGCACGCTCGCGCATATATCGGCCAGCCGGTGGTTTACAAAGTCGGGGTCTTTCTGCACATGCTCGCGCAAAAAGTAAAGCACAGCCGTTTTGATGCCGCTGAATGAAAAGTTGAGGCCCGGAATATTGGTGTCGGGAAATGAAAAGCTGTCGGAATTGCCTTGCCGGGCATATTGGTCTATGAGTGGGCCACCGGGGTACGGCAGGCCCAGCAATTTGGCCGTTTTGTCGAAGGCTTCTCCCACGGCGTCGTCCAGCGTTTCCCCCAGTATCTCTACGGTCAGATGGTCGTGCACCAGCACAATTTGCGTATGGCCGCCGCTCACCGTGAGGCAGAGGAAGGGAAAGACAGGCCTTGGCTCATCTATGAAATGCGCCAAGATGTGGGCATGCATGTGGTTGACACCAATGAGGGGTATCTGCAGGCCAAAGGCCAATGCCTTGGCAAACGAGGTGCCCACGAGCAGCGCCCCCAGCAGGCCGGGCCCTTGTGTAAAAGCGATGGCACTGAGTGCCTTTTTATCTATATTTGCCGACTTAAGTGCCTGATCTATAACGGGAATGATATGCTGCTGATGGGCGCGGGAGGCTAGCTCGGGCACTACCCCGCCGTAATTTTGATGCACCGCCTGCGTGGCTATGATATTATTCAATATTTTTCCGTTATGTATGACGGAGGCCGAAGTTTCGTCGCAGGATGATTCAATGGCCAGTATAGTGATATTCATTACAATTTGGAACAGGAAGAAAACGGCACGCAAGATATTAAATACCGCATTTTAAGCCTAATTGTGAAATTGGGCATATCGGTATTCGTATGCCTCTTTCTGATCATGGGTGTGCTGAGCATACCGGTAGTGCAAACCTGGCTGGTCGGTGAGCTCTCGGCGCGTATGTCTGAAAAAGTGGGCCACCAGATCACGTTCGACTATGTGAATATCCGCTGGTTCGACACCATACTGCTGCGCGGCTTGCGCATAGAAGATACGCAAGGCCTGCAGATGATCTCGACAAAAACGATCATCCTCGACTTTAAGCTACGCGAACTCATCACCAGCACCAGCATCAACTTCGACAAGGCCATACTGGTGGAGCCCGATGTGGACATGTACTACAATGCACCCAATGGCGACTTTAATTTTACGTATTTCATCAACCAGGTGCGCGAGGTATTTGCCACCGGCGATACCACAGGCCGTGCTGCCAAGGCCTTCGTCATCGATAAGATCATATTGAACGACGGGCAATTCCAGCTCTTTCGTACCGATAAAGAACCCATCGCCGACCGCTTCGATCACTATCATTTTACACTGAAAGATATGGGTGGCGACATGGAGAATTTTGTGCTCAAACCCGGCCACATATCCTTTGATACAGAAAATTTTCATTGTGTGGACTCCACCACCAATTTGCCCATCGAAAGACTCAAAACGCGCTTTGTGTACTCGCGCACTTCTATGGTTTTTCAAAATATGGAGGCCATCATCGGGCAGTCGACCATAGAGCAGTCTATGGTGTTTTCCTATGATTCGCCGCGGGCGCTGCGCGCATTTGAAGACAGCGTCACCATTACAGCCAACATAAAAAAATCGCTGCTATACTCGCAAGATCTTGCCTGGTTTGTGCCCGCCCTGCGCAGCTATGCGCAGTATTATCGCGTGCAGGGATTTTTAGAAGGCCCCATCAATCGCTTTGAGGCTAATAACGTATCCATCGAGTTCGGGCAGGGTAGCCGACTGCAGGGCTACATTAGCCTGTATGGCTTGCCCGAGCTGAATGAGACATTCATCAATGCCAAAATATCACAGTCGGTGTTTCGCATAGGCGATCTGGACACGTACATGTCTGCCGAGTCGCAGGAGCGCCTTAAAAAATTTGGTGAGGTACGCTTCAACGGCCGCTTCTCAGGCTTCTTGCACGACTTCGTGAGCAACGGCGAGTTCTACACCGACATTGGCTACTTCCAAACCGACATCAACCTGAAATTCCCTCAGAAGGAGGCCGGGCTGCCCAACTACTCCGGCAAGCTGGTGACGCGCAACCTCGACCTTGGCAGCTTCCTCAGCGACACCGCCATGTATCAGCAACTGGATATGAACGGCCGGATCAGCGGTGTTGGCTTCACGAAAGAAACGGCCAAGTTTGACCTGAACTCACAGATCACGCGCATTGGTATAAAAAATTATGAATACAAAAACATTAAAACTAATGCGGCTTTCGCCAACGAATTTTTCGAAGGTACACTGCTGATCGACGACCCGAACCTGCAATTTGAGGGCTACGCATCAATAGATCTTACCGACAACAAAGATCAGGTGAACATACAGGCCAGGCTTGATACGGCCTTTTTGCAGAACCTTAACCTCACCGAAGAGTATGCCTTTGTGCGCTCTGAGCTGAATGTAGATATGACAGGCCTGGAGCTGGATGACCTGCTGGGCGAGCTGCATCTGAAAAATGCCATGATCGCCTATAAAGACCGTACGCTGGAGTTCGACTCCCTCACGGTGCTCTCTGAGCGCGACTCCCTCAGCCGCTCGCTGTGGGTAAAGAGCAAGAAGCTGAGGGCACACCTGGTAGGCGATTTCAACTACTCTGCTTTCTTCAAAGATGTGGCGGAAACGGTGAAGGAGTACAAACTTATTTTCGACAACGACAGCGAAAAAATAAAGCGCTACTACGCCGGCAAGCACACCGACTACAGCGACTACTATTACCTCGACTTCGACGTAGTACTCACGGACCTTAACCCACTCATACACCTGTTTGCGCCTGAGGTGAGCCTATCGGAAAATACCTCGGTGGTCGGAAGCTTTACAGGTGGGCCCATGTCGGTCATTGAGTTTTCCTCCGACTTTAAGAGGCTTACCTACGACGCATTTGAATTTGTGGATAACCGGGTGGTGATCAACAGCACCAAAAGCGCGGATACCTCGTATGTGTACGGCAGCTATGCCCTGCAGTCCGACAGGCAATTGTATAAGGGGAAGGCCAGTACTGAAAACCTGGTGGCCGATCTGAGCTGGAATGAAAACCACATAGAGTTTTTGTGCAACATAGATCAGGCACGTCAAAGCAACTACGCACGTCTTTCGGGCGATATTTTCTTTTTGCCTGATGAAACCCACCTCACGCTGGACCCCTCCGAGTTGCAAGCCATCGATAAGGTTTGGCATTTTTCAGATCGCAATAGGTTGATATTAAAAGATAAATATTATCAATTCATTGATTTTAGCATCTTTCATGAAGAGCAGCGAATAGCCGCCAATGGCGTGGTATCAGCAAATCCTTCGGACAGCCTCTTCATAGGCATACACCAATTCGACATGCGAAACATCAATCCGCTGCTCGACAAATCGCTCAGTGGCGAAGTCAATGGCTTTGTGCAAATCGCCAATTACTTTTCGAGTACCGAGATCGACAGCAAGATTGATTTGCAGGATTTCACCATCAACGAGTTTTTGGTGGGCGACATCATGGCCTCTTCGGCCTATCAGAATGAAGCCAGGCGTTTTCAGGTGGAGCTGGAGGTGCTGCGCGATGCCGTGCCCTCCATGGATATAGATGGATACCTGATGCCGGCTGCCGAAAACCAGATAGAACTCAATGCCAACTTCAACCAATCGAACCTTAGCTTTTTAGAGCCATTCATCGAAGACTATGTCACTGACTTGCGCGGCAACCTCAACGGCAATATGCAAATACTGGGGCGGTTTGACCACCCGGTGGTGCGGGGCGAAGCTGAAATAGAAGAAGGCGGACTGATATTCGATTACCTCAACACGCGCTATACCTTTCAGTCGAAGCTGATATTCGACAACGACAAAATAGAAGTGCAGGACCTGGTGCTGCGCGATGAAAACTCGAACACCGGAGAGGTGGTCGGGCGCTTTACACATCAGGGGTTCAAGGAGCTTGGATTCGACTTTTATGGCAATCTACAAAACGTGCAGGTGCTCAATACCACCGCCAAACACAACGAATCCTACTACGGCACGGCCTATGCCACGGGCGATTTCAGGCTGTATGGTAAGCAGAGAAACATCAACCTGACGGCCACCGCACAGTCGCAGAAAGGTACGCGCATATTTATACCGCTGGAAGGCGCCGAAGAGGCAGCCCGCGAAGAATTTATCCATTTTGTGCATCAGCGCGATACGCTCGATGGTGATGCCATAGAGGCCGTAATAGCAGAAGCCAATAAAAAAACTGCGCTGGAAGGGCTCAACATGAACCTCGACCTCGATATAACCCCGGAAGCATATTGTGAGATTATTTTTGACCTCACCGCAGGCGACATCATACGCGGGCGAGGCAATGGCAAGATCAACTTGAAAGTAGATACCCGCGGCGATTTCTACATGTTTGGCGAATATGAAATACTGGACGGCGCCTACAACTTCACACTGTACAACATCATCAACAAGGAGTTTCAGATCATGCCCAACAGCAGCATCACCTGGACGGGCGACCCCTATGCCGCCATTCTTGATATCCGGGCCACGTACCGGCAGCTTGCCAGCCTTGAGCCCATTATGCCCCTGGGCAGCCAAAGCGAAGACAGCGAAAGCCCCGAACTGCGTAGAAAATACCCGGCATACGTGATCCTCGACATCGATGGCAATTTGAAAGCGCCACAAATCGAATTCGACATTAATGTAGAGGACTATCCCAAAGGCGCCACGGCCAATGGCATACGGCTGGAGACCGCTATAGAGGCCTTTAGAAAACGCATAGAAACCGACGAGCAGGAGTTGAAAAGGCAGGTGTTCAGCCTGATCGTATTGCGCAACTTCAGCAGTGAGAATGCCTTCAATGTGGGCGGCTCCGTAGGCCGTAGTGTGAGCGAATTTATATCCAACCAGATCAGCTACTGGATCACCCAGTTTGACGAAAACCTCGAAATAGACCTAGACCTTGGCGCCCTCGATCAGGAAGCTTTCAATACCTTTCAGCTTCGGCTGTCGTACTCTTTCCTGCAGGGCAGGCTGCGCATCACCCGCGACGGTGGTTTTACAGATCAATACTCGCAGGCCAATGTGGCCAGCATATTGGGCGACTGGTCAGTGGAATATCTGCTCACGCCAGACGGTAAGCTCCGCGCGCGCATCTACAACCGTACCAACTTCAACGCCATCACGCCAACAGAAAATATCAGTACTACCGCCGGCTTCAGCATGATGCATACCACCAGCTTCGACAACCTGCGCGAGATTTTCGGTAAAGCCCGAAATGAAGCCATCAAACGCCGCGAGCAAGAGGCACAGCCAAAAATAAAAGAAGAAGACAAAGAAGTGACCGCTGAAGAAAGTACCGCACGGAAGCAGTAGGCAAACGTCTGTCGAGCCACCGGGCAGGCGCATAACTTTTTCGTAAATGTGCCGGTTAATAGGCCATGAGTAAAAAGGAATCTGTGACCATTGTATGGTTTCGCCGTGATCTACGGCTCGATGACAACACCGCCCTCTACTACGCATTGCAGGAAAAAGCACCGGTACTGCCGCTATTCCTCTTCGATACCAACATCCTCGACGATCTGGAAGAAAAGAAAGACGCACGGGTGCAATTCATTCACCAGAAGGTGGCTGAGATAAAGGCCGAACTGGAAGAAAAGGACAGCTCGATGCTAATAAAACACGCCACCCCTGAAGATGCCTGGAAAGCGGTGTTGGAAGCATACAACGTGAAAGCCGTGTACACCAACCGCGACTATGAGCCCTACGCCAAAGAGCGAGATAGAAACATTGAAAACCTGCTCAGCAAAGACGACATACCTTTTTACACCTTTAAAGACCAGGTGATATTCGAAAAATCGGAAGTGCTCAATGAATCCGATGAACCTTATAAGGTATTTACCCCCTACAAAGATAAGTGGCTGGCCAAGTACAAACGTGCCAGCGTGCAGCCTTGCGACTACAGTTGGCGGCGCTTCAAATTTTTTACCACCAAGCCGCTGCCCATGCCCAGCCTCAGCGATATGGGTTTTGAAGAAAGCAATGTGCCGATACCTGAAGAGAAAATTAAAACCGGTATAATAAAGACATACGACAAAACGCGGGACTATCCCGCGCAGGACGGGACTTCGCGCATAGGCATTCATCTGCGCCATGGCACCATCAGCATACGGCAGGCCGTGTTGCAGGGCGTGGAACTGAATGATGTTTGGCTGTCGGAGCTCATCTGGCGGGAGTTTTACATGATGATTCTTGATCATTTTCCCAAAGTGGTCGATCAGTCTTTCAAACCCAAGTACGACAAGCTGCCCTGGAAAAATGACCGGCAAGAGTTTCAAAAGTGGTGCGACGGCCTTACGGGCTACCCCATTGTAGATGCCGGCATGCGCCAGCTCAACAGCATCGGGTACATGCACAACAGGGTGCGCATGATCACAGCGAGTTTTCTCTCCAAGCACCTGCTGATCGATTGGCGCTGGGGCGAGGCTTACTTTGGCAGCAAGCTGCTCGACTATGAACTGGCCTCCAACAATGGCGGCTGGCAGTGGGCGGCAGGTACAGGTACCGATGCCCAACCGTATTTTCGCATATTCAACCCCTGGAGCCAGGCCGACAAGTACGACCCGGAGCAGAATTATATAAAAGAGTGGGTGCCGGAGTACGACACCAAAGATTACCCAGACCCCATGGTAGACCACAAACAAGCCCGGCAGAGGGCCATCGATACGTACAAGAAGGCCATTTCTTAAACCGCACGAATGGCGTAGTTTTGCACTATGCACGGCTTCTTTGCTTTTCTGTTTACCATCCTCACCCTGCTCCCCGGCATACGTTTGTGGGCCAACGACCAGGCAGATAGCCTCGCGCAGTGCCAATCAAAAGCGCCGCTCATCATAGGCGGTGGTGTATTGGTGTATGGCGCGGCACTATACGGCCTGGGCCACGCCTGGTATGCTGAAGATGAGCAGACGCAGTTTCACTTCTTCAACGACAACGCGCAGTGGAACCAGGTAGACAAGTATGGCCACGCCTACTCCGCATACCAGCTGAGCAGATTTGGAGCGGCGGGCTTTCGCATGCTCAAAAAAGATGCGGCAAAATCAGCCATTTACGGAAGCCTGTTGAGCCAGGGCCTGCTGTTGCCCATCGAGATATTTGATGGTTTTTCAGCCGATTATGGCTTTTCTTGGGGCGACATATTGGCCAATGCTACCGGTGCGGGAGTATTTGTGAGTCAGGAGCTGCTTTGGCAGCGGCAGGTGGTGAAACTGAAATTCAGCTACTCCGCCACCGGCTATGCCGCCAAACGCCCCGATGTGCTGGGCGCCACCGCAGCGGAGCGGCTCCTCAAAGATTACAACGGACACACCTATTGGCTTTCACTCGATCTGGATGCCTTCTCAGGCGATAAGATTGGCTTTCCCAGGTGGATCAACATAGCGGTAGGCTATGGTGCTGAGGGTATGGTGCGGGCGCGGGAAGCAGAAAATAATGCCAGTGGTTACTTCAGTGAGCGCAGGTATCTGATCGGCCTGGACCTTGACCTCAGCCACATAGAGTCAAAATCTGCCATTATAAAAGGCCTTATTTTCGCAGTTGACATGATCAGGCTGCCGGCACCGGCATTGGCATACAGCAGTAATGGCCGCTGGGGTTGGCATTGGTTGTATTTTTAATTAAAAAAAAGAAAAGATGAGAATAGGAGATAAAGTACGGCTGCTACACGGCCAGGAGCAGGGGCACATCGTAGCCTTTGGCCAGAAAGATGTGGTGGAAGTAGAGATTGAAGATGGCTTTGTGATCCCCGTGCTCAAAAAAGAGCTCGTGGTGGTAGCCAAGCAGGAAGATGACAACTTCGGAAACTATGAGCCCACATCAGCACCGGCGCGCGCTGCAGCCCGCAAAGCCAGCGGTGAGCTTTATCTCGCTTGCGAACCGAAAGGGGGCAATGAGTTTTACCTCCATTTCATCAACGATAGCGATGCCCAGGTGCTGTTCTCCATCGGTATGGTGAACAAGGAATTGTACGAAGGCTTTTACGCAGGTACCTGTGCGAAAAGCAGCACAGAAATGCTCGGTGTGCGGCATATGCGCTGGATGGAAGAAAATAACCGCTTGATGGTGCAATGCATTAGTCACTCTGAATCTGCCACAAAATACACAGCACCAATGGCGCTGGAGGTAAAGTTGAACACAGTAAAAATTTTAAAAGATTCCACGCCGCTTCCTTTGCTGGATAAGCAGGGCCACGTCATCAAGCTGTCGCAGCCTGGGGGTGATATCGACCCTGCGGACATGCGCCAGAGCATGCTGACGCCGCGGCCCCAGCAGGTGGCCAAAGATGTGCGAATGCAGGGTAAGAATGTGGTGGTGGACCTGCATATAGAGCAACTCACAGACGATACGGATCACATGAGTACGGAGCAAATACTCCAACATCAGTTGGCGGCGTTTGAAAATGCACTGAACAGTGCCATGCTGCAAGGGGCCGACAGCCTGAAGATCATTCACGGCGTGGGCAACGGCACGCTGCGTCATCAAATCCACAAAGCATTGGCCCATACACCGGGCATTCGCTTTTTTGAAGATGTGCAAAAGGAAAAATTCGGCTATGGCGCTACACTCGTTCATTTTTAGACGATGCCGCCACAGCACCCGCATATATTTTTTTAATTCAGCTACTTCATGTTATTTTACAAAATCCGAATGTTTAGCATTTATCTATTTCTTCAATTATGACTTCCGTTTTCAATTTTAATGAGTTTATGGAGAATTTTGCCGACGAAATAGGCGGCCAGTTCTCCGAGTATGACCAGAGCAAATCAGTGATTATAGTGCCGTTGGATGAGAATCGATTTCAGGCGGTGCTCGGAGTGATGAAATACAATGAAAAGTTTAAGAAGAATGCTGTTGAATTTTCATCCAAGGTGTGCCCGTTTACCGATCATGTGGACTGTAAGCGGCTGGTGATGGAGAACGCCAAAACCTGCTACGCCAAATTTGTAATTGTCGACGATTTTATAAAAGTAGAGGGTTCTACATTCATCGAAAACACAAAAGAGAATGGGCTGAAAGAGATCATTCAGGAAGTAGCGCAATTGGCCGATGAGTGGGAGCTGAAGCTCACCGGTTTAGATGTAAACTGAACGACGCATTCTTTCGTTAGCAGTCAAGGAAATACACATTTTGCTGCCCCTGGCATTTATATAAGCGAGGGGTTTTTTATTGCAGATCTTTGAAATATTGTACAGGCCGCCTTATCGCCTTCGCAGTCTGGCTTGGGCCGGGCATGTGGGGGAGGAAAGTCCGGGCAACAAAGAGCGCCGTACTTCCTAACGGGAAGGTCTTTTGCGCCAAAGCGCAGATGAACAGACAGTGCCGCAGAAAATATACCGCCACGGCCCGATGTTGTAGGGCCGGGGTAAGGGTGAAAAGGCGGGGTAAGAGCCCACCGCATGCACAGCGATGTGCGTGGCAGGGTAAACCTTACGGGTTGAAAAGCCAAATAGGTTTCGTGACGGCCTTTCGGGGTACTTGGGTTGCTCGCTCAATTTTGCGAAAGCAAAACACGAAACGGGTAGGCTGATAGATCGCGCAGGTGACTGCGCGACCAGATAAATGATAAGGCCCTGCTTGCAGGGACAGAACCCGGCTTACAGGCCTGTACATACTTTTTTTAATAAATTGATCGACAGGAGCAGCGGCCTTAATAAGGCCCCAAGCTGCCATTCTCCCTCATTTTCATTAATTTCGCACACCACAAATCATTACCTGCATGGCAAGAGTACTCATCGTCGACGACGAAAAAAGCATTCGCAACTCACTGCGCGAAATATTGGAATATGAAAAGTATGAAGTGGATGAAGCCGCCGACGGTCATGAAGGTCTGCAAAAAATAGAAGCCTCCGACTACGACATTGTGCTGTGCGATGTGAAGATGCCCAAGCTCGATGGCCTGGCCGTGTTGGACAAGTCGATCGCTTTGGGCAAAGAAATGCAGTTTATCATGATATCAGCGCACGGCACCATCGAAACCGCCGTAGAGGCTGTGAAGAAGGGTGCTTACGATTTCATTCCCAAGCCGCCAGACCTGAACCGCCTGCTCATCACCATTCGCAACGCACTGGAGCGCTCTTCGCTGGTGAGCGAGACGAAGGTTCTGAAAAAGAAAATATCCAAAACCTACGACATTGTCGGTGAATCGAAGGCGGTAGAGCAGGTGAAAGAAACCATAGAAAAAGTAGCACCAACCGAGGCGCGCGTATTGGTGACTGGAGAAAATGGCACTGGCAAAGAGCTGGTGGCGCGTTGGCTGCACATGAAAAGCAGCCGGCACGAGGGGCCGTTTGTGGAGGTGAACTGCGCCGCCATTCCCTCAGAGCTTATCGAGAGTGAGTTGTTTGGCCATGAAAAGGGCTCATTTACTTCGGCCATCAAGCAGCGCATTGGCAAATTTGAGCAGGCCAATGGCGGCACACTTTTTTTAGATGAAATCGGCGACATGAGTGCCTCTGCCCAGGCCAAGGTGCTGCGTGCCCTGCAGGAAAGCAAGATCACCCGTGTGGGGGGCGACAAAGACATAAAAGTAGACGTGCGTGTGGTGGCGGCGACCAATAAAGACTTGAAAAAGGAAATAGCGGAAAACAACTTCAGAGAAGACCTCTACCACCGTTTGTCGGTCATCATTATACAGGTGCCACCGCTCAGGGAGCGCAAAGAGGATGTGCCACTGCTGGTCGATCGCTTCTTGCAGGACATCGCTAAAGAATACGGCACAAAGAAAAAGGCCATCGATCAGGAGGCCATTAAGGCGCTACAGGCCTTGAATTGGAGCGGCAACATCAGGGAACTGCGCAATGTGACTGAGCGCCTGGTGATCATGAGCGGCAGCAAAATATCGCAAAGTGATGTGAAACGGTACGCTTAAGGCTGTATGGTGAGCACTACATGCGTGCCTCCAGCGGAGTGGCTGGCTGCTGATTGGCTTTGGTATACGTAGGGCAGGTGCGCTGTGTACAGGCAGAAGCCGCAAATATGACAAGCGCAATAAGAACAATTTTAAATTTCATGGCTGAATACTTTTTAAACTAGAGCCAGCCAAACTAGCGCCACCGGCTGGGTAAAAAAAACCATTAGACTGGCATTTCATACATACATCAGGCTGCATCCGCGCACATCGGCATTGTCTATTCTCCCTAAAACTTCAAACCCGCCCGAAGGTTTTCGCAGGCCTATATCTTCCGTTTCTATAAAAGCACAGCTGTGCATATTGGCCAGGTCTATAATGTTGATGCCACCGCTCTTACCGTCTTCAGCCATACTAAAAGGATCGTGTAACTGGCGGATATGGATGCGCATCCATGGCGGTGTGAAAAATAAGCCATTATTGCTCGCATAGGCCTGCGAGAGCAGTTCCGTCATGCCATATTCTGAATGAATGTTGGTAACGTTCAACTTGCTTTTCAATACAGCATGCACCTGATCGCGTGTGCTTTCTTCCCGACGCCCTTTCATGCCGCCGGTTTCCATCACCATCACCCCGTTCAAATCCGGTGCAAGTTCCTCGGCAAAGTCAAGCAAAGCGAAGGTAACGCCTATGAGCAGCACCTTGCGCTTTGTTTGCTGCGCTTGCCGAAGGGCGTGCAGCAGCTTGCGGTGGTCGTGCAGATAAAAGCCGGAAAGCGAAGAACCACTGAGCTTGATAAAGTGATCGACCATATATACGAGAGAGGCATCCTCACGCTCGAGGTAGGAGGGGAGCAAGCCGAACACATGAAAATCTTTGATAGAGCCGTAGAACTGCTCAAAGGCACAAAGGCTTATTTTCTGATAAAAGGCCAGGTCGTCTATGTAATGCCTGCTGGGATAGGAGCCGGTGGTGGTACTGCTACAGAAGACCTTTTCTTCCTGAAAATGGTATGCGCTGATGCGGTGCTTTTTGAAGAAACGAACGGGTAAAAATGGCACCTTGTCCAGGCGGTCGATGGCGTCGATTTGTACAGGGAGATGGTGCAGGTATTCCCTGTAAATTTTATTTTCTTTTGCCTGAAAATGAAACAGTTGCAGTGCCCATTGTTCAAACTCCTGCGGCTGAATTCTAAAAACATTGCTTTTTAAACTATTTAAATGACGCACTCGTTATATTAGCGTTTTTCACGTAAAGTTAAGGATCAACCGGGATGAGTTCACGCTGGCTTTGGGTTTTAATTGTAGCAGGAGCAGCGGTAAGTTGCTACGATAAGCCTGTCTATAACTACGTGCCCTCCATATCAATTGAGAATTTTTACTTTAAACAAATAGCCAATTCGCCATTAGATTCTATGGTGATCGTGCTCAATTTTCAGGATGGCGACGGCGACCTGGGACTGGATGCCTCTCAGACTGATCCTCCTTATCATTTATACACATATTATGTGATTCAGGGCGATACCCTGGAATTGGGTGAGAATGACACCTTGCCGCCTTTCAACTGCATTGATTATGAAATAGTGGCAAAATTTAACGATGCCGGCATGGTGATCAATGCCGACACCATTTACGTGCAACGCAACCCCAACTACTTCAACTATTTTCTCACCTTTATGGTGCGCGACAGGGCGAGTGGGAATTACCGAGCATTCGATCCGGCTGTTGACCGAAACTGTGCACCGCCCTACAACGGACGTTTTTTTAATCTCAACACCACAGGCGATGTACGTCCGCTCGAAGGCGAGTTGAGGTTTGGATTGTCGTCCGGATTTCGACTGCTTTTTCGCAATGATTCTTTGAAAATAAGGGTGCAGATACAAGACCGCGCACTCAACAAAAGCGAGATCAGGGAGACGGAGCCTTTTATGATCAACGACATCATCTTGCCGCCTTCTTAGTTTTGTCCCTGGCTAGCAGAGAAACTAAATCACTTGTTCTTCTTGCTCAATACAGCGCCGGAAACTTCTCCGGCTGGTTTTCCTGCATCATGTCGTAGGCGCGCTCGAACAAGTCTTCCGCATTTACCTTCGAAAAGTAATCGCCATCGGAGGCATACGCCGGCCTGTGTTCTTTGGAGGTAAGAGTGATGGGCTTGGCATCGAGATATTGATAGGCATCCTGGCCCTCCAGCACCTGCTGCATCATATAGGCACTGGCACCGCCGGGCACATCTTCATCTGTAAATATCACGCGGTTGGTCTTCTTGATGCTCTCGCCAATGATGCCGTGTATATCGAACGGCAGCAGTGATTGCACGTCGATCACCTCCAGCGATATGTCTACCTCGGCCAGTTGCCGGGCCGCTTCCATGGCTATTTTGCACATGGCGCCATAGGTCACCACGGTGATGTCGCGCCCTTCCAGCAGCACTTCGGGCACACCCACGGGCAGCGTAAATTCGCCAATGTTGTCGGGCATTTTTTCTTTAAGCCTGTAGCCGTTCAGTGTTTCTATAATCAGGGCAGGATCGTCACTGAGCAGCATGGTATTGTAAAATCCTGCGGCCTGGGTCATATTGCGCGGTACCAATACAAAGATTCCCCTGATGCTATTAAGCACCATGCCCATGGGCGATCCGCTGTGCCACACGCCCTCGAGCCTGTGGCCGCGGGTGCGTATGATCACGGGGGCTTTTTGACCACCCCGCGTGCGGTACTGCAGGCAGGAAAGATCGTCGGACATGGTCTGAATGGCATACATCAGATAATCCAGATATTGAATTTCGGCTATAGGCCGGAGGCCGCGAATGGCCATACCGATGCCTTGGCCGACAATGGTGGTTTCGCGTATGCTGGTGTCGAACACGCGCAGTTCGCCGTATTTCTTTTGCAAACCCGCAAAGGCCTGATTGACGTCGCCGATCTTGCCTACATCTTCGCCAAATGCCACCACCCTGGGGTCGCGGGCTATGGCCGCATCAAAGCATGCCTGTAGCACTTCCCGTCCGTCTACCATAGGCGATTCGTCACTATACTGTGCCTTTACAATGGGCACCTTCAGTGTGGAAAAGCGTGACTGACTGTACATGTGCGAGCTGTAATGTGCCTGATTGCGCCGGTCTTTATTCTCAAACCAGTCAATCAGGTTTTTTCTGGCTGGCGTTTGCTGTCCTCGCGAGAAGCGCAGGGTGTTCTTGATGGCTTTGATCACATCTTGCTTCAGGGGGTACTGCAGGTTGGCCAATTGCTGGCGCCATTGGCTTATTTCATCGTAGGGTCCGATCTCAGTATTGAACTGGTCGAGCAGACGCAGGGCTTCTTTTCTGTCCTGCTGTATCACGGCCAGATAGGCTTTCCAGGCTGAATCTTTGGCTTGCCTCGCTACCTTTGCCGCTTCGTTTTCTATCCCTTGAAGCTGCCCCTGATGGGCCAACTCATTCTCCAATATCCACTCTTTCATCTTCTTCAGGCAGTCGTATTCCAACTCCCATTCGAGCCGCTCCTTCGATTTGTAGCGCTCATGACTGCCCGATGTGGAGTGGCCCTGAGGCTGCGTGAGCTCTACCACATGTACCACCACGGGCACGTGTTCTTCCCGGGCGATGCGCTCGGCTTTGCGATAGGCTTCCACCAACGCCATATAGTGCCAGCCTGCCACCCGTATCAGCTCTATGCCTTTCTCTGTTTTGCTGCGCTGAAAACCGGAAAGTACTTTGGAGATATCGCCTTTGGGGGTATGCAGTTCATTGTGTACGGATATGCCATAATCGTCGTCCCAGATGGAGAGCACCATAGGTATCTGCATCACGGCAGCGGCGTTGAGCGATTCGAAAAAGATACCCTCAGAGGTCGATGCATTGCCAATGGTGCCAAAGGCTATTTCATTTCCGTTGATGCTGAAATCCTCAAATTCTTTCAATTCCGGATTTTGCCTGTAGAGCTTGGAGGCAAAGGCCAGGCCCACCAGCCGGGGCATTTGCGCGGCAGTAGGTGACACATCTGCGCTACTGTTTTTGAGCTGTGTCAGCTTTCTAAATTCGCCGTGCTCATCGAGCAGGCGCGTGGCAAAGTGGCTGATCATCAGGCGGCCGCTGGAGGCCGGCTCTGCCTCCAG
Organism: uncultured Roseivirgaceae bacterium; assembly: GCA_964596645.1. GTDB lineage: Bacteria > Bacteroidota > Bacteroidia > Cytophagales > Cyclobacteriaceae > CAVQEK01. The sequence continues at coordinate 23,387 of CAZQVB010000027.1, forward strand.
ATCGGTATGCGCATAAAGTTGTGCAAAATACTGCTGTATGCTGAGCATACCTGTGGAAAACATAAAGGTCTGATCGCGGTAATAGCCTGAGCGGAAGTCACCGTTTTTAAATACTTTGGCCATGGCGATCTGAGGCACTTCTTTGCCATCACCAAATATTCCAAATTTTGCCCTGCCCAAAAAGACTTCTTTGCGGCCGACAATGCTCGCATGCCTGCTTTCGCAGACCAACCGGTAGTCGTTCAGTACTTCTTCAACAGATAGGTTTATTTTTTCTAAAGTTTTCAAAGAATTCACGATGTCTGATGGTTTGATTTAAAGAAGCCAATCGGTGGGTGTCCCTGATGTAGGGTAAACAAAACTAGAAAAAAATGTGAATCTTTCAAAAGTACAAGTTTTGCCTGGAGTTCAAATGAGAATATTAAGGCTAAAAGTCTATATGAACGCCCTCCATATAAACCCCGTTCAGAGGAATTGTTTACCATAGATAATTTTATAGCAGGGCATAAGCGGGAGAATAAAAGTCGGCCATATTCTGGAATGTTAAAATTGCCTCTATTCGCTATGCTGCGCTTTCACAAGCTGAAATTGGGGAATTGTATGGCTGCACGGGCCCCGGAGTTTGGAGTATGATATTATTGATATAAATTGTGCAGAATTCCAAGAAGCCGGTGGTGCCGCAGAAGCTTATAAGTGGATGTCGGCGCTGGGTTATTGATGGATCCTTCAAATTGTTTTTCTTTAAAAAATTCAAGAATGATTATAGGCGTTCCTAAGGAGATCAAAGAAAATGAGAATCGCATCGCTGTAAATCCGGCCGGCGTAAAGGAGTTTTGTAAAAACGGTCACACGGTGTTGGTGCAAAAGGGTGGAGGCCTGGAGAGTGGTTTTACAGATGAGGCCTATGCGGAAGCAGGCGCCACCATCGCTGCCAGCATTGAGGAAGTGTACGCCAAGGCCGACATGATCATAAAAGTAAAGGAGCCCATTACGGCCGAATACAAGCTGATAAGAAAAGATCAACTGCTCTTTACCTATTTTCATTTCGCCTCTTTGGAAGCATTGACCAAAAATATGGTAGAAAGTGGTGCCGTATGCCTGGCCTATGAAACGGTAGAGAAAAAAGATGGCAGCTTGCCCTTGCTGATACCGATGTCGGAAGTAGCCGGCCGCATGGCCGTACAGGAAGGTGCCAAATATCTTGAAAAGCAGATGGGTGGCCGGGGAATTTTGCTCGGCGGAGTACCCGGCGTAAACCCGGCCAGGGTGTTGGTACTGGGCGGGGGCATTGTGGGTACACAGGCCGCCAAAATGGCTGCCGGCCTCGGTGGCGATGTCACTATAGTCGATATAAACCTGTCGCGTCTGCGCTACCTGGCCGACATCATGCCAGCCAACGTGAGCACCCTGATGTCTACCGAATATAATATCCGCGAGTTGATACCCCTGCACGACCTCATCATCGGCGCCGTATTGATACCCGGGGCCAAAGCGCCTCACCTCATCACACGCGATATGCTCAAAGATATGCGCCCGGGCACTGTGCTGGTGGATGTGGCGGTCGACCAGGGCGGTTGCATAGAAACATGCAAACCGACCACGCATGAAGATCCCACGTATACCATCGATGGCGTAATCCACTACTGTGTGGCCAATATGCCGGGCGCCGTGCCTTATACCTCAACTGTGGCACTCACCAATGCCACCCTTCCCTACGCCATACAGTTGGCCAACAAAGGTTGGAAAACTGCCTGTAGGGAAAATGAGGAGCTGAAGAAGGGATTGAACATCGTGAACGGTCAAATCGTCTACAAGGCTGTTGCAGAGGCGTTTGATCTCGATTACACACCTGTGGATGCGGTGCTTCAATAAGCAATAAACATCAGTTGCCTGCGCAATGTGAGGCGTAGGCTTCGGCACTCAGCACCTCGCCATGTGTTTTTCCATCGGCCCAGCTTTGGCATGCCTGCGCACGGTCAGCCATGGCCAGGTGCACTTCTCCTGTATAGTAGTACAGGTCTTTCATCATAGGCTCCATGTCGCTTGCCTGACGGAGCATCTTCAACGCGCGCGCATAGTCATTGGCTTTCCAATAGTATATTCCGCGGTTTCGGTATACCCATGGGTTTTCAGGGGCAATGGTCAGGCTGAGGTCAATATCTTCTTTTGCTTTTTCAAGGTTTCCGCTGAGCGTGTGCATGAGGCCCCGGTTGTTTAAGAAGTAAGGATTGCCCCTGTCCAACTCCAGCGCTCGGTCGAAGAATTCTTCCGCGGCATCGTAATTCTTCTTTGTTGTGCTGATCATGCCCAGCACGTTATATCCATTGGCTTCTTGCGCATTCAAGGCGATGCCCTGCTGTGCCGACCTCTCGGCTTGCGGCAGGCTGTCTTGCAGAAAAAGCACATTGGCCAGGTTGATAAATACTTCAGCATTGGCGCTGTCGGCGTGGAGGGCCTTGTGAAAGGCGAAGCGTGCATCAGAGAGCTTATTCATCTGCCAGAGCACGATGCCCTGCAATAATCGGTATTTTGCCATTTGCTCTTTGGTGCCCGCCAGCGATTGCGCTTCAATCGCAGCGAGATCGCTGATGGCGGAGTGCATGTCGCCCATTTCAAAATAGGCTTTTGCACGGTTGTAATGTGCGTCATAAGAAGATTGATCCAGTTGAATGGCCTGAGTCAGTGCCTCCACGGCTTCTTCAAACTTGCCCATTTTTATGTACACAATACCGCGATTATTGTGCGCTTCTATATAGTCGGGGTCTACCTCCAGGGCCTGGGCATAGTAGCGCAATGCCTCCTGATACATGATCTCATCTACAGCCAGATTGCCACGGTGAAGAAACGATTGCTTTCGCACTTCTTCCGATTTACGGCCACAGCCCAACACCAAAAGCCACACGGCAAAAGATAAAATCAAAGACCTGAGCATGTATCAAGCACTTTTCAATCGATACGACCGGTCGCCTGTCTGTATATGCGCTCCCAGGGTATTCAGAAGAAAATAAAGTCCGAAATAGGTGCGGTTTACATACAACGCATCGCGATGACCACGGGCGTTTTTAGAATTTCTTATTTCTTTCATCTTCGATAGGCGCTCGCCCAGAGCATAGATCTGCTCAAAGAAGGCGTTGTTGCCAAAGTCGAAGGCATCTTCATGAAATGGCCGGCCGAGCAAGCTGATCAACTCAGTGAACACACTTTTGAAAAGCACCTTTTCTTCCGGTGTGTCATTGGCCGATAAGAAGTTCAGGTCGTACAGCCAATGCTCAAGTGCAGCCGGGTCGTGCAGCATGGCCTTGTCGTGTATTTTAAAATAGCGCTGATAGAAATCTTCCGGAATCACCTTTACGCAGCCAAAATCCAACACTGCTACTGAGCCGTCTGTTCTGAATAGAAAGTTGCCCGGGTGTGCATCAGCGTGTATCATTTTAAGCACGTGGGTTTGGAAATCGTAAAAATCCCAGATGGCCTGACCTATGCTGTTGCGTACTTCCTGACTCGGATTTTGGGCCATAAATTCATCCAAATGATGGCCACTAAGCCAATCCATGGTGAGTATTCTTTCAGAAGAAAACTCCGGGTAGTATGTCGGGAAATGAACATTATCCAGAGCAGCACAGGCCTCGGATATGTCCATCGAGCGTTTCAACTCCAGTTTATAGTCTGTTTCTTCCAGCAGTCGCTGCTCCACTTCCACCATGTAGTGCTCCAGGTCTGCCTCGCTTACATTGAACAGCCGCTTGGCAAAAGGCTTGGCTATGCGTAAGTCTGAGCTGATGCTTTCTGCCACACCCGGGTACTGAATTTTTACGGCAAGTTTTTTACCATTGTAGGTGGCCTGATGCACCTGGCCTATGGAGGCGGCATTGATCGCATTTCTGGTGAAAGTGTCGAAGAGTTCGTCGGGTTGCTTGCCGAAGTATTTATGAAAAGATTTCACCACCAGCGGATAGGAGAGGGGCGGTGCGCTGTATTGCGCCATCATAAATCGATCTTGATAAGCTTTGGGCAATATGCTCCTATCCATGCTCATCATTTGCGCCACTTTTAGCGCACTGCCTTTCAGTTCGCTGAGGGAGTCATAAAGGTCTTCGGCATTTTCTGCATGCAACTGGTCGCTGGTGGCATTTTGGTCAAATGCCTTTCTGGTATAATGCCGCACGTAGTTGCCGCCGATCTTAGCGCCGGTTTTCAAAAATTTGGTGGCGCGCTGTACCTTATTGGTCGGTATGCTTTTTTGCTCCTTCATATTATTTTTTTTGAAATAAAAACTTGGTCAGATCGATAAAGGAATCGAGGGAGTTGCTGGTCATCAGGTCCATGGAGAAGTTGACGGCTTTTTCTACTGCTACATCGGTTTTCTCAAATCCCTCACTTTGGTCTTTTATCCAATACTTGATCACAAAAATGGCCTGAAGCCAAAGCAGGTCGGCATATCTATCGGTTACAAATATGCGATTGGCGATTTCTCCGGTGGTCTTGCCTTCTTCCACCAGCGTGGCGGCATAGGCCGTAAACGCCTCTTTGAAGGGGGAAAGGGAGTCGGGCCAGAATTCCAGCACATGCTCATTCTCAAAGTAAAACCGGAAGAAACTGCGGTGCTCTTTGAGCACTTCCAGCAGCGTGTAGTAAAAAGCCAGTAGCTTTTCGCGGATGGTATAGGTGGCGTACACCTCTTCATTCTCCAGCCTGGCCATGGTGTCTTCAAAGCATTTCAGCCAAAGCTTGCCTTCAAGATCGACAAAGGATGAAAACTTGTCGTAGAACTCTGCCTCTTTTAAGCCAACTGTTTTGGCAAAATGAAAAACCGAAACCGGCCTTTTTTCATGTTCTAATAAATACTGAATATATGCTTCAAAGATGCTCGCATTCTGGTCTGCCATTGTCATTTCTAATTTTGTGCTATAACTGAGTGTAATACTAAAGGTTGGATGGTAGCAGAAAAAGAAATAACGACGCAGATACCCTGGCAGGTATAAAAGTTTTAATGCGCCCGTGCAGGAAGATGTATACCGGCGATCATACAGCGGACACTGCCGCCGCCATAGCGCTCTATGGAGCTGATGTCGCCGGGCAGCAGCCGGCCGAAAGCTGCCAGCGATACACGGTGTGCAGGCGTGAAGGCGTCGTATGCACTTTGCGACATAATGATGTGCGGCTTGCCTTCAGCGTTGTTTACCTGTATAATGTTGGCCGCAAACTGCTCCATCTGTGTATGACTGATCTCGATAAGTGCCCGGCCGGTGCCGCGCAGTCGACTGCGCATGGCCTCGCGCTGATTTTCCTCAATGGCCTCGGTGCATACCACGGCAAAGTCTCTGCCCAGCGACATCATCACATTGGTGTGGTAAATGTCCTGCCCGTGCCTGTCGGTGGCTACAAACCACACCGGCTCATATTTGAATAGCCTGCAAAGCTGATAAAACAACTCCTTATCCGTGCGCGGCGACTGGTTGGCGTAGGCGGTTTTGTGATCGTGATCGAACACAACGCTTCCTGTGCTTTCGAGGAAAACGTTTTGCTGCTCTAGGTGTGAATAGTCCTGCACCCGGCCTACCACAAAGTCTTTTTCAATGGTGTCGATCACATCTTTGCGGCGTTCCAGTCGTCGGTTTGGTGCCATCATCGGGTACAGCACTACGGTGCCATCCGGCATCATCGATATCCAATTGTTGGGAAATAGCGCGTCTGGTGTACGGTCTTTTGGGCTTTCGTCAAATACATACACCACTATGCCGGCCGACTGCAGCGACGCCACCAGGGCATCGAATTCGGCGCGTGCGTGTCGCAACACGGCCTCCTTGCTTTCGTCTGTTACCGGTTCCTGAAAGGCATTGGTCTCTGCAGTTTGCTCATTATAACCAAATGTGGAAGGCCTTACCATCACGATGGCCGAGGGTATTTGATTGCTCATACACTATCCCTGATAAGCAGAAAAAAAATGATCTTGACAAAAAATGGAAATACCTAAAGCGTCGAAAAGTCGAACGTTTCCAGAAATTTGGTCGTGAAATTACCTGATCTGAATACCGGGTCGTCCATTAGTTTTTTATGAAATGGTATGGTGGTTTTGATGCCTTCAATGATAAACTCCTCCAGCGCCCGCTTCATACGCACTATGCATTCTTCGCGCGAGGTGGCTGTTACGATCAGCTTGGCGATCATGCTGTCGTAGTTGGGCGGTATGGTGTAGCCAGCATATACGTGGCTATCTACACGCACACCCTGGCCACCCGGTATGTGCAACGAGGTGATCTTGCCCGGGCTGGGCCTGAAATCTTTGGCCGGATCTTCCGCATTGATGCGGCATTCCATGGAGAAAAGCTGAGGAAAATAGTTTTTACCCGATATTTTTTCTCCGGCAGCAACTTTTATTTGCTCTTTGATAAGGTCGAAATTGGTGACTTGCTCCGTGATCGGATGCTCTACCTGTATGCGGGTATTCATTTCCATGAAGTAGAAGTCACCATGCTTGTCGACCAGAAACTCTATGGTGCCTGCCCCTTCATAGTTGATGGCCGACGCGCCTTTGATGGCTGCGGCACCCATGGCGTCTCTCATTTCGTCATCCACCACGGGCGAGGGGGTCTCTTCCACAAGCTTCTGATGGCGTCGCTGTATAGAGCAGTCGCGCTCGGAGAGGTGGCACACTGTGCCGTATTGGTCGCCCACTACCTGTATTTCTACATGGCGGGGCTCTTCCACAAATTTTTCAAGATACAGTCCGTTGTTGCCAAAGGCAGCACCGGCTTCCATGCGTGCGGCATCCCAGCCTTTTTTAAATTCTCCTTCATCTTTCACAATGCGCATACCCTTGCCACCACCACCGGCAGTTGCTTTCAGTATGACCGGGTAGCCAATCTTTTTGGACAACCTGAGCCCTTCTTCAATAGACTCGATTAGACCATCGGAGCCGGGTACGGTGGGTACACCCGCGTTGCGCATGGTTTCTTTTGCAGTGATCTTGTCGCCCATCTTCCGGATCATCTCCGGCTTTGGCCCTATAAATTTGATGTTGTACTCTTCGCAGACTCTGGAGAACTCGGCGTTCTCGGCCAGAAAACCATAGCCCGGATGTATGGCATCGGCATTGGTTATTTCGGCAGCGGCTATTATGTTGGGAATGTTGAGATAGGAGGTGCCGCTTGGTGCCGGGCCAATGCATACAGCCTCATCGGCAAATCGAACGTGCAGGCTTTCGCGATCGGCAGTGGAGTAAACAGCTACCGTGCGTATGCCCATTTCGCGGCATGTACGTATAATGCGCAGGGCGATTTCGCCCCTGTTGGCAATCAGAATTTTTTTGAACACAGCAATCGGATTTTTGGGTGCTACAGAATTAAGAAGGGTCAACAAGGAACAGTGGTTGGTCGAACTCTACGGGAGATGAGTTGTCGACCAGTATTTTTACCACTTTGCCCGATACCTCAGATTCTATTTCATTGAATAGCTTCATGGCTTCGATGATGCACACGGTCTGGCCGGCTTTCACCTGGTCTCCGACCGATAAGAACGGTGCAGACTCTGGGTTGGGGCTTTCGTAAAATGTGCCGATCATGGGCGACTTAATGGGGATGTACTTGCTTTGACTCTCTGGTTTGGATTGGGCGGGTTGTTCTGTATGATCGGAGGCAGGCTTCATCCGATTTTTGTCTGAATGAAAATCATTCGCATTTTCCTGACTATCTGATTTGACGGACTGGGAGGCGGAATTTTTTCGTACTGATATTTTAAACTCCGGTGTCTCTATGTTCACTTCATCCAAATCGGATTGGGATATAAAATCGATGAGATCCCTTATTTCTTTTGCTTTCATTGTTGTGCGTTTAATTTAAAGTAAGTCTCACTGTAGCCCCCGGGGCGAAATTTATTGATGCTTCATCAGCGTGCTTAGATCATTATCAGACCCACAGCACATAAATATTTTTGTACGCCTCACATCATCTGCAAAAGCAGCCGCTCGGCCGAACGATTTGCTTTTTTGATTGGTCGCCGTCAGACGCAGGCATTGCCATACAGCTTATCAATTGAAAAATGTAAAATATGTTCAGCCCCGACTAAGGCCAAAAGGCCTGACAGCGCTCCATAATAGCAATAATTACTGAAATGACAATCTATTTCTTCACTCTTTCATAATAAGTACCCGTGCGTGTATCGATCCTGATTTTCTCATCCTGATCGATAAACAAGGGCACCTGAATGACGGCTCCCGTCTCTAAAGTGGCGGGTTTGGTGGTGTTGGTGGCGGTATCGCCTTTGATGCCGGGCTCTGTATATGTCACCAGCAATTCTACAAATTGCGGCAACTCCACACTCAGCGGGCGCTCTGTTTCGGCATGATACACCACTTCCACTTCCTGCCCTTCCTTCATCAGTTCATGCCACTGCACCAGGTCTTCCGAAAGACTCACCTGCTCGAAAGTGCCGCTGTCCATAAAGTGAAAGCCGAGGTCGTCTTTGTACAGGTATTGATGCGGTCGGCGCTCTATGCGTGCGGTGGTCACTTTTACGCCAGAGTTGAAGGTGTTGTCGATTACTTTGCCTGTGGTGAGGCTCTTGAGTTTGGTGCGCACAAATGCGCCACCTTTGCCGGGTTTCACATGTTGAAATTCAACAATGGTATACAGGTCATTATTGAATTCCAGACAAAGCCCGTTTTTAAAGTCTGCGGTCGAAGCCATGTTCTGTCAGTACAAAAATATGTAAGGATATGCTGTGGTAAAATGGTAGTGGCTATGGAGCCACGGTGGCAGATCGAGCCTTTATTTATAAAGCTTTGATACTGCCCGAAGGTATCAGATGCGGGAGACCGCCAAACAAAAAGGGGGAATTTCCCCCTGCGTTGTTTAAACCAAAACCTCTTTTTCCATCACCACTTTGCCTTTGTAGTAAAGCTTGCCTTCGTGCCAGTGTGCACGGTGAGGCAAGTGGTATTCGCCTGTGCTGGGGCATACCACCAGGTTCTTTTCCCTTATTTTCACATGCGTACGACGCTTGTCTCTGCGGGTTCTTGAGGTCTTTCTTTTAGGATGTGCCATCGTATTATTTTTTTATTTCTGTTCTTTTTTAAGGTTTTTTAATGCTTCCCACCGGGGGTCCGGCGTTTCGTCTTCCTGAGGTGCCTGCTCTCCTGTAGAGTACACCAGGTCTTCGCCTTCTTCGTCGGGGTCAAACCTTGGGTGCAGCCTTTTCAAAGGAATAGACACCGCCACAAACTCATATATATACTCCGCCACATTGATAGCCATCGCATTGGCGGGAATAATCTCAAATTCTTCTGAAACCGTTTCGGCTTCATCTCCATACTTCAGTATAAGGTGCTCCTGTATCGCCACCGGATGCATGAAGGTATCCAGACTGCGGTCGCAGGTGAGCTGTACCTGGCCTTTTATGTCAAAATTGAGCTCGATAAAGGTATCCTGCTTGTCCAGCTTCAATGCCACAGACAGCGCTCCCTGGTTCACCAGGTCCTGATCAAATTCTGCAAAGAACGCATCGCCGATGGTGTAGTCGTACTGATAAACACCCGGCTTAAGCTTGAATATGTCGATGTGGAACTCGTCCAAAATACGCATGGAAATAGCCCTTTTCTCAATTGGTCGGCAAAGGTAGCGATATTACACTATTTACAAAAATGAAAATCAGAGGGAAATTTCTTCCTTCATCAGATTTTTGAACCGCACAATATTGGCCGCCATGTACATGGCCTCGCGCATAGATTCCGGGTTGGCTACGTTTTTCCCGGCTATGGTATAAGCCGTGCCATGATCGGGTGAGGTACGCACTTTGGGTATGCCGGCCGTGTAGTTCACGCCATTTTCGAAGTGCAGCAGCTTGAAGGGTATGAGTCCCTGATCGTGGTACATAGCCAGTATGCCGTCTACTTTTTCGTGCTGCAATGCACCAAAAAAGCCGTCGGAAGGATAGGGACCAAACACCAAGTGGCCTTTTCGCCGGTACTCTGTCAGTACAGGTTCTATCACATTTTTTTCTTCATCGCCCAGCAGACCGTCTTCTCCCGCGTGGGGGTTGAGCCCGAGCACGGCAATGCGCGGTTTTTCCAATCCAAAATCCTCCTTGAGTGCCTTGATCATCACGTTCAGCTTTTTCTCTATCAGCCCCTTGGTGATGGCTCCCGGCACATCTTTGAGTGCCATATGGTCTGTCACCAGCCCCACCTTCAATTCTTCCGACACCATCATCATGAGGCTGTGCTCCACGCCAAATTTTTTAGTGATGTACTCCGTATGGCCGATAAACTTGAATTGCTCACTTTGTATGTTGTTTTTATTGATGGGCGCTGTAACAAGCGCATCGATATGGCCGCTGATGAGGTCGGCCATGGCCTGCTCCAAAGCCAGCAATGCACACTTGCCGCCTTCGGCAGTTTCTTGACCGGCTTTTATTTCTATCATTTCCTGCCAGCAGTTCACCACATTTATACGCCGGGGGTGCAGGGGTGTTCCGGGTTTCGACTGGCTGTATTGGAAGTCGTCCATCTGAAACATCTTTCTGTAAAAAGACAGCACCTTGGTAGAGCCGTATATCACTGGGGTAAATAAGCTGAGAATGCGTGGGTCTTCCAGCGCTTTGATCACCACCTCCGGTCCGATGCCGTTGATGTCGCCCAGCGTGATGCCGATGATGGGTTTATTGTTTTGCTTTTGATCTTCCGCTTGCATATGGAGCCGTGTTTATAAAAATTGTCATTGAGCCCGGGGCTTAAAAAGGTGATTTTGGTTTAAGGCTTGAATCCGCGCAATTTAAAGGTTTTTTTATAGAGATTTGTCGTATGACCTCCGTACGACCAAAAAAGCGCCTGGGCCAACATTTCCTGCGCGACGAAAACATAGCAAAAAAAATAGTGAGCAGCCTTACGCTCCCTCATGGCTGCCGGTCGGTGGTAGAGGTAGGGCCGGGTACAGGAGTGCTCACGCGCCATTTGCTGCAGAGGCAGGAGGTGGCACTGCTGCTGGTGGAGGTAGATGGCGAGTCTGTGGATTATCTCAAAACCCACTTCGCCAGCGATGACTTCGCACTGCTGCAGGCTGATTTTTTACAATTGTCGCGGCAGCAGTTACCAGAGGCATGTTTTGCCCTTATTGGAAATTTCCCATACAACATATCCAGCCAGATCTTTTTCAAGCTACTCACCCTGCGCGATGACGTGCCGGAGGTGGTGTGCATGATACAGCGCGAAGTGGCGGAGCGTCTGGCGTCGCCGCCGGGCAGCAAGGCCTATGGCATATTGAGCGTGCTGCTACAGGCTTATTATCATATAGAGTTGCTCTTTAAAGTATCGCCGGGTGTTTTCTATCCACCGCCCAAGGTGGAGTCGGCCGTCATACGCCTGGTGCGCAATGAGCGCAAGAAGCTTTCATGCGATGAAGCGCTTTTTGTAAGGGTGGTGAAGCAGTCATTTCAAAACCGCCGCAAGACCTTGCGCAATGCGCTAAAACCAATAAATTTGCCGGCAGAACTGCGCGAAGACCCGATGATGGGGCTACGTGCCGAGCAGCTTTCCGTCGAGGATTTTATCCATCTCACCACACAATTCGAAGCCCATTGGAAAACGTAACTGCATTTGTGCTGTCTCAGGAATTTTTTGAAAAATTTCGTGAAGCCGTACGTGAGCACGATGCGCAGTTTGTACGGGAGTCGCTTCGCGATGTGCGCCATGAAGACATCTCCAAGTTGCTGGAGGGCTTCGATGCCGAAGATTCAAAATTTGTGATAAGCCTGCTCGACAAGCGGGTAGGGGCGCAGATCATCCGCGAACTGGATGAGGACATCAGGCCCCGCTTCCTGTCCAGTTTTTCTTCAGAAGAGATAGCCGATTTCATAGAACTGGTAGAGACAGATGATGCTGCCGACATACTCAACGAGCTGCCTGTGAAGCGGCGCGAAGAGGTGATCATCAGCCTGGAGGACGAGGAAAAGGCCGACTACATCATAGAGCTACTGCGATACGATGAGGACTGCGCCGGTGGCCTCATGGCCAAAGAGCTGGTAAAGGCCCAGCTCAACTGGGATGTAGATGAGTGCATAGCAGAAATAAGGCGGCAGGCGCAGCACGTGCGCAAGATTTTTTCGGTGTATGTGGTGGATGAAGACGGCCATCTTGCGGGACGTGTATCGCTCAAGCGCATACTGCTGGCCGAACCCAAAACACGTGTAGCCGACATTTACGAGAAAGATGTAGAGGCGGTGTATACCTTTCAGAAAGAGGAAGAAGTGGCCGAGATGATGCAGCGCTACGATCTGGAAGCCATACCTGTGGTGAATGTACAGGACAAACTCGTAGGGAGGATCACGGTAGATGATGTGTTGGACGTGATCACGGAGCTGGCCGAGCAGGAGCGCAATTTGATGGCCGGTATATCTGAAGATGTAGTGGAGCGCGACAGCATATTCCGGCTGTCGAGGGCCCGGCTGCCATGGCTGGTGATCGGGCTGGTGGGCGGCTTCGTGGGCGCCCGATTTATTGGCATATTTGAGGAAGACCTGGCAAAGGTGACGGCCCTGGCATTTTTTATCCCGCTCATAATGGCTACCGGCGGCAACGTGGGCATACAGTCGTCGGCCTTGGTGGTGCAAAGCCTGGCTTCGGCACCGGCCTTTGCAGACAACACCTGGAAAAAATTCTTTAAGACGCTGGCTGTGGCACTGCTCAATGGCGTGGTGCTGGCCGGGCTGGTTTATTTATTTATCTACTTTACCAATGAAGATACCCTGGCCTTCGTAGTGTCCATCGCACTGTTTTCTGTGGTATTGCTGGCCTCTATGCTGGGCACCATCATCCCCTTGGTGCTGAGCAAGGTGGGCTTCAATCCTGCCTTGGCATCCGGCCCGTTCATCACCACTACCATCGACTTGCTCGGCCTGGCAGTATATTTTATGGTAGCGCATATGCTTTTTAATTTCTGATACATGCAAAAAAAAATACTTATCTCCGACTCCATGCACGAGAGCATCGTGCCGCTGTTTGAGTCCATCGGCTATCAGGCCGATTATGAGCCGAAGATCACCCGGCAGGAAATCATAGACCGCCTTGGCGACTACACCGGGATAGTGGTGCGCAGCAAGACGTACATAGACCGTGAACTGATAAGCGCAGGTACGCAGCTGCAATTCATTGCCCGCTCTGGTGCAGGCGTAGACCTTATAGACCTGGAATGTGCGGCCGAGCGGTCTGTCACCATTCTCAATGCGCCGGAGGGCAACCGCGATGCCGTGGCCGAACACACGCTCGGCCTCATACTCAATCTGTTCAACAAAATATGCCAGGGCAATGCCCAGGTGCGCCAGCACGTGTGGGACCGTGAGGGCAATAGAGGGATAGAGCTGATGCACCGCACCGTAGGCCTTATCGGCTACGGATACATGGGGAAGGCCGTGGCCCAACGGCTGAGCGGATTTGGCTGCAAGGTGCTGGCCTACGACAAATACAAAGTGCAGTATGGCGATGTGTATGCGCAGGAGGCCACGCTGGAGCAGATCTATGCGCAGGCCGATGTGGTGAGTTTTCACGTACCACTCACGGAGGAGACAAGACTTTATGTGAACGATGACTTTCTGAGCCGGTTCGAAAAACCCGTGACACTGATCAATACTGCCCGCGGCGAAATACTGTCGCTAAAGAGCCTGCTGCACCAGCTGAAAATCGGCAAAGTGCTTGCGGCCGGCCTGGACGTGCTGGAGAATGAAAAGCCGAAAAAGTGGACGGAGGAGGAGAAGGATGTGTTGGAGCAGCTTTTCGAAATGGACAACGTCATTTTCACCCCTCACGTGGCCGGATGGACGGTGGAGTCGTACAGAAAAATTAATGAAACCCTTGTACGGAAGATTAAAGAACTTAATTTAGTGTGACGTTACAATGACTTTTTGTTTTGCAAGGGATGACGGCTAAGGATAGGATAAGTGAGATAGGGAAGCGGATTTCTGCAATTTCAGAGAGCCCCATTCTTACCTCTTCCATTGTACTCGTTTTCATTTCAATTTTCGTTCTCTCCATAAGTCTTCCTTATTATCAGCAAGATTTTCATGACTTTTTCGGTCAGGTGCTTGCCGAGGCACATGGAATGATATTCGACATTCTGGTGCTGGGTATTCTTATCGTGTGGCTGAACAAGACGGGCGAGCGCAGGCTGCGTATTCGCACGTACAAAGATGAAATTGACGATTTCCGGCTTTGGGAGTCAGAGGAGGCAGCGTTCCGAACGGTGGGTAATATCAAGCGGCTCAATCGCAACAAGATCTGCAACATAGACCTGTCGCACTGCTACCTGGTACGCGCCAACCTCAATTATGTGAAGCTGTTGGAGGCCAACCTCAACTATGCCAATCTGTTCAACTCGATACTGATCGATGTGAACATGGAGGGTGCGCGGCTAAACCAGACCAACTTCGAAAACTGCAACATGAATCAGTCGAACCTCAGCAGGGCCTATGCCAATGGCGCCAACTTCAAAGATACCTATCTCATCAAATCAAACTTTGAAAATGCCTTCCTGATCAAGGCCAATTTCACCAATGCATTCCTGATGGAAGCCAACCTTTCCGGGGCTTACGTGTCAGGTGCCGACTTCACAAACGCCAACCTTTACAAAGCCGATTTTCGCAATTGCAAAGGGCTGACAACGGAGCAATTGTCAAAAGCAAAAACCCTCTATCTGGCCAAGTTCGACGATGAATTTATGGCACTTGTGCAAGTGGATCACCCGGAGCTGGTAGGTAAGTAGGCTCACGCGAACTTCATCTCACCACACCACGCATATTGCGCCGGAGTGTTCCCCACACCATCTGGCCCGTATGTCCACCACTACTACTGTTTTTGGCTGCAATGTTTGAGCGTTTCATGACCTGGCTCATTTTACCTGTGCCCGGCGGCTTATAATTTTGCGGAAAAAGCGAGATAATGAAGTTTGTACTCCCGTTCATTTTCATTCTCTTCATTCACCCTGTGGCAAAGGCGCAAGAGACAGATTTTGATGCGCTGGCACCCCCCGTGCCCAAAGCCAAATACACACCTTTCACCCTGCGCCTGGGAGATAGGGGCGAAAATTATCTACGGATCATCAACTGGAATCAATTTGCTGTGAATGTACAGGAAGGTGAGGGTGGTTCGACAAAAATAACGCCTGCGCTAAAGCGGGTGCGCGTGCTTACGTATGCGAAGCTGGATGATAAAATTCTGTTGCTCACGCACTTTGGGGTGAATAATCTAACCGCCGACGGACTGCATCCTACGGGTCAGTCGTCGCAGACGCAGCTCTTTCTGCACGGTGCATGGGGGCAGGTAAAGCTGGCGGGAGAATATTTGCACGCCGGGGCCGGGCTTCACTACTTCAATGGCTTGTCGCGCATAAGCAATGCAGGCACGCTCAACTTTCTCACGTACGACAACTACCGGCAGGCATGGGCACAGTTGGGGCTGAGCGATCAGTTTGGCAGGCATCTTGGGATATTCATTAAGGGACGCTTCAACCGGCTGAACTACCACCTGTCGTTGAACGATCCGCTGACGCATTCGCTGGATGTGGCCGGTTTTGCCGGTGAGCCGGGCAGTACGGGCTATGTGGGAAAGTACTATTTTCCGGAGCAGGCAGGCTATACTGTACAAGGCTATGCCGATTATCAGTTTTTAGAAAAGGAATCCAATGAATTGCCTTATCGCACCGGTACATACCTGGGTGCCAAAAAGGTATTTAACGTGGGAGCAGGCTTTTTTAGCCATCCCGGAGGTAGTGTTCATATTGCCCAAGACAGCACCGTGCAGCTTCAAGATGTACGGCATTTTGCCATTGATGCCTTTTACGATGCGCCCATAGGCGCCAACGGTGCCATCTCGGCCTACGCTGTTTTTTACAAGTTCAACTACGGCAAAGATTACGTGCGCTCCGATGTGTATGCCACTGGTAATAATGCCTACGCCCAGGTAGGCTATCTGCTGCCGGGCGCCCAGGCCCTGCGCCTGCAGCCCTATGTGACGTGGAGCTCACGCGGCTGCGACAAGTACGACAATACAGCCAACAGCTATGGCGTAGGACTGAATCTGATGCTGTTCGGGCACAACGCCAAGCTTACGACAGAGTACCGCTCCTCCACCACGCTTGCAGACGAAGGCAAAGACGCACGCAGTGGCCAGCTTAATATTCAGGCCATGTTGTTTTTGTAGCCTTATTCTGCGGCATACAAAGAAAGCCCACCGCACAAACAGGCACATTTGGTTTTGCCGACACGCAAAGCCAACGCTGAAAAACCGAAAGAGCCTGTTGAAAAATTGGATAATTCCTATTTGCCAATACTTAGGGTTCGCGGAAGAGGAAATTGCCTTTATAGAAAATGGTTAAAACCATTATATATAATGGATGCCATTCATAGCCCACGGTTTAAACCGTGGGCTATGGAAAAACGTGTCGGAAAATCAAACCGTTTCAACGGTTTAAGATTTGGGATATTAAAAGCACGATGCGGAACCGAACCGTTTTAACGGTTTAAAAACATTAGTCCTCTATCCGCGACTTATACTTTAAATATTCGCGGTGCATAGCGGCGGCTATACTTTTGGGGTCCTGGGTGTTCATGGGGATGGGGCTTCTGTTGAAATGAATAATAAAATCATCAAATTCCCTGCGGCTTATGGCGTATCGCTCCATAAAAGCTGCCCGTAGCGAATCATCGTTTACGGTGGTGGTATATACTTTTTCCTGCTGTTCCACCTTGTATTTCTTCAGCAACCTGCGTTTTTCTTTGGCCTCTTTGCTCAGGAATGAGATGGGCCCATAGCTGGTGCTTCCTATGGGTACATCTATATCGTCGCGCTGCGGTGGGGGGTGTCGCCATGGCAGCCTCATGCGGTCGAAATCGCTTCGCATCATATAGTCGAGCAGGGGGCTGTCTTGTATGGTAAGGCCGGGCAGCTCGCGTATTTCCGGTTTCAGCCGTACCAGCATCTCTATGGTTTTTGAATCATACCCCGACAGTGCAATGTGCTCTGCGGAGTAGCCCACAGAAGAAAATACCAGTGTATCATTGGCAAGTGCCACAATGCTGAAAAGCCCTTCGCCGCGCGTGACAGTGCCCGTATTGGCCCCGCGTGCGTAAATATGGACGCCGGTGAGCGCGCTGGCATCTTCAGAGGCAATCACATAACCTTTCACCGTTACGTACTTGCCTGCTTGCGAAAAGCCATTGGTAGAAGCCATTAGCAGTGAGCCAAAGGCCAGAACAAATAAGAAAAAATGGCGCAGTGTAAATATATTATGACATGAATAGTGTAAGCCCTGCAGCATATAAAGTTCGTCTCCTTTAGCCTGGGCAACGAAACTGACAAATAAATCGGTACAAAGCTACCGGCGTTTTGTTAAAAGATGTTAACAATAATTAAGAAACTTACTCAATTAAAAATTGAAAATGGCATCAATGCAATGCGCTGGCCTTTTTCAAAAGTCACTTACTTCTTTTTCACCGTGTCTCTAATTTGGTACTTGCTACCAACTTTTACCACTTCCTTTTTGTGTTCAAGAATATCGTGAAAATCCTTTTTAGAATACCCTAAACCTCTTAAAATGTTTTGAACTATAAATTCAGGTACTGGTTCAATATGATTTTGGAATATCAAGGGTCTTGTTAAATCAGACCTGGTATATTGGGCGTGACCATTTTTGCTTTTAATGAATTTGCATAGACAAAGCTCTAGAAACGATTCCAATTGAGATATAGAAACATTTCTCAGGTGCTTAGTAGACATTTATGCAAGTTCTAAATTAATATTAGATGAATCTCTAATTAAGTCCTTAGATTTAAATAATTCTTTAAAATGATCATTATCAGCCAACATATCTTCAAAATCTGGAGAAACAACTCTTTTCTTTCTCTTATTCACAGCCCAACCAAGTTTTTCTAATTCAATATAAATAGTTTTCTTGTTATGTGTATAGACTATATATTCGTGGAGTATGGTTTCAAAAGATTCTTTAGCCTCTTCTCTAGTTAAACCATAACCTGTTAAATCTAAAGCTGGTGAATAGACAAAAAATACTGAATCTTCTTCCCATAAAAAAATAGAAACATTCAACTCAACATTCTTATTCCCATCAGAATATTTTGCGTTTGCTCTCTTCTTATCCATTTTATAATTCTTTGTATCAAATATAAATAATCGTAATAAGCGTACAATATTATTTTTCTATCTGATAGATAAAAAAACAACTATGGCCAGCAACGTGAATAAAAAATGGCTCAATCTGTGCCAAATTTTATTGAAATTGCATATTTCAAAACGTTTATACAGACGGAAAAGTATCTGTTTGCCTACACGCCATTTTTGATAAACAAAACGTTAACCAACCGCGTCAGATGTTGCTGTCTTTATATTTCGCTGCTTTCCAGCAAGCGAATACCGGCCGCTCCCATTTCATCGAATGCGCGACGTCCATCGTTCTCATTCAGGTTCACTGCTTTTACGGCATCGACAATCACGCTGGTCTCAAATCCGCACCTGGCACCATCGAGGGCCGTAAATTTCACGCAAAAATCGGTGGCCAGGCCGGCAACGAAGATTTGCTTTACACCAAGCTGCTGCAAGTATTGCTGCAGACCAAGATCTTTCTGATGTCCGTTGTCGAAAAAGCCACTGTAAGAATCTATGCTGGTGTCGGTTCCTTTCTGAAAAACCCTGTGGATGCCGCTCACATCGAATGCCGAAGCAAATGATGCACCCGGCGTGTGGTGTACGCAGTGGGCCGGCCAAAGTACCTGCTCCAAACCGTTCAGGTCAATAGTGTCTCCTATACTTTTATCGGGGTGGTTGGCGGCAAAGCTGCCGTGGTCGGGCGGGTGCCAGTCCTGAGTGGCGATCACAATGTCGAATTTGTTCTTCAGACGGTTGATGACGGGGATGATGGCATCGCCATTTGCTACCGCCAAAGATCCGCCTGGCAGAAAGTCATTCTGAAGGTCTACAATTATAAAGGCTCGCATTATATGAAGCAGGGATTGTTGAGGTGTGAAAATATTTAACAGAGATTACAGTCTTCAGCCATTGCGCAATTGCATGATCAGCCGGGTCTTCTCGTCGAACAGACTGCGCTCCATGCCTACTATGTAAATATGCGGATTTACAAGCCGCTTTACACTGGCATCAAGCATAGACAACTGTTGCTTAGAACGTGCCTGAATGGCACTCAGTGCAGGCGATTCATATACGCATCGGCCATCGTCGTACACAGGAACGAGCAGTTGTGACAGTTCATAGTCTTCGGTATTCAATTGTTTTCTTCGCAGGCTGTCTGCAGGGTCTACAATAGTTACCTGCCCGTGCAGTGGGGTGCGCTGGTCGTGTATGGCATCGGCCGCAAACACGCCTTCTTTCACAAACCGCGTGACTTGCTGTATGCCCGGGTTGTTAATTTTTACCGTCTGCTCCGACAGCTTTATGCGATTTTGCCACTGGCCGGATTCATCCTGAATGGCAGATAGTTTATATACACCGCCCAGCGCGGGCTGGTCGTAAGCGGTGGCCAGCTTGGTGCCCACGCCCAACAGGTCGATGGCAGCATTTTGAGCTTCCAGGCTTTGAATGATATGTTCATCAAGATCGTTGCTGGCAACTATTTTGGTTTCATGCAGCCCTGCCTCATCAAGCATTTGGCGCGCACGGCGACTGAAGTATGCCAGATCGCCGGAGTCTAGACGGATGCCGGCCAGTTGCTGCCCTTTTTCTCTGAGTTCATGGCCTACCACAATGGCTGTCTTAATTCCTTCCAGCGTGTCGTAGGTATCGACCAGCAGCACGGCATTGTTGGGCATCGTTCGGGCAAAGGCTCTAAAGGCATCAATCTCCTGCTCAAAGGCCATCACCCAGCTATGGGCGTGGGTGCCGCTTACGGGTATGCCATACATGCTGCCGGCCAGCACATTGGAGGTCGACTGGCACCCGCCAATATATGCCGCCCTACTGGCCGAGAGACCCCCGTCGGGGCCTTGTGCGCGTCGCAGGCCAAACTCCATGACAGGTTTCCCATTGGCCGATTGACATATTCTTGCCGCTTTGGTGGCCACAAGCGTCTGAAAATTAATGATGTTCAGCAGCGCCGTTTCTATGAGTTGGCATTGCAATATGGGCCCCGTCACCCGCACGAGCGGCTCATGGGCAAAAACGGCTGTTCCCTCTGGTACCGCCGCCAGGCTGCACTGCCAGCGCATTTCGGTAAGGTGTTGTAGAAAGTCACGGGTGAACAATGGCTTGTCGTCATTGCCATTCAGGCTGCGCAAATAGTCTACATCGTCTTCGGAAAAGGCGAAATGCTGCAGGAATGCAATGGCCTGCTCCAAACCCGCCGCTATGGCATAGCCGCCATTGAACGGAAGCGAGCGAAAATACAGATGAAACACTGCCTGGCGCTGATGCAGACCGGAGGAAAAATAGGCCTGGGCCATGGTGACTTGATAAAGATCGGTAAGCAGCGCGCTGTGGCCGGGTTGGTTGGGCATACATCAAAGGGTTTAGAGAATAGTACGAAAAGAACGGCAAAAAAAGCTCAAAGCTCAAGGCTGAAAGCTCAAAGCACCGCACATCACCATGTCAGACGATAGTCATACCGGCAGGCATTTTCTCGACTTATAGGTGAAAAGCTGGCCGGCGCCAAACATTTTCTGCTTTCACAGGCTTCATATTTTATCAACCAAACCAAAAAATGATGAACACCAAAGACGCACACGTACAAGACGACAAGCATAAGGACTTGCGTGGCAGAAATGCCATCGAAAAAATTCAGGAAATAGTGGACGAAGCAAAATCATGCTTTTTTTGTACCCGGGCACAGGGTTCTGAAGAAATCAGCGCAAGGCCAATGGCCGCACAAAAAGCCGACGACAATGGCAGTATTTGGTTTTTGAGCGGTGTGAACAGTCAGAAAAATGAGGAGCTGGCACAGGATCCGCACGTCACGCTTTATTTCCAATCATCCGCTCATTCAGGCTTTCTCGAACTGCGCGGCCGGGTGAAAGTCACAAAGGACAAAGAACGAATTGACGAGCTTTGGAGCTTTGTTGACAAAACCTGGTTTACCGAAGGTAAAGATGACCCGCGGATCAGTGTCATTCAGTTCATCCCTGATGAAGGCCACTACTGGGATACCAAAAATGGCGGCATGCTGGCGGGCATCAAAATGCTGCTCGGTGCGGTGGCAGGCAAAAGGATGGACGATGGCGTTGAAGGCAGCATCACGGTTTGATGCAACCACAGATGACCAGATTCTTTAATATATAATTGCATAAGTCGGAAAACGGTGACGGCCTTCCGGCTTTTTTTGTGCAGCAGGGCGAAGTGTGCGTTTGGCATTTCAGGGAGAAGTGCGATCTTCAACTCAGCTGCAGCCACACGGGCCATATAAGCATAGTGGGTTTCTATAAATAAATCAGCGAAGAAAGCTTGTATGGCCATTGGCGAATGACCAGATTTAATTCAACCAAAAACCACAGACATGGCCTTTGACTACGGAAAAGATACCCTCGGCATCAAAAACCCTTTTGTATTTGAGGGAGTGGTCATTTTAATAAAAGGTGCGGTGATATGCCTGCTCGGTGTACTGCTGCTGCTCGATGTGCGCGCTACCCTGGAAAGCGCCTCCCGCGCCGGCGGCTGGGTGGTGATGTGCGCATCGCTCTTGTTTCTCTTTACCGGCATTGTGTATCTCGTAGAGGGCGGAAATGAAATTTTTCCGATTCCTGATCGGCCGCAGCGTACCTGCCGACCTCACCGATGAATATAAATCTGAGCAACTGGCCGATATGCTCATGAAGCGCATGAACCCTACTTTTGAAGAAAAGAAGTCGTACATATCCCGGCTGGTCATCAGTGTGTATCCAAAATTTTTGTTTCTATCCCCCGGCTACCGAAGCATAGTAGAAACAATGGTGGCGGCCTGCGCCAAAACCGTCATTGCCTATCTCATTTATTTGCTGGCACTGTTTTCTTCTTCTGTCGGCCTCATCACTTTCCAGAGCGATGCGATGCTGGATTGGATCGGTATTGGCCTTCTGCTATACGCATGGGTGGTATGGATGCGCTATCGGCCAGGCAGGCAAACGATCAATCAGGAAGTGCCGAAGTTTTTTGATCTGCTCAGCATTTCCCTGCTGATTATTTTTGCGTTGCTCGTGCCACTTGTGGGCAATTGGCTGCTGCTACAGGGTGTACAGTTGCCCTTGCCAGAGCTGCCTGTCGCGCTCTACCTGACCGTCTTTTTTGTGCTGGCCGCCATTTCAGTAGTGCTGGCCATATTACTGGCCCGCTACCGTGCCGATCTGGTGAATTTCGAAACGGCGGTGAGCGAATACAAAGAACACCTCAAATTCAACATGCACCCCAAAGACCTCTTTCGCTGCTACGAATTGGAGATGACCAACAGGCGGTACAAAGAGATACCCAACAGGACTTACAAAGAGTTGCGGCCGGTGCTGGAGCTGGAAGGCAGTGAAAACAAGGGCAGCTTCAGGGGCGAAACCATGCAGGAAACACAGCCAAAGGTAGAGACCGTATCACTGCCAAAAGCATTCAATACACTCCGGGCAGCTACCGTGGTGCTGGGCAGCTTTCTCGGTCTTTTAGCCTTCGTTATCCTTTATTTTCACGTAGTAAATTATGAGCCCGACGCTACGCTGGAGCAGATGTTTTCCGCTGTGTTTTATCCGGCATTGCTCTTTCTCTTTTCGCTCATCATCGGCAAAACAGGCCATTATTTCTACTCAGAAATTCTGTTCAGTTCGCACCTGGTTCACTTTTTTGCCGACGGCACCTATTCCGAATCGCGCATATCCACCGGAATGGCCTTGTACGACAGCAATCGCAGCGAAAATACTGTGTTGCGTACAGCAGCTACGCCTTGGCTGCTGGTGTCGAAGGTGTACAGCTCCACCTTCGCCGACTCCACCACCGACAATCTAGAGGGCCCGCGGCACGTGCTTGAAATGTATAAAGACGGCGCCTTCATGGCCGATCTGGTCAACGGCATCAAGCACTACCTCGACCATCAGGAGGTGCTGGCCGGGGTGGACTCACAGAAGGATCTTGAAAACACCGATAAATACTTCCGCATTAATGAAGCAACCAGGGCCGAGGTGAAGCGCAAGAAGAACGAGCTGCGGGAGAGCGACCGCGAAAGCCAGCGCGACCTGGATGCGCCGAGGGATGAATAAAAAAGCCCGGAATATTCCGGGCTCTGGTCATGCTTTGCTTGTCGTCTTAGCCTTTAGTCCTTATCCACAGGCTCCTGCAGCTTGCCAAGGTTTTTGGTAGCCATGCTGTCTGGCAGCACGGTGTTCAGCTTTACATTCATCTTGTTTTTGAAGCCGGAAATAACCATATCGTCGCCGGCCATGAGTGCATCATAGCCATCTTTGGCCACCTTTGCCGGGTCGGAAAGGTCGGTTTCCTGTACAATCTTGGCGCGCTCCATGTCGGCTTTGTGAAAAAAGTCGGTATCGGTAGCGCCAGGCAGCAGACTGGTCAGCGTTACGCCGGTGTCTTTCAGTTCCTGACGTATGGCCTCTGTGAGAAAATGTACATAGGCTTTGGTGCCGTGATATACCGCCTGCCATGGACCGGGTATTTTAGAGGCTATCGATGCCAGGTTCAGCACTTTTCCCGAGCCTGCACTTACCATTTCTTTTACGAACAATTTGGTGAGCACAGTGAGCGCGATCACGTTCAGCTGAATTATATCCAGCTCGCGTTGCAGGTCGTTGTCTATAAATAAACCGTACTCACCCTGCCCCGCGTCATTGACTAAAATATCGACCACAATGCCACGCTCTTTTACTTCGTCAAATATTTCGTAAGGCGCCTCAGGCTTCATCAGGTCTTTGGAGATGGTATACACTTCCACCCCGTGCTGGCGCATCTCCTCAGCGCATTTATCCAGGTCTACCTGTGTTCTGGCCACCAGTATCAGGTTGTGACCGTCTTTGGCAAACAGCTTGGTGAGTTCGTAGCCGATGCCGCTGGTGGCACCGGTGATCATCGTATACTTTTTTTCTGTGTTCATAATAATTCTGATTTTTGGTTATACACTATGATGGTTGAATATTTTCATTGTTTTCTTCCGCCGCCCTGTCGGCAGGCTCTGCCAGTGCCGACTCACTTTCTTCCGACTTGCTTTCATATCCTTTGCGACTGACGTGGCCTGTGGCGTCGTAGTCGGGCAGCCATTTGTTGGCCAGCGCAAAGAGGGAAAGATTCACCCCGGGGAACAATCCTTCCATGGCCACGGCCAGCTTGGTAGGCAGGCCCAGCATCAGCGTATTATCCCGTGCTTTCATGGCGCGTATGATCTTACCTGCCGCCCGCTCTGCACTCATAGAAAGCAATGGAAGTGAATCGGCGATTTTGAACCAGGCGTATTCTTTTTCGTGCTTTCCTTTCACGTCTACATTGCGCGGACTGCCTGTACGCATCAGGCCAGGATATACCGAGGTCACGCTGATGTTGTATTGGGCCAACTCGGTGGTCAGTCCTTCCGAGTAGCCCGACAAGGCATATTTACTTACGGTATAGGGCAGGAGATGTGGGAAGCTCACCTTGCCATTGATGGATATAATGTTGACTATTCTGCCTGCATTTTTCTCTTTCATAGCCGGCAATGCTTGTTCTATCACATGAAATGCGCCCCAGAAATGCACCTTCATGGCTTCCTCGAAGTCACGCTTAGTCATGGCTTCGTAGGGTCCTACTTCTATTATTCCGGCGTTGTTGATTACCGCATCCACATCGCCACAAGCCTCTCTGATCTGGCTGAACATATGGCGTACGTCGTTGCCGTTGGTGATGTCGCAGGTGATGGTGATCACTTCACGCCCCTCGATATGGCTTAGTTCTTTTTTGGCCTCTATCAGTTCCTGTTCATTAGGCGAGCAGATGATTACCTGAGCGTCTTCCTTCACCAGCTTGCGCGCCATCACCAGTCCCAGCCCGCGTGCCCCGCCGGTGATGAGGATGTTTTGTCCGGATATATCAATGGAGGAGCGAATGTATCGCCGAATGCCTGCTGCGGCCAGAGTGCCTATGGCGAGCCCTGTCATTATTTTTGGTGCTATGCGCATGAGTGAAGTGGATTGTGGTGGTTTTATTTCTACGGGTGAAAAAGCCACAAATGTGCCACGGACCGTCGACACGGTGTCGATTTGTTCACTTCTCAGGCATCGAGATGTGTAAATGCTGTTTTGGGGTAATAGGGTGATAATGAAGCTGTTTCGATTAATGGCGACCGCCGGCGTATGGCAGGAAAGAAAAATTTGAGATGGTGAAAATGCGCCACTCCCATCACAATTTTTGTGGATTATTTGGTATTCAGGCGGAAGGCAATTCCACACTAAGTCAGGCTTGTTCCGCTGGTTCTATTGCAGCTGCCTACCAATACCACCCCACCAGCAGCAATGGCAGCAAATAATCATGCTTTTTAAGTATTGCTCTAAATTTTTTTAGCGCAAGCCGCATGTGGGTCTCCACGGTGTTGACCGATATGCCCAATTTCTTCGCTATTTCTTTATTGGAGCAGCCTTCAAACCGGCTAAGAATAAACACGTTCCTTCGCTGCTCCGGAAGTGTTTTGGTAATGGCCTTGATTAGAATAAACAATTCAGTGAAATCCTGCTCCAGTTCTATGTTGTGCGTCTCTTTGAGCAGGTGCGACATGTTGTAGTCTTGAAATGCCTGCTGATATACTTTGCGTCGCAGCACATTGTATATGTGGTTTTTGGCTATGGTAAAAAGGTATGATTCAAATGTCTCAGGGTTTTGTATTGAATGTCTTTTCTTCCACAGTTTAAAAAAAACTTCCTGTACTACTTCCTCACACTGAGGCACATCGTCTATGTATCGCTGGGCGAAGCGCATTATTCTGCCTGCATATGCCTCGAACGCTACACGAAAAGCATCGGGCACACCTCGCGCGAGTTCATCAATAGTTTTGGGTGAAAGAGGCTGCATCAGATTTTTTATCGGGTGGAATATAGAAAAAAAACCACAGCCAGGAAGTTCTGGTGGGCAAGAAGCACGCTACACAGAAATTAAAAAAAATTCAGAGGGCCTTCACGGCAAAGAGGTTTTCGTGTGTATTACCTACCAAAGCATAAAAGTGGACAAAGAGCTGGTAAGACGATTTTTAAGGAATGAATGCTCGCGCAGTGAAGCCATCGCTCTGCTGGAGCAATTGGAGTCGCTTAACGGCAGACAATCGTTTGATGCTGATTTTGAGGACTTTATGCGGAACGAAGGCGAATCTGCCAACCAAGACTGTGCGCACCTCTACACACAGCTGATGGAGCGCATACGTATGGAGCAGTTGATAGAGTCGATAGACCACGACGAGTCCGACAGCACGCACCTTTCACACTTCCAGGTCAGTGAGCATGGGCACAAAAGGATTCAGCCGCGTTGGGCATATAAAATTGCCGCTACCGTGGCGCTGCTGCTGGCCGGCTGGCTGGTGTGGCAGTGGGGTATTGCACCGCTACCGGATGAAGCTGTCGCTTTAAACGACGAGTGGGTGATCAAGCAAACTACACGCGGCCAGCGACTGACCACCATGCTGCCGGACGGCTCCAAAGTAATCCTCAACTACAACACTACGCTGAAGTATCAGAAAGACAATGATCTGGGTGTGCGACAGGTACATTTGCAGGGAGAGGCATTCTTTGATGTGGCGCACAACGCGGCCCTGCCCTTTGTGGTGGAGGCTGCCGGTATGAACGTAAAGGTGCTGGGTACCACATTTAGTGTGGCTGCCCGGCCCGGAAGCTCGCCCGGTAGTGTGGCGCTCACCAGCGGTAAAATAGCACTTACCACCGGCAACCCATATGGGCAGGTACCTCTAGAGATGCAGCCCGGAGAGTCGGCAATTTTTGATCAGACAACAGGGCGTATAGAAAAGTTGCCCTTTATACCTGACCGGCTACTGGCCTGGAAGGAGGGAGTGATTGAATTTGATAAAGCCGGCTACAGCGAAGTGTGTCGTGAATTGGAGAACTGGTTTGACGTAGACATCACCACCCAGGGCAAGCATCCGGACTGGAGCTTTACGGCAAAGTTTGAAAACGAAAACCTGGAAAATATTCTGAATGGCATAAGTGCTTCCCAAGGCAATATAAAATACACCCTTAGCGGCAAAAAGGTATTTATTCGCACCAACACACAGCCTATGTAACACCTGCACAAAAACAAAACAACCGGCCGAAGCCGGTTGCCCGGAAGTAGGCGTCGGCAAACGCTTCCTTCCGCATTCATTCATTATTTAAACGAACCTAAAACTATGAAAAACAAACTATTACGGCAACTTGCTATGATGGGCAAACGAACATTTTACGGACTCGTCCTACAGCTGTTTTTCCTCAACCTGCTGATGGCCTACACGGGCAACGCCCAGGTAAATAAAGTCCAGAGCGTAAAAGACTTCCAACTTGAGATCAGTTTCAGCAATGAATCCTTGGTCGACGTGTTCCGGAAGATAGAAGAGAAATCGGGCTACCACTTTGCGTATGAGGCCGACCTGCTCGACCGCAGCTTTATCTTCAATAGCGGCTATCGCAAAAAGCACGTGCTGGCCGATATACTGCTGGACCTGTCCAAAGAGACTGGCCTGCGCTTCAAGCAGATCAACAAAACCATCATTGTGATAACCAAGCGGCAACAGCACAATTTTGAGCCGCTGGAAATTGTCATTGACGATATCACCATTACCGGCAAGGTTACTTCACTCGACGATGGAGAGGGATTGCCCGGTGTGAACGTGGTGGTGAAAGGAACAAGCAAAGGTACAGTTACCGACGTCAGTGGCTTTTATACTATTGATGTTTCTTCAGTGGAATCGGTGCTTTCGTTCAGTTCCGTAGGATATGTCTCTGAAGAAATACTTGTTGGCAACCAGACGGTGATCGACCTCACACTCTCTCCCGACCTGCAGTCGCTGGAGGAAATTGTAGTGATCGGCTACGGCACACAGGAGCGCAAAGATCTCACCGGTTCTGTATCTACCCTCGATGCCTCAGAAGTGCGCGATATGAACATCGCCAGCCCCGATCAGATGCTACAGGGCCGGTTGGCCGGCGTGAATGTGAAGCAGGCCAGCTCTGCCCCCGGGGGCCTCACCTCCGTGCGCATCAGGGGTTCCAACTCGTTTCTTGGCAGCAACGAACCGCTGTATGTGATCGACGGCATTCCGATATTTAACGATGCGCAGGAGCTGACTACCTATGGCGGCCCTGGCACCACGGGTGGCGATCAGCGCATCAATCCTGAAAACCCGCTGGTGTTTTTGAACCCCGCAGATATTGAATCCATCAACGTGCTGAAAGACGCCAGCGCTACGGCCATTTACGGGGCACGCGGCTCCAACGGCGTTATCATCATCACCACCAAAAGGGGCAAGGCCGGGCAGTCCAAGCTGGACGTCGATTTTTACCAGGGCTGGCAAGATGCCATCAACCTGCCGGAAATGATGTCTACCACACAGCTCCAGGATTATTACAACCAACATCAGGACAACCCCGCCAGCAGAGAATATAAGGCTGCCATGACCGGCGACTATGCTTTTGCCGATAGTTTGCCCAGCACCAATTGGCTGGAGGAGATGACCCGCCAGGGGGCGTCCATCACCAACCTGAGTGTAACAGCGTCTGGCGGTAATGATAAATTGCGCTACTCCACCGGCGGGAACTATTATCAGCAAGATGGCGTATTGCAGGCCAGCGATATAAAGCGCTTTTCTTTGCGGGTAAACCTCGATGCAGACATTACAGACCGCATCAGCGTAGGTACTTCGCTGATCGCCTCCAGGGCAGTGAATAACTTTGCCTGGGTAGATGGTACAGCCAATGGCATATTTGGAATGGGTTCGGTGATGGCCGGCATGCTCTTTTTCCCTTTTCATGATGTATACGATGACAATGGCCAGCCTTTCAGAAATAACGCAGCGCCAGCACAGAAAATCATCAGAAGTCCATACCCGATGAATCACCCCATAGGCTTGCTTACCGAGCAGACGGACCTTCGCAAGATGAACCGTATGCTGGGCAACTTTTATGGCAAATTCAATATCACAGACAACCTATACCTGAAAGTGAGCATTGGCGGCGACATAGAAGCGCGCGACAACAGCATCTACTACACGCGGCTGCTCACCCAGGGTCCACGGCTGATCAGGCAAAGCAGCAATAAGGAGAACTTCATCAATGAAAATACGCTCAACTACAGCTACGTCACTGGCGATCATTCCATCGATGCTGTGGCAGGGTTTAGCATTCAGCAAAACGATGCACTAACATTCTTCTCGCAGGATACCAGCTTCCCGTTCGACCGATTGGGTGCCGATGCGGATAATCAGGGTGAGATAATCAATACCACCTCTTCCTTCCGCAGTAGATGGACAATGGCCAGCTACCTTGGCCGTGTCAATTACGGCTTCAAAGGCAAATATCTCTTCACCGCGAGTGTACGTGCCGATGGCTCCTCCCGCTTTGCCGAAGACAATAAGTGGGGCGTGTTCCCTTCAGGTGCCTTTGCGTGGCGCATGTCCGACGAAGCGTTTATGAGCCAGGTCGATGCCATCAATAATTTGAAACTAAGGGCGAGTATAGGTGTGACGGGCAACTCTGAAATAGGCACCAACCAATCGAACCTCCGGTTGGGCAATAGCCGGTATAGCTTTGGCGGCGCTCAGGTCAATACATTTTTTCCGAGCGGCCCGGAAAACAGTGGCTTGAAATGGGAGCTGACCACACAAACCGACATAGGTATCGACCTTGATATGTTCAACAGCAGGTTGATGTTTGTATTCGATGTGTATTGGAAAACCACCTCAGACTTGCTCGTGTCGGTGCCACTCGATCCGCTTACCGGGTTCAACTCTACCATTCTGAATATTGGCGGCATTACCAACAATGGCATAGACGTAAGCCTGACAGGCAACTGGATCAATACAGATAATTTTAGCTGGTCTACCAGTGCCAACTACTCCATGTACCGCAACGAAGTCACGGAGATAAGCCCACTGGAAGATGAATTTATAGCTGCGGGCGCTGTGGAGCGGGGTGAATATCGCTCTTATGTAAAAGTAGGTGAGCCATTGGGCGTATTCCGCGGCTTTCGTACCGATGGCCTGGTCACTGCCGAAGATGTGGACAACAACATCCCTTCGCCAACAGGCACCGCCGTGGAAGGTGATATTAAATTTGTAGATGTGTCTGAGGATGGTATCATAAATAATGAGGACTATACCGTTATTGGCAATCCCCATCCTGACTTCACCTTCGGAGTCAGCAACAATTTCCGCTACAAAATATTTGACCTGGGCATTATGATATCCGGATCTGTGGGCAATGACATCTTGAATACCACGTCATTTCACGCAAAAGATCCCCGTCAACTGACCACAAATAAATATGCCGTGTTGGCGAAAAACTCTTGGACGCCGGAAAATACCAATGCAAAATACCCAAGGGCGGGTTCCAACCTGCAGGGCATCTTCATCGCCAACGACCTGTTGGCCATAGAAGATGGCTCTTATGTGAAGATTCAAAACGTGAGCCTTGGGGTAAACCTGAACAGAGATATCATCAAGTTTGCACAAAACCTCAGGGTGTATGTCTCCGGTCAGAACCTGGCTGTATGGACCGACTATCTGGGTACTTCTCCTGAAGTGAACTCAGGCGGGCAAAGCACGGTAAACCTGGGTGTAGATACCGGCGGGTATCCCATGACCAGGATCTTTATGCTGGGCCTCAACCTTACGTTCTAAATCGCTCTTTTCTAGCATTAAAATACTGAATATATGAAAACCAAAATATTGCTTCTGCTCACCATTGGCCTGATGATGAATACGGCCTGTATGGAAGATTTTCTTGAAGAGGAGGCTTTTAGTGAATTCACCGAAGCCAACTATTACATAGCCGATGAAGATTTTGTCAACCTGGTCAACGGTATATATGCACCCCTTGATGGTATGTTGCTGGGCTTCAACCACTCCAATGCTACAGCTTCGGCCGTGGCCACGACCATCTCCGCCAGCTATGAACCCTTCGACGTATTTAACAATGCCATTTTGCCCGGCAACGGCACCATAGATGGCCTGTGGTCGAGCATGTACTCAGGCATCACACGCGCCAATTCTGCTTTAGAGCGCATGGAAAACTTCAGTTTCACCAATACAGCGCTGGAGTCGAGACTGATCGGCGAAACGAAATTTCTTCGTGCCTACTACTATTTCAATCTGGTGCGTTGGTACGGGGCTGTGCCACTGCTGGAAGAACCGGTGACGAACTTCTCAAGCATAGACGATGTGGTGGCGGTATCGTCCATACCCAGGGCTACGCTTGATGCACTGTATGGCCTCATCGAAAATGATCTTTCGGATGCGGCATCTAAGCTCTCGCCGATTAGTTCTCTGCGCGGAACGCCGGATTTGGGCAGGGCCAGTAGAGAGGCCGCACAAGCCTTGTTGGGGCTGGTGTACCTAACCACCGGAGAATATGGAAAGGCTGAAACGGAACTGCTGAAAGTAGAGAATAGCAGTGGCCTCAGACTCACCGATGATTACAGCTGCGTCAGTGGTTCCAATACTGTGGAGTCTATATTCGAAATACAGTTTGCAGGCGACAATGCCATGAGCCGCAACGGCCTCAACAATCAAGTGCCACCGGAAGGATCTGGCCAGGGCAATATAGCTTTCGAACAGCCCGTAGGGGCAATCTTTGCCGAACTACAGTTTTTCCACAGCTTCGCCTCCAACGATAGACGGCTCAAGGAGTTCTTCATCACAGAATACACGCTCAACGGCCAAACGGTGCCCTATTGGGAATTTCCTCAGCCTGCACCGCACTTTGCCAAGTACGTAAAGACGGTGGAGTATTCCGACATCAACTACCCGCTCATACGCTATGCCGACGTACTGCTCATGATCGCAGAGGCCAAGCTGCAGAATGGCAAAGCGGTTTCGGAGGCTGAGCCCTACATCAATCTGGTGCGCAACAGGGCCGGGCTTGATGACATCACATCCGGCCTTACCAATGAGCAATTCATGGATTCCCTGTTCCTGGAACGCAAAAAGGAACTGTGCCTGGAAGGTCACGAATTTTTTGACAGTAAGCGCTTTGGAAAGCTCATCAGCGATGTGGAGGCCTCGGCGCAGTACAACCAGATGTTGATCACCAACCATCCGGACACATCACTGTTGGCACTACCCCGGCCTAGCGAACTGGACATCAGCACGGATAACCTGCTTTGGCCAATTCCCGTCGAAACGCTCGATCGCAACGATCAGCTGCAGCAAAACCCCGGGTATTAAGTCTTCAACAATGTAAATTTGCCCACATACGCATCTTGCGCTTGTGGGCAAATTGATACCTGTCCGACAATCCATCCGGTCGGGGCGAAAGATCCAACCTGGAATGTCTTCTAGTATGACTAATGCAATTTTTTTAAGAATTAGATATGATGAATGGTCCTGTAAAATACCGGCTCACTCTGTTGGGTTTTTTAGTGGCTTCGGTGGTGTTTTCCTGCCAACAGCCCCAGAAACCCCTCCCGCGCAATGCCCACATTCCTCAATTGACCAGCGGCCAACATTATGACGAAGGGCCCGACGACCGCTATAGTTTTGCCTATGAGCCAGTCACCTACAATCAGGAAATACTGGCGCCGCTGCCCGGCTTGTACTACTGCTTCAAAATGGTAGACTGGGACGGTGACAGTCTGGTGGACATACTCGGCCTATCGCGCCGCGGCGGCGGTCTGCGCTTTATCAAAAATGTAGGTACCAAACAAAAACCGCTGTACCGCAGTCTGCACGAAAATGTAAAGCTGCTGGAGTCGGGACCATTCTACCGCTGGTTTGATGTGCTCGACTACAATCGCGACGGCAAGTGGGACATTGCCGGCTGGTATGCCGACCCGCACCGCGAAACGGAAATTCAATCGCTCAACATCTACCTCAACAAAGGCTTGCCGGAGGCACCCCAGTGGGATACGCTCAAAGCCCAATATGCCAGCGGTGACATGATCACCTTCGGCGGCAGGATGGAGATAGCCGACTGGGATGATGATGGAAAAGAAGACATTATACTTGCCCGCAGCAATATGGCGCACATCTTCAAAGCCGATATGGGTACAGAGGAGGATTCTCCGCACCGGCCAAGTACCTACGGTGGGTTTCGGGATACAGCCGTGTATAATCCTACAGTGGGCGGATTTTATTTTTTGAAAAACATGACCGAAAGTGTCAATGAGCCTGTTTTCGCTGAGCCCGAGCCTGTGCTGGTGGATGGTGAAAAATATCTGACCTATGTGGGTCCTTACCCCTCGGTATACGACCTGGATGGCGACGGACTCAAAGATTTGATCTTCGGCACCCAAAAGCCCGGCCTTATTTTTTTGAAAAATACAGGAACAAAAGGCAAACCTGCCCTGACCGAAGCGGGCAAGCTGACCACGGTGAATGGGGAACCTGTTTTTTCGTCTTTCGCCTTGCGCTTCGAGCCGGCAGATATGAATGGCGACGGCGTAGACGACTTCGTCACCGGCGCCTACTTTGGCAATCAGGACAGATTTTTTCTGTACACACAAACCAACGCCCGCACGGGCCAGAATGGCTGGCGGTTCGATGATTATCTGGCTATAAAAACCGGTGAAGAGACGCCCATTTATGGTGCCGGCAATTCGTCGGTAGACCCGGTGGACTGGGATGGCGATGGTGACCTGGACCTGCTGCTCGGCTCCGAACCGGCCATGCCCACCATCGTGATGAACAGCGGTAGCGATCGCGATCGCAAATACGAAGCGCCCCAATGGCTGAGGTTTGTCGACGGGGATTATATGGAAACATATTCGTCGCTGGAAGGCGACGGCAGCCACTGGGGGCCGCTGGAGTGGTACTCCGACCGGTATGCACCACGCGCTGCAGACTGGGATGGCGACGGTGTGCTTGACCTCATCAGCGGATCGATGGGGAGAAGGCTTTATTTTTTTAAAGGAGAACGCGTAGACGGCGAACTGCGCTTTCATCGCCCGGTCAACTTCAAGCGCGGAGGCCGTGATTTTGTTGTGCCCGACCGCCAGTTTCCGGAAGTCACAGATGTGAATGGCGATGGTCGTATGGACCTGATCGTGAACAATATGACGCCTGAAATGTGCCTTTTTTATGGCGATGGCAGCACTACGCTACAAGAGCCAGTGGTGCTTCGCCACCCCGATGGCAGCCTCATGAAGCCCCAGGACCACTGGCAACGGCGCCAGGGCAATCGCATGGGCATGTCGCTCACCGACTGGGACCTCGACGGCCGCCGCGATCTGGTCGTCTACCAATTTCACGAAGGCATTTTTTTCTATAAAGGTGTGAACGACTCTACCTACCAGCAAGGGCGCCGATTGCTCAGGCTATTCAGCCATATGGCCGGCTGCAGTGTCACCGACTGGGATCATAACGGCATCCCCGATCTGCTGATCGGTGGCGACGAGCGGCGCATGATCGAAGTAGACCGACCGGGCCAGGTCGTGGTGATCTACGGTGAAGACACGGAGTATCCGCCGAAGGGTTTTTGAGCTGAAAGCTGAAAGCTCAAAGTGAAATTAAAGACCAGGTCAGACGATAGTCCATAGCCGTTAACTTAAGAGTCGATAGAGGGGTAATT
>CAZQVB010000028.1:0-27882 GCA_964596645.1 uncultured Roseivirgaceae bacterium
GCATAGCCCGCATCCACGAAATCGTGGTCTTTATCGAACAGGTAGTAGTTGATGTCTGCTGCCCGGCCTTGTTTAGATTTTGCATGAGCATATTTTCCAAACCCATTACACCCTTCTTGTGTCTGCTGTTGGTTTTCTGTGTAGAAAGATATAACTGCATATCCCGCTACAGTGCTGAAGTAAATCCCATCCGGGTCATGATAGTTATATTTAGTGCTCATTGTCTATTTTTGCTTTTAATTTCATTTGCCGCACAAGTGAAAAACACTTGCGCGAGTAGGGGAATAATATCAACCAGGCCTACAATTTTGCCTATTTTACTGGCAAAGTATAAAATGGCCTTGACTTTATGCTATTGAACATAGGAGGACGTATAACACAGCTGCGGAAGCAGCAAAACCTGTCGCAGACAACTGGCTAAAATGGCCGGACTGTGGCGCTCCGTTTCATTGGCAACTATGAACGCAATGCCGATGCCCCGATTGTTGAAGTGTTATTGATGCTGGTCCAGGTTTTTAAGGTTGTGGATTTCCTGAGCGGGGAGGGTGAACTTCCAGCTACGATAAAGAGGTACTGAAAAAATTGAGGATACTGAACGACCAGACATGGGCACCAAACAACATTTCTACTGTGTATTCGATAACGTGATCCGGAACTTTAAAACCAAAAAGCCGTCTGCCTGATAATATAAAACTACATGAGGACGCAAAAAAATCCACACAATACCATTCATTTGCCTGTAATGGTGGAAACTGATGAGGACGGAATGTATATTGTAAGCTGTCCGGTTTTTAAGGGATGCCATTCTTATGGCAAAACAATTGATGAGGCCATAAAGAACATCAAGGAAGTGATTGATATGTGTATGGTAGAAGAAAAACCGGCACACCTCAATCGTTTTATCGGATTCCGAGAAATTGAGGTAAAAGCGTAGTGTACGTTTTAACAGTAATCTCTGGAAAAAGCTGTTGAAAATCCGAGAAAAAGAAGAATTTGAAATAACCCGAATTAATGGCGCTCACCGCCGCATAAAATCCATTTGACACACAGGGATTACAAAGCAAAAAGGCATACGCAGCATGAAACAGGTAACACTAAAAATCGCTGATAGTAAATTCAAAACATTTCTGGAGTTTATCAAAACTTTGGACTATGTGAAGGTGGAGGATGTAGAAGAAAAGGCACTGGAAGAACTGCAAAGCAGCTTTCATCAGGTGAAGCTCATGCAGGAAGGCAAGCTCCCGAAGCAATCAGCCAAAGACTTCCTCAATGAGCTATAATGTAATCTCAACCCCTGTTTTAAGAAACTTTTTAAGAGGCTGGCCAAAAGTCATCCTTCCCTCAAAAAAGATCTTCAGGAGCTTATTAATACCCTGCAGGAAAAACCGGATTCTGGCACTGCTCTTGGTCATGGTATCTACAAAATCCGGATGGCCATCACTTCCAAAGGAAAAGGAAAATCGGGCGGCGCAAGGGTCATTACCTTCCTCATTATCGATGACCAGGAAGTATACCTGGTTCATATCTACGACAAAAGCCAACTCGATAACCTGAGCAAAGATAAAATCCTCGAGTTGCTAAAGAATGCTGTGGCAACGTAAAGCGTTATTCCGACCCCGTCAGCGCAAGTGTTGTCCACTTGTTCCAATGCACAATGAGTGGCTTTTTGCGTTGGCGATCAATGACGGATACCGCTAAAGCTGAATGTATGCCCAACCATGCAAGGGCTGTGCGGTTGTATTAGACAGCTTCTTTCGATACCCGTAACCTGATCGCTTCGGCGACAAAATTATTTAACGATGTTTTTGTTTCCATTGCCAAGAGGGCTGCCTTTTGATGAAGGGTCGCGGGGATCCTCACATTAAAACTTCCTTTAAAGGGCTTCTCAGGTTTGTTGCCTTTTGCTTTGCAATCATTTAAATACGTTTCAATAGCTTCCATAAAATCTACCTCTAGCAACTTTCCAGTTTCACCTTCATAGGAAATCAGGCCTCTTATTCCCAATACTTTTCCATAAAGTAAATCATCTTCAGGACTGTACTCTATACTTCCAGTATATCCTTTATATTCTAAATATTTCATAGCTCTAAAATTTCTCTTACCTGTTTCAACGGATACTTCTTCATTATTCCACTCGGGTGTGGTTTATGCAGTATAATTGGAACTCCTTCCTCATTTTCGAACATCACTCTTGATCCTGACGTTTTCCCCTTCTTCACTTCAAAAAAACCAAAGTAACCGAATATCGTCACCATCTCATCATAATGAAAATCAGATGGCATACTCAAAAATCTGGCAATTAACTTTCCTTTTTAGACACAACTCACAGTAACTATATTTAGTTGCACCGCGCAAATTGTTTTTTCTATCCCAGTGGATGATATGTCATAATCACGGTTTTTAGCGATACAAGGCTAGTATGTCGATAGGCAAGAGTAGGATCGGAAACGCCGGATATGTTCAGTTTATGATGACGATTTATAAACCTTCGCCATTAGAAAAAGCATAAAAAAAGACCTCTACAGCGAATAGAGGTCGATGGTGGTAGCCCCGCCAGGAATCGAACCTGGATCTAGAGTTTAGGAAACTCCTATTCTATCCGTTGAACTACAGGGCCTGGATTTGAGGGGGCAAAAATAGCTAATTTTATGTGCAAAATGCAAAGTCCTTGCCATGCGCAGGTGACCGGAACAGCGGCATATTTTTGTATAATTGCACCGCCCATCGGGGCAGTGGCAGCATAGGCCATTTTCTGATCGACTTATTCGTTACTTTTTATCATAAGCATGAAGCGTAAATTGAAACTTGGCATTTTTGGATTTGGTGTAGTAGGGCAGGGCCTGTATCATGTGCTGGACGAAACACGGGGCATACAGGCTGAGATATTGAAGATATGCGTGAAAAACCGCAGCAAGAAAAGAACACTGCCCGATCACTTCTTCACCTTCGACCGCGACGACATACTGGAAAATGACGATGTGGACGTGGTGGTAGAGCTCATCAGCGATGCCGAAGCGGCCTACGAAATAGTGACACGCGCACTGCAAAAGGGCAAATCGGTGGTCACCTCCAACAAAAAAATGGTAGCCGACCACATGGCAGAGCTGTATGAACTACAGCAAAAACACGGGGCGGCCCTGTTGTACGAAGGCTCATCATGCGCCAGCATACCCATAATTCGCAACCTGGAAGAGTACTACGACAATGACCAACTCAGCGCTATAGAAGGCATATTCAATGGCTCCACCAATTATATACTTACGAAAATATTCGATCAGAATCTGGGGTTTCAGGAGGCGCTGAGGCAGGCACAGGAAAACGGCTATGCCGAAGCCGACCCCTCACTCGATGTGGAGGGCTACGACGCTAAGTACAAGCTGTGCATCATCCTCGCCCATTCCTTTGGTCTGTTCGTAGACCCCGCAGAGGTGTTCAACTTTGGCATACAAAACATCAATGACTTTGATATAAAAATAGCCCAGGAAAAAGGGTACAGGATAAAGCTGATAGCGCGGAGCCGTAAGATAGGCAATGACGTGGTGGCCTACGTGCTGCCCCAGTTTGTGAGCCCCGCCAGCGACTTGTATAAAGTGGAAAATGAGTACAACGCGGTGATCGTGGAAAGCGCCTTCTCTGAGCACCAGTTTTTTATCGGCAAAGGTGCAGGTGGCTATCCTACAGGTTCGGCCGTGCTATCCGACATTTCTGCCCTCACCTACGACTATAAGTATGAATATAAAAAAAGAGGGCAGGGCCTGGGCTACACCATGTTCTCGGACCTCGATCTGGAAGTGTATGTGCGCTTTAGCAATGGCGCCGAGATCAATATGGATGACTTCAAAGAAATACGGGAAGAGCACCGCACCGCCAATCACCGGTACATCATTGGTAGCATCGCCTATCAAAAATTGGTGCGTGCCGAATGGCTGAACAATGCCAATGTGAACGTGATACTCACCGAAGGCGCCCATGCCAAATAGGCCGGCTTGTAGTGCTGACCTGCCCGGTGCAATGACTTCTCACAAAGTACAAAATTCAACCTCGTGACCTTTGTGCTTAACCTTGTGTTCTTTGAGGTAAAAACAATCATGTCAGTCAGCTTGCTCAACAATGGGGTGATGCCTGGGACTTTGGTAATTTTTACCACTAAGGGCACAAAGACTTCACAAAGTACACAATGCAACCTTGTGTCCTTGGTGCTAATCTTCGTGTTCTTTGTGGTAAAAATCATGTCAGTAAGCTTGCTCAATAATGGGGTGATGCCTGGAACTTTGTTAATTTTTTAACACGAAGGGCACAAAGGCTTCACTAAGTACACAATTCAACTTGCGTTTACCGAACTGAATTGATCATGTTGAGGATGGTGCATGCCACTAACGCAGCCGTTTCGGTGCGCAGGCGCGAGGGTCCCAGTCCTACCATTTGTACACCGGCTTGCGTGGC
This sequence comes from uncultured Roseivirgaceae bacterium, assembly GCA_964596645.1. Classification (GTDB taxonomy): domain Bacteria; phylum Bacteroidota; class Bacteroidia; order Cytophagales; family Cyclobacteriaceae; genus CAVQEK01. Next base: position 4,444 of record CAZQVB010000028.1, read on the forward strand.
CATGGCCATCTCTTCGTCGGTGAAGTCTCCCTCCGGGCCGATCAGTACACAACAGCTGAAACCCGGCTTTGCGGTGTGCGTGAGGTGTGCAGCATCCTCATGCTGATGCGCAATGAATGCCTCCTTTTCTTTCATCGACCCAATGAATTGCTTGAAATCCTGAGCTTCCGCGATGCTGGGCAGCCAGGCTTTCTCCGATTGCTTCATGGCGCTTATCGCTTTGCGCTCCAGCCGGTCTGTGCGCAGCCGTGTGCGCTCCGAATTCTGGCACCATATGGGCGTGATCTTTTCTACGCCGATCTCCACGCTTTTCTCCACAAACCACTCCAGCCGGTCGATGCTCTTGGTGGGCGCTATGGCAATGTGAATGCTAAAGGGGCGAGGAGGAACGTGTGTTGTATGCTGCACAGAATAGGCGCAGCGTTTTGGATGGTCGTCTTCAATGCGGGCTTCATAAAAGTTGCCCTTGCCATCTACTATTTGGATGATATCACCCTTTTGCTTTCGAAGCACTTTCACACAATGCCGCGACTCCTCTTCGTCAAGCACATGTGCCGCCCCAGGCTGATAAAAGAGCTGCATTATGTCAGTAGTTGATTGACCAGTTGCACATAGCCGGCTTTGGCATCTTCTGTCGTCATGCCTTTTCTCTCGGCCCAGGCATCGTATTTTGCAATGGCTTTGAAGTCGAACCCCTTGGGCCTGCTGCCCTGCACGTCACCTTCGGTAGCCTGTTTGTACAGTCCGTACATCTCCAGCAGTACCGCGTTTGATGGGCGCCGGGGCAGTGTCTGCGCCTGATTTACCGCCTGTTCAAATTGTTGATCAAGGTTTTCCATGATGGTGTCAATAAAAAAAACCGGCGCTGGGCCGGCTTTATGATTATCTGTCGTCTAGCTTTTTGTACGACCTCTTTTGATGGCCGACGTATATTTGGCGCGGCCTGCCGATGGGCTCCTTGTTTTCCCGCATCTCCTTCCACTGGGCTATCCAGCCGGGTAGCCTTCCTATGGTAAACATCACCGGGAACATCAACGTAGGGATGCCGATGGCTTTCATGATGATGCCTGAGTAGAAGTCAACGTTGGGGTACAGCTTGCGCTCTACGAAATAGTCATCTTGCAAGGCTGCCTTTTCCAGCTTTTTGGCAATTTCCAGTTCGGGTTCATCCACGCCCAGATTATCCAGAATGTCGTCGGCACTGCGTTTCAATATCTTGGCGCGCGGGTCGAAGTTTTTGTACACCCGGTGACCAAAGCCCATCAGGCGGAAGGAATCGTCTTTGTCTTTAGCCTTTTCGATATATTTCTCCACATTGCCGCCGTCGGCTTTTATGGCTTCCAGCATTTCTATCACGGCCTGGTTGGCACCTCCGTGCAGCGGCCCCCACAGCGCATTGATGCCGCCGGCTACTGAGGCATACAGGCTGGCTTTGGAGGAACCCACGATGCGCACGGTAGAGGTAGAGCAGTTTTGCTCGTGGTCGGCGTGTAAGATGAATATCTTTTCCATGGCATCGACCACCACAGGGTCTATCTCGTATTCTTCCGTTGGCAGGGCAAACATCATTTTGATGAAGTTTTCCACATACGGCAGCTTGGTGTCGGGATAGTTGTAGGGAGTCCCACGCTGATTGTTGAAGGCATAGGCCACCAGGGTTGGTATCTTGGCGAGCAGGCGAATGATGGTCATATTCACCTTGTCAGACGAGCGGTTGGGGTCGAGTGACTCCGGGAAAAATGCAGTGAGTGCGGTAGCGAGTGAAGAGAGAACGCCCATCGGGTGCGCATTGGATGGGAAGCCGTCCATGATTTTCTTCATGTCTTCGTGCACCAGACGCTCATTTTTTATTTCGTTGTCAAACTTTTCGAGTTCTGCCGGCGTGGGCAGCTCGCCATTGATTAGCAAATAAGCCACTTCCAAAAAGCTAGACTGCTCGGCAAGCTCTTCTATCGGATACCCGCGATAGCGAAGTATGCCCTGCTCACCATCTAAAAAGGTAATGGCACTGGTGGTGGAGCCTGTGTTTTTGTAACCGTTGTCGAGGGTGATGATGCCCGACTCGGAGCGCAACTGGCTGATGTCTATTGCCACTTCATTTTCTGTGCCTTCAAAAAGTGGGAGCTGGTAGGTCTTCCCATTTACAGTAAGCTCTGCTGTATTTGCCATGTCGTAAATCAGGTTATATATGTGTATTACTTAAAATTTCCTTTCTCAAAGGGCTGTAAAAATATAAATAAAAAGTTGCCGGGGGTTAGCCATGCTGCGCAATTGCACTTTTAATAGCATGAACTAACACCGACATAAGAAGTTTGGAGAAGCTTCTAATTTCCGCCCAAAATTAACGGCAGCCCGTCTTCACCACTGCCGATCACCACTACTTTGGCATTGCTCGATCCGGCCAGTTCTTTGGTGGCATCTATACCCCGCTGCCTGAGTATGGCCGGCGTGAGGCTTTGGGTGATGATGCGGTTGTAATTGGAAATACCCTCAGCTTCAATGTGTTTCCGCTCAGCCTCACTGCGCTCCCTATCGAGCCGGAACTGATACGCCAGCGCTTCCTGCTCCTGTTTCAGCTTCGACTCTATGGCCCCTTTTATCTGCTCGGGCAGCTGTATAGAGCGCACCAGCAGCGCGGTCATTTTTATGTTGTTTTCCATGCTGGCCAGTATTTCTTCTGTTTCAGCCACAATGGCTTCTTCCACATCGGCCCGCTTGGTAGAATATATCTCTTCGGCCGTGTAGCGGCCCATTACGCGGCGTACGGTAGAGCGCACTTCGGGCTTCACCAGATTTTCGACATAAAGCGGCCCAAAATACTCGTGCAGGTACGGGAGCCGGTCATATATAGGAAAAAACCGAACGGAGGCATCTACCGTGATGGATAAGCCATTTTTGTCGAGCACGTCCATCTTTTCGTCGATGATGTTTTCGCGCACGCTGTACAAGGTTATGTTGTTCCAGGGCGCCTTGATGTGCAGGCCGGGGGTAAAGATCTCTTCGAAGTCGGTACCGCCACCAAAGCGCCGGTAGAGCACGCCGCGTTCGCCCGATTCTATCGATATAAATATTTCTGATGATAAATAAATGACCAAAAATACGGCGATGATGCCGGTGATGATCACCGGTAAAAACTTTCTGTTGTCCATGGTAAGCTGTCTAAGTATAAATAATACATGCCTCCACCCGGAGGCATGTCTGTCAAAGCAATTCTTTCCAAACCAACGCACTGGCACCCAGTACGGCAGCATTGGCTTCTTTCAGTCCGGAAGGCAATATCTGCACCTTATTGCGGTATATGGGCAGCAGGTTGGCTTCCATGTGTCGCTTGGTGGGTTCTATGATCAGGTCGCCTGCCTTTGCCAGGCCGCCGAAGAGAAATATGGCCTTGGGGCTGGTATGGGCCACGGCATTGGCCAGTGCTTCGCCCAGGTAGCGCCCTGTCATTTCAAACGCTTCCAGTGCTATTTTATCGCCTTGCCGGGCATATTCTGCAATCATTTTGGAGGTAAGGTCATTAAAGCTGATGTCGCGCATGGGGCTCTCGTGCAGCTCGCTGGCCAGCAGCGCAAATACCGTACGCCGGATGCCGGTGGCAGACACGTACGTTTCCAGGGAGCCGCGCTGGCCGGAAGCACACATGCGACCGTTGCGTTCCACCATCAGGTGGCCCATCTCGCCAGCAAAGCCGTCGTGGCCGTACACCAGCGCCCCATCCACTACTATGCCACTACCCAGGCCTGTACCGAGCGTGATCACGATGAAATGCTTTACATCCCTGGCCGCACCGTACATCATTTCACCAATGGCCGCCGCGTTGGCGTCGTTGGTGAGGGCTATGGGCAGGTCGTAGCGCTGTTTGAAAAGCTCCACAAATGGCACGATGCCCTTCCAGCTTAGATTTGGTGCAAACTCAATGGTGCCCTTATAGAAGTTGCCGTTGGGAGCGCCCACACCTATGCCCCTGAGCTCGATCGGGCCCTTCAACTTTTCTATCGTAATGTTGATCGCTGCCTTCAGCGTGTCGAGAAAGTCATTGATCTCCGGATGTTTTTTGGTAGAAATGGACTCACTGGCCAGCAGTGTGCCATGTTGGTCTACCACGCCAAATTTGGTGAATGTGCCGCCAATGTCTACGCCAACGGCTACCTGTGTTGTATCTGCCATCTTTAGGTCAAGTTTTTAATGTTAAGAATCCAGCGCATTGAGCGCATACGCATAGGCGCCAAGGGCTATTGCCTTACTGGTGCCCAACTTAGAAAATCCTATACCTACCCGCTTAGCCGGATCATAGCGCAGTTTTTTATTGCTCAACGGCACCTCTATTTCTACAGCCGAATTCTTCACAAAATTTTTCATTTCGTTTTCATCATCCAGATAATAAACCTTCTGACTTAGCCGCGGGTAGCACTCTCCTGTATAATTCACAAAGTCGCTTCTTAGTTCCGCAAGCATGGCAGGCACAATCAATTCTTTGGCACCGGCTATGCCTCCGCCGATCACCACCAGGCCATCGGCTATGGTGAGTATGTTGGCCAGTGCATCGCCAAGTACTTCGCCCAGGCGCCGGTAGGCCTCCCTGGCCAGGTCGGCATGCCCTGCACGCTGCCCCATGCCTATCTCATATATTTCTTTGGGTGAAGGCGCATCGTCAAAGGATGTTTGCGTCAGTTCGGCGTAGGTGCGCCGTGCAGCGCGTATGCTTACACCTTCCTCCGCATTGGTATCGGAATTGTTTTTATGCCGCATGAGCCACACTTCCGAGGCCATGGAGTTGTCGCCGCGCAGCAATTGATCATCACTCACCAGTCCGCCGCCAAAGCCGGTGCCCAGCGTCACACCAAACAAATTGTGGTAGCGCATGGGGTTTTGGGCACTTGCCAGGGCCTCGTTCACCTGGGGTAAAAAGCCTGCCAGTGCTTCGCCATAAGCAAACAAGTCGCCGTCGTTGTTGATGAACACGGGCAAATCGAATTTGTCTTCCAGCATAGGTCCCAGCGCTACGCCGCCACGGTAGCCGGGCAGGTTGAACAGATCGCCGATGATGCCACGCGGGTAGTCGGCAGGGCCCGGAAAGGCAAAGCTGATGGCCACAGGCTTTTCTTCCAACGTGTCGATAAGGTTTTGAAATCCTTCTACTATGGCACGCAGCGACCTGTCGAGCTGGTTGCCATAGCTGGGCGATCGCACAGGCGCTACGATCTCTTCATTGGCCCGTACGGCCGAAAATACGAAGTTGGTACCCCCGGCATCGAGGGTGAGTACCGTTCGCTTGTCCTGCTGATATTTCATGATATTAGTGCTTTTTACTGTGCCGTGCGCTGCTCCACTTCTTTCACCTTATAGCCCTTGAAGCCGTAGTAGGCGAGGTAAATGTAGCATATCACCGGCACGAAGAAGGAGTAGTGATAGCCGTTCAGCTCGTCGGCTATCCAGCCTTGTAGCAAGGGTATGAACGCCCCGCCGATCACCGACATCACCAGCAAGGCCGATCCCTGAGCGGTAAACTTACCCAGGTCGCGTATGGCCAGTGTAAATATATTGCTCCACATGATGGAGTTGAACAGCCCGATGCTGATCACCATCCACATGGCTATGGCGCCATGGGTGAGTATGGTGATGAGCAGCATCACGATCACGATCACAGAGAAAAGGCCCAGCGTGCGTGCGGGATTTGACCTGCCCATGCGGAAGGCCACCAGATTGGCTGCCATAAAAAGCAGGAACGGCCATACATTGGCAAAGGGGAAATCGAAGCCGCTTTCTATCCAGACCGCGCCGTAGATGACCCCAAATGAGAGCAGGGCCACCACCACCATGGTGAGTACCTGCCGGCCTTCGTTGCTGGTCTGGCGCAGCGATATGGCGCCCAGGAACCGGCCAATCATGGCGCCGCCCCAGTAAAAGGCCAAGTACGATTTGGCGATCATTTCGCCGTAGCCGAGCAGTTCGTTGATGTAGTTGATGAGCAGGCTGCCGATGCTCACTTCGCCGCCTACGTACATGAAGATGGCCACCATGCCCAGCACCAGATGCCGGTAGCGCAAGGCACCGGCACCCGATTCCATTTCTTCTTCCGACTTGAACTTAGGCAGGTCGGTAAACCAAATGATGACGCCCAGCACAACGAATATACCTGCGAAGATGAGGTAGGGGAGTTGCACCCCGAGGGCCGACATGATGGTGCCGCTTTCTGTGGTGATGGGTACGCCGAGGCTGTCGAGCAATGGTGCTCCCTGCTGCGCGAAATAATGAAATACCAGATAGCCGCCTACTATGGGCGCGATGGTGGTGCCAAAAGAATTGAAAGCCTGTGAAAGGTTGAGCCTGCTGGAGGCGGTGTCGGGCCTGCCCAAAATGGCAACATAGGGATTGGCCGCAATCTGTAGCATGGTAAAGCCAAAGGCCAGCACGGCCAGTGCCGCCAGAAACAGCCCGTACACCTTGAGCTCTGCAGCGGGATAGAACATGACGCACCCCAACGCCGACAAACCCAGGCCAATCAGCAGGCCTTTTTTATACCCGATTTTATCGATCGGGTCGCCTTTGGTGGAGGAGATGAGAAAGTAGATGAAGCTGCCGATGCCATAGGCCGCAAAAAACGCGAACTGTACCAGCATGGATTGTGCGCGCGAGAGCTCGAACACCTTTTTCAGAAAAGGAATAAGGATGTCGTTCATGCAGGTGATGAAACCCCACATGAAAAATAAACTGGTGAGTACAATAAGCTGGGGAGTATAATTTCTGTCGGGCGATGAGCTGCTGACGGTGGATGCTGCGGTATTGACAGATGCCATAGCGATGACTTGTTTGGGTAAAAAATATGCGATTAAGTGCCTCCAGGCTAGTTTTGGGCGCTTTGAGAGGCGAGCCAAAAGTAAGGAAAAAATTATCAGAAGGCAGTACGCAAGCCAAATATTGGCGGAGCGCTGCGTATCTGTGAAAATGACTGAATTCACCCGTCCGCCTTCTTTTTTTTTATTTAACCCTTTCAGCTGCCCTTGCCGGTCCGCCTATCGTCTGACCTGGATTTGGATAATTTTTGCTTTGAGCTTTCAGATTGAGCTACCTTTCCCCAGTCTACGAATCTATCAATCTACGAATCCACCAACCCTTGACGGTCCGACGATCATATGGCCTCAGCGGGTCATGCTGAACTTGTTTCAGCATCTGTTGGCTATGGGCAATGGCCGCGAATAATGCGCGCCGGCCGGTCAAAACAGTGTGCATGCGGTAGGCACATGCGGTTGGTGCGTGAGGACACGCACCTGGGCAGGTAGGCGGACATTTTTCAAAACTGACGAAACACCAACCCTGTCTCAGCGGGTCATGCTGAATTTATTTCAGCATCTGTTGGCTATTGTGCAGATCCTGAAACGAATTCAGGATGACCGTCCTTTTTGCGCGCTGGCAATTCCATGGCCTGTGGCACACTTCAGCTCGGACAGTAGTCAGTCCCTTCTATGTAGCCTTTTTTTTGACAAAACACGTAGTCATCGTATCTCCATCCTTGCCGGTCCGTTTATCGTCTGATCTGGAATTGGACGACTTTGCTTTCAGCTTTGAGCACCCTTTCCTCAGTCCACCAATCTACGAGTCTACGAATCCATCAATCCACGAATCCTTGCCGGTCCGTTTATCGTCTGACCTGGAATTGGATAACTTTTGCTTTGAGCTTTGAGCTTTTACCTTTCAGCTACCTTTTCCCAGTCTACTAATCTATGAGTCTACGAATCCACCAATCTACCAACCCTTACCGGTCCGACTATCGTCTGACCTGGATCTGGGTAAATAAAAAAAACCAGGCGACCAACTGGCGCGCCCGGTTTTTAAACATATGAACAACCTCGAATTATCGCTTCACAAAACGCCTTGCTCCTCGTATTTCCACTTCGGCAGATACACCATCTTTGGTTACCGTCAGCAGGTTGTCGCAGTCGCCATTGCCGTAGTTGATCACAATGGTGGCGCCGCCTTCCAGCATTTTCACTTTTATACCCTCTACCGGTACAAAGGCCAACCGGGCAGGGCGACAGTTGCGCAGCCATTTGATGGGCTTGGTTATTTCCACTGAGTAGCCCATGCCGTGCCTGTTCACTCCGGAGGCTTTTCCTTCGCGCATGCGCAGGTCGTTGGCGGGGTTCAGCGCCCGCACCCTGGTGTTCATCCACAAGGCATTGCGTGTTATGGTCGATCCGTCTTCAAATGTGAGCTTGCCACCCTCCAGTTTCACCTCATATTTCAGGGTGTCTTCCAATGAGCCCGACACATTGGCCTTTGTCCAAAGGCCTTCTACCTGCACGTCGTCAATGAAAAAATTGTCGAAGGTAAGCGTGTGTGTGGCTCCGGGCACAAAGAACCTGCCCGAATGTGTAAGGATGATTTTTCCTTTTCTGATGTGTCCGGCTTTGTCCCGGCAGCCGTCGCCATAGTCTATTACGATGGTGCGGTTGCTTTTGTCTACGGTGATGGCGGCGCAGCGGATGGGACTTTCTTCATCGTCGGCGATGCGGCCGTTGGTTTCCCCATATAGAGCGCCGTAGTAGCTAATCTCATCGATTTCTTCGAAGAGCAGTTCTGCTGATACCTCATTTCCGGCTTCTTCCAGTTCTGTTTCCGTCAGGCTTTGCGGCTCCTGCTCATTTTGGCAGCCGGTAAAAATTAAGCCCGCCATAAGCGCTGCCGATAACAGTTTGATTGCTGAGTTCATAATGTGTTGCATTTAAAGTGGTACATCTTTTTTAGAAAATTATGCCGGTTAGATGCAGCACCGTGGGCATGGTTTAAGGGAGGCACAAAAAAAGATGACGATCTGCCGTGTGATGTTGAAGTTGTTTTGACCTCTTGCTGTGTGGTCAGCACATCAGCCAATGATGGAGAAGGTGCGAGTACGGCTGGTAATGGCCGGTTTAGTGTATTTTTGCGTCGATGCCGGCAGAGCAGATGGCTTCGCGCATGGGTTTGAGTTCTTCGTAGGGCCCGTTTTTTACCGCACACTTGCCTTTGTAGTGTATGATGATTGTACACTGCTCAGCCTGCTCGGGGCTGTGGCGGCAGACATGTATGAGTGTTTCTATCACATGATCGAAGGTATTGAAGTCGTCGTTGTACACTACGAGGTCTTTCAATTGCTCATCCATCACATCTACCAGTATTTCCTCCTGGTATTGTTCTTTTTGGCGGTTCCTAAGCTGTGGGAGAATGTTGATCATGTCCGGCTGTTGCTGTTTGCCACTGTGGGCGCTTTCACAAAATTAAAAAATTTAATCATTTTTGACCCAAAAGCCACCCGATGAACCCCATCCTTGTACTGAGCATCATTGGTGCTTATTTTTTATTGCTGATCATCATTGCCCGCTTCACCTCGCGCAATGCCAATACGGAAACCTTCTTTACCGCCAACCGCCAGTCGCCCTGGTTTGTGGTGGCGTTTGGTATGATCGGCGCATCGCTGAGCGGGGTCACGTTCATATCGGTGCCAGGCGAGGTGGGTGGCAGCTCGTTTCATTACTTTGAGGTGGTACTGGGCTACCTGGTCGGCTATCTGGTCATAGCCAAAATACTTCTTCCCTTGTACTACCGGCTGAATCTGGTATCCATCTATTCTTACCTGGAAGGGCGGTTTGGTTTTTGGGCGTATAAAAGCGGGGCTTTTTTCTTCTTGATATCGCGCACCATTGGCGCTTCTTTCCGGCTGTTTCTGGTGGCGGGCGTATTGCAGATCGCTGTATTTAAAGCCTGGGGCGTGCCCTTTTGGTTTACGGTGCTCATCACCATTTTGCTCATTTGGGTGTACACCTACAAAGGGGGCATCAAAACCATTGTGTGGACCGACACACTGCAGACCTTTTTTATGCTGGCCGCTGTGCTGATCACCATCGCCATAGTGAGCGATGCACTGGGCTTTGCAATGGTAGAAATTCCGCAAAAGGTGGCTGGCAGCGGCTATGCCACTATTTTCGACTGGGACTGGCGCTCCAAGCATTATTTCTTCAAGCAGTTTGTGGCCGGTGCCTTCATCACCATCGTCATGACGGGCCTGGATCAGGATATGATGCAGAAAAACCTGACTTGCCGCAGCCTAGGCGATGCGCAGAAAAACATGTTTTGGTTCAGCATCATTTTAGTCTTTGTCAACCTGCTCTTTCTCTCGTTGGGTGTACTGCTGTATCTGTATGCGGCGGAGCATCAGGTGGGTCTGCCGGCGCATACCGACGATCTTTATCCGTTGCTGGCGCTCAACCACCTTGGCATAGTGGTGGGCATACTCTTCATTTTGGGCATAACTGCAGCCGCCTATTCCAGCGCAGATAGTGCCCTTACGGCACTCACGACCAGCTTCTGTGTCGATTTTCTCAATTTCAAAGATCAGGAAGAACACTATAAGAAGCGGGTGCGCACCGCAGTGCATATCGGGTTTTCGCTGTTGATACTGCTGGTGATCCTTGTCTTTGAAGCCATCAACGACCAGAGCGTGATCAACTCGCTATTCCGGGCGGCGGGCTATACCTACGGCCCGCTGCTGGGGCTGTTCAGCTTCGGGCTTTTTACCAAAAGACCGATACGCGATCGTTGGGCACCGGCTGTGTGCCTGCTGGCGCCGGTGCTGTCGTACATCATCGATGCCAACTCCGAGCGGTGGCTGTGGGGGTATAAGTTCAATTTCGAAATACTGATCGTGAACGGGCTGCTTACATTCCTGGGCCTGTACCTCATCTCTGTCAAAACTCCGGAAGTTGCCGAAAGCAAACATTCGAAATAATCCTGGGGCACAGCTGTATTTTTGTGCAGCGAGTTTGGCTGAAAAACAGAAGCCAGATCACTCGGTCGCTGCTTTACTCTCAAGGATGTTCTGCCGGCACCTTGTTCATGTGTTCCACAAGCAGCGGTTTTAGTTTGGCCTGCCACAGAGCATACCCTTTTTCGTTCATGTGCAGGTGGTCGGCTATAAAAATGTCCTCCTTCACGTTGCCGGTCTGGTCGAGCATGGTCGACGCCACATCTACATAGGTAAATTGATCCCTGTTATTCATCCAGCGCTGCAGCTTTTTATTGGCCTTTGCCATTTCCGGCCACAGGTGCCAGCGGGCTACCGATGGCTTTATCGACAGGTAAAACACCTGTGTGTCCGGCAATTTTTCCTGCACCAATTGAGCAAATGCTTTGAAACGCTTCACCACGTCCTTGGCTTTAATGCCAGGTTCCGTGAGATCATTTTCGCCTGCGTATAGCACAATTGTTTCGGGCTGGTGCGGAAGAATGATCCGTGCGGCATAGTGCAGCACCTCCGGCAGGGTGGAGCCACCAAAGCCGCGATTGAGCACGGGCAATGGTGCCATATCGTCAGCCAGGTGGTGCCACATACGAATGCTTGAGCTGCCAGTGAACAACACAGCTTCGCTACGGTAGCCGGTAGAGTCGTCCTCGAGCTCAAATTGCTGAATGGTCTGTTCGAACCGATCGAGCTTGGGCTGACCAAGGGCGGGCAGGGCCAACAGGATATTTACGATGAGGACGAGCGACAGTGTTTTGTGCATAGCGCGTGTTGGCTTTTTAGTTTGTACATCAATACTAAACCAAATATCCCGGTATTTCGCCACTCCTGAAATTTGCCCACCCTGCAGAGTCTCCATCACGTACCTTACAATACAAGGTACTATGTAAAATTAACTAAATATCATGCAAAAGCTCCCGGACTACAACAAGCACTTCCGCATACTTGGAATTTTATTCATCGCTTTCAGCGCGCTCAACCTGGCCTTTATGGCCATGGGGGTTTTTCTATTTGCTGAGTTTTTGCCCTTCTACGTGCAGGAGGAGGAGGCATTATTTGTATTTACCGTCATCAAATACGTCATCTACACCTTTGCTTTTGTATTTACAGTGCCCTCCTTTATAGCAGGTATCGGTTTGCTGTACCACAAGCCCTGGGCACTTACGCTGGCATTCATCATTGGCATCATGGCCCTGCCGGCTTTTCCCATCTGGACGGGCATCGGCATTTACGCCATCATTATATTCATAATGTATCAGCGCGATCATTGAGTGCCCTTGTGCGGCCACAGGCGCTGGTTATGAGGCGCGGCGGCCGGGTCGGCGGCGATAGGCGTAGTAGCTCAGCACCGTTTCTGCGGCTACCATTATAGCTTCGTTGATGTGCATGTACTTGCCAGCCAGCACAAAGTCGATGGCGTACAATTTTTGATAATATTCTCGCATGATGGGCACGCGCAGACCAGCCTGAATATCGACGGAAGCTTTTTGATAGGCTTCAGCATGCGTGGTCTTGATCGTTTGGCAGGTCACCAATCTGGCTTGGCCGTATTTATCGGGGTTGGCCGAGAGCCCAAAAAGCCGGCAAATGAGTCCCCGATGTGCATACTGAGCGCAATGACCGGCATCGCCACCGGTGGCAAACGGTGCGAGGAGCACACAAACAGGGTCGCTCCGACGCTCCAGCATATCTTCGTACAAAGCCTCCAGTTTGCCCAACTTGTACAGATGATAGGCATATGGGAAAAACTCCAGCGGACTGGCCATGATGTCGGGCTTCAGGCAGCATTTGCCACAGCCGGCCACACAGCCCAGGCCGGTGGCGCCTTGAAATTTTGTGATGTCTTTGTGCAATTGCCCAAACAGCTTCTGCACGGCCTGCACTTTGTGATACAGCGTCATGGTATAGAAAAAAGCCTGCGAATTTAGCACACGGATTCTAATTTGGTTCTGCAGCTAATAAATTAATTTTGCCGCGTTTATAGAATCAACGCAAGGGGAATGAAGCGCATGGAACTGACAACGGACAACAAACTGAAAAAGCTGATAGTGGTGGGCGATCGGGTACTGATCAAATTGAAAAAGACTTCTGATCGTACCAATACCGGCCTCTACCTGCCACCGGGTGTGCAGGAAAATGAAAAGGTACAGTCGGGCTACGTCATCAAAGCGGGACCGGGCTACCCCATACCACTGCCCATGGAGCATGATGAGCCGTGGAAAGACAGTGAAGAAAAGATAAAATATGTGCCTCTGCAGGCACGAGAGGGTGATTTGGCCATTTTCCTGCAAAAGGGTGCCTATGAGGTGATATACGCCGGCGAAAAATATTTTATAGTTCCGCAGACATCCATTCTGCTGCTGGAGCGCGATGAGGCGTTGTTTAACTAAATTAAAAAACGGTTGCCGTGCTCAACGACAACCGTTTTTGGTAACGACGCGAATTGGCTGGTCCGTGCTACTCCTTACCTACCAGCTCTACACTGCGCTGAATGAAAGAAGTGAGCTTTTGGCCGGTGAGCATATTCTGCGACAGCAGTCCCAGTTCGTAAGCCTGCCGTGCCAGGTTCTTCTGCTTTTCGGCATCTTCCATCTTCAGTATTTTTGATATCATGCTGTGGTTGCTGTTCACTACGGCATTGATCTGGTCGGGCATGTTGCCCATCATAGCCATGCCGCCGCCGCCCAGCTTCGACATATCCTTCATCCTGCGCATAAATTCGGGCATGGTGATGGTGACGGGAAGCTCATCAGTGGGGAGTGGCTCCAACTGTACAGTGGTATTCTTATCGCTGATGGCCTCTTCAAAAAGCTTCTTCAACTGCTCTTCTTCCTCCGTGCTCAGCACGCTTTCTTTCTTCTCGTCTTTCTCTATCAGCTTATCTATGCTGTCGGCATCCACCCGTTTCCACTGCACTTTTTCCAGTTTCATCTCCATGTTGTTGATGAAGTGGTTGTCCAGCACACCATCCATTTTCAGCACGTCGTACCCGCGCCTTTTGGCCGATTGTATGTAGCTGTCTTGCTTTTCGGGATTGGTGGAGTACAGATATATGGCATTTTTGTCTTTATCGAGCTGATTGGCTTCCGCATGAGTTTTATATTCGTCAAGCGTAAAATGCTTGCCATCCATATTTTCCAATAGCAGAAAGTTTTTTGCCTTGTCGTAAAACTTCTCGTCGGAAATGATGCCATACTTTACGAATACATTCAGGCTGCCCCATTTGCTCTCGAAAGATGACCTGTCTTTTTTGTACAGTTCCTCCAGCTTGTCAGCCACTTTTTTGGTGATGTGTGCATTGATCTTTTTCACGTTGCTGTCCGACTGCAGGAAGCTGCGCGACACGTTGAGCGGTATATCGGGTGAGTCGATCACACCGTGGAGCAGCATGAGAAACTCCGGCACGATGTCTTTCACTTCATCGGTGATGAACACCTGGCGGGAGTAAAGTTGAATCTTGTTTTTATTCAGCTCCAGCTCATCTTTTACTTTAGGAAAGTACAGTATGCCTGTGAGGTTGAAGGGATAGTCTACGTTGAGGTGTATCCAAAAGAGTGGGTCTTCAGAAAATGGGTACAGCTCTTTATAGAACGAAAGATAATCTTCGTCTTTCAGTTCGCTCGGTGTGCGCGTCCAGAGTGGCCGGGTATTATTGATCACATCCGGCTTTTTTACAGTTTTCTCTTTGTCCTTATCATCCTTTACCGTCTCTTCTTTTTCGCCAAACACGATGGGCACGGGGAGGAATTTGCAGTATTTGGTCAGTATCTGGCGAATGCGGTATTCATCAAGAAACTCCTCGTTTTCGTCGTCGATGTGGAGTATTACTTCCGTGCCCCGCTCTTTCTTTTTGGCCGGCCCTATCTCAAACTGCGTGCTGCCGTCGCAGTCCCAGTGCGCAGCTTCGGCACCTTCCTGATAAGAGAGTGTGTTGATTTCCACCTTTTTGGACACCATAAATGCCGAATAGAAACCAAGACCAAACATACCGATGATCTGTGCTTCATCGCCCTTGCCTTTGTATTTCTCCACAAACTCGGTGGCACCCGAAAAGGCAATTTGGTTGATGTATTTTTTTATCTCGTCGGCCGTCATACCCAGGCCGCGGTCGATCACCGATATGGTTTTTCGCTTCTTGTTTACTTTCACCTCTACGTTCAGCTCACCCAACTCGCCGGAGTATTCGCCGATGGCGGCCAGGCGTTGAATTTTTTGGGTGGCATCTACCGCGTTGGATACGAGTTCGCGCAGGAAGATCTCGTGATCGGAATACAGGAATTTTTTGATGATGGGAAAGATGTTCTCGGTATGAATGGAAATGGTACCTTTCTCTTGTTGCATGTTCGTAGTGTTTTTGATTTGTTAACGAGCCGGATTTTGTCAAATATCATTCCACCGGATCATTCGGCAGGCTGACCGCTGCAAGGGCTGACAGCTTGACAGAGTAAGGGCTGAGATTGACAGATTCAGCCTTTTTTTCTACATTCGTTTTATGATCCGCACCTTTTCAGCATTCTTTTGCTTCTCACTGATGATGGCCTCCTGCGCCGTGAATATTACCGATACCAGCCCGCAGGGCATCGAAGGCAATGTGGTGTGGCTGGAAGGCAATCTCATGCCCGGCCCCGACCAGGGGGAGGCGTACCAGCAGCGGCGGCAGGGTGAGCCGGTGGAGCGGCTGGTGTACATTTTTGAGCCTGCGCATCGCGAAGATGCCAGCGTGCAAAACGGCCCGCTTTACGAGGAGGTCAATGCCAACCTGATGAAGGTAGTGCCCACCGATGCAAAGGGGCATTTTCGAGTAATATTGCCTCCCGGCACTTACTCTGTTTTCACCAAAGAAGACGATGGCTTCTTTGCCAGTCGCTTTGATGAGCGCGGCCGCATAAACCCGGTAGAGGTGAAGAAGGGCCAGTTTACCACCATCACCATAGAGGTGAACTATAAGGCGGCGTACTAATTTTTCTTTTCGTGCAACCTTAGGCACACCAGCCGCATCTTGTGCTTGGTTGCCTAACTATGACGCTTAAAATTCACACATCCTTGACAGAACAAAATCTGATTTCCGGTTGTCGGAAGCGAGATCAGAAAACCCAAAGGGCCCTGTACGAACGCTACGCAGGCACCATGCTCGGCCTCTGTCGCCGGTATGTCAGCGACTTGCATGATGCCGAGGGCGTGATGATCGGCGGTTTCATCAAGGTGTTTGATAAAATTGACCAATACGAAGGGCAGGGGAGTTTTGAAGGATGGATGCGCCGCATCATGGTGAATGAAGCCCTTGGCCACATCCGAAAATATAAAAATATGTATGTGGTAGAAGATGTGGAGCGCGCCGAAGCCGAGCCCGATTGGAATACTATCGAGCAAAGCCTGCAAGCCGAAGATTTGATGCGGCTGATCGGCGAGCTGCCGCCCGGCTACAAAGCGGTGTTCAACCTATACGCTATAGAAGGCTATAGCCATAAGGAAATAGCCGATATGCTGCAGATCAGCGAGAATACTTCCAAATCGCAACTGAGCAGGGCAAGGGTACACTTGCAAGGCAAGCTGCTAAAGATGGAAAGTGATATAAGCAGAAAAGCTGTGGTGAAAGATGATTAATCACGAGAAAAGGCAGGGGTTTATGAAGAGCAACAATGGATGGGTTCAGGTTTTTCATGAGAAAAAGAAACAGCAATGAGTGAACATAGAATAGATAAACTTTTCCGCAAAAGCCTGGAGGGCCGGCAGGAGCGGCCCTCGCCGGCGGCTTGGGAGGCAATCCGCCGCACACAACAAAAGAACAGAATACTCTGGTGGCGCTATGCTGCCGCGGTAGCGCTGTTGTGTGTGGCAGCCTGGGGTGGGTACCGCTTCGTGCAGACCACAGATCACCAGACGGCGCCACTGGCCGCCGGCCACAGCAAAGCCCAAATTAAGCCTGCCGAGATAGTGCCTGCTCCTGCCGATGATGTAGCGAAAGCTGATATGGATGACAAGCCGGACAAGGTGGAGCAGATGCATGATGAAGCAGTGTCGCCCGCTACACCGCTTGCTGAAGCAGCTAAGGCAGGGCAAAACAAATCGGAGACGGCCAGCGGCAAAGCTGAAGTGCCCGCAGCGCACGAAGCAGCCCCGGCAGTTGCCGGCGCAGCTGTGAAGGAGCTGAATGAAAAGCCGGCTTATCCGGAAACCCCGCAGCTGGCGATGGAAACAGGGCAGGCAGGCATACGCGAAGCTGCCGACAACCCGGTGGACGTGCAGCGCCCGAAGGTGCGCATCGTGTACAAAAAAGGTAATGAAGCGGCACCGCCTGTGGCCAGTGCCAACATTCTGAAAAAGAGCATTAAGAAGGTAAATGACATTACGGATGAGCTGAAACCCGACGACCGGATCTTGGAAAAAATACAGTCGACAGGCGAGGACATCCTGGCATTGAATATTGGTAGACTTTTTACAAAAAACAGCGATGAAAATGAGAACTAAACGATGGGCCATACAAGCAATGGCAGGCACAGTAGCCATCTGCGGGTTGCATCTGGCCGCTATGGCAGAAGAAAAATATACCGCCGGCAACGAAGCCGCCGATACGGTGGAGGTGCAGATTGGCGAGCGGAGCCGCGTGGTGGTAGAGTTTGAAACACTCGACGACCTGAAAAACCTCAGCGATTACGATTTGAATAAAATGATTGTAGACCTGGAGGAAACTTTGCGGCAGCAAGAGGGCGCGCGCAAGCTGGTGATTGAAGACAGCACCGGCGAGCATTACCTGAAAGACGAGCCTCTGGCAGGCGCAGACGTTGAGGAAGATGAAGAATTCAGGCAACTGGAAGAAGCCTTTGACAACGTAGAGAAAGATATAAAGGTAGAACGGCGGCATGAGCACAGGCAAGAACCAAAATCTGGCAAGCATTGGCTGGGTAACCGTACGCGGTTCGTTTCCGGGTTTGAGTTTGGCATGAACAACTACCTGCAAGACGGCAGCTTCCCCGATGACTCTGACTCGCCATATACGGTAAAGCCCTGGGGCTCCTGGTATGTGGCGCTGATGCCTACCTGGCAGACCAACCTGGCCGGCCCCCTGTCGCTCGACTACGGCGCCGGTGTGAGCTGGTACAACTTCAAAATGCAGGATCCCGACTATATTTTCACAAAAGGAGACGACGCCACCTTTGCCAGACCCCTCGACCCTGCCCTGCAGGCCAGCAAGTCGAAGCTGACGGTAGCCTACGTTGGGGCGCACCTGGTGCCCGTACTCGACCTTGGCTATCGCAGTGAAAAAAAGCGCAATCACGACGGTACTACATACCGCCAGGTACACTACACCAATACCGCTTTTCGCATCGGCTTTGGCGGTTATGCCTTCTACCGCATCGATAGCTACACCAAATTGGTGACCCGCGCCGACAACAAAGACAAGACCAGGAACCACAGCAATTTCTATTTGAACAACTTCCGATATGGTGCCCGTGTGCTGGTTGGCGTAGGCGACGTCGATTTCTTCGTGAACTACGACTTGAATGAGCTCTTTGCCGAAAACCGTGGCCCAAAGCTCAACGCTTTCAGCTTTGGCCTATCGTTCTAGACCAGCCTAAGGCCGACAATACGGCTATTACGGTTTTAGAAATGCAACACTGAAAAAATAAAGGCGCCCTCCAATGTGGAGGGCGCCTTTTGTTGTGTTTGTGGACTTTGTAAAAAGCTTTTTGCTGTGCGAATTAGTGGTTGATCTCTACCAGCTCTCCATTGTTGAGCACGTAATATTTTGCATGCGGATCCGATGACTTTTTCAATGGGATAAACTTGATTTTGCTGCGCTCAAGCTCCTTTTTCCGCCTGAAGGGCTTCACAAAGTTGGTTAGGAAAATAACCATCCAAATCAGTGAGATCAAATAAAGTACAAATAATACCATGACGACCGTGTTTAATAGTTGCTTCGATTACGGTGTTAAAAGTAAAGGCAAATACCGTCTTATCCCGTCAAGACCAAAACGCTCTATACCCTTGTAAGGTTATCGTATGATTGCGCACAATATACAAAACCCGGTGCACACCCATTCCATCCAAACTTTTTGCCGGGCAGGGTTCAGCACCTTCTTTCAGCGCTTCAGCACTGGCTGCCTAAAAGACTAAAAACAAGTAATTTATGAGCCCTGTCGACAGGAAGTTGCTGGCTGCCTCTTCGCTGAGTTGCCGGCCATTTTTATGTAAAAACCAGCCAATGGCCGTCGTGTAAAGAAATCGATATGCCCTACACTTCGGCTGGTATTTTATATAAAAATGCCGGCCTAACCCCCCACGCGCGGGCCGGTGTACTGCAAAAAATGCCCTGGACTTAAATTGTACTTTACCAGCATGCAGTGTCACTATTGTTGGAAACGGGCATATTTTTCAAAATCAAATTATATTTTCTGAGGATGATGTCCGGGCTGCAATGCGCGCTGGATTGTAGGTTATATTATCCGCTTTTCCCGTCAGCAGATTTAATGATAGCTTTCGGTATCAATTGGAAGAGTATTAAAACTTAAGTGAAATGAACATACCACTATTGAAGCTACTGTGCGAAACCCCGGGCGCGCCAGGCTATGAAAAAAAGATACGGGATGTGGTAAAGCAAGAAATAGCGCCACTGGTCGATGAAGTACGCACGGACAACATGGGCAACCTGATCGGCCTGAAGCGCGGACGAGCCGGTGGGCAAGACGGCAGGGTGATGGTGGCGGCGCATCTCGATGAAATAGCATTTATAGTGACACACATCGATGATAAGGGCTTTTTGCGCTTTCACACCCTGGGTGGTTTCGATGCCAAAACGCTGGTAGCACAGCGTGTATGGGTGCATGGCCGCACCAGGCTGCCGGGCGTGCTGGGCACGAAACCCATCCATGTGATGAGCCAGGAAGAGCGCACTAAAATGCCCAAAATCTCGGATTTTTTCATCGACCTTGGCCTGCCAAAAGATAAAGTAGATGAGCAAGTAAGCGTTGGCGACATCATCACCTGGGACCGCGAACTCATAGAAATTGGCGACTGCGTAAGCTGTAAGTCCATCGACAACCGCATCTCTGTATTTATACTAATAGAAGCGCTGCGGCAGCTGAGCGATCTGCCCTGCGATGTATATGCAGTTTTTACGGTGCAAGAGGAAGTGGGCCTTCGCGGCGCTTCGGTAGCGGCGCACCATATCAATCCGGATTTTGGCATTGGCCTCGACACCACCGTGGCCTACGACCTGCCCGGCGCTCAGCCGCAAGAGCGCGTGACTGTGCTGGGCGAAGGAGCCGCCATAAAAATAATGGACTCCTCAGCGCTTTGCGACTATAGAATGATCGCTTTCCTGAAAAAAACAGCTGCCGATCATCAGGTGAAATGGCAGCCTGAGATACTGACCGCAGGGGGCACCGACACCGCCGGTTTGCAGCGCATGGGCGAGCACGGCGCCATCACAGGGGCTATTTCAGTACCCACCAGGCATTTGCATCAGGTGACGGAAATGGCCCATAAACAAGATGTGGACGCAGCCATCGCACTGCTGGTGGCAGCGCTCAAATCGCTGGACACCTACGATTGGTCGCATTAGTACTTGCCTACTGCTCCGTCAGGTGAAGCAAAATGCAGCGATACTGCGCGCAGAAATTGCAAGCATTCTTCTTCGTACAATTCATAATCGCTGATCAGGTCAGCCACGGCATGTTCCATATGTGAGACAAAGGTCGTTCTTCGCGCCATGCCGTTGAGTGACTGCTGCAGGCCATCGGTATGCGCATAGCGTGTCAGCCAGTTTTGTGTTTTCATGTAGGGAAGCATGTGAAGGCTGCGTGGAGGAAGCAAATTCTGGTTTTTCTCCATGGTGCTGTAGATATGATGCGCGAAATCTTCCAGCGGTATGGCGGAAAACCTGGGCCAATTTTTGGCAAGAAAATGATCGCAAAACATATCGAGCACCACACCGGCATAGTGCCGATATTTCGGTCGAAGCCGGTTTTTGCTCGGAGAAAGTGTAGCATGTCTGTCTGTGAAGAAGTCTATTTCCCGATGCATGATGATGCCCCTGGCCACCGGCTCGGGGTAGTCGAGGTATCTTTTGCCTTTGATGTGATCTGCGATAAAATTGCCGACCATCAGGTGCTCCGATGGATAGGAAAGTAAAAAGTGCCCCAGATAATTCATGCCAACTGCTGTAAGTGAATGGGATAACCGCTGGAAATACGCTTAAGTTTTTTAACTGCCAATAACGTGAAGGATATATTAGGAAAAGCACTGCTGCACCATCACCTTGGCCAGCAGCATGTATGCCTCGGCCTGAACAACAGCTACGGCCCGCAGGAGCAGTACGAGGTGGAGGTGTTTTTTGCCACCGGGCATACAGACCTGGAGGAGTATGCCTTAAGCCTGTGCAAAGGCAAAGTACTGGACATAGGTGCCGCCGCCGGCCGGCACAGTCTGTATCTGCAGGGGCGTGGCTTGGAAGTGTCGGCCCTGGAGATATCGCCCGGGTGCTGCCGGGTGATGCGGGAGCGCGGCGTGTTGTCTGTTTTGGAAGCTGATCTTTTTGACACAGATGCGCTCCGGGCAAAATTCGATACGCTGCTGTTGCTGATGAACGGCCTCGGCCTGGCCGGCACACTGGCGGGGCTGCCGATGTTTTTCGCCACACTCGATCGGCTTTTGGCGGCAAACGGCCAGGTCTTGTTGGATTCCAGCAACATTGACTACTTATTTACCGGTAGCACCATGCCTTCGGATCATTACTTTGGAGAGGTGGAGTACCAATGGGAATACAGTGGGCAGAAAGGGCCTTGGTTTCACTGGCTATACCTCGACATAGACAGGCTGTATCTGGAAGCAAAAAATAGGGGTTGGCGATGCCAGGTGCTGTTTGATAATGATTCCGGTGGCTATCTCGCCAGGCTCACAAAGAAATAATGGCTGCACCTTTCAACGCGCCCCGTTAAGTCCGTGTCATAGTATAAACACAGAAAAATGATCTTGTCCGCTTTTAATTATATCACGCTGGCATTTACCATTACGGCCCAAATATTTATGCATCACGACATCAGTACCGAAGCACCGCACAAGGAATATAAAGTGACGGAGCTGTATGCAGCACCCAATCCATCGAGCGGTTTTTTTACCATTCATCTACCACCTGCCGCTGAAAACGAAAGCAGCATATATTTCACAATCATCGACCTGACGGGCAAAACGGTGCTGGAGCGGTATATGAAAACACGGCCAGCTGATGGCAGGATCAATGTAGATCTGTCGACGGTAGGCGCAGGGGTATATTTTGTGAAGATGAAATGGAATAGAAAGCCTGCCACCTTGCGCGTGGTGGTGCATTAGCCGGCTGGCTGCTGCATTGCTTCTTTACTTTTCCATACTTTTGCCGGTAATGAACCAGAGAAATGGCTACTGATACCGGCAAACCCATCGCCCGCTTACTGCTTCCACCCAAAGAAAAGGCCAATGCCCTGATGCTCTTTGAACATGGCTTAAAGGTGAAGCTGAGTGCTCAGGAAACATTTTTTCATAAAGAGCAGGTAAAAGATATTGCCATTGTGCACAAAAAGCTGCTCTTTCCGCTCATTGCCGGGGGCATTCTCTTTCCCTTGTCCTTTCTGGCGCTTTTTCACGATTTGTTCAACCCCTACTGGATGTTGCTCGTCATTATGACGGGGCTTTTTCTGCTCTACTACGGCTTGGCGGGCAGAAGGCTGCTCACCATTTATACCCACATTCATGAGCACGATATTGCCATAAATACCGCCGATCCGCACCTGGCAGCGTTCATAGAGTTTTGCAGCGATTATATGTCTGCCCAGGCCGTACATCAACGTGTGTATATCCGTCGGCAAAGTGTATCTGGCGGATCAGACGCATTGCCCGCGTATACACACCGGCAGTGGCTTGAGCAGCGCAAATCAGATGCTGATATGAATGATTTTATTGCCATAGACCCGATCAGTACCGGTGTGCAGGTGGAATACAGGCCGGATAGTACCGACGGGCACATCAGGCCCTTTATATTGCGGCCATTGCCGGAGGGCTTACTGCATGGGCAAAAATGAATAATGGCATCGGGTACAACCCATGTGAAAATGACTAATTTTGCCTCCCGCATCAATACCATACGCTATTGAAAGAGATCACAAGGTCCCTACAACAGATCGATACGCGGCGCACTTTCGAACCCATACTGCTGGATAAGGAAGAGTGGCCGGTAATGAAGATGGCGCGCCACCGCAAGCAGTTTATCGAAGAAACCGTACAGGAAAGCCTCGAGCGTATACGCGGCATGCGCCCCGGCCTCAATGGGCTCATTGAAGAAATAGAGCTGACCCGGTACAAAGAGCGCCTTAGGATACGCACCAACCCGTGGAAGGTAGACCCGGAAGATGAATTCGCTTTTTGGGAGAAGATAAAATCGCGCCTGGTAGCACTCGACGCAGAGCCGGAGCTTGATAAAAGGATTGAAGCTGACGCCCTGCTAAAAGACATAGTGGCGCGCTATGCCAATGAAATAGCCGGAAACTTCAAGTCTTCTCATTATAGGCTGGCGCGTTCCATTGTTAAGTTTGGCTTTTCGCGCCTGCTCAATGCCGCACGCATCAAGCGAGTGGGATCATTCTGGAGCAAGGAGTACACGCTTCAGGATAAAATACAGATCACCGGGCAGCCGG
>CAZQVB010000028.1:27892-44005 GCA_964596645.1 uncultured Roseivirgaceae bacterium
TCGCTCGACTGGAACTGCTGGGGCGACTGCGTGCGGAGCACGAATTGCTCATCGCCTACGACCGGTCGCTCATCACGTTGGAGCACCTGCGCAAGCTGGCCAAGATCGGCACCATAGTGATGCTCCCCACGCACTTTTCCAACCTCGACTCTATACTCATCGGCTGGGTAATACACACGCTGGGTTTGCCACCATTCATTTATGGTGCCGGTCTCAACCTGTTCAACATTGAAATATTCGCCTATTTCATGAACAGCCTCGGAGCCTATAAAGTAGACCGGCGCAAAAAGAACATGGTGTACTTGGAGACTCTGAAAACCTACTCCAGCCTGGCCATAAGGCAGGGCTGCCACAGCATATTCTTTCCGGGCGGCACACGCTCGCGATCGGGCAAGCTGGAGGCCCGACTGAAGCTCGGCCTGCTCGGCACGGCCATAGAGGCGCAGCGCATCAACTACGAACAAAATGCAGAAGACCGCCGAAAGAAAATATTTGCCGTGCCGGTGGTGCTCAACTATAATTTCGTGTTGGAAGCACCCGACCTCATCCGCGATTATTTGCTGCTGAAGGGCCAGGAGCGCTATTACTCGGAAAGCGACCAATACTCCACCTCTGGAAAAATCCTGAAATTCCTGATCGAGTTTTTTACCAAAGGCTCCAGCATATCCGTCTCCATCGGCCGCGGCATGGACCTTTTTGGCAACTACGTAGATGACGAAGGGCGAAGCATCGACAAGAATGGCAACCACATCAATACGCGCGACTACTTCACCTACAAAGGAAAAATCACCAAAGACCTGCAGCGTGAAGAAGAATACACGCGCATGCTCAGTGAAAACATAGTGAAGCAATATCACCGGCTGAACAGGGTGTTCGCCAGCCATCTTGCAGCATTTACCGCATTTGAAATACTCAGAAAAAAATACCACAAGCTCGACTTGTACAGCCTGCTTCGCTTGCCGGTGGAAGAGATTGAGATTGACTACCAGACATACCGGCAGGTATTTGACCGGCTTCGCAATTGTGTGATCGACATGTTCAACGAAGGTGAGGTAGACATGGCCAATCACCTCATTGGCGATTTGGATCAAGTAATAAACCACGGCATAGAGAACGTAGGAATGTACCACGCCAAGCGACCATTGCTCAAAAACAGGGAGGGCAACATCATTACCCGCGACCTCGACACCTTGTATTATTATCGCAACAGAATGGATGGCTATGACCTCGAAAAACACATCTGAAAAGCCAGTAGGCGTAGTGGGCGCCGGCAGCTTTGGCACCGTAGTAGCCAATATACTGGCCAACAACGCTCCGGTGATATTATACGCCCGAAAGCCAGAAGTAGCGCAGGCCATTGCTGAAAGCCGGGTGGTGCAGAGTATGCCCTTGCATCACAATGTGTCGGTCACCAACGACATTGCCCGCCTGGGTAAGGAATGCGATGTGATATTTCCGGTGGTGCCTTCCGAGGCTTTTCTGGAAATGATACGCAAGCTGGCGCCTTATCTGAAGCCATACCACATACTGATACACGGCACCAAAGGCCTGATTGTAGGCAAAGACAACTGGCGCGCCGATGGGCAGACGCTCAAGGCCGAAGACATTTGCACCATGAGTATGCTCATGCGAAGTGAAAGCCTCGCCGTACGTGTGGGATGCCTGGCGGGCCCAAACCTGGCCAAAGAGTTGGCCGATAAGCAGCCCGCCGCCACCGTAGTGGCCAGCCACTTCGACGAAGTGATACGCGAGGGGCAGCGATTGTTGCGCAATGATCTCTTTCAGGTGTATGGCAGCCGCGAGCTGTTTGGTATAGAGCTGTGTGGGGTGCTCAAAAACATAATCGCCATAGCTGCCGGCGCCCTCTACGGCATGGGCTTCGGCGACAATGCACGGTCGCTGCTGATCAGCCGCGGACTGATCGAGATGATATATCTGGGCAGACTGCTGGGAGCCAATACACAGGCTTTTTTGGGTTTGGCCGGCTTGGGCGATCTGGTGGCTACCTGCTCCAGCCCGTTAAGTCGCAACTTTACCGTGGGTAGGCGCCTGGCCCAGGGCGAAACATTGCAAACCATACTGGGCAGCATGGAAGAAGTGGCCGAAGGAGTGAATACGGTAATGGTGATGATGCGCCTGCTGGAAAATGCCCAAATGCGCGCACCCATCACCGAAACGCTCTACCGCATACTGATGGGTGAAATCAGTGCCGAAGAGGGCCTCAAGCTGCTGATGAAGTCACCGTTCAACATCGACATAGACTTTATGTAGCTCCCCAACGCGCCCTGGTTCGTGTCCCCCGCCGCCGCCCTGGTTCGTGGCCCTACGAAACAGCAACTGTCCCCCTGCCCTGATTCATATCCCCCCGCCCTGGTTCGTGTCCTCACTCGCCCTGGTTCGTGTCCTCACGAAACAGCAAACAATCCCAATCACACCCCAAGCCTGCGGGCAAGCTTCAATATACCGGCCATACTCAGCGCATCGGTGATCTGGCCGGAAAGCACCATCTCCAGCGCCTCCCGGAAGGGAAGCTTCTTTAGCTTGATCACTTCGGTATCATCAAAATCGGTTTCACCTTCGGTCAGCTCTTTCGCCACAAACACAAAGCCTTCCTCATCGGTGACAGAGTTGCTCGTGTGTATGCGCAGCAGAGGCTCCCAAACCTGAGCTGTAAGGCCTGTTTCTTCTTGTAGTTCGCGTCGAGCGGCGGTCAGTACATCTTCTTGCCATGGTCCGCCTCCCATTGGTATTTCCCAGGAGTAGGCATCGAGGGTGTAGCGATACTGGCCCACCAGCCATGTGTTCAGGTGTTCATCGATGGGTATAATGCCGATGGCCTTGTTCTTAAAATGCACCCGGCCATATATGCCTGGCGTATGGTTTGGGCGTATTACCTGGTCTTCGTCCACGCGTATCCAGGCATTGTCATAAATCAATTTACTGCTTACCTTTTTCCAGGGATTCTCTTCGTGTTGCATAGGTAGAACGGGTGGCGATTAGGCGCCAAAACTATTATAATTGCAGTGATGCTGAAATGTTCTTACACCGAAAACCTAATGGAGGCGGGCTGCGATGAAGTGGGGCGCGGCTGCCTTGCCGGTCCGGTAGTGGCAGCAGCAGTGATATTGCCCAGAGATTATCGGAGCGAAGTATTGACCGACAGCAAGCAGCTCAATAAAACACAGCGCCAGACATTGCGCAAAGAAATAGAGCAGGCAGCACTCAGCTTCGCTATAGCTGAGGTTTGTAATGAGGAGATCGACCGCATCAACATTCTCAAGGCGTCATTCAAGGCCATGCATATTGCTATTCGATCGCTGTGCCTGGTACCTGAGCTGTTGCTGATCGACGGCAACTGCTTTACGCCTTATGCGCAAATTCCGCACGTATGTGTCGTAAAAGGCGACAGCCAATATCTGAGCATTGCCGCCGCCTCTGTGCTGGCCAAGACCTACCGCGACGAGCTGATGGAAGGCCATGCACTCAAATATCCGGGTTATAGTTGGGAAACAAACGTAGGCTATCCGACCAGAGCCCATCGCATGGGTATAGCGCACCTGGGGCTCACACCGCTGCACCGGCGAAGTTTCAACCTGATGGGCGACCAACTCGAACTGTTTGAAGAAGAAAGGCAGATAGCGGATGCCGCGGCAGTATAATTTTTTGGCAATCGCACCAGATTTAATTTTATCCGAGATCATTATCCGGTAAAGCTGAGGCGGGAAAAAGATGAATGACGATGATAAAAATACAGTATGCGCTGATTTTGGGCATCTATAGCCTCTACGCCTGCACAGCTCGCAATGATTCTTCCTGGCCGGTTTACAGGGGCGACAACGGCAGCAATGCCTATTCCCCGCTCGTTCAGATCGATACTTCCAACGTAAAGCACTTGCAGGTAGCCTGGGCCTTCCACAGCGGCGATGCACGCGAGGGCAATAAATCTACCATACAATGCAATCCTATTTTGGCCAACGGCCTTTTGTACATCACTTCTCCACAGCTCAAGGTAATAGCCCTGGAGCCGGGCAGTGGAAGGCACGTTTGGAGCTTCGATCCTTTCGACGGGCAGCAGGCCAATGGGGTGAATCGCGGAGTGGCTTACTGGCAGGACGAAGCCGCCGGGGACAAACGAATTTTTATGACGGCAGATCACTGGCTATATGCGCTGAATGCAGACGATGGGAAGCCGGTGATCCACTTTGGCGATAGTGGCAAAGTGGATATTCGCGAGGGCCTGGGGCGCGATCCGGCATCGTTGATGGTGAACAGCACCACCCCGGGTACGGTGTATAAAGATAAGCTGATACTGGGCACAAGACTGGGCGAAGGATACGGTGCGGCTCCGGGTCATGTACGTGCCTATAATGTGCGCAGTGGTGAGATCGACTGGATCTTTCACACCATACCGCAGCCGGGCGAGTTTGGATATAATACATGGCCTGCCGACGCATATCGCTATGTTGGCGGCGCCAATGTATGGGGCGGCATGAGCCTGGACGAGGAGCGCGAGTGGGTGTTTCTGGCCACAGGATCGCCCTCGTTCGACTTTTACGGTGGCTATCGTGGCGGACAAAATTTGTTTGGCAATACTGTGATAGCACTTGATGCCAACACGGGCGAGCGGCAATGGCATTATCAAACCGTGCACCACGACTTGTGGGACTATGATCTGCCCACAGCGCCCAATCTGGTTCGGGTACAGCATGGCGGGCGCAGCATCGATGCGGTAGCGCAAATCACCAAAATGGGCTTCGTCTTTTTGCTCGATCGCGATACCGGTGAGCCACTCTTCCCGGTGGTAGAGCGTGCAGTACCTCAGTCGTCGATAATGGAAGAAAGCCTGTGGCCAACACAACCTTTTCCTACCAAGCCGCCGCCATTTGTCCGGCAGAGCATTTCGGAGGCAGACATCACAGACCTGTCCGCGGAGGCAAGGGCGTATATCAAAAATAAATTTGAAGAACATCGCCATGGCCCCATCTATACACCGCCTAGCCTGGAAGGCACCATCTTTTTGCCAGGCACACGTGGGGGAGGTGAGTGGAGCGGGGCAGCATTCGACTACGAATCCGGCTGGCTATACGTGAGTGCCAATGAGCTGCCATCGCTCCTCACGCTCAGACGCATAGAAAATGCAGGAAAGCAGGAGGTAATGCTTTCGGCGCTGGGCCAAAATGTATACACACTGAATAACTGCGCCGGTTGTCACGGGCTCGACCGCCGCGGGCAACAGCCCTATCCATCGCTTACCGAGATCGGGGGCAAGTATGCGCGCAGCGAGGTGGAATCCATCATTCGCCATGGGCGTGGGCTCATGCCGGCCACACCCGGGCTTAGCGATCAGGATATGAGAGCCCTGCTGGCATTTTTGTACGGCGACGAACTGGAAAGTGTGGTGGTCGACGACACCACTTCGATAGTCAACCGCCCGGAAAACACCTACGCACATACCGGGTGGTACCAACTACTCGACCAGGAAGGCCGACCAGGAATAAAGCCACCCTGGGGTACACTTACTGCCATCGATCTCAACGAAGGCAGCATAAAGTGGCAGGTGCCCCTTGGTGAATATCCGGGTGTACATGCCTCACGACAACCCACCGGCACACAAAACTTTGGCGGTGCTGTCGTCACCCGGGGCGGCCTGGTATTTATAGCGGCCACAAAAGATGAAAAAATAAGGGCCTTCCGTAAAACTACAGGTGAACTGCTTTGGGAGCACAAGTTGCCGTATGGCGGCTATGCCACACCAGCTGTGTTTATGTACGAAGGCAAGCAATATATTCTGATTGCGGCCGGTGGCGGGGGCAAAGTAGGTACACCATCGGGCGATGCATATGTGGCCTTTTCACTGCCCTATTAGCGCTTCTGCACGTACTGCTGTACATATGCCTTTAAGAGTTTTTGTAGTTTTTTGGTCGTTTTACCGACCTTTCCATTGGCAATGGTCACATCGTCTATCTGCACTACCGGGGTCACCAGTTTGGTGGTGCCGGTTATGAATACCTCCCTGGCGTTGTGCAATTCATCCAGGTGTACCCGGCGCAGCTCTACAGAAAATTCATTTTTGGCCAGTTCAATTATTTTTTTTCGCGTTATGCCGCGCAGCATGCCCTCACCGGGTGTCACTACGGTGTTGTCTTGCGTTACGATGAAAATATTGCTTCGTGCTGCTTCTGAGACTATGCCCTCCCAGTGATACAGCACATCCGCCGCTCCTTCAAGCTGCATTTCCGGCAGTTTGTATATGCCCATGAGGTAATTGGTGGTTTTCACCTCAGGCAGGTCGCGCAGGTATTCCGTACTGATGAGCTTCACCCCCTGCTCAAAGTTTTCTTTGGGTGGGGTGGAAAGGGGCTCTTGTAATACCAGAAGCGTAGGATGGCCAATCGAGTAGCCATTTTCTGACGCTCCGCCGGTGAGCACCAGGCGTACGCCGGAATTATTAATACCATTCACCTCGATCATTTCGAGTACTTTGGCTTTGAGTGTGGCTTTGGGGAGCGGTACTTCCAGCCTGAGCACACGTGCCGAATGAAAGAACCGTTCAATATGGTCGTCAAAAAAAAGCGGGTGATTGCCCTGCAGACGAAAAAAATCAAAAACGCCATAGCCACGCAACAGGCCCAGATCGCTTACATGTACAAAAGCGTCATTCTGATTGATGAGTTGGTCATTGATTATATATTTCAGCATGTCTTAAAAACTTGTAGGATACGAAGTGAACGATACGGCAGAGAGATAAACAGCGCTGACATTGCTATAGTTGGATGTGCTGATGGATGAAGCCTGTAAAGCTGCACATATTGAATGAATTTTTTAATAGTTTTGCCGGGTATTGGTCCCGTGGTACAATGGATAGTACGTAGGCCTCCGGAGCCTGAGTTCCAAGTTCGATTCTTGGCGGGATCACATTTATGCCTCATACTCGACGTGTGGGGCTTTTTTTTTGGCTGAACCAAAATCACAGGGCACAAAAAAAGGCTGACTCAGAGAGACAGCCTTGTGAAATTGGTTAATGACGATAATTAAACTAAGCTAGTCTAACATTTACAGCATTGAGCCCTTTTCTTCCTTCTTGCAGATCGTAGGTCACTTCGTCATCTTCGCGGATCTCATCAACGAGGCCCGATACGTGTACGAAATATTCTTTGTCTGATTCATCATCTTTAATAAATCCGAAGCCTTTCGAATTATTAAAGAATTTTACTGTTCCGTGATTCATTTGTAATACTATAATTTTTGTAAGAAAGTGCAAATCTATTCATTTTCCACTAAAACACCATCATGGAGCACAAAAATCTTCTAAATTTTATCGCGACAGATACAAAGCCATTTCAAAAACTGAGTATTTGTAAAGGATAATCACCTGCTCCAGGCTTTTATAATCAATCGATCAGCTTTTGTGGCTGAGAAAAAAACTTTAGGAAGAAGTCGAAGAAGTGTTCAACCCACTATACCGTTGCGATCTTTTCGGAAGGAAAAAATTTGCTGGAAGCGATCTGCTGAATCAAATCCGACTCTATGATCTTGTAGCCTGGCTTCTCGGCCTTAGCCACCTGCAGCATGGCTTTGGCCACCGTTCGAGCCTCTATGCCCCGGTATTTGCGCAAGGGGCCCAGCATAGCCGGCGAAAAAAATTCGCTCATTGTTGTAGCCAGTTGCTCACCTTTGCGCTGCTCCTGGCGCTCGCCCAGCAGCAGGGATGGTCTGAAGGCGTTAAATTGGTCAAAATTTAGCTGTGCTATTTCCGATTCAGCCTGCCCTTTTACCCGGTTGTAAAAAAACATGGATTTCTGGTTGGCCCCCAGTGCCGATACCAAATTGTATTGTGCAGCGCCTTTTGATTTCATGAATTTGGCCAGCCTGTAGGGGTACTGAAAATCTACGGTGTGAAATTTATCCTTACTCCCGGCTTTCTTCATGGTCGTGCCCAGGCAGCAGAAAATGTGGTCGGCCGGCTCGTCGGCCAGCGCGTTTTCCAATTCTTCAAAATCCAGTATCTTTTCCTGCACCTTGGGCAAGGACAAGCCTGATGGCCTTCGCACCAGCGAAATTATTTTCTGATAGAAAGGATCTGCCGACAGATACTGTATGAGGTAGCTCCCCACCAGGCCGGTAGCACCGGCAATCATTGCAATACGCTTTTCTTCAGCCATTTTAGTCTATGCTTATCGATTTGCTGCTTTCGTACTCTTCAAATGCGGCTATTTCCTCACTGATTGTTTTGAAAAGAAACATGATGACCGACAGATCGTCGAGCAGGCCCACGCCGGGTATAAAGTCGGGTATAATGTCGATCGGCATTACAAAATATAGCAGGCCGCCTACTACCATGAGCATCGATTTCCATGAGATTTCCCTGTACTCACCAGAGCGGTAAGCCAGCACCATGCGTACCAGCGTACGAATTTTTTCTATAAATCCATTGAACACCTTTTTGGATTCGTCTACGTCTGTGAGCTTGCTGCGCGTACTCTTGATCAGGTTCTTTAGCTTTTCCGGATCTTTCAGATATTCTGTAGCCATGGACATGGCCTTCTGATAAAATATGCTTTTAGTGTATTTTTTAGCCATTATAGTCGATAGGTTGTGTGAATGTAATGCACTTGATGTTGAGTATGTATAAGCGGCAAACCGGATTTTTTGTTTGCTGCACCCGACGAAAGGCAATGCTGCATGCTTCGCTCAGAACAAGTCTTTGATTTCAGCTTTCAGCACAGAAAGCGTTTCCTGCACCGGATCGCTGCCCCTGCGTTCCAACTCTTTAAATATGGCTTTGGCCAGATCAATGCTGCTGGCATCGGCACTGAGTTTGGAGGCGGTGGAGTTTACAATGGCGATCACATCTTCTACCGTATTGCGGATATGGGCCCAGGCATTGTCGCTGATGTACACTTGCTGCGAGAGGTTGTGGTTGTATTCTTCCCGCACCTCTGCGATGAGCATGTGTTGAAACTCCCGCGCCGACAGACTGCTTTGATTCAGTCGCACGATCAACTGGTTGGGCGTGATGCGCTCGAGAAAGAGGCTCATACGCTCAAAAGCCTGCAGCCGCAAAGGCAGTACTATTTTGTTGCTCTCCATTTTGTAGTCGAGCAGTTTTTTTTCTATGTCTTTTTGCAACAGGGTTTTTATGGTGAGGTACACGGCATACAGCACGATGATGGCCGGCAAGAGTATTTTCCCGAATTCAATTAAAACATCCATGTATAAATTGTCATTTATGATAATCAACGTTCCCGTGGGGAGCGCCCGAATTTAATTATTTTTGCAGGCAAACTGCTTACTGTCGTAAAAAGTACCGGCTCTCATGGACAAAATTCTTCCTGTCGGCATTAGCGAAAAGGCTATAGAAGAGATCAGGAAAATAGTGGATAACAAAAAAATACCTGAAGACTACTGCCTGCGTGTAGGAATAAAAGGCGGTGGATGTTCCGGCATTTCTTTCATGTTGGGCTTCGACAAACCCACGGCTGCCGACGATCGGTACCACCATAGCGGCTTGAGCATCATCGTAGAAAAGAAACACACCATGTACCTGATTGGCAAGTCGATAGATTATCATGAAGGAGTCGATGCCGTTGGGTTTATATTTAAAGATGCTGCAGGCTGAGTGCAACCGAGCTAAGGCCGATGCCGGATGAGCGTAACCTTGGCTGCCCGGCATATGCCTTTTATCGGCGGATTGAATTTGAAGATGCTCACTTCTATGGTCTCCACGGCCGGAAAATGGCCAAAAACTGCTTTGATGATCCTGAAACCAATATTTTCCAGCAGGCGGGAAGGGATCTTCATCTCGTGGCGGATGATGGCGTACAGATCTTCGTAGTTGATGGTGTCGGCAAGGCTGTCTTTTTCGCTGGCACGCTCCAGCGCGGTGTGCACGGTGATGTCGACGCCATACTTATTGCCGATTTTTTGCTCTTCGTCGTAGTAGCCGTGAAATGCAAAAAATTCCAGGCCTTCCAGCGTTACGGTATCCATCGGGCCCGGGTTAGTCAATCAGGTCGAAGAACGACTTTTCTGAATTATCGCTTTTTTGCTGGGCAGGCTTGCCTTCATCTTTTCGATGTTCCGGGGGTTCGGGTTTTTTGCCGGGCGCCGGCTTTTCGGTTGTTTTTTGTGCTATATCCGGCAGATCAAAATTCTCTATTTCGTAATTATCGGCATATTCACGTGCCTCCTTCATCAGCTTGTCAATGTTGAGCTGGCTGGCCTTATCCTGAAATTTGCGGGTGCGATCGATGGTTTCGTTGGCCAGGTTGCGGAGGTCGCTGAGTAGGTTTTCATTCAGGTTTTTGGCCATGCTAAAATTCTGCTCGAGCGTTTTTGCCTCTTCCAGCATACGCCCGATAATGCTGCGCGCTTGCTGTTCGGTTTTTTCTACTATTTCCTTTGATTTGGCTTTAGCCTCGCGCACCATGTTTTCCGCTTTCATCTCGGTTTCTTTCAGGCGAAGCTCGGCGGCTTTGTTGGCCTGTTGTATCATGTTGGCGCCGGTGTCTTCGGCTGTTTTTAGCGTTTTGTAAAGCGAGGTTTCCACTTCGCGCAGCTTATTGATTTCTTTCTCTGCCGCTTCCAGCTTTATCCTCAGCTCTTTCTGTTCGTCCATCAATTTCTCCCATTCATGCGACATGGAGTACAGAAAAGCATTCACTTCATCTTTATCGTAGCCACGAAAAATCTTTTCAAACGTCTTTTGTCTGATTTCCAGCGGAGTAATTTTCATAGAGACCTATATGATTTTAATACAATTTGACGAGTGCCCGATCTTGACAGATAAATATTTTAACTTAAAATTATCCAAAGATCAAGAATTAAACTCCAAATCCCAAACAGATATTGTACGATCGTCGCTGGCGCTGAGCAGCTGGTTTTTATAATCCGTCCACAGCACCTTGTTCACCGACGTTGTGTGCCCGCCGTGCCGCGCTTTGTCGATCACCTTCAGTAGTTTAAAGTCGCTCAGCCTCCAAATCTTTATTGTTTTATCCATACTGCCGGTGGCGAAGTATTGGCCGTCGGGCCGAAGGCTGATGCTGTGGATGGCATACATGTGGGCCACTACAGACTGGCGCATGGCGTAGTGCGAAAAGGTATCCCAAATCTTCAGTTGCGCATCGCGGCCCACACTGATCAGATGCTGCTGGTCGGGGGTGTAGGCCAGGCCGAAAACAGAAGAATTGTGCCCATTTAACCTATACTTGACGGAAAAGTCGTGCATGGAGACGATCACTATTGTGTGGTCGCTGAGGCCGAGGGCCATGTCGCCTATACTTTCGTTCAACACAATGCATCGTATGCTTTTCTCAGAAATTTTTATGCGCCTGACCACCGCCATGTGCTGCAGGTCGATGACGACAAGCTGGCCGTCTCCTGTGCCGGCCAGCAGCGTGTGTCCGAATATTTTCAGGTCATAGATGGCTGATTCCGTTACTTTGAGGGAACCGCTGGTCGTGTTGCTTTTTAAATCCACCACGTGTATGCCGTCGTAGTTTTGCCCGACCACCAGTGCGTGCTGTTGGGGCCAGTAAGCCAGGGCGTATACCGATGCGCTTACCTTGGCCACCAGCTTGCCGGTTTCGGGGGCATTGAGTTGCCAAAGTGCCACCATGCCATCGCCAGCGGCAGAAAAGAACCCGCCGGCACCATCAGGCACCAGGGTATAGACACAGTCGCTGTGGCCGGTGAGCGTATGCAGTTTGTTTACCACTTCTGCCATAGTTGTTGCTTATTTTTATAATGAGAAGGTAAAGGTGCAGCGCCAGACCATCTGGCTTTTTCCAATGTTTGTACTAATTTTGACGGGCGGTTGTGTATAGTTTTTCAAACAGGCCGCATTTCTTTTTGCTACATGCCAGTCGTAAAATTAGATAAGATAGGGAGCAATGCCTATTGGTGCCTTTGGGAAATCACCGAAACGGTGGACGATCTGCGTCGCAAAGTGACGCTGAGTGAGCATGGCAAGGCAGAAATAGAAAGCATTCATCACCCGGTGAAAAGAAAGGAGGGCCTGGCTGCCCGCATGTGCGTACAGGAAATAATGCTGCTGATCGACAAAAGCTATAAAGGGCTTTATAAAGATGAGTATGACAAGCCCCACCTCATTGGGCTGGATTACAATGTGTCACTTGCCCACTCTTTTCCTTTTGCTACGGCCATCGTGCATCGCAAGCTGCCGGTGGGCATCGATATAGAAAAACCGGTAGACAAGCTTTTACGCATTTCCAACCGCTTTCTTTCCACAGAAGAACAAGCGGATGCCGGCACCGACCTGAAGAAATTATGTATTTACTGGACGGCCAAAGAGGCCATTTACAAGCTGAATGGCAAAAATGGACTGAGCTTTCGCCGCGACATCAAAATTTATCCTTTCGACCTTGTACGCCGCGACATCGTGCGCTCTGAGTTTCTGGCCAACGGACAGACGGTGAAGGTAGCCCTGAACTACCGCGAGCTCAAAGGACACATCATCAGCTATTGCTTTTAGCGAAGAAGCAAAGCGCCAGCACCAAAACCTTTTCCAAAAAATAATCTGTGCGATGTACCGCTACGTCACATTCCGGTCGCCCTCGTCGGCACCAATATGACGGATGAGCTGCTTGATCTCGTCTGACTTGTAGTGATCGCCCACTTTTTCGAAAGAAATGATCAGATTGCGCAGCACGCGCCTTACGATTTCTACATTCTGGCAAGGCTCAAAGTACATGTCGGCCGCATTGAGGTGTAGCTGCTGAATGTAATTGTCTATGTCCGATCGGGAGAAGATGAGTCCTTTGTTGAAGGCATTGATGTAAAACTGCAGATTGTGCGTTTTGTACGTACAGATGAATAGGTTTGGCAGGTTTACGCCATAGATGGGCAGTTCCAGCTTTTGGGCGATCAGCAGGTATACCACGCAAAGCGAAATGGGGTTTCCCTTTTTCGTTTCCAACACCACGTTGATCATGGAGTTGCCGGGAGAGTGAAAGTTTTTGGTATTGGCACGAAAGCCGAGTTTGCTGAAGATGACATTATTTAAAATTTTCACCTGGTCGAAGGGGTGGATCTCCTTTCGAAACTCCATCCAGGCTTCATAGTAAATCTGCTCTACATCTTGCCGCAGGGTGGTGAGGTCGATGTCGGGGTACTGATAGGTGGAGACGAGCCACATTCCTTCCAACAGGTCTTGTCCGCCTGCGTCGTGCCAGGTCTTGAGTTTTTCTTTCAGCAGCTCAAACTGCAGCATGTGGATCAAATCTTCCAGGCGGCGCTGGTGCAAAGGGTTAAAGCTCCTTTCCCACTCATTTTCCAGTAAGGGTATTACCTGGTTGCCCAGCGATATGATCTTCTCCTCCACGTGTTTCACAATGTCGCGATCCTCATCGTCGAGCAGCGATACCAGTGCTTTTATTTCCTTATCGTCAAGCAATTTGTTCATTCGGCAACCTTACAATCACAACCAAAAATACAGCTCGATGCCGTCTGTAAATATGACGAACATCAAACTATGGCAAATAACACCTGAAACTCGGCGATGGTTAGTCTTTGCGGCCGAAAAGTGAAAAATGCACGTAGCGATTGGGGTTTTCCTGCAAGTCGAGCAGCAGCTGGTCCAGGTCGCGTGTGGTTTGTTTTAGATAGAAGTAGAGCGAATCGTCGTGAATCAATTTGCCCATAGTGCCTTCGCCAGCACTGATGGTCGCCAGGTTGGCGTTGAGGTTGTCGAAGGTGAGCTGTGCTTTTTGCAGTGTCTGGTTTAGTTCCAGCACGGTGAGGCTGTCCGCTACCTGGTTCATCTTAGCCAGTATGGGTTGTACCTGGGCCAGGGTAGCCGATAGCTGTTGTGAGTTTTGCGACAAATTGCCGAGGGTCGCTTTCACCTCTGCAGATATGGCCGGTAGTTCCGTTCTGAGTGTTCCGGATACTTCCACAAGATTTTGCATGGTAGCGTTGATGCGCCCGCTGTTGTTGGCAAGATTTTCCAAGATCAAGTTCACTCGACCGATCGTGACGCCAATATCGTCGGCCATGGGTTCTGCACTTTCTTTTAAAAATTCTGATATACCGGGTGCCACTTCGGCGTGAAGTGTGTCGCCATCCTGGTACACGCTCGTTGTCGCATTGTTGAGGAAAAGCTCAATGGCCTTGCCGCCGAGGAAGCCTTCGCTGATCAGCACTGCTTTGGAGTTGAGCGGTATTTTTATCTCGCTGTCCACGTGTATTTCTACCAACACCTGATTGCTGCGCTGCTGCAGCAGGCGGATGTCGCTCACCCTGCCTACGCTTAGCCCATTGATGATGACCGGATTGGATACCGTAAGCTTGTCGATGTTGTTGTAGATGCCGTAGTAGGTATTGACTCTTGAGAGGAAATCATTGCCTTTCAGATAGCTAAAGCCAAAGTACAGCACAGTGAGTGATATGATGGCCAACAATCCTACCTTAAATTCTTTAGAAACACGCACGCGGTATCAGTTTAGTTGTATGATTCAATTTCGGTTTTATAATCACGAAAAGCACGAAAAATGCCTGACGCAATATACGTCTGTCCGAGCGGATCGTTGAGATATTTTTCTTCTGTGGGGTTGCTCAGGTAGCCCACCTCCACCAGTACGCTGGGCATGGAGGTGCGGTAGAGCACCCAAAAACCTGCCTGGCGCACACCGCGGCTTCTTCTGCCCACACGGTCGCCAAACTGATGTTCAATTTTATCGGCAAGATTAAGGCTGTTTTCCAGATAGGCGCTTTGATAAAGCGAAAAAAGAATATACGACTCGGGCTTGGTGGGGTCGAAGCCTTCGTACACTTCCTGATCGTTTTCCATCAATATGGCGCTGTTCTCTCGCTTGGCCACATCGAAGTTGGCATCGGAGGTGTGCAGCCCCATCACATAAGTTTCTGTGCCATAAATTTTTTCCTGATTGCTGGGCACCGCGTTGCAGTGCACAGAGATAAATACATCGGCGCCATTTTTGTTGGCCTTCTGCGCGCGCTGCTCCAGTTCTATGAATTCGTCGGTAGAGCGCGTGTAGATCACTTCCACATCTTTCAGGTACTTTTTTATGGTCTCGCCCGTTTCCAGTGCGATCTTCAGCGCCACATGTTTCTCTTTGGAAAATGCACCAATAGTCCCCGAATCTTTGCCTCCATGCCCGGCATCTATCACGACTTTGTTAATTTTGAGGTCGCGTTTTTCTACCGGCGTAAAGGAGCAAAGAATGGCTGTAAACGTGAGGGCAATTGTAAAAAGATTATTTTTCACAATATTGCGATTGATTTGTAGAAACAGGCATTTTGCCCGTAAAAATGGCAATTTTTCTCTAAAACTGAAAAACCCTTTGATTATTTTGAGACCGCTCCTTTTTTGTATACTGGGGGTTTTTTTCTTTTCAGTCACTTATGGTCAATCCAACCAAAATACTACGGAGGGCAGCTTCACCGGCGGCGACATAAACATAGTGGGCCAGCCAACCGACACTTTGCTGCAAAGTGCTGACACTACACAGGTAGCAGCCGATTCTTTGGTGCAGCAAGATGATGGCGACATTGAAACGACCATTCTCTACTCAGCCCAAGACTCCATAGTGATGGAGGTGCCTCGGCAAATAGTGCAACTATACGGCGAGGCGCAGATTACCTATGGCGACATTGAACTCAATGCGGCATTTATTGAGATCAACTATGCGACCAGGATCATCACGGCGCGGGGCGTCACTGACTCACTGGGCAATGACGTAGGCCGGCCGGTTTTTCGCGATGGCGACGAAACCTTTGAGACCGACGACATGAAATATAATTTCGAAACTCGTCGGGCCATCATCGATGGTGTGGTTACGCAACAAGGGGAGGCATACATGCACGGCGAAAGGGTGTACAAAAATCAATTGGACGAGCTGTATATCGCCGATGCGCAGTACACGACCTGTAATCTTGCCGATCCTCATTTTCATATACAGTCGAAAAAGCTGATAGTGATACCGGACAAAAAAGTGGTGTCGGGTCCGTTCAATTTTTATGTAAAAGACATACCCACGCCCATTGGTTTTCCTTTTGGCATGTTTCCCGTACCGCAAAACAAAGCCTCCGGCATACTGGTGCCGTCTTACGGCGAAGAGCGCCGCCGGG
>CAZQVB010000028.1:44015-57160 GCA_964596645.1 uncultured Roseivirgaceae bacterium
TTTTTCCTCAAAAATGGCGGTTATTACTTTGTGCTGAACGACTATATAGACCTGCAACTGATGGGCGAGCTGTACTCGCGGGGCAGTTGGGGGCTCAATGTGGCCTCCAGCTACAACAAGCGCTACGCCTACAATGGCCGCTTCAACATGCGCTACAACAACCAGATATCGGAGCGCGAAGGCGACTCAACCATCGTTAAGGATTTTTGGATCAACTGGAGCCACTCCCCCCAGTCTACCGGATCGTCCAGATTTTCGGCTTCGGTGAACTTCGGCACATCCTCTTACAATCAAAACAACCCCACGGCCGATTTGCGCAATACGCTGAATCAGGATTTCAACTCCAGCGTTTCTTATTCTCAAGTGTTCAAAGGCACACCCTTCAACCTGTCGGCCAGCAGCCGCCTGCAGCAAAACGTGAATACCGGCATCTTCAACATGCAGTTGCCCGAACTTGCGCTGAACATGAACCGGATTTACCCTTTCAAATTCGGACGAAAATCATCCAATAACCCACTTCAGAAAGTCTCCTTTTCCTGGAACATGAATGCCACCAACCGCATCACCAATCAGCTGCCGCGCGAGCCC
Organism: uncultured Roseivirgaceae bacterium; assembly: GCA_964596645.1. Classification (GTDB taxonomy): domain Bacteria; phylum Bacteroidota; class Bacteroidia; order Cytophagales; family Cyclobacteriaceae; genus CAVQEK01. The sequence continues at coordinate 44,604 of CAZQVB010000028.1, forward strand.
AGCTTCGATGTGGCCAACTTCGATGGCACCAAGCAGGACACAGTGGGCCTTTTTGAAGACTTTAGCGCCTTGCTCACCAGAGGGCAGAATGGCATACGGCACAGAATACCGGTGTCTACCAGCATGAATATATTCAAGTACATATCGCTTTCACCCTCCTTCAATTATGATGAACTGTGGTATTTCAAGGAATTGAGCTACCAGTGGGACGACGCGGTCAACGCCGTGCAGGTAGATACACTCACCGGTTTTAGCCGGGCCTACTCCTACAGCGGCTCGCTATCGCTCAACACCCGTATGTATGGCACGAAGTACTTCAGAAAAGACGCCAAGATACAGGCCATTCGCCATGTGCTGATCCCTACGGCAGGCATGAGTTTCAGCCCCGATTTTGCCGATGAGCGCTATGGCTACTATCAGAACGTGCAGATCGATAGTCTGGGCAACACCCGCCGGCTATCGAAATATGAAAATTTCGTGTATGGTACACCCTCCGCCGGTGAGAGTGCCAGTGCCTTCTTTTCGCTTTCCAACAACTTTGAAATGAAGGTGAAATCGAAAAGTGATACCACCGACGAGGCCCGGAAAGTGGTGATCCTCGACAACCTATCGGTGAGCAGCAGTTACAACTTTCTGGCAGATTCATTCCAACTGGCCGACATTACCTTCTCGGCCCGCACACGGCTGTTCAAAAATAAACTGAACGTAAACTTTGGGGCCACCGTAGACCCATACATCTACCAGCTCGACAGCACGTACTTCCGCGGGGGCGACACGCGCGTGGCGCAGAGGCAGCGCAGCATATATGCCTGGAATGCAGGCCAGGGGCTGGGTCAGCTCACGCGCGCCAACCTGGCGCTCAGCATGAGCCTGAACCCCAAAGTACGAGAGAAGGAGATAGAAGAACGCGAGCAAACGCAAAACCTGACGCCCGAGGAGGAGCTGCAACTGGAATTTATCAGGAACAATCCGGAGCTGTACGTAGACTTTGACATACCCTGGGACCTGCGGATCAACTACAACATCAACTACAACAAACGCGGCTACGATGAGGCCACCATCACCCAGGCGGTACAATTCAGCGGCAGCGTTACGTTTACGGAAAAGTGGAATATGAGCTTTAGCTCGGGCTTCGATTTACAGAACCAGGAGTTTACACAAACCAATTTCAACATCACGCGCGACTTGCATTGCTGGCAAATGAATTTCTCGTGGACGCCCTTTGGCCGCTATGAATCGTACTTTCTCACCATCAATGCCAAGTCTGCCCTTTTGCAGGATTTGAAGGTAAACAAGCAGCGCAGCTGGTGGGACAACTGACCTCTGAGGTGAATTGGCACGACTAGAGTCGGCCGCCTTCTTCCAATCATTTGTGCCAAAAAGGGCATAAAAACTTACAGATCAGCCACTTTGCCTACTTTGGTATATCCTGAAGTTCACTTTATATTTGCTTCTTTCCCATATTGGGCAGGAGTTCAAATAAATAAATATGATGGCATTGGGAAACCGGTTTGGCGCAGCAAACAGATATCATACGAAGCGCCTTTTGCAGTTGTGCTTTCTGCTGCTTTTCATGGGTATATTGGCCTGTCCTACAGAGGCGCAGGCGCAGCGAAGAAGTAAGGGTTACCTCAAAAAGAAGAACAGGCAGATATCGCGCTACCGGGGTGGCTCCATCCACTTCTCTAAAGAAAAGCGCTATCTGGCCGTTGGTGGCAGCCTGGATGCGCTCAATTACTTTGGCGATATAGCGCCAAAATCGAGCATTGCCAGTACCAAGCTCACCTTTATCCGGCCCGGCATTGGTTTGCACGCCAACATCAGATATTCACCAAACCTCATGTTTCGCGGTAGTTTTTCGTGGGGGCGTATTCGCTCCGACGATTTTGTGGTGGCCGACCCGTATGGCGAAGACAGTCGCTTTCGCTATGTGCGCAACCTGCACTTCCGCAACGACATAAAAGAGTTGATGGTAGGAGCTTCGTGGGATTTCTTTGGCAACCATGGCACATTTCTCAATCGCGTGTCATTTACACCCTACGTGTGGGCGGGCATAGCCGGCTTTCACCACAACCCACGGGCAAAGGCGCCTGAATTGGGAAAAAACGGCGAAGTGCTGGATGAAGCCGGTGAGTGGGTGGCACTGCGTCCCTTAGGCACCGAAGGGCAATTCAGCGAGTTTTACGACATAAAACCATATTCCAATTTTCAAGTATCTATACCCCTGGGCCTGGGCATTCGAACACGGATCGACAAGCGCTGGGATTTCGAATTTGAAGTCGGTTACAGGTACTTATTCACAGACTACCTGGACGACGTGAGCGAGCATTTTGTAGACCTGGGTGCGCTGGACAGCCCACTCGCCCGTGCCATGTCGGACCGGTCGCGTGAGCCGGTGGCAGCCGTTTCGGGCGATGAGCGCGATTTTGAGGCCATCGGTGTTGTGACACGACCCATCACCTATACTTCCAAATACGATGGCCAGGAATATACCACCATGGCCGGCTATGGCCACGAGCACCCCGACAACAACCGCGGCTTTGCCTCTGAAAACGATATTTATATAGTCACCAGTTTTAAGCTTACCTACATTCTTACCGGAAGCTTCAGAAGGGCAAAGTTCCGCTAGCCATTTTTTCTACACACCCTACCGCCATGAAAATGAAATCTTGTTTTTTTACCACCCATTTCACGCCAGGAGCGTGGATATTGTTTATTGTGTTTTTCTTGATGGAGGCACACTGCGTGCTCGCCCGGGGTGCTCAGGCGCCCGTGTTGGAGCGCGGTATGTACGTGATTGTGGGGGTGTTCAAGCAGCAAAGCAATGCAGATCGCTTTGCAGAACTGGCCGGCACACGCGGCATTTCCCCATCGGTAGGCCTCAGGCGCAGCAACGGCATGTACTACGTGTACGCGTACAGCACGCAAGACGACCTGGCTGCTGCCAGGGCTATGCGCAGCAAATTACGCGCGGGAGCCTTTCGCGATGCCTGGATACTCTACATCGATATGCCGGTGCCACAGGAGGAGCAACAGCAGCAGCAGGAAGACGATGAATTTCAGGAGTTGCGCGATGTTTCTTCCGGCTTGCCACCTGCCAGGGTGAATGGCAACGGCAACATGAACAAGTCTGCCCAGCCTGCCGCGCCAGCCAGGGTTGTGGAGGTACAGGCCATTGAAGAAGTTGTGGCCAAAGAGGCAGCTACCCCTGATGTCAATGCCTTTCCTTTTGTCTTCAACGTGATCAATGCCACCACGCTGAAGGAGGTGCCTGGCTATGTGGGCATAGTGGATGCGGCAAGAAATAAAGTGATTCAAAGTGTGTCCACCAATGATGAAGTGATGGTGGAGGCGCCCGGCACGGCCACCAACAAGGTGCTGGCCATATGCGATATCTTCGGTTATGTAAAGCAGCAGGTGGAGTTTGATGTGACCAATCCGCTCTCTTCGGCCGATGCTGCCATGATGAACAAGGAGGGCGAAACGACTCAGGTTTTTTTTGAGCTGGCCCGGCACAATGTAGGCGAGGTGCTCACCATGTACAATGTGTACTTTTATAATGATGCCGCCATCATGAAGCCCGAATCGATTTTTGAGCTCAACAGCTTGCTGAGTATGCTGCAGGAAAATGACGAGTTAGTGATTAAAATTCATGGCCATACCAACGGAAGCGCCGCCGGCAAGATCATTTCGCTGAAAGACGACGACACCAACTTTTTTGAAGTCACCGCCAACAACAAGGAAGGCTTTGGCTCCGCCAAGGATCTGTCCAAGTCGCGTGCTGAGGCCATTAAGCGCTGGCTGGTGGAGAAGGGCATCGACGAGAAGCGCATGGAGCTGAAGGGCTGGGGCGGCAAACAAATGATATATAACAAAGGAGATGAAATGGCCGGTCGCAACGTGCGTGTGGAGATTGAGTTGCTGAAAGGGTAATGGCTAAAATCGTTTGGTAATTGATGAAAATGGCGTTTTTAACCCTCAGGCCATTTCCAAAATCTCCGAGACAATGTGAGCTGAGCTGAAGAATATACCGCTTAAGGGCTTGGTCAATTGAACGGTAATGATGAAAAAGGGCGCAAACAGGCTTATTGCCCGTTTGCGCCCTGAGCAAGTCACCTACCTTTTGGCAAGGTAGCTGGATGATTTCATGAGGCGGATGAACTCACTTCGGTAGCCTTCTTCGTCTGTGCCTTTGGCTTCATTGGCCATCTTGAGCAGCATGGAAATATCGGCTTTGCCGGCGTATTCTGATTCTCTCAGCAGCATGCCAACCCCGGCCACCGCGGCCGACCAGCGGAAATTTTCTGACGTTTCCGATTCGCCCGCCTCATCCTTCACCACGCTAGATATCAACTTGCTCTCATCGCCATCAGGCGCTTTGTAGCGCAGCTTCAGGGTGAGCAAGTCGTCGCTGTGATGCTGCTCAGGTCGAGTTTCCTGCTTTTGATATTTCAGTGGATCCACATGGCGCACATGCTGGCTGTGCATGCCCGCAGGCACTATTTCATACAGGGCCGTCACGGTATGGCCGGAGCCGAGCTCGCCTGCATCTTTTTTGTCGTCGTTGAAATCTTCAGCGGCCAGCTTTCTGTTTTCGTAGCCAATGAGGCGATACGCTGCCACGTTTTCCGGATTAAATTCAATCTGGATTTTCACATCCTTAGCAATGGTAAAAAGCGTGCCCCCAAACTCACCGACCAGCACTTTTTTGGCTTCCTGCAGGTTGTCGATGTAGGCGTAGTTGCCATTGCCTTTGTTGGCAATGATCTCCATTTTGTCGTCTTTATAATTGCCCATGCCAAAACCCAGCACCGTCATAAAGATGCCTTTCTCCCTTTCTTTTTCAATCATACGCTCCATTTCTGCATTGCTCGAAGGCCCAATGTTGAAGTCGCCGTCGGTGGCCAGAATGATGCGGTTGTTGCCGTCTTCGATGAGATTTTTTTCGGCTATTTCATAGGCCAGTTTTAGTCCCGCACTTCCGGCTGTGGAGCCACCAGCCTCCAGCCTGTCGAGCGCTTGCATTATCGTCTTCTTGTCGTGGCCAGGAGTAGGGGGTAGCACCATGCCGGCAGCACCCGCATACACGACAATGGATACGCGGTCAACTTCCCGCAGATTATCTACGAGCATCTTAAAAGCGGATTTCAGCAGGGGCAACTTATTTACATCGCTCATAGAGCCCGATACATCGATGAGAAAAACCAGATTGGATGCAGGCAGATTTTCTGTCGGAATGATTTTGCCCTGCAAGCCTATGTGCAGCAGCTTATTGTCGGTATTCCACGGGCAGGCTGCCAGTTCGGTGGTAACAGAAAATGGATGATTATTCTCAGGTTGCGGATAGTCGTAGTCGAAGTAATTGATCATTTCTTCTATGCGCACTGCGTCGATGGGCGGCTTTTGCCCATTATTGATAAACCTGCGCAAGTTGCTGTAGGAAGCGGCATCCACATCTATAGAGAAGGTAGAAAGCGGATTTTTATCAGGAGTCAAAAAGCTGTTTTCCTGAATACTTGTATACCCTTCTGTGTTGTGCTCAGGCGTCGGCGCTTCCATATCATATTCAGTTACTGCCATGTTGCCATTGATTGCTGGCATTGCTGCCGACTTGCGCTTTCCCGATCGCCTGGCGATCGCGCCTGTAAGAGCGGCTTTTCTCTGCTCAGCATAGCCAATCACCACTACTTCCTCCAAGGCCCGTACGTCGGCTTGCAGCGCAACGTCAATGGTGGTTTTATTGCCCACGAGTACTTCTTCCGTGATGAAGCCGATGAATTGGAAAACGAGTACGGATTCGGGACTTGGCACCGAAATGGTGAAGTTGCCCTCCGTATCGGTGACTGTGCCTTGCTTGGTACCTTTCAATAAAATAGAGACCCCAGGCAGGGCAGACTGATCTGAGGCGTCTGTGACGGTGCCTTTAATGTGAATGTTGTGAGGGGCTGCCAAAGCACCAAATGGCAGCGTCAATAGGGCGAGAATGAATAAGAGGTTTTTCATGGTTTTAAGTTTTTTGCCGGTAGGATGCGAGCTGGTGGGGATTCCATAAAAAAATTTGCGTTTTTTACTTTTGTCTCCGCGCTGCGCGTGGCCAGGTACAGCTTATAGGCAGTCATGTTTTTCAGAAACCGTAGAAATTACAGCGAATACACTGATCAGGAGCTGCTGAATATCGCCGCTTCCCAAAAAGGCCGGCCGGCGGTGGTGGGCGCATTTTATGAGCGGTACACCCACCTGGTGTACGGTGTATGCCTGAAATATCTGGAAGATCGTGACGCCGCGAAGGATGCCGTGATGCAGATCTTCGAAAAGCTGCTGAACCAGTTGCCCGGGCCTGAAATCATTAATTTTAAGACCTGGCTGTTTGTGGTCACCAAGAATCACTGCCTAATGGCCATCCGCTCAGATAAAGGCATTAGGGAGCGCGCATTGGAATACAATAATAATGCATTGGTATTTATGGAAACGGCAGCATCTCTGCATCCTGACAATGCAGCCATTGACGATAAAAACCTGGACGCGCTGAAAAAATGCATCGACGAGTTGAAGAGCGAACAGCAGGCATGTGTCGCGTTGTTTTATTTGCAGGAAAAGTGTTATAAAGAAATCATCGATCTGTTGAAAATGGATATGAAAAAAGTGAAAAGTCATATTCAGAATGGTAAGCGCAACTTGAAAATTTGTATGGAAAAAAGAGCATGACGCCGTCCGACAATCATAGCGACCGCAAACCCCTGAGCCTTTCCAAGATGCTCGCTTACCTGCGTGGCGCGCTCAGCTCCGGCGAAGCGCATCGTCTGGAGAGGCGAATATTGGACGACCCTTTTGAGTCAGATGCGCTGGAAGGCATGGAGCAGTTTCACCCTGACGACATCCGCCATGATGTAGAAGAACTGCAAAAGCAACGGGGTGAAAAGCGATCGTACAATGTGGTGCGGCGGCTGGTGGCGGCCATTGTTCCATTCTTGTTGTTGTCAGCGGTCATTTACTATGTGGTGCGGGTGAGTCAACCTCCCCAATTCACCACGCTGCCGGAAGATATTGAGCAAGATCAGCCCATGGTGCCAAAAGATGGAGTAAAGCTGGACGACAGTGCGGCAGAAGAATTTCTGGAATCGGATGCGGAGCTGCCTGAACAGGCGGAAATAGCGTCGGACGCAGAATTGCATCAGACTGCTGTGCCGGACAGTCAAAGCAATGTGGAGGCTGAAGTAGAGGAGCCAGCTTTCATAGACATATCTGCCGCGCGCCCTACGCGTCAGGAGCATACAGAAAGGCAAAAACCGGGCATCATTGCCTACCCTCGTCCAGAAAAGGAGCCTGCAGAGGCAGTGATAGAAGTGCCCAGCAATCGTGATGTGATCGATGTGGTGATTGAGGAACGCAGTATACAGCGCAGCCTGGAAGCTCAGAAAAGCAACAGCGCTGCCATGCGCAAAAAGGAGTCATCCGGGCGATATATTGCCGGTAAGATTACATCGACTGATCAGCAGCCCATTCCGGGCGCTGTGGTGGTGGCAAAAGGTACAGGCAATAAGGCAGTCTCTAATGCGGAAGGGGATTTTCAATTGAGTGTAGAAGCCGAGGGTACCGACACACTGGAAGTGTCTTCTACAGGCTACATATCGGAGACAATAGCCGTAGATGAGGGCGATATGCTCGCCGTGGCGCTCGATGAAGATGTGGCAGAGCTAAGCGAGGTAGTGACCACCGGCCGCGATGACGTTAGCAACGCCATGCCAAAAACTAACCTTTCACTGCAAGAGTATCAGGAAAATATAAAAGAAAAGCTGATGACAGCCTACCCCGGCTTGTCAGGTCGGCTGCACATCCAATTTACCGTCGATGCGCAAGGGAAAACGAAGGATTTTCGAGTGTTGAATAGTCTTGGTGCCGAGGCCGATGGCAAGGCCATACAACTGATCAAAGACGGCCCGAAATGGCAACCTGGCATGCTTGCGGGCAGACCGATAGAGAAGCAGGTAAATCTTCGTGTTGACTTTTAGTCACTTCTCTTTTCTGTCAGTAAAGACCAGTATCGCCGTGGCATGTGGCGCAAATGCAAAGACAAATTTTTGCGCTCCACTATGCAAGTGGCTTTAAAATATTGCCGCCAGAGATCTTGAAACGCTAGTTCATCATCCGCCAGCACTTCCCAGGGGATGCTGCCTTTCCCGAGCCAATCGGCATTATCCATCGTGACAAAATCAGTAGCCTGGCCGTCATAGTAGAGACCATACTTTCGGTTTATATCCATGATCAGCCATCGTTGATCAGCATACCGCTGCGTGAAATGATCGCCTATGAAGGGCATTACGTCAAAGTCGGGGCAGATGCCTGCAGCATAGATGTTGTCGGTGGTTTTCTGAAATCGCACGAAGGCATGCATTCGATGTATTTCGCGGTTCATCTGTTTGGTCATCTGAGCCATGCGCAACACCGGGGCCTGCCTCAAGTCTGCTTCTACCGAGCGTGCCGACGAAAGCACCAGGCGAATATATTCGAGCAGGTTCATTTCCGTATCGGGCTGACGCAGGTGATACGATTTGTAGAGATTATTGAGCCCCCTTTTCGATAGCTTCTTACTCAGCCCGTGAAGCACCCTTTCTGCTTTATGGTCGCTTGTGGTAATGTTTGAAACGCTATCGAAAAGACCTTTTTGTGCCGGAGCGGTACGGCCGATGCTGGCTACGGTCCATCTGCCTGCATATATATCAAACACGCAGGTGAGGAAGCCTTCGAAGGTGCCGTCGTATACGAGGTTCATGAGAAAAGGCTGAGTTGCCGGTTTGGGCTGGGGCTCAGCAATGCCGCACGAATTTGTTTGGGTGATGCCGAAGCGGCAGGCAAGGGCATAAGGCCGGCAGTCATAAAATAACGGGCCCGGTTCATGGCGGCGCCCATCTTTTTAACGTCTTCCATGCGCACCTTGCCATAGCGCCTGGACTGTACGATCAGGCGGGCCGTTTTTACACCGACACCGGGTATGCGCAAGATCATTTCCAACGGGGCTGTATTGACGTCTACAGGAAAGAGTTCGGGATGCCGCAGGGCATAGGCGAGCTTGGGGTCGATGGATTCCTCCAGAAAAGGGGCCGATTCATCGATTATTTCGCTCATATCGAAGCCATAAAACCGGTAAAGCCAGTCGGCCTGGTACAGCCGGTGCTCTCTGAGCAATGGTGGCGTGGTGAGTGCCGGCAGCCTGTTGTCGCTGCTTACCGGTATGTAGCCGGAGTAGTACACGCGTCTTAGTCTCTGATCCGCGTAGAGGGAAGCGGCTTTTTGAAGTATGTTCAGGTCCGTCTCGGCCGTGGCGCCGATCACCAGTTGGGTGCTTTGGCCGGCAGGGGCCAACAAGGGGGCCTTTTTACTTTTTTTCCTTTCTTCTTTATTTTCAATAATGGCGCTTTTGAGCCAGTTCATGGGCCGGTAAACCGTACTGTGGTCTTTTTCAGGAGCAATCTGCTTCAATGCTGTTTCGGTGGCAATTTCCAGATTTACACTGAGCCGGTCTGCATACAGGGCAGCTTCGCGAATGATGTCGTCACTCGCACCAGGTATTATCTTGAGGTGTATGTATCCGTTGAAACGGTGCTTTTCCCGCAGCGTTTTGGCTATGCGCACCAGGCGCTCGTTGGTATAGTCGCTGTTTTTGAAGATGCCCGAACTCAGAAACAGCCCCTCAATATAATTTCGTCTATAAAAATTCATCGTTAGCTCCACCACCTCTTCCACCGTAAAAGCGGCCCGCTCTATATCATTGCTCGCCCTGCTAATGCAGTAGCTGCAGTCAAAGATGCAGTAGTTGGTCAGAAGAATTTTTAGCAGGGAGATGCAGCGGCCGTCTTCCGCATAGCTGTGGCAAATGCCCATGCCACCTGCATTGCCCAAGCCTTTGTTGTGGTTGCGCCGCTTGCTGCCGCTGGAGGCACACGACACATCATATTTTGCTGCATCCGCTAATATATTTAGCTTTTTGAATATCTTTTCATTCATGCCTCAATTATACTAAAAATATTGGCAATTGTTTAAGGCAAAGCTGTTATGCTCAGCTTTTTTAAACGCTGCTGATCTTTACAGCAACGATTCATTTTGACCGACTAACTTTTATATTTACCCCCGGCATTTTTTTATTCTTCTAACATTACCACACATGGCGCTGGTAGCGATCGACTGGATCATCATTGGAATTTTTTTCCTCATCGTGCTGGGCATAGGCTGGACGGCCTCGCGTACAGCCGGTAAAGACTCAGCGGAATTTTTTCTGGGTGGCCGCGGCATGCCCTGGTGGTTGCTGGGTGTATCTATGGTGGCCTGTACCTTCGCCGCCGACACACCCAACCTCGTCACCGGCATGGTGCGCGAAGATGGCGTAGCCAAAAACTGGGCCTGGTGGGCATTTCTGATTACCGGCATGGTTACCGTCTTCATCTACGCCAAGCTCTGGCGACGATCCAACGTGATGACGGATCTGGAATTTTATGAACTGCGCTATGGCGGTAAGGCGGCTTCTTTTCTCAGGGGCTTCCGGGCCGTGTACCTTGGTATTTTCTTCAATGCCCTCATCATGGGCAATGTCACGCTTGCAGCCATCAAGATCGGCGGAGTAATGCTGGGCCTTAGTCCCCTCACGGTAGTGGTAGGTGCATCCATAGTGGTGGTGGTGTATGCAGTGTTGGGCGGCATTAAGGGTGTGATATGGGCAGACTTTTTTCAATACTCTATTGCCATGTTTGGTGCCGTGTATGCAGCCATTGTGGCCTTGCGCCAACCGGAAGTGGGTGGTATGAGCGGCTTGCTGAGCAGTGAGCGCCTGCAGGGGCATTTATCTTTTTTTCCCGATTTGAGTGATCCCTCTGTTTATATCCCGCTGCTCATCATTCCACTGGCGGTACAGTGGTGGTCGGTGTGGTACCCTGGTGCAGAGCCTGGCGGTGGCGGATATATTGCTCAGCGCATGCTGGCGGCCAAAAATGAGAAGCACGCCATTGGGGCTACCTTGCTGTTCAACTTTGCCCACTATGCCTTACGCCCCTGGCCGTGGATCATCGTGGCTTTGGCTTCGTTGATCATTTACCCCGATCTGGCCTCCATCAAAGCAGAGTTTCCCAACATCAGCGATGAATATTTGAAGGATGACATTGCCTACCCGGTCATGCTCTCGAAGCTCAGCCCCGGCTGGCTGGGCCTGGTGGTGGCCTCTATTATAGCAGCGTATATGTCTACCATCGGTACCCATCTCAATTGGGGCTCATCGTATGTGGTGAATGATTTTTACAAGCGCTTTCTCAATAAGGCGGCCAGTGAAAAGCGCCTGGTAGCCGTTGGCCGGCTCACCACCGTGGTGCTGATGGTGCTGGCGGGTTTTCTGTCGCTCACCCTGCTCGACAATGCCACGCAGGCATTCGACATCATGCTGCTGTCGGGAGCAGGCACGGGGGCCATCTATTTGTTGCGCTGGTTTTGGTGGCGCATCAACGCCTGGACGGAGATCGTGGCCATGGTGGTGGCTACTGTGGTGAGCGTGATTCTGGTCATTTTTGTGGAAGACAGCGCAGTGGCTACGGAAGTGCTCGACGGATTTACTGTGAAGCTGTTGCTCGGCACGTTCATCACCACGCTGGCATGGCTGCTCACCACCTTCCTCACCCGGCCTGAAGATGAAGAGACATTGCGCCAATTTTACCGCATCACACGCCCGGGAGGGCCCGGTTGGCGCAAGGTGCGCGAGCAGGCGCACCAGCTCGGCGAGCCGGTTGATGGTCCGGAGCAAGGAAAAAGATGGGAGATGCCCACCCAGATTCTCATGGTGTTCGTGGGCTGTATCATCATCTATTCCTGCTTGTTCGCCATCGGCAATCTGCTGTACGGTGATCTTTATCAGGGGCTGCTCTTACTGGCGGTAGCCCTTGCAGGCACGGTGTTCCTTTTCAAATCTTTTGGTCGCCTGCGGGCGCAATAATAGCTGAAAGAATGGTGGGATGGTGGGATGGTGGATTGGTAAACTGGTGGTTTAGCTGAAAGCTCAAAGCTGAAAGCCCAATGTAACAAAATCAAGGTCAGACGATAGTCGGACCGGCAAGGGTTGGTGGGATGGTGAGGAGCTCAAAGGTGAAAGCTGAAAGCTCAATGAATGGTGGATTGGTAGACTGGTAGATTCGTAGACTGGAGAAAGGGAGCTGAAAGGTAAAAGCTGAAATCTGAAAGCAAAATTTACCCAAATCCAGGACAGGCGATAGTCAAACCGGAAAATGGTGGAGATGCGACGACTCTGAATTTAGATACAAAAATAAAAGGCCTAACTAGAACGGTCTGACTACTGTCCGAGCTCTGGAGTTTGCCACAGGCCATGGAATTGCCAGCGCGCAAAAAGGACGGTCATCCTGAACTCGTTTCAGGATCTGCCTAATAGCCGACAGATGCTGAATCAAGTTCAGCAGGACCGAAAGAGAGATTGAAGGGTTCTTATATTGTCTGACTTTGAGTTCGCCGCAAACCATGGAAATGAGAAGGGTCATGCAAGAGCCTCTATTCAGTCGTGTCCGGAGAAA
>CAZQVB010000029.1:0-2718 GCA_964596645.1 uncultured Roseivirgaceae bacterium
CACAGGCTCGCGCCAGCGGTCAACGTTCACATCAAACAGATTGCTGCTTTCCCGGTGCTTTAACAGACTGTTTATGTAGGCCCTTTTCAATTTGTTTTGCAGTTGGCCGGTGCAGGTCTGTAGCAGCAGCTATTTTTTTTGTAAGAGACCTGAAAATAAAGATTTCATACGCGCAATTTTTTCACCTTGACTATGCATTGGCACAAGTGGAAAACACTTGCGCCAGAGGTGGAGAGTGTTTATGGTTAAGTATATATAGTTCGTAATGACACGAAAACAAGGCTGGCACAGGCAAATGCTATTCTTGATCGAGTCAATTTAACCTTCCAACAGCTGCCGCGCTATCTGGGCCCACTCGGCCTCCAGCGACACCTCGGGCATACTTTTGCCGGCGCGCCGGTACCAATAAGAGGCATTGCCGTGGTCGCCTTCTTTGCGGTGCAAGTAGGCGTGAACCCAGTCGCCGGCCTTGCTGTTGGCGTCCTGGGCAAGCTGATGTGCCGCATGCCAGTCGCCATTGGCATCGGCCCACAGGGCCTTGAGTGGCAGGCTCAGCTGGTCAGGGGCGGCCGGCAACGCAAGGCTGGATTGAAACTCTTCGATCGTCATAATGGCTTATTTTCTGTACAATTAATCTTCCTTCAAATTCCTCTAAACAGTTCGAACGCCTCCTCATATTTGGGCGTTGTGGCATTCCAGCCAAGCCTGTCTTTAATATCGCGGGCAAATATCTCTGACACCTTTTCCTCACCATGCACCACGAAGGTCTGCTTGGGTGAGCCTTTGAAATGGCTGAGCCACTGGAACAACTCACTCCTGTCTGCATGTGCCGAAAGCCCTTCTATTTTTTCTATATGGCACTTTACCGGTATGTCATACCCGAACATGCGCACCGTGGCTTCACCATCCAGTATCTTTCGGCCGCGGGTTCCCTCGGCCTGATATCCCACAAAGAGCAGGGTGTCATTCTCATTTTGCAGCCTGTTGTACAAATGATGCAGTATGCGCCCCCCTGTGAGCATGCCGCTGGCCGAAATGATGATGGCATCCTTCTTTATATAATTCAGTTGTATCGACTCCGCCTGTGCTTGCTTATACTGTATGTTTTTGAAATCAAAAACAGCGTGCAGATCACCCTCGGTAAATGTTTTCAACTTGTGCTGGTCGGCATACGTCTTATGAAGATCGGTGACATTGATGGCCATGGGGCTGTCGAAATACACCGGCACGTCGGGTATATCCCCGTTTTCTATCAGCGTCGACATATAGTACATGAGCAGCTGGGTGCGCCCGACAGAAAAAGCCGGTATCAGCAGGCAGCCGCCACGGGCCAGCGCCTGGTTGATCACTTCTGCAAATTGTGCGCGCGGATTGTTTACCGGATTTTCACGGTCGCCATAGGTCGACTCCACGAATAGAATGTCGGCTTCGTCAATCGGCGCAGGCGGATACAGCATTGGGTCTTCATAGCGGCCCAGGTCGCCGGAGAACACGATCTTTTTGGTTTGTTGCTCCCCCTGCAGCCACATCTCTATAATGGATGCGCCCAATATATGCCCGGCATGTTGAAAGCGAATTTTAATGCGGGGCTGTATGCTGAGCTCCTCATTGAATGGCTGCGGCTTGAGCAGCGGCAGCACCTTCTCCACATCGGTGGTTTTATACAGTGGTTGTGGATTTTCATGCTTAGAATAGCCTTTTTTACGTGCCCATTCCGCTTCTTCTTCTTGTAGTTTGGCGGAGTCGAGCAGCAGTATTTTCATCAGGTCGGCGGTGGCTTCCGTGCAATAGACAGGCCCTGCAAATCCTTCTTTTACCAGCCGGGGCAGGTAGCCGGTGTGGTCGATGTGGGCATGGGTGAGCACCACGGCATCGATAGTGGAGGGCTCTAAGGGAAAAGGCGCCCAGTTGCGCAGCCGCAACTCCTTCAGACCCTGAAACATGCCACAGTCTACCAGCAGCTTAAAATCATCAACTTCCAACAAGTAGCGCGAACCGGTCACTGAACCGGCCGCACCTAAAAATCGCACGCGTACATTCATAAGTTTTATTGTATGGGTCTAAATAGAATTAAAGGAAAAATGCTGTTTTTCTTGAAAATCCCCTGGCCGGGCGGCAGCTCCAAAAAGCCATTGCAGTGTGTGAGGTTGGCATGATCGCCGGAGCCTCTGCCCACTACGGGTGTAGCCACCAGCCTTGCCTCGACCACAGCTACCCTTACCTGCAAAAAATAAGTGAAGCCTGATTTTATCTCAATATCTTCCGCCAACACAGCACTGAGCGACATCGTCGCCGGGGCGCCCAGCGAACGCCACAGCCAGGGGAAAAAGTAGCGGTGAAGGCACATAAAGGTGGAGACAGGGTTGCCGGGGAAAGCAAAAACAGCAGTACCGCTGCCGGTGCCAAACCAGAACGGCTTGCCCGGCTTCTGCTTCACCCGGTGAAAGGCCACCGCTACACCCAGCTCTGCCAGCACCTGCGGCACAAAGTCATACTTGCCTTTCGACACGCCACCGCTGATCAACAGTACGTCGTTGTCGTGGAGCAAGAGCGCCAGGTTGCGATGCAACACTTCCCGGTCGTCATTATAATGATACAAAGAGCAGTGAATGCCAACGCTCGCCAAATCTGACGCCACACTGTGCACGTTGGAGCGTCGTATCTGATGGTGCGCTGGCTGCTCGCCGATGTCCACCAGCTCATTGCCTGTAGAGACTA
>CAZQVB010000029.1:2757-10854 GCA_964596645.1 uncultured Roseivirgaceae bacterium
GATCACGCGCCCGCCATGTACGAGCACATCGCCTCGTTTTTTGTCGGTGGCTCTGCGGTGTACATTGGCGCCAAAGGAAAGATCCGTCATGGTCAATGTGGCCGTGCCTGAGTGCTGGTCCATCGTCACCTGTTCATAAGCAATGACGGTATCTGTGCCTTCAGGCAGCACGGCACCCGTCATCACCTCCAGGCAGGCTTCGCTGTGCGGCAATGGCAAAGGGGCGGCACCCGCATGCTGAATGGCCACACCATCCATAGCCACTCTGTGATACGGCGGCAAGTCGGTATCAGCCACCAGATCTTCGCGCAGCACACGACCTGCAGCTTTGTGCAAAGGCACCTCTACGACAGGAAAAAGCGTGGCAGCAGCGTGAATGAGGTCAGTGGCTTGTGATACGTCTATCATGGTAAGGCTTTGGATAGTGCGCTAATTTAAAGTTATTTCGTGTGTATGAAAGCGACAATTTCTGGCACTGCATTTAACAAATAAATGCTCCAGTGGCCACAGTGGCCCGGCCATTATTTCACAGCAGCTGCGATCAGCTTGTCGTTAAACCAAAAAAATCAATTCAATACGTCTTGAGCAAATTTTCACATATAGATGAAAGCGGCCGGCCGGTGATGGTGGATGTGGGCGGGAAGGAAGTGACACGCCGCAGCGCCACCGCCCGCGCTATTGTACAACTCACCCCTGAGATAATGGCACAGCTCCATACCGACGACGGCGACATGCGTACCGGCAAGGGCAGCGTATTTCAGACGGCGGTACTGGCAGGCATTATGGCCGCCAAAAAGACAGGAGAGCTCATACCCCTGTGCCACCCGCTGCCGCTGGACAATTGCCATGTAGATATACAGGTGACAGACCATTGCCGCATCGAGATAACGGCCACAGCGAGCGTAACGGCAAAAACCGGGGTGGAGATGGAAGCGCTCACCGCAGCCAGTGTGGCAGCACTTACGGTATACGACATGTGTAAGGCGCTCTCGCACGATATAGTGATCACAGAAATAAGGCTCATTTCTAAAACAGGAGGTAAAAGTGACTACAGAGCAGAATAACCAGCGGAAACATGGCAAAACGGTAAAGGCGGCATTTGGCCAATATGGACGCACAGAAATAGCCATTGTAGGCACGCCCTGTACGGCGATCAAGCAAATGGCCGGTGACATCATCCGGGAGCTGTCCAACTTTCATGTGGCCTACGTAGATGCCGACCACCAGGCCGATGCGGAAGATAAACCCAACATGCTGCGCCTTGGGGCACAGTTTCAGGCCACAGACAAAATAGATTATTACCGCCTCGACATGGCCTTGCCACCAAATGGCCATCAACTAAAGCATTATTTCAATGATTATGACCTGGTGCTGGTGAATGGCAACCACGCCCGG
The DNA here is from genome assembly GCA_964596645.1 of uncultured Roseivirgaceae bacterium. Classification (GTDB taxonomy): domain Bacteria; phylum Bacteroidota; class Bacteroidia; order Cytophagales; family Cyclobacteriaceae; genus CAVQEK01. Next base: position 4,153 of record CAZQVB010000029.1, read on the forward strand.
GCCAATACCCAGATAGCGGTGATCGATGTGCGCAAGCCGCTGGAGAACAAGCTCGATCGCCTGGATAATGTATGCTCCTTTGTGTTGGCGGAAGGAACCACTGAAATACCGGACTATCTTAAGGCACACGTTAAAGACCCGGACGTGATGCCGGTCTTTATGATCAACAACATACCGCGCATCGCCAACTACATACGCGACTTATTGATATTGAATACGCCTCCGCTCCATGGCCTGGTGTTGGCTGGCGGGCGCAGCGAGCGTATGGGGCAAGATAAGAGCCTGATGCAGTACCACGGTATGCCGCAGCGTGCGTTTCTGCTGCAGCAACTTGAGCCTTTTGTGGCAGAGACACACCTCTCCGGAAGGGAAGAGCAGCGCGACGAGGTAGAAAATGCCCGATTTATCGGCGATACCTTTACAGGGCTTGGCCCGTTTGGCGCCATCCTCAGTGCTTTCCGTCATAACCCAAACGTGGCATGGCTGGTGATGGCCTGCGACCTGCCGCTCATTTCCGATTGCAGCATAGCACAGCTCATCGAGGCGCGCAATCCGTCCATGATGGCCACCGCCTTTTACAATCCGGAAAGCGACCTGCCCGAGCCGCTTATCGCCATTTGGGAGCCCAAGAGCTATCCGCACCTGCTGCACTATCTGTCGCTGGGCCATGCCTGTCCGCGTTTTGTGCTGCACAACAGCCGCTACCAACGCGTGAAGCCGGCACATCCGGAAGAGCTCCACAATGTGAACACACCCGGGCAGGCGGAGGATGTAAAAAAACGGCTTTAAGGATTATTGAAGTTGTGGTAGCGATGTAGCGGATCACTGTTCGTTCAAATTAAATGCTTTCCAATGCCACGTATACTGATCATATTTTTGGCGCTGGCGATCGTACTGCCCACCACGCTCTCTGCGCAAACCATTGCCACCAAAAAGCCCAACATCCTGCTCATCCTCACCGACGATCAGGGCCATCACGATGTATCGTACTATGGCACGAAAGACATTCGCACCCCGGCCATAGACGGCATCGCTTCCTCCGGTGTACGTTTCGATCATTTTTACGCCAATAGCACGGTCTGCTCACCCACACGGGCTGCACTTCTCACGGGCCGGTATCAGGACTGTGTAGGCGTGCCCGGTGTGATACGCACCAGTCCTGAAAACAGTTGGGGCTATCTGGACACTGCAGCCATACTGCTGCCGCAACACCTGGCAGAGGCCGGGTATGCCACGGCACTGATCGGCAAATGGCACCTTGGCTTGGAATCGCACAACACGCCTACCGAGCGCGGTTTCGAGTTGTTTCACGGCTGGCTGGGCGATATGATGGACGACTATTGGACCCATCGTAGGCACGGCATCAATTATATGCGGCTCAACGATGAGGTGATCGATCCTGAAGGCCATGCTACGGATTTGTTTACACAATGGTCGGTAAATTATATAAAACAACAGGCCAGCGACGACAGACCATTCTTTCTGTATTTGGCCTACAATGCGCCACATTTTCCTGTACAGCCTCCGGCAGCCTGGCTGGAAAAAGTGCAGAAAAGGGAGAAGGATATGGACGATACCAGATCGAGGCTGGTGGCTTTCATAGAACATATGGACTCGGGTATTGATCAGGTGTTGAAAGCCCTGAAAGAAAGCGGTCAGTACGACAATACCATTGTTATTTTTTCCAGCGACAACGGTGGCCATCTTCCCAGCAAAGCCAATAATGGCCCTCTGCGCGATGGAAAAGGAAGCATGTACGAAGGCGGACTGAAAGTGCCTACCTGCATAGCCTGGCCGGCCCAACTGGCAGCGGGCCGCGTTTGTGAAAACAGGCAACTCTCCATGGACCTCTTCCCTACCCTGCTGGAAATAGCCGGTGTGGATGTGCCGCAAAACATCGATGGACGATCGTTTCTTGCCGATCTGCTTCTTCCCCAAAGCGTGCAGAAAGATGATCGTGACCTATACTTTACCCGGCGGGAAGGTGGCAAAGCTTATGGCGGTCAGGCCATTTATGCCATTCGCAAAGGCGATTGGAAGTTGCTTCAAAACACGCCCTATGAACCATACGAATTGTACAATCTCAAAGACGATCCGCAGGAGCAACACAATGTGCTACACAGTGAACCTGAAAATACAGGGAACTGAATGACTTGCTGATGCGCCACATTCAAAACAGCGGCAGCGTGCCGTGGCAAAAACCGCATTGAGCGAAGTGCTTGTGGCGACACGGTTGCTGTGAACGGCCGAAGCATGGCATGGGTATTTTTCTCCACAATCTCACGGTGAGAATAGACATTACCGGGCTTCACCGGCGAAATATGTCCGCAAAAAGTGCCATTATCGTATGGTATGAAATTGGCAATTCGATCTGACGCAAATCTGTACCTAAAGCAAATTCATGCGTCAACGAATACAACGTGTAGAAAACCGGTGGGACAGCCTGCGGTTGAAAGCCAAGGCCAAACTGAACCTGTTTGATGAAGTAATCATTTACCCCTACCGCGGCTTTGGCAACGAACAGCGCGCCACACTTACCGGTCGTGTGCTGGAGCGCGAGTCGGTGATCCACAAAAAAGACGAGCTCAATGCCGGTGTGCTCAGAAACATCTGGCGTGTATACAAGCGCTACGAAAGCGATGAGCTGCCGGGCGTGAAAATATCCGGCACCTTCGCCGGCGTTACCAGCCAGTGCACCAGCGACGATGAAGGATATTTTCAACTGGAGTTTGATATTAAAAAAGACCTAAGCGAAGGCTGGCATGATGTGAAGCTGGAGGTGATGAGCATGCCATTTGATATTCCTTTTTGCCCGGAAACAACCGGAGAAATACTCATCGCCCACAACAAACCCGGCCTGGCCATCATCTCCGACGTTGACGACACCATCATAAAATCACACGCCACCAATGCCCTCAACAAAGTGATCACACTGCTGCGCTACGATGCGCACGACCGCACACCTTTTGAAAATGTAGAAGAACTTTACCGCCACCTGGTGGATGGCGGCCGCAATCCATTGTTTTTCGTCAGCGGTAGTTCATACAATTTGTACGACCTGCTCACCGACTTTAGCGAGCACCACCAAATACCCAAAGCGCCCTTTCTCCTGCGCGACCTCGGCCTCACGGCGGAGCAGTGGCTGAAGCAAGATACTTCACCCTATAAGCTGGAACACATCAAGACCATCGTGAGCCGTTACGACAAGAAATCGTTTGTACTCATTGGCGACAGCGGCCAGCTCGATCCTGAGATATATGCACAGGTGCAAAAAGACTATCCCGGCCGTGTGGTTGCCATTTACATACGCGACCTGGGCAACCCTAAGCGCCAGAAAGAAATTGAGGAAATGAATAAAGAACTGGAAGTGAAAATTGTGCTTGCAGACGACTCCATGAAGGTGCTGAAGCATTTTCAGAAACAACAATTTGTACCACTATAACCGATATAAAAAATGAAAAGCTCTCTATTGACAAAATCCAACTGGAACATGGCATCAACTGCCGCCAGCATGGCCACGGCCCTACTGACCAAAAAACTGCTCGATGCCGTATGGCAAAAAAGCACAGGAAATAAGCCACCGAAGAATCACGGTCTGCATGGCGTGAGCCTCTCGCAGGCCATGGTGTATACTGTGGCGGCCGGTGTAATCGCGGCTGTTACGAAGGTGGGCAGCCGATACGCATTGGCACACTACTGGCGCAAACAAGGCGGCAGATTGCCCACCGCACCGCAAAGTTAATTTGTTCGTAGCCCTCGCCAAGCGGGGGCTACTTTTATACACAAGCAAACTGCACCAGCTTTCTATTCATCAGTACTGGTATACAGTCCGACCAATGTTGGTGCTTCATCCTTAGCCGGTGCTCACAGTAGTGTGGACGCCAATTTTTTTATCAAATTCAATGTATGGCTCATTTGATCTCTTTTTTTTAACAACACTTAAATGACAGAACTAGGCACACGCTTTCAGGAAGCATTTCAAGACTTAGGAGAAAAAATTATAGAGCGATCTCCGGCCTTGCTCATCGGGCTGGTCATACTCATCATCTTTATACTGGTCGGCAGAATGGTGCGCCGCGTGCTGGAAAACCGCTTTTTGCACAAGGTGGAAGACCGACTTCTGGTGAGTTTCATTGGCCGCATGGTATTTATTGTTTTTATACTCATCGGCATCATCATCTTTCTCGATCAGGCCGGCTGGGGCAAGGTAGCCGGTGGCTTGCTGGCCGGTGCAGGCGTGTCGGCCATCATACTTGGCTTTGCCTTTCGCGACATCGGCGAAAATTTTCTCTCTGGCTTTGTACTGGCCTTTAGTCGCCCATTTGGCATTGGCGATGTGGTAGAAGTAGGCGGGCTGATCGGCAAGGTAAGGGCGCTGAGTTTTCGAAATACCCACATACGCACATTTGAAGGAAAAGACATTTACCTGCCCAACTCCATGATGATCAAAAATCCGGTGATCAACTATACACGCGATGGCCTGCTGCGCCACGACTTCATCATCGGGCTCGACTACGGCTCGGATATCGCCAAAGCGCTACGCGTGATCGACGAAAATTTGGACCATGTAAAGGAAATAGAACACAGCGATGGCCTGAGGCCGGTCATCACCATCCATGAATTTGCCACCAGCACCATCAATCTGAAAATATATTTCTGGATCAACTCCTTTGACTACGCCGGCGACCAACTGGTGCTAAAAACACGCGTGATGCACAGCATATTGCTCACCATTATGGACAAAGGCTTCAGCCTGCCGGCCGATATTGTAGAATTGAAAATGTATCAGGAAGGAACGCCCATACCCATAAACATTACTGAAAAGAAAACCCCGGAAGAAAATCAATCGAGCAATAAACAACCACACGATGAAAATTAGACCTAAAAAAATCTGGGAGCTGCTCAAAGCCACAGGTATTAAATTCGGCAACGACAACCCCTTCGCATACAGCGCCAGCATTGCCTACTACACCATCTTTTCGCTGCCAGCCATGGTGCTCATCATCATTTATGTAGCCGGGCTTCTCTATGAAGACGCCACGGTGAAAACCGAGATCATCAACCAGGTGCAGCAACTCACCGGAAAGGATACGGCTGCGGAAGTGGAAAAAATCATGAGCAAGGTGGCTGTAGAAGGTACGTCTATCTGGGCGCGCATACTGGGTTTTGCCACATTATTGTTCAGTGCTACTACCGTGGTGGTATCGCTGCAGTACAGCCTGAACACCATCTGGAGGATAAAACCCAAGCCTCAGAACGGCATCTGGATGTTTGTGAAAAACCGGCTGCTCTCGCTGGCTATGGTGGCCAGTATTGGCTTCGTACTGCTGGTGTCGCTGGTGCTCGATGCCATCATCCGGGTGATGCAGCGCTATATAGAACAGTTGTTTTCCGACTATACCTATATCCTCATATTCATCATCAACCAGGTACTGTCGCTGGCCATCATCGCATCCGTATTTGCTGTTATTTTTAAGGTGCTGCCCGATGTAAAAATCAAATGGCGCGATGTGTTTGCCGGAGCCATACTTACCACCCTGCTCTTTACCCTGGGCAAATACCTGATTGGCCTGTATGTGAGCAACAGCGACATGAGCTCGACATACGGCACAGCAGGCTCTCTGGTCATATTGCTTGCCTGGGTATATTATTCGGTGCTTATCATGCTGTTTGGTGCGGAGTTCACCTACGTGTATGCCTTGAAACGCGGTCGGCGCATACGCCCCAGCGAGCATGCCGTAGCCGTAAAAATAAGTGAGGTGGAGTACGACGAGGTGCAAAGGCCCGACGACCTCGATGTAGATGAAGAGCTGCGCGAAGAGGAAGACAGACCGAATAACGCCGACAATGCAGACCCAAAGCGCAAGTAGCTTTAGAAAAATTCCACATGAAAAAAAGATATATAGCCATCATTGCAGTGGTACTGCTACTGGTGGCAGCGCGCATATACCTGCCTTTCTGGCTCACGGGTTATGTCAATAAAACGCTCGACAACATTGAGGGCTACTCCGGCTCCATTGCCGACATCGACGTCAATCTTTGGCGTGGGGCCTACGCCATCGACAGCCTGATACTGGAAAAAGAAGAGGGCGGAGAAAAGGTGCCTTTCATAGCCATAGACAGAACGAATCTGTCGGTGGAATGGAAAGCCTTGCTCAAAGGTGCCATAGTGGCCGAAGTGATGTTTGCCAACCCGGTGGTCAATTTCGTGGCCGCCTCTCCTGAAGACAGTGCCGGTGGACAATCTGGCGAAGATGTTGACTGGACTGAGCCACTCAAGAAGCTGTTGCCAATGAAAATAAACAGGCTGTTGATAGAAGGCGGCAGCATTCGCTATCACGACTTCCACAGCGACCCTGTGGTGAATATTCGTCTGGACAGCCTGCACCTGGAAGCCACCAACCTAAGCAATGCCGAAAGCTCCGGCGACAGCCTGCCCTCTCGTCTTAGCGTATCGGCCATTTCAATAGGTGGCGGCCGCCTGCACATAGAGGGTGGCCTCAATATGCTTCAGGAAGTGCCTGATGTAGATCTGGATATAAAATTTGAAGAGGTAAACCTGCCCGACCTGAACGACTTCTTGAAGGCCTACGCCAATGTAGATGCTGAAGCGGGCAAATTCTTCCTGTATTCTGAAATTGTCATAAAAGATGCTCAGATCAATGGCTACGTAAAGCCGTTGCTCACCGGTGTGCAGTTGGT
>CAZQVB010000029.1:10864-56136 GCA_964596645.1 uncultured Roseivirgaceae bacterium
AAGATAAAAAGCAATTCTTTGAAGCCGTATGGGAGTCAATGGTAGGCGGCGTGCTGGAGCTGTTCGAAAACCAGTCCAAAGATCAGGTGGCCACCCGGGTACCCCACACCGGTGATCTGAGCAATCCCGAAACTCCCGTATTCACCACCGTCTGGAACGTGTTCAGAAATGCCTTCATATCTGCCTTTAGCAAAAACACCGAAGGCACCATCAACTTTGGTACTGATAGTGAAGAAAAAGAATGATTGAGGAGCGGCCGTTTTTTGCCACGCACATCAAAACAAAACCGTACGACCCTCGGCGCGCGCCTGCTCCCGGCCATAGCTTACCTGGTCTGCAATCGATCCTTTCTCATCGTACAGCACAATCGTATCGCCCTTGTTGCTTAGGCGAATACCGGCTTCTATCATCACCTGCCGCACACCTGCCGGGTCTATCACACCGTGTAAGGCTTGTTTTCGGTTTTGCTTGTCGGCCAGGGTCCAGCCACCCAGGTCGATGGGTGAAGCTGATGTATTGATGATGGTGATTTTCTCTCCGGCGTCGTAGCGTGCTATGGGATTTACCAATGCGGCTACAATGCGCACATCACTAAAAACAGGCTTCAAATCACTTTCGGGCAACAACAACTCGCGCAAATGATCCGGCACCATCACCACATCTTCCGGCATGGCAGTCAGTTTTATAGCTCCGTCCTCTACCAATATTATATCGTGCATGTTGCCAAATTCTCCACTTGGCAGTATCAGCCTGTCATCGCGATTTACAGGGTCTACCCTCAGCCACGTCATCAACTGATGTAACGTGCTGAAGCCATTGCCAAAATACTTAACCAGCCTCCGGAAGAGCTTGGGCCACATGGCCAATGTCTGCAATTGCTCTACACTATTGATGTCGCTCCATTGACCGGCATTCACCGCGTCTGCCGGCCAGACACCCAGGCCGCGATGGCGCGCCTGCCTGGCGAAGTCAGCCAAAGCGGCTTTCAGATCAAGTGGAAGGGTGGCGTAAAAAGCGGGGTACACCAGGCCCTGCTGCATCAGCAGCGCGTTGATGCTTTGTTTGAGCAGGCTTACATCCAGCCACACCTGCGAACCATCGACAAAAGGATGCTCACCGCCAAACACAAAGGCCACAGGCCTGCCGTATGGATCTACATTCTTTACCAGTATGTATCCGCGCACAGGTTGGTTATCTACGCTTTTCACCTTGAGTGGCAGCTCTTCCCAAAAAGACACACCGGTAAAGCCCAGCGTAAAGAGCAAAGCATCGCGTGCGGCTATGGCCAGTTGCCAGTGCTGGTGGGCATCGGCATAGTGAGTTTCCAGGGCATCAATCCCTTCCAGGCGCAGGTTGACCATACCACGGCTGTTGAAGGCCGGGGCCGGCGCGCCATTGCGCTCCAAAAGGCCCAACAGCAGTGGGTTGTCCGGCTTGAACCGCAGTGTATCGCCGTCGGGTTCGGGGCCACGCTTCGGCATATCCGGATAGAAAATGTGGAACTCTCCTTTGATCAGTTGGTAAGCCATGGTTGTAGTGGTTATTTGTACTTAATATGTCGTGCCATTGTCAAAGAAAGGAATGCGCTCTCCCCTACTCCCTGCTGCGCAGCAACATAGATTCTCCTGCATTCATAGTGCGGGTGAAGATGGCTCCTTCATGCGCTTCATCGTTCAGCAGATATTGATCGCCCAGTCCGTGCTTCAGCCTTATTGGCCCGCCAAATTGAGATGTCACCCGGATGTACTTCGTTTTACCATCGCGTACCCTGGCATCGATCAGGAAACCTCCTTCCGCCAGAATACCTTCAAATTCGATGTTTTTCCAGTCGCGATGAATATCCGGCAGCACATACACAGTGCCACGAGTGGTATGCACCAGCAGATCGAGCGCCGCGCTCAGCGCTCCAAAGCCTGCGTCGAGTTGCATCACTTCCCGGTTGTTTTCTATGGCTGATGTGTGGTGCCAGCCCAATGAAGAAATATTAGAAACACCACCATGTGCAGCGTTGTGCAAGGTGCCACGCCCTTCATTCACAAAGTTTTCGCGCCAGTAGTGCAGCCAGGCCACCGCCGCCTCTGCGCCATGAAACCGGTTGTGCAATATGGAAGCCCACGGCACACACCAGCCGCTCCAGTTGCCCGCACCTTTCCTTACCCAGTGGTCGTATGATCGGCCGCTGATCTGTAGATGCTCCGCCTGCTGCGGATCAAAGGTGTTGAATGGGTAAATACCCGCCAAATGGGAGTGGTGCCGGTGACTTTCGTCTAAGTCCTGGCCCTCCCATAAGGCTATTCGTTGTGTAGGATTACTACCGTGCTCTAAATTGAAAGGAGCCGTAATGGTGGCATAATGGGGCAAACGATTTAACGCTTCTTGCCAGCGTTCATCGCGGGGCTTATTCAGTACAGTTGCAGCCTCTGGCAGTATCTCCGACACCATGCGAAAAGCGGCCAACTGAAATGATGCGTCGCGCCCCCAGGCATTCATCGCAGAACCGCGGTATTCGGGGCTTACCGATACCGGCAAGCTGATGCGCAGCTGCCCTTCTTCATTGGTGATTTCTTCCTTCATGGCCCAGTACCCTTCAAACGCCCCGACCAAAAGAGGCCAGGCTACTTCCTTCAGTGTGTTCTGGTCATTGCTGTACCGGTAGTAGAGCCAGGCCAATTGTGCCATCCAGGCTGTGCATGCATGGTCGATAGTGCCTGTCCAAAAGGTGCCAACCACCTGGCAGCGGTCATCTACGGCATGGGGCAGCATGAGCGCGTTCTGCTGCCCGAAGAATGTTTCTCCGTTTTGCTGCATCTGTGGTATCCACGCTTTCAGCATGGCCCAAAGCGGCTCGAAATGCGCCGTCCGGTTGGTGGCCAGCGCGGGCAGGTATATCATCTGCAGATTGATGTTGAAGTGGTAGTCGTTGCTCCAGGGCGGCAGTTGATACTCTTCATTGAAAGGGCCCTGCAGAGTACAGGCTACCCCGTGGGGTGGTGTGCTGATGGCCTGCTTGTACAGTCCATAATCGATGATTTCCTGTACTACGCGGTCGGGTACCTGCACCTTGGGTACATCCTGCCAATACCTTTGCCACCAGGCCTGATCTTGCATGCTGTATCCGGAAATGTCTGCCGTCAATGCGTCTACCACATGCCGCCGCGCATGGTCGCCCAGTGCCGATGCGATCGCCACTTGTTTGTCGGTCTTTCTATAGGCTACAGCCAGTGGGTCATCTTCCGGCAATGCCTGGGTGAAACCATAGCATTCGTTTTCCTCATCCTGCCACAGGTCTGGAGGCGCCACACCCATCGCGGCCAATTGTACCCCCACATGTTGCCAGCTCGGCACCAGCTTCATGCTGATTTGCTCATTCAGGCTGGCCGGCACGTTTACCACAGCCACATCGCGCACCACCGAGTGCACGATTTGCACGATAGAGGTTTTCTTCTCCTTGTCTTGAAGGGTTATTTCCAACGTACCGCTTTTCAGGTCGAGCACGCCATAGGTCAATCGATAATTTTCGGGAAATGTCATTTCCAGCCTGCCCCCTCCTATCTGGTATGGCCTGCTTGGCTTGCCGTCCTCTGGCTTGGCATGCATGCCAAAAGCCTCCTGCAATGCCTCAAAATTGCGCGCCTGCAACAGTGACTTCACGGTGTGGTAGGTGGTGGAGGTAAGAAAATCATGGCCGCCCCGGTGATCCCAGAAGCCGGCCCTCCCCAGGGTAATATTCAGCTGATTACCCCCGCCCCACACCATAAGGCCTTGTCGGCCATTGCCCATCAATATGCCTGTATGCGTGCGTGGCAGCGGAAAATCCCATACCAACTTACTGCCCGATGGTGGCTGCAGCACCCCCGCTATATCTACTTTGGGCCCGCACCCCCAGGCCATAGTGAGCACAGTGAAAAGAACAATTTGAAGTACTTTTTCCTTGGTCATGTATGATCGCTTTATGGCACTTTTGTCAGATCCACCTCCAGCTCCTCGCTTTCTTTGAAACCAATGCGAATGGCGCGGGCGTACAGACGATCGGCAGAGTCCAGCGCCAGTGGTTGATGGTAGAGCAGCCAGGGGCCGGTGGTATCGGTGCGATAGGCAATGGATGCACCTTCCGTTGGTGATTGCAGCGCAATGGTGCCCTTGCCGCTGTTGCCGCTTATGGCAGGCTTGGCCGTGGTTGGCTGCTTGCCGTCTGGCGGCCAGAGCATTTTGATGAGTACCGTCTCCGGTATGTGGCCGAGGTCAGCCGTTTCCTGTTTCCACTGTTCGTGTACCTGGCGCATCTCCACCAGCTTTTCCTGGTATTCGGGCGCTTCGGCCAGGTTGTTCAGCTCATAGGGGTCGCGCTCGGTATCGTACAATTCTTCCACCGGCTTGGTCTTTTTGTATACCCACGACTGATCTTCCGTGAGCTCACCCGCATCGCGCAGGCGATACAATTCGGACATGATGTTCATCTGATCGCGGTAAGGTATCCACTTCAGGTAGGGCTCGTCGGGCCGGTAGTTCCTGATGTATTTATAGCGTTTGTCGCGAACAGCGCGCATGGTTTCCAGTGCCGGATCCATACGGTCTCTCGCAGCAAAGATATATTCTCTGGGCTCGGGTTGCTGTTCACCAAGAAATGCCCGGCCCTGCATGTGATCAGGCACTTGCAGCCCCAGCAATGAAAGCATGGAGGGTGCAAAATCAACAAAGCTCACCAACTGATCATCGACGGTGCCCGCCCTATGTCCATCGGCATATCGAATGATGAAAGGCACATGCAGGCCTGAGTCGAATATCCAGCGCTTGGAGCGCGGCAGACCGCTGCCGTGGTCGGAGTAAAAGAATATAATCGTATTGTCCATAAGGCCGTCGTCTGCCAGTTGTTGCAGTATGTCGCCCACCTGGCTGTCCATCACCATGATGTTGTCATAGTTGCGTGCTATATCTTTTCTGATCAGGGGTGTGTCGGGGTAATACGGCGGCACAGGCACCTGCGAAGCATCCACGCGCAGCTCTTCATCGGCCCTGCCCCACACACGCGATTCGTGCGTCACTTCAAGGTTGAACACGGAGAAAAAAGGCATATCCTCATCAGGCCTGTTGCGCCAATGCGCTTTTTTGCTGCTTTCATCCCAGGCGGTGATGGGCGCCTTGAATTGATAATCTTCCTTTGCATTGTTGGTGCAGTAGTAGCCGGCAGCCCTCAGGTACTCCGGAAAGCAACGCACCTCTGGCGGGGGCACGGCGGAGTAGGTCGGTATGGCCAGCAACTCCGGGTCGTCGATCATTTCTAAGGCCGATGTGCGCTTGAGCGTGCGCATATGCTGGGCGCCTATGGTGGTCGGATACATACCGGTAATGATGGCAGCACGCGATGGCGCACATACACCCGACACCGAATACACATTGGTGTAGCGCACACCTTCCCGGGCCAGCCGGTCTATGTTGGGTGTTTCGATGGTGGAGTCGCCATAGCTGGGCAGATGCGGGCTCATGTCTTCACAGGTGATCCACAAAATGTTCGGTCGCTTGGGCGTGGCCACTTCCGTCACCTGGTTGCTCTGACTGCAACCCAGCAGGGCTGCGATAATCACAATAAAAAATCGATTCATAAATAGATCACTTATAGATTTGCGGTAAGTCATTCACTGCATTGAAGGCATGAAAGTAGATAAAAATCTCAATTTTTTCCGCGATGTATACGAGGTGGTCAAGCTCGTGCCGCGCGGCCGTGTGACCTCTTATGGGGCTATAGCCGCCTATCTGGGCACCAAAGGCAGCGCGCGCATGGTTGGCTGGGCGCTCAACCAGGTCGATAAAGGCCAGGTGCCGGCACATCGTGTCGTGAACCGCAACGGCCTGCTCACCGGAAAAGTGCATTTCGACCCCCCCGGCAGTATGGCCGAGCTGCTCGCGCAGGAAGGCACCGAAGTGCAAAACGACCAAGTGGTAATGTTTGAAAAGCTTTTTTGGGATCCCGCAGCAGAACTATTGTGAAAATGATATCAACCGCCCTACCGGCAACTACAGCCACTTGCGCCACTTGAAAATGAGGAAAGTAAACACCGACGACATGATCATGATGAGCAGGGCTACCGGATAGCCAAACTTCCAACTCAGCTCTGGCATCAGACGGAAGTTCATGCCGTACATGCTCGCTATGAGCGTTGGCGGCATAAAGATGACCGTGACTACGGTAAAAATTTTGATGATCTTGTTCTGGTCGATGTCGATAAGTCCGAGGAAGGTATTCTGAAGGTACTCCAGCCGCTCAAAGTTGAACGAGGTGTGGTTCAGCAGCGACCCCGTGTCTTTGAGCATTATGCGGAGTTTTTCTATTTCATCCAGCGGAAAATATTCGCTTTTCAAAATAGAAGAAATGATGCGCTGTTTGTCGATGATGTTTTCGCGCAGCATCATGGTGAGCTCCTGAAAATTGTTGATTTTGATCAGGATGTGTTCGTCGAGGTTTTTTCTGATGGTGAGTTCTTTGCTGATGCGTGAGATATCTTTGGCTATTCCTTCCAGAAAATCCGCGTCGTAGTCGATCCTGGACTCAAAAATGGTCAAAAACACGTTGGCCCCGCTTAGGCGGCTGCGGTTGAGCGTACGCAGTTTGCGGTAGGCGTCATCAAACGATTTGAACTCATAGTTGCGCTGGGTGATCAGTATGTCGTCTTTCAGGATAAATGACACAGGATCGTTGATGTGGCTGTCGCCGGAAACGGCCAAAAAGTTGGAGTTGGCAGAAATTTCCTCTTCACTCTCGGCATAGCGCGAGCTGCTTTCGATCTCCTCGGCTTCCTGCCGGGTGAAGAGCTCTACGGCCAGCATTTCTTCCACGATCTCCCGCTCACGGCCTTGCGCATTCACAAGGTCTACCCATACGATCTCGCCCTTTTTGGCCTCACGCAGGTGGTCTGCTCCTTTCAGCACTTTCACGCCTTTTTCATCGCGACAAAGACAACTAATCATTCGTTTTCACTTTTTTGAACTGTCCAGAAATCTGCGCAAAGTAGAAAGGAGATCAGCATTATAAAAACATCTGATCAGAATAAAAGCGAAGGCAAGCCGCCGCTCGCTATCGTCGGCATTTCCTGCACGAATTGCCGAAATAGCGCTGTGCAAATGGATAGGGGCGAAAAACAAATGTTTTCTTTTCGTTCTTCTTCTTCATCATTTTATTCTTACTTTTAAAAAAGATGACTAGCGTCTGAACAGCGCGCCCAAACCTGTGGACACCCATAACCACCCCAGCTACTACCCTCCGGAGCACCAGCCCAGCATGTCGCCCAATGCCTCAGAACAGGAGAAATATGCGCAACTAAATGATGCGGAAACCTGGACTGCATTCAAGGCAGGCGATGTGTCGGCTTTCGAAATCATCTTCCGGTCGCATTACAACATACTCTATCAGTATGGACTGAAAATGCTCCACGACCCGGATAAAGTAAAAGACCATATTCAAACCCTCTTTACTATTCTCTGGGATAGCCGCGAAAGGTTGGGCAGCAACAGCTGCATCAAAAATTATTTGCTGGCCGCTTTGCGGCGGCAAATACTTCGTCAGGAAAAGCGCAACAACAGGTTCCACCTTTTTGTGCAACAAATTGCCCCTGAATACGAAGAGTCGGAAGAAGTGAAAGTGGTACAGATTCAAACAAAAACCGAGCTTGAGCAGAAGCTGAAACTGGCCATTTCCAGTCTGCCGGCCAGGCGACTTCAGCTACCGACCATGGGGTCCCTCAGACTCCCTGCTCGACAGTCGCAACTACATACACTATGGTAAAATTGGTGCACTGGGCCTCACTACAAACGTGCTCGACGGCAGAGTGGGTTACTTTCGCGATTTTGCCTGGCCTGAAGCCGGCAGCTATCCCGTCACCGTAGTGCTGACCAATCATGGTGTAGACGGCCCTCAATTCGAGCAGCGCCTGTTTGAGTTTACCGTAGATGTGGTGGAATAAATTTATCAGTGATATAAGGGGATGGCACATGTGCCATCCCTATTTATGGCACGCCACATTGTGCAGGCATGCCCCCATCGCCGGTACGCGTGCTTGGTAAAAGCTATATCTTCACTTTGTTATCACAGATATAGACCCTATCGTTCCATTTCCCACATATATATCTCATCCATGACGAAATTTACAATAACAAGCCTGCTTAGCTTGCTGCTATGGGCACCTGTACTCATGTTTGCCCAGTCGGAAAGGCCGGCGCTCAACCTCAGCATATCAGAAAGTACTCTTCATGTACAGCTCAGTCTGCCCAAAGACGTGAAACAGGTAGAACTGCAACTGGAAAGCAGCCGCAACCAGCCCATCACTCGCTTCTCCACCATTTCACCTTACGATCCTGATTCGATCAGCCGGAGGGCAAAATACAACCGCACCGATCACGACATCTGGTTCCCTGTGTTGGATGTGGTACTGGAAAAGGGCATGGAAGGTGTTTGTATCTTCAAAGGGCATCCGGAAGGCACCTACACATTTGGCGGGCCGTACTACAACGATGAGAAACCCATTGAAAAACAGATCATTCTCCCCAATAGCAGGCTCGAGCCTTGGGAAAACTCACTGCAGGTGAGCAGCAAAGCCATCGAAATAGAGCAGTGCTATCTTCGCAAAACTTACCCCGTATTGCTCAGTGAATTTCGCCAGGATATCCAGCTGCTTACGAAGGATTGGAGCGGCACTGTGCGGGTGTTTGCCAACACTGAAAATGGCGCAATAAAGCTCGCTGAAAGACGCATTGAAGCACCACAGGAGGAATGGAACAATACGACCCTGGCCAAAATGAAAGGCAGCTCAATGAACGAAACGCGCCTGCTGGAAGCGCTCAAGGCCAATATCGATGACGGCCTGCGCCGCCAAAACCTCGATCCCGACAGCCCAACCTACGGCTCCTTCCATACTTTTTATGATCTTGAGGCTCGTTTGCACCGCACCTCCTACTGGCTGTGGGGCGGTTCGCCACTGGTGAAAATGACCCTCGATGCTTTGCACATTCCTGAAATAATCCAGGCATTTGACAGTGCTGCACTGGTGGCGAAGATGGAAAAGGTAGGCCAGCTTTACATAAAATATCAGGTAAGGGAAAAGGGCCATCCATCGCGCGGCTCTTACCTGGTGATCTGGAACCGCAACCCCTCCGGATACCTGAAATGGGTAGGCACATCCGACTCCGGCATTATGCACAAGTGGGCCATGATGCCGCTCTACAAGGCAACAGGGAAAAAGGAGTACCTGGAGTCCACCGTTTTCTGGTGCGAGCAAAAGGGCGAATTGCTGAAAGACCACGAGATACTTCCCCATAATTTCCTGTACGATGAAGGAAAATTCAATGATGGCATACTCGACGAAACGGGCTGGGACCCGGAAGGCCACGCGGCGCTGTATGAAGTGACCAAAAGCGAAAAACACAAGCAGATCGCCAAAGAGTATATGGATAAGCACATGGCCAAATTTCAGAACGAAGACGGCCTGTGGAACCGCAACTACTCCTTGTCGCAAAAGACGGCCAACCCTCCGGCACGTATGACCCGCGGCACGGGCTGGGCCATGGAAGGCCTGCTGGCCATGAATGAGATGTTTCCCAATACAGAATATCTGGACTATGCCGTAAAGATGGGCGATCAGGTGATGGAACATCAAAATGACGACGGCTCCTGGAATTTTGTCTTTGATGCGCCCGAAGATTCACCCCTGGCCATTCCCAGCGATAAGGCCACGCCATTGTGGAGTTTGTTGTTTTACCGCTTGCACACCGCGACAGGCAACAAGAAATATCTGGAAACAGCCCAAAAAGCCCTGGGCTGGTGTCTCGAAAACCAGTACACCGGCCCCGACCCGGAGGCCATCGGCGGGCTGGCCGGCCGCACCAACGCCTCCATGGTGGGCTATCGCTACTACTATGACGCCACCTGCGCGTATGCCACCGGCTTTTTCGGCCTGGCCATATTGGAGGAGTTGAAGCTGACAAAGACAAAAAAGCTTTGAAACTACGCCCCCTTCTTCCTGGCCATGTTGGCTGATAGAAGAAGGGAAATTAACCAACGAGCTAAGACAGTAAAAAGCCTTTCACTTATGCTCCAATATGAATAGTTGCAGGAATAGAAGTGGGCATTGTGTATCCAAGAGATGTAATAGAGACTGAATTGTTGAGAATGGAAAAAAATGATGAATGGAATCACTAGCGAAAAAAATGGCGTGAAAGATGGCAAACTTATCAGTGAAGTATATAAGGTGCCGGGTGGGAAGGGAATGGCTATAAGTAACAACGGATAATTATTAAAGCAGAAATGAATATGAAGCATTGTGCACACGTTTTTTTGTTCCTTTTGTTGGCATGTGGCCCGCAGCACAAACCTGCTGTTGAGGAGTCCAACGCTCCCTTCCCCTACCCTAAAGCCCGCGCCATCATTGACCTTACGAAGCCGCCCTACAACCTGGACAATACCGGGCAACGTGATTGCAGCGATGCCTTTATCCGCGCTTTCAATGATGTGGCCGGCAGCATTCTGAAGCGCTATCAGGCGACCGACAGTATTCTTGCCGCTTCCGATACCGCGCTGGGCTTTGAGTCAAAATCGTCCAGGGGCGCGGTATTTCCACATCAAAACTGGCCTGGCAGCATATTGTACCTGCCCAACGGCACGTACAAAGTTTCAAAGACCATTGGCTACACCATCGCTAACCTGCAAAACACCCAGGGGTCGGAGATGAACCGCCAGCTGCGCCTGGTGGGTGAATCAATGGAAGGCACCATCATCCGCCTTACCGACCACGCACCGGGCTTTTCAGAGGCCGAGCCCAGGGCAGTGCTCAGCTTTATGAAAAAACCGGAAACCGCCATGCCTTCCATGGTGGGGGATTATCCACTGAAAGGAATCCACGGCATCAGGGGCGCCCACTCCAATGTGGCCATGTCCAACTACTGCGAAAACCTCACGATAGACATAGGCGCGGGCAACCCGGGCGCCGTTGGGCTGTTGTTCCACTCCAGCAACACCGGCGCCATACGCAACCTGCGCATTCGCAGCAGTGACCCGGAAAAAACAGGCGCCGTAGGCCTGGCCATCACGATGGGCAAACCCATGGGCAACTATACCAAAAACGTGACCATTGAAGGCTTCGACTATGGCGTGCTGGTACACGACCACATGCTGTATTCCGTATTTGAGCACATACAGCTCCAGGGTCAGCGCAAGGCTGGTATTAAGGTGAAAGATCACCCGGTGAGCATACGCAAACTGGCCAGCAACAATGAGGTGCCGGCCATTCACCTGTGGGGCAGTAAAGGATACGTGGCGCTGACCGACAGCGACCTGTCTGGCGGCAACAGTGCTGAAGCGGCTGTGCAGCACGATGCGGGCTTTTTGTATCTGGAAAATGTAGACGTGAACGGCTACCGGAAGCCGGTGTCGGGTGCTGATGTGTCTGGAAACATCACACAATTTGTATCGCATCCTTTGGAGGCTTGCGATGGCTGCCGCCCGCTGCAACTGCCGGTGGAAGAGACGCCCTATCGCTCGTGGCAGACCGACACTGGCGCCGTAGCCTACGTAGATGATTATGGCGCGCTGGGCGATGGCCGGCACGACGACACAGAGGCCATTCAAAAAGCCATGCAATCGGGCAGTAGTACCATTATTTTTCAGCCGGGTCAGTATCTCCTGAACGGCACCATAGAAATACCCGCCAGCGTGCAACGGGTCAATTTCATGTTTTGCGACCTGAAAGCCGGCACAAGCCTGGCAGATAATAAACCTAATTTTCGTGTGACGGGCCAGAGCGACATGCCGCTGATCATCGAGGATATTTTCGCCTGGGAAGAGTATTTCGGCGATTTCTATTTTATGGACCACGCATCGAACACTCGTACTTTCTGACCTACACTTTCAAACCGCCCTTGTGTACCGCAATAGCGTAAGTGGTGGCAACGTGTTTATCGAAAATGTGTGCAGTACGGTAGCGATTGCTGGATTGGCCAAGCCCTGCTTCATCTTCAGAGACCAGAAAGTTTGGGCGCGCCAGTTCAACCCCGAAAGGGCCGACCCTGAAGTAGTCAATGACGGCTCAGACCTCTGGGTGCTGGGCTTTAAAACAGAGATGGGCGGCGTGAGCTATGTCACCAAAAATGGCGGCCGTACAGAAGTGATCGGCGGGGTGGTCAACAACTATGGGCACACCATACCGGCAGGCCAGCCCGTGCTCAGGACGGACGCCACAAGCAAAATCTCCTTCACTGCGGTCACCAACGGGCGGTCGGATATGGATCATTATTTTGAGCAATTTTCCGAGGAAGGCGGCAAGCAGGTATTGCCCTGGAAAGCCTTACCGCGCCGGTATGATGACCAAAGTGTCATTACTTTTTATTCAAACCAGTATTGAAAGGTCTTATGTTTCCAAAGATTAAACCGCAAAGATCGCAAGGAATGCGCAAAGGTCTCTAAGATAATAAAAGTCTAATGCTCAAGGCTTTGTGTCCTTTGTGATTTTTCCTTGTGTACGTTGCGGTTATAATTAATTTCCTGTAAAACAATTATTTACTATAGCTGAATTGTAACCCTTATATGATTGTTGGCTCAGCAGAGATCGATGTTGATGTACTAATCTACTTGAGTTGCACCAGTGGCAAGCAGTGAATGTTAAAAAATAAGTCTATGGAAATAATGCGTTTAGTAATGCCCAAAACAATAGTCCGTGCTGCGGTATGCGCACTTTTTGTTGGAATAAGCTGTACAAGTCTGGCACAAAAGCCCCGTGTGGTTGTGCTTACCGACATCAGCTACGATGAACCCGACGACGCCGAATCGCTCGTTAGGTTCTTGCTGTATGCCAATGAGTTTGACGTGGAGGGGCTCATTGCCACAACGTCTATTTGGCGGTGGAAGGCCAACGACCCCATTCGCGCCGGTATAATAAGCGATGCGATACGGGCCTATGGTGAGGTGCATCAAAACCTGATAAAACATGCTGACGGCTACCCCTCTGCGGAGCACCTCATGAGTATGATCAAAGAAGGTCGTTTTGGTGAGGGCATGGACGTGGTGGGCAGTGGACAGAGCACTGAAGCCTCGCGGCACATCATATCGGTGGTGGATAGGCCCGATGACCGCCCGGTGTGGTTGCTCTTGTGGGGCGGAGCCATCGACCTGGCCCAGGCGCTGTACGATGTGCAGCAGGAGCGCAGCCCTGAGGAAGTACAGCATTTTGTGGCAAAGCTTCGGGTGTATGAAATAGCCGGGCAAGACAATACCGGGGCCTGGATAGCCCACCATTTTCCCGATATTTTCTGGATGCGCAGCGTGGTTCAATTTCAGGGCATGTCGCGGCGGGTAGATGATGAAAACAAATGGAAGCAAGCCCGCGGTGGCGATGAATCGGTTTTTGAAGCATCATGGATTGCCGAGCACATTCAAAGCCATGGCCCTTTGGGCAAAATGTATCTTAGTCCGCACTACAAGCACGAAGGCGATACGCCCGCATTTTTGCATCTTTTGTCTACAGGCCTGGCCGAGCCGGAGCAAATAAGTTATGGCAACTGGGGCGGCCGCTTTACGGCAGAAAAACAAATGAACCCGGGGGCTGTACGTCCGGTGAAAGGACAGGAAGCGTATGAACCCTTTTATATGCATACCGAAGCTGCCGATACCTGGACCTATGACACCACCACCTATCGCGAGAGTGTCTTTGCACCACTTTTTCGTTGGCGTACTGATTTTCAACACGATTTTGCCGCACGTATGGACTGGAGCATGACTCCGGACTATGATGCAGCCAACCACAACCCGGAGGCCGTGATGAATGGTGATAAAGGAAAGGATATACTGTACATCAGTGCCCGCGCGGGCGAAATGGTGGAGCTCAGCGCCAAGGGTTCCGTAGATCCTGATGGGGACAACCTTTCGTACGAATGGTACCAATATGCCGAGGCAGGCACCTACCCCGGCGTGGTAAAGCTCGAAAGTGATAGCGGGGAAAGCACCGCTTTCCGTGCTCCGGAAGTTGACCAACCTGCTACAGTTCATATGATTCTCAGGGTTCAGGATGATGGCACGCCATGGCTGGTGGCTTACCGCAGGGCCATCATTACGCTAAGCCCATAATGTACTGCCGGCGGGGTATTTCAGAACAGATAATTGGAAACCGCCCGGATGTTTTACCCCGCTCGTCGGGCAGATGTTGTGTTTGAAGGAAGTGATCGCTAATTCATGGTGCGCTTGAAATATGAACTTTTAAAACAATTTGAAATGATGACCAATCAATGCTTGATAACCCTGAGAAAAGCCGGACTGTTGGTGGCGCTCTCCGCACTGGTGGCCTTTTTCCCGTCCACACATGCCACTTACGCACAACCCGCGCCACTGCAGGTGCATCAAAACAATCGTCTGCTTGCTACAACTGATGGCAAGCCTGTCTTTCTCATCGGCGATACCGCCTGGAAGCTGGCCATGGAGGTAAACCGGGAAGATGTACAGCACTACCTGGATGTGAGGCAGTCGCAGCATTTCAACACCATTGGTATAGCAGCCATTTTTGGCGACGACGTAAAGGGCGATGGCATACAAAATGTATATGGCGACGCACCCTTTGAATATTCCGATGGCAGGCCCGACCCTACAAAGCCCTTAACAACACCCGGCAACGACCCCAACGACGCCAATGCATATGATTACTGGGATCATCTCGACTTTGTGTTGGACGAAATGGCACAGCGGCAGATGTACCCCGTGCTGGTCATCAACTTCAACGGCTGGGTGGTAGGCAGTGGCAATGGCGGCGAGCGTGAGCGTATTCTTTTCGATGAAGAAAAAGCCTATGCCTATGGCCGCTGGATAGGCGATCGCTATAAAAATAAAAAACACCTGCTGTGGATGATGGGTGGCGACCGGTCGGCTGTTTACGAACCCTACGACTACCGGGATGTTTTCAATGCCATGGCTGAAGGTGTGGCCGATGGGATAAAGGGAAAAAGCGCGTTTGACGGCAAGGCCGACTATTCCAACATCATGATGAGTTTCCATCCGCAAAAGCGGCATCCCAACTCTTCTGCCTGGTTTCACCAGCAGCCCTGGCTCAGCTTTAATTCCATTCAGGCCTGCCCGAGCGAGCAGGTGGACTTAGTATCATTTGACTATAGGCTATACCCGCAAAAACCCACCTGGCTCTTTGAAGGGCGCTATGAAAACTACAGCTTCGATTACAAGGCCTGGCCCATGCGATTTCAGGCCTGGCTGTCGGTCATGGCCGGAGGCTTCGGCCATGTGTATGGCCATGAAAAAATATGGCATTTTGCCGATGGTTGGAAAAACTGGCTCTACGAACCGGGCATGATGGATATGCAGCATCTTTTCCAATTTTTCGATAAACACCTGGGAGACTTTACGATCGCCGATTTAGTGCCCAATCAGCAGTTGCTCAAAAACCTGGAAGTAGGCGATGTCTCTGACCATTGCTGGAGCGGCAGTACCCGGCTGGCGGCCAATTCCACAAGAATACAGGCGATGACCAGTCTAAATGATAAGCTAGCCGTGGTGTATGCTTCCGATGGCAGCGATGTGGAAATCAACCGAGGTAGTTTGAAGGGGGAGTTCCAAGGCGCATATTGGTATAATCCTCAAAATGGGATGTGGAATGTTCCTAAAGAAGCCAGGGATCAGTATGAAAAGCTTCCATTTGCCACACAATGGCCGGAAAATTCCACCTTCGATCCGCCCGGCCTACCTGAGGCGGACAACGACTGGGTGTTGTTGCTGGAGATGGAGTAAGTGTGGGCGCGGGCGTTTAAGCCATGGTTGCCTTGGCATATGCGCATGAGGAAAAAATCATTTATATCAATATCAATATGAAAAATATATACAGATTCTGCTTTGCCCTTTGGTGCTTCTGCTTGCCGGAAGCCACATTTGCGCAAGCGCAACGCACACCAGATGAAGGTGTGATCACCAAAGAAGGAATCCGCTACAGCAGCGCAGACAGTGCCGCGCAAACGCTGATCATTTCCTATCACAAAAACACGGATAAGCTGCGCCCTGCAGTCTTGCACTTTCACGGCGGAGGCTTTCGCAAGGGCAGCGCCGAAAAAGGCACGGCAGAGTGGCTCGCCAACAATGGCTTTGTAGGCATCAGTGTAAACTACAGGCTGAGCGGCCAGGCAATCTTCCCGGCGGCGGTGCACGACTGCAAAACTGCGGTGCGCTGGGCCCGTGCCCATGCCGCACAATACGGCATAGACCCGCAGCGCATTGGTGTATTTGGAGGCTCAGCTGGCGGACATCTGGCTGCGCTCACAGGCATGTCGGCCGGAGATGAATACCTGGAGGGCGATGGGCCTTTCGGCAATTTTTCCAGTGCCGTGCAGGTGGTTTCAGAGAACTACGGTCCCACAGATTTTCTTCAAATGAACAGTGCCCCCGGCCATATGGATCACGACGCGCCCGACTCCCCGGAATCAGCGTTCATCGGTGGGCCGATTCAGCAACATCCCGATCAGGTAGCCAGGGCAAACCCTATACGATATGTGGATGCCAGTGATCCGCCCACACAGATCATTCACGGACTCAAAGACATGTCCGTGCCTTACCACCAATCGGAGCTGCTGTATGATGCCTTGCAAAAAGCTGGTGTTGAGAGCAGGCTGGTTCCGGTAGAAAATGCCGGCCATGGCTTTAAGCCAGATCCTAAAGAGGAAACCATTAAGCCAACCAAAGACGAAATAAAGGAAATGCACATTGAATGGCTTTGGAAGCATCTGAAATGACCAACAAACGCAGGCACCAGGTCAGGCCTTTGCTATCGAGTTCAGACGAAAGCCGGACCGAACTTGCAACCAGGCTGTTTTCCAAAGACTTATATCAAAACCATCTACAAGAATTTTATCAAACCTTAACCCCCTACTTTTCCATGACACATTTCATTTTCTCAAAGCGTGCGGCCTTGTTCATAATGGCCGTTTTTTTACTATCCGCATCTGCACAAAGTCAGGTATTATTTGATATTGACCTCACCCGCGGGCCGGCCTCGGTCGATCAACCACGGGTGACGACGCTGGGCGGTGAATGGGACGAGGGCTGGCGGGTGACCGAACACAAGCAGCGCATCATACTGGACGCCGGCAAAACGCTTGAGAACGGCTTGCTGGAAGTGTGGTTTACGATGAATAAAATTCCCATCAATGCCGACAGCACACCCGCCCAATGGCTATCGATGCATGAAAAAGACGGCGACCTGGGGCCGGAATACGCGCAGCTGCGATCGGGCAAGGTCAGCTACGGATTTGCCAAAATAAGGGCAAAGAGCAATGAAGAGGGCTACACCGTAAAGCATAAAAAGATAAACAACAAACGCTGCGAGCTGAAAGGCGGCGAACTCACCGACTGGTCCACCGACGACCAGACCCTGATGCACGCCATCATACGCTGGCAAGATGGCGTAGTATCGTTCACCACCCCCGACGGCACGGAGCATGCCTGCACCGAATACTGGCAGTACGAGCCCCCCCTACATCATCAATTCCCTGCGCTACGCCTACCTCGGCAGCGATGAAAGCGAAAATGGGGCAGGCATGATCGGCATTCGGTTTAAGCGCGTGCGGCTTTCAGAATTGAATGAATGATGGGTAAGTAAACACTACATGAATTGCTTAAAACTCATTCCGACAATACCTTATTCAACATCCGTATGAAATCTCTAAAAACCAAAATCTGGCTGCTGGGCATCGCGCTCTGTATTGGCTTTTGCCAGCCGGGCCTTTGTCAAAAAAACACTCCTCCCAATGTAGTGTATATCCTGGTCGACGACCTGGGCTATGGCGACATAAACCTGGACATGGATGTGCTGAATCAGTTTAACAACCCCAACATTAAAACACCAAACCTTGCCAGGCTGGCCCGGGAGAGTATTGTATTTACCAATCACTACGCCGCTTCACCGGTGTGCTCGCCGTCACGGGCCGGGTTGCTTACCGGCAGAATACCCACCCGGTCCAACATCAATTTATACATCAGCGATTTGCAGGACGACGACAAGCATTTTTTGCATGGCTGGGAACTGACCATTCCGGAAGTGTTGAAAACGCGGGGATATCAGACGGCCATTTTTGGTAAGTGGCACTTGAACGGCGCTGATTGGGAAAAGCCTGAAAACTGGACCGGCTGGACAGGTTCTTTCCCCAAGCAGCAGGGGTTTGATCACGGCCTGGTGGCTAAAGAAGACCCGCATTTCACCAGGGTGTTGCGTGTGAATACACAGAAGCATCCTGGCGATTTCTTTACGGTAGATGGCCAGCCAGTGGGCGTCATTAAAGGCTATACAAGCGATATTATCACCAATAGCGCCATCAACTGGCTTGCAAAAGAGCGCCAAAATGATGCTCCATTCTTTCTCTACCTCCCTTACGACGCTGTGCACATACGCGTAGCTGCCGCCGACATATACGAGGAAATGTTCAATACAGGCGATGCCCGTCGCGATGCCTATTACGCCAACATCACACATCTGGACGCGGCCATAGGGCGCTTCATCGATTACCTGGACAGCGCCGGCCTTTCGGACAACGCCGTGGTATTTTTCTCCAGCGACAATGGGCCGGACGTGTGGCGCCAGTGGGATGCCACCTATTTCTGCTATGGTACCTCCTACCCCCTGAATGGGCAGAAGTATCAGCTTTGGGAAGGGGGAATACGGGTGCCCGGCATGGTGCGCTGGACGGGAAAGATCGATCCACGGGTTTCTGATCAGGCAAACTCCACCCTCGATGTGCTCCCCACCCTCAGTGAGCTGGCAGGCGCGGCGCTGCCCAACGATCGGTCTTTTGATGGTGTGAGCCTGGCAGACCACCTGCTGAAAGGTAAACCAGTAGAGCGGAGAAAACCTTTGTACTGGCAGTTTGACTACCCGCGCAGTTATGAGCAAACCACCGGCACGGAATATCGCAGAATGATAGACGGCAGAAGCCAATACAATCCTGAATTACAGCCAAGAGCCGCTTTGCGCAGTGAAGAGTTTCTGCTGCTCGGCTATTCCAATGCTGCCTTTGCCGCGCCAACATCCTTTGAGTTGTACAACCTGCAAACAGACCCTGCTCAACTGAATGATCTCAGCAACACCTTTCCCGACAAAACCGATCAGTTGAAAAAACAACTGCTGGAAGTGCACCGGCAGGTGCAAGAAGACAGGCTGAAAATTGTACAAAAGAGCGATGCCCAGGATGACTAAGCGAGTATTCCGATGACTGCCGGCCAATAGGTGAGCGACAAAACCAATGGAATTTTGAATAGAATTGACGAATTAAACGCCCACAACAGCCCATCGAGACGGGGCTTTATAGCCAATGTATCTAAAGGCCTCGGCAGTATGTTGCTTCTTCCGCCATGGTCAGGGTATTCGCGAAATGCTTTTCAGCGCATGCGTAATAAAACAGCCGGCCTAAGTGTAGAAATGCCCGGTACGCATTTGGCCTACCTTGCCCGAAACGGGCAACCCCTTATGGCCTTTGGCTGCCATTTCGAGCACATGCTCTTCGATGACTATGACTATGAGGAATGGACAAGGTGGGCTGTAGCCCACGGTATGAATCACTGCAGGGCGCGCTTGTATCATGCTTACTATACCGACTATTCGCCTTTTTGGAGAAACAGCGAGGGTAAGTTTGACTTGACCCAATGGGATGATGGCTGGTGGAAACGCTTTCATAAAATCATGACCCACCTGCAGGAAAATGACATCATCGTCCATCTTCTCATTTTCCCTCAAGGCACCGGAGGCCATTGGTGGCAGGGCGACGGATACTACTCGCCTGAAAATAATGTGCACCCCGAAACGGCTTTCATAAGGCCAGAGAAGAGTACGGCCGGTTTTTGGCAGTCGCTGGCCAAAGGCAAAAATGACCTCTATGAAATTCAGACAGCCATATTATGGAAGTTGGTAAAAGAGTCGGTCGACTACGACAACATCTATTACGATCTCTGCCACGAGCCATTCCTCCGGGCCATGAGTGAGGAAGAGCTGGAGGACATGAAGGTTTTTGTCGATGAAACGACCAAACGTTTTTTTAATGAATATCAGCAATACCGTCCGGATAAAACACCCGTGCTGGGAATTGATACGGACTTTACGCCGCCGGGTGAGTTCAGGGATTGGCTGTACGCGCATGAGCGACTGAACATAATGATTCAGGGAAAAAACCACGACCCATTTTACGACACTGCTCAAGACGCCATTGCCCTGAGGCAAAAATTTAAAAAACCCTACTGTCCGCAAGAGAGCCTAGACCCGCCCGGTGTGGTGCATATCGCGGACATCAAGCACAAAAATTCATTGACTTATTTTGAGCCGGGTCAGCGCCACCACATTCGCAAATACGTGTGGCGGTGGTTTATGGCCAAGTCGCAGGTGATCGACATCTACCAGAAGGGCCTGAGCAAAACGGATGAGGAAAAGGAGCGTTACGATCCGTGGGGGCACAATTCATTTGAAAAGGATGCGCTTGTATTCCGACAATTCTGTAACGGATTGAAGAATTACCCAAGCCTCTGCACCAAAGGTAAAATTACAGAAGGGCCGGGTGAACTGCATATGGCGCTCTCTTCGTCGCATGAAGCGGTGCTATACTGCTCGTCGGCACCAGGAAGGGAAGATGTGGCATATATCGCGCAGCCACTAAAGGCGGAGGCTTTGGCGCTCGATGATGGGCGGTACAGCGTGGAGATATGGACAACCACGGCCAATGAAATAAAACGTGTAACCACTGCTGTGAAACACGGCAAATTGACGATGCGCCTGCAGGATTTTACCGATGATGTCGCGATTTATCTTCATGCATAAATTTTATCTGACGGAAGAACTGAACAATTGCCGCCTTCGACACTGAATTGTACGCATACCACCCACATAGCCTTAGCTATAGCTCAGGCTAAGATGTGTTGAAGGCCTTGGTTTGGTGAAAACCCGTCATTTACCTACCATTGCATTATGCCGTATGCGCGCTCATCATCTACTGACACATCAAAGACACGCCACCCATACAGAAGCATTTCGCACATGAACAACAGACGGGTTTGTGTACAGAATGGAGTCAGATTATTTTAGGTTCATCTATCGTTCTTTAAAGAAAACAAGAATTTATAAACTTTTATAAACCAGGATCTATGACAACCTTCAACAAAATAAGATGGGTCGCCAGCATACTTTTGGTCTTCTTTATTGTACTGATCACAAATCTGATCGACAGAGAAAACTTCAACCGGCTCAGCTACACTGTTACCACAATCTATGAAGACAGAATAGTAGCCAGTGATCTTTTGTTTGATATGTCAAGAATCATTCAAAAGAAGGAAATTGCTATTGTCACGCATGATTCAGCTTATTACGGTAAAGAAAGCAATATTTCCAATCAGGCATTAGATAATCTTATAGAGCGCTACGAAAAAACCAAACTCACAAAAAGAGAAAAATTCGTGTTCGGGCAGCTCAAAGATGCGCTCGATGTTTTGAAGAGAAGAGAACAGCAAATAAAAAATATAGAGAGCGATCAATTGTTAGATACAGTCGACAAGATCAATGAGCACTTATACGACCTTTCCAAAATTCAACTGCAAGAAGGCAAACGGCAAGTATTTATCAGTGACAGAGCAAAAAACACCATCGATCTGTTCACGCAAGGGGAAGTCATCTTCTTGATTCTGATGGCCGTGATCATCCAAATTATTATTTTCTACAAGCCAAAAGAAAAGTCAGAAGGCTGAGTAACCACACATTTATATGCGCATCGGACTACAGTCCGATATGAAAAACCTGCCTTAATGTCCCCCGCCAGATACAAAGAAGCTTGTAATGAGCAGTGCTACGGTGAGCACCAGCGCTACCCAGGGTAGCCAATTGGGCGTATCGAATGGTGCCTCCGGCTTTTCCCTTTCCAGCTTTATGAGTGCTGCACTGCTCGCGATGAACACCAGCAGCATAATAAAGCTGGTGATGCTGGCCAACGTAGTGAGCGGAAAGAACAGCACCAGCGTAAGGGCAATGGCCGTGGCAATGGCTGTGGCTATCACAGGGGTGTCTGTCTTGCCGTTCACTTTGGCCATCCATGAGGGGGCACCATTATTATTGCCCAGACTGTAGATGACCCTGGAGCCCATGATGATCTGAGTGAGTGCGCCGTTGAGAATGATGGCCAGGCTAAGCACTGCCAGTGGCCACTCCGGCAAGCCGGCCTTTTTCACTACATCTACAAGTGGTGCCTCGCTGTTCTTCAATGCATCCGGCTCCATCACCATCAGTGAGGCCACCGACGTAACGACATAAAACACCGCGGCGACGCCTATGGCCACGGCTATGGCTATGGGCATTGCCTTGGCCGGCTTCTTCACCTCTTCGGCCATGTGTACCATGTCTTCGAAACCTATGAAAGAATAAACGGCCAAAAATGTAGCACTGAGCACACCCCAAGTAATGCCCGACTCCCAAAGAGAAGGCAGGTTGTCGGTGAAGTCGGCCGAGAAAGAGCGGTCGCCGTGGATGAACCCGGCGTATATCACGATGAATAATCCGATGATGCCCATGGTGGTGGTCACAGCCATGAACCAGGCCGACTCTTTGGCGCCGAGTATGGCCACCAGCCCTAAGCCGCCCAGCACGGCTGTCTTTGCGATCCACTCGGGCATTTCCACGAAGTGTAAAAGATACCCAGAGAACCCGGCCGTAATGGTGGCGGCAGATACCACGCCTGTGGCCACGATCATCCAGCCGATGATGGTGGAAAACCAGTTGGTAGAAAATGCCTCACGCGTATAGCTGGTCGGCCCGCCGGCACCCGGTCTTCTTGTGGACAGTTCGGCGTAGACCATACCGTTCAGCCCTGCTACGAGTGCCGCCAGCATAAACGCCAGCGGCGTCCAGTAGCCTGCTGTGCCTGCTACTTTGCCTATCAGCACGAATATGCCGGCACCCAATATGGTGCCTGCGCCATACAATGCCAGCATGGTGGCACTCAGGCTTTTCTTCAATCCCTTTTGCTCCGACATAGTTTTTACTTCTCTTTTTTACGCCATTAAGTTGCTTGTGTGGCTGGGGTGTTTTGTTCTAAAACGCCGCGCATGTTGGCCGCAACAACAGGCTTTAAATCAAAAAAAAGCAGGCTTCTAAGAAGCCTGCCTGATTGTGTGTTGGTCTAATTTTTCATGTCCAAAAAGTTTTTTTGGTCATGCGCGCCTGGCGAAGTGCATGATAAGCCCGATCACCAGTAGAACCAGAAAGATGTAAAAGATGATTTTTGCAATGCCTGCAGCAGCACCGGCAATTCCTCCGAATCCGAATACAGCGGCGATCAATGCGATGACCAAAAAGATGATTACCCAGCGTAACATAGTTGTATAGTTTGGTGAGAAATGAATTTTTTATAAATGGCTGTACGAAATATTCATACCAATACCCAAAAACACAACAAACAGCCAAACAGACATGTATGGTGTGGATATTTTTCTACAGCGATACCCGTTTAAGATTATGGTCGCCTACAATAAAAAAACTCCGGCAAGCCGGAGTTTTTTTACTATGTTTTAATAAGAGACCTTGCTTAGATCGACCGCTCGGTGTGGCGTTGGCCAATACCTTGGCGACCTGAGGTTTCTTCGCTTCTGCCTATGCCTTCATCAAATTCGCCATGACCTGTGTTGCGATCATTATCACCGTGCTGCGAACGGTTGCGGTTGCGGTCGCTGTACGATCCGTAACCATAGTGGCTGTACACAGAATCGATAAAAGTGTTGTCGGCGTGCTGTGGCCAGTTGTCTTTGTCGAAGCCTGGTGCATTTTCCAGTTGCTCTTTGTCCACATTGTGGGTGAGCACGGCTTCTTCATTTTCTCCATCAAAGTCGATGGACTCCATGGGTATGGCAAATAATTTCTCGCCAAAGCCCAGGAACCCGCCAAAGGACAATACGGCATACGCCACGTCGCCATTTTGCAGGTTGATCATTAAATCTTTGATCTCACCGATTTTTTCGCCATCGGTGTTTCTTACGGTTGTACCTTCAATAGAGGTAGCTGATAATAGTCTCGGTGTCATGATATTTTTAGTTTGGTTAATGTGCTCAGTATAGGGCAAAACTGCTTCCATATGCCTCAAAGCCGCCAAACGCCCATTTCAGTACGCTTCGCGGTGCGCTCTTGCCACAAACCTCCCCAATGTATGTGCGGTTTACTACACAGCTATTTTACTTCGCTCTGTACAAATTGCTCCCATTGCTCCAGCGCCTCCTCTTTCATCAGCCGGGGCACCTTTATCTGCCCCCCCTTCTTCTTGTTCTTTTCGCTGTAGCGATAAAAAGCATCGGCCGGCACCGCTACCACTTCCACTCCGGTGAGGGCTTTTGTTCTGGCTACGGCGTAGTTTTTATTGTCATTTTTCAATATCTCGTCCAGCGCACTGGCCAGTTCTTCATCGGAGGGATGCGACTCGTCGCCGAGCCCGAGATACCAGCGATGGATAAAATTGTCTTCCTGCTGCACGGCGGCCACGGTAAACTCCGGTATGGAAACACCGAACTGTTCTTCCAGCTTGCCCATGGCCTCGTTCATGCGGTTTACCGATAGCTGCGAGCCCACCACGTTGAGGAAGTGCTTGGTGCGACCGGTAATCTTGATTTCGCAGCGCTCTACATCGGTAAACTTTACCGTGTCGCCTATGCTGTAGCGCCAGGCGCCGCTTACCGTGGATATAATGATGGCGTAGTCCTTATCTTTTTCAACGCTTTCGATGCCCACAGCAGGGGCATCTTCGAGTGGCGCTCCGGCATCGTCGAAATACTGATCCTCAAAAGGTACAAACTCAAAGTACACGCCGGCATTGAGGGAGAGCTTCATGGCCATGTCGGCATTGGGCCGCTCCTGATAGGCCAGGAATCCCTCAGATGCCAGATACGTGTCGATGTAGATGAGCTCGTGTTCCAGCAACTTGCTGAACGACTTGCGGTACGGCTCAAAAGCCACTCCGCCGGTGGTATACACCGACAGATTGGGCCAGATGTCGTGGATGGTGTTGAGCCCATGGTGTTCTATCACCTTTTTTAGCATCAGCTCTATCCACGAGGGTATGCCGCTGAGGGCGCCGATGTCCCACTCCGTAGCCTTTTCTGCAATGTGCTGCACGCGGGTGTCCCAGTCTTCTATGGCCGATATTTCTGTACCGGGCTTGTAGTAGCTGCGAAACCAGAAGGGAATGTTGCTCGCACTGATGCCGCTGATCTCTCCTTCCAGCGCGCCGTTGCGTTCTTCCAGATCGGTGCTGCTGCCCAGCATCATCATTTCTTTCTCAAAAAATTGCGCAGGCACATCGAAATTGGCCAATGCCAGCGCCTGGTTTATGCCTGTTTTCCGTATGCTGGCCAGCATATCGCCGGTCACAGGTATGCGCTTGCTGTGGCTGGTAGTGCCGGAGCTAAGGGCAAAATACTCCGGCTTGCCCGGCCAGGCTATATCGGCCTCGCCGTCTATGGTGCGTTGCCACCAGTCGTGCAGCATGCGCTCATAGCTGTAGAGCGGCACCTTTTGCCGAAAGGCAGCCTGTGGGTTGGTCGCTTTGCGCATAGCAGCGAAGTCGAAGTGGCGACCAAAAGCCGTGTTTTCTGCCTCTTTCAGCAGGTGAAGCAAAGTGTCGCGCTGTGACTGCCCGGCATCCTTCTCCGGAAGCACATCATTGGCTACGTCGATTACCTTTTTTACTATTTTTCCTATGAAGGCCATGGTGTCTTTTTGTGGGTTTTAATAAAAAGTGTACAGCAGCAGAGCCAAAAAGAAGGCCAGAAAATTATATGCGGATAATGCAAGGATGCCAACCATGACGCTGGAATACTTCAGCGGCGACTATATGCGCTGCGGCACGGGCATTGAAGCCCTGAGCAGTGGCGCCGAATACTTTGACGGCAACATAGTCCGTTCTTTTAAGTCTTCCGAAGGCAGACTTAAAAGTAAACATGAATAGTAGTGTCTGTTACCTGGCCTATTTCCAAATTTATACCTGTTTTGTCCCTATGTCAGCGCAATGACTTGTTGCTCTTGGAAATGATTGGATGGAAGGCTCGTGTCGGAGACACTTCTTTCATTACAGGTTTTAAGTGATCTTGCAGAACACTTAAAACAACTGGTTAGGTTTTCCTTCTATTGGTAGAGGAGCGGGTGGAGTTAGCAATACTTGGATATTAAATAAATGATAACGACAAAAGGTTACTTTTTTTTAATTCTGTTTTTAGGAATTCTTGTGGCAGGTTCTTTTTATTGGTCTTCTCAAAAGCGACCAGAGGTATCAAATTTGATGGAGATTTTTCATCAATCAGCAATATATGGTAAGCTCTCACATATTGAGATAAAATATAAAATGATTTATTTTTCAGTAGTACACCAAAAAAAATATTATTTGTTTTCACCTGTAACCTCAGAACTAAATGATAATAAGGAATTTTACCACAATGCCAAAAGAGGAGATTTGATAATCAAGCCTTCCTATTCTGACACACTTACGCTTATAACAAAAGATGGGAAAAAATACCAGTATACTTTCAGAACTTTGGTAAATTTTTAACCCTGGTCAACGGCGCATTCGGCGCCGGAGTCTTGTTTGGTTGGGAGGATGACGACCGCCCCGTTCTTTTAAGTCTTCCGTAGGCAGACTTAAAAGTAAACGTGAATAGCAGGGTCTGTGACACGTGGCTATTTCCAAATGTGTTCCTATTTTGTCCCTATGCCAGCGTATTTGTTTAATGACTTTTTGGCCCTTGGAAATGACCGGATGAAGGCTCGTGTCGGAGACACTGCATTTCATTGCAGGTTTTAAGTGATCTTTCAGAACACTTAAAACAACTGGATTTATTGTACATCGATTTAGCAAATAGATATGAATAGTTATTTACTTGGGATTCAAATCGTTGCCTATTTTCTTTTTCTAATTCGGTATGGGTATTGTTACGCTCATAAAATGAATATTGTCCGGCAAAAAATATTTTTTTTAAATAAAAAACTCCAACAGACTAAGGTAATCGAAGATTACAGCACTAATTTTATGATTTTAAAATTGATCCTTATTTTAAAAGTCATGACCTATTGATCAAGAATGAATATATGAAAAATGCTCTTTACAGAAATTTGGCAAACAAGTACGATTCGTTAATTGCATTTAGAAGAGCATTTTTTAGAAAGGAATTTTGGTTCTATATGGTTTTAGTTTCCATCACCTCTTTGGTGCTATTACTGTGATGTGACACGGGCTATTTCCTATTTGTCCCTATGTCAGCGTATAAGTTTAATGACTTTATTGTCATTGGAAATGATCGGATGAAGGCCCGTGTCGGAGACACTGCATTTCATTGCAGGTTTTAAGTGATCTTTCAGAACACTTAAAACAACTGGAATTATTAGATGATGATGCAGGCAACCTAAAAAGCTGCCGCCTATCATGCGTCACTTGCTCCGGCCATCACCCTGTCTTGCTTTTTCCAGCACTTCCTCATTGTGCTCGTACAGCGCCGGTACATTGATCTTTATTTCACCGCGATACCAGTTTGCCCACTTACCACGGGAGGCCAGATCCTTGGCCTCTTTGTACGTGTCGTAATTGTACAGCGCTGCCTTCAGTTGTGCTATGGCTTGCTCTTGGTCGCCCGCCACCAGTGCAATACATTATAATCTTTGCAGAATACATTAATTACTTAAAGTGCGGTCTGGTATAGCCCAATGCTATTGGCCTGCGCGTACAGGATGAGTTAATATTTTAATAATGTGATCTTAAAACCGCTCTAGTCTTGAAAGCATAATTTTAGGCAGCTATTAATAAGCATGTTTAGATGAAAACCCGTGGTGACAGTGAACTAATAGAAGGGATTAAGCAGGGAGATATTCAGGCATTGGAAGCCCTTTTTCAAAAATACTATCAACCCTTGACGGAGTTTGCCTTCCTTTTACTGTATAAAGATCGTCAGCAGGCAGAAGAGATCGTGTCTGATTTATTTTATAAGCTTTGGGCCAACCGGAGCCGGCTGAGCATAGATTCTCCTATATCATATTTATACAAATCGATCAAAAACTCCTGCTATAGTTATCTGAAGTCGCCGCGCTTAAAACTGCAAAACGTAGATATAAGCGCGGCAGACCATGTTTCTGACAGTGACCATACGACCTTGGAAAAGATGATTAAAGAGGAAAATTTTCAGACCCTCAGCAGCATCATCGATCTGCTGCCCGAAAAAAGAAAGCTCGTCTTTAAGCTGGCCAAACAGGATGGGTGGAAGTACAAAGAAATTGCTCAGTTGCTTGGAATTTCCGTAAGAACGGTTGAAGACCACATCATTCATTCCCTCCAACTAATCACCAAACTATACTGTCAGCAAAATAAAAATCTGAAAGGTTAAACCTTTGTGATGTTTTTTTAACAATTCCTTCACCTCTTTCAGCCCGTAGCGATTCTTCTTATTGCTGTCATGATGTTAAAGTGACAGAAAAAATGAGTGACCCTTTATTTTGGAATATGCTTATCCGGTATCTGAACAATGAATGCCTGCCAGGGGAAAAGGACGGTTTTGAGCAGATGCTAAAAAATGATGAGCAACACAGAAAGACCTATGAGGAGTGGAGGTCGATTTGGCACTCTGCCTCCTTCGACCTCCCGCAGACCGACCCCGGGTCCAGGTTTGCGGAATTGAAATACAGGGTGGTTCAGGATGAGCAAAGAGCGCATAAGAAAAAGGCCCGACAGCGATTTATGCGATATACTATAAGCATAGCGGCGAGTTTGTTGGTTTTCGCCACTGTCGCCTTAAATATTTTCTACGCTCAGTCCTTAAAAAAAGACCCCGTGGCCTGGATAACCAAAGAGGTGTCCAGGGGTCAAAAGTCTCAGCTTCAATTGGCCGACGGCACCCTCATACTGATCAATTCTGATAGTAAGCTTTCTTATCCGGAATATTTTGATGAGAAGGAAAGGCTTGTCAAGCTGGATGGGGAGGCATTTTTTGAAGTAGCCAAGGATACGATCCGGCCCTTTAGAGTGATCAGTGGCGATGTTGTTACAGAAGTGTTAGGAACAAGCTTTAATGTTCAGGCCTACGATGTGCAGGATAAGATAGAAGTTTTTGTGCGAAGCGGGCGCGTGGCAGTTTCTCTAAATAATAATGCGCTGAAAAGTGTAAAGCTTCATCCAAATGACGTGGCTACCTATAATTTTTCAGAGGGTTCTATTAACAAAAGCAGCACCAATAATGCGGATAGGCATCTCTCCTGGAAGGAGAACTATGTATACCTCGAAAACACTACCCTGGAGGAGTTTGCCGCTACGATGGAAAGAAGGTTTGATCTGCAGATTGAATTTGAAAATCGTGGCATAAAAAACTGCCAGATCACCGGGAGAATACATCAACGATCCTTCAAAGGAATCATGGATATTGTTTGTGAATCGTTGGGCCTGAAGTATGCGATATCGGAAAGGATTGTTATGATTTCCGGTGGAGCTTGTGTACTCAAAGAATAAATAAAGCCGGAAATGTTGCTGCATTGCCGGCTTAAAAATTTTAGACCTTCCGGCTCATTTGCTGATGAGCGGGAGGCATTGCTTTTCACAATTTTAACTGTTTTAACTAGTCAAAGCTATGCAAAAAAGTATTAAAAACCGACCGGTAATGTATCGGGCCATGAGATTTTCGGCCATGTGTTGTGTCGCTTTCCTTGGTTTTGTCGGGATGGTTAGTGCCCGGAGTTCAAATGCTCAGCACCTGCTTGAGAAAAAAGTAAATATAACCTTTGAACAAATCGAGCTCAAGGAGGCTTTCCGGCAAATAGAAGAGGAGGCCTCTGTAGAGTTTATTTATTCTTCCTCGGTTGTTAACCTCGAAGAAAAGGTAAGCCTCCGGTCACAAGAAGAAAAACTGAGCGGTGTACTATCCAAATTGCTTCAAGGCCAAAATCTCACCTATTCGGTCACGTCCAACCAGATTATCATTAAGCGCAAGGCGTCGGGCCCCCAAGAGAATGTAGGTGCTGGCACCATAGTAGGAAAAGTGACGTCAGCAGAATCGGGTGAAGTACTTTCGTATGCGAGCATTGCTATAAAGGGAACTTCAAAAGGAGCCGTAACAGATGCCACCGGCAGTTTCCGGATGATGGGCGTAAAAGAAGGACAATATGTGCTGACGGTTTCTTTTGTAGGATATGAAGGCCAGGAAAAAGACGTGACGGTCAGCAGCGATGAGGTCGCCAAAATCAATTTTGAGCTCAGCCCGGTATTTAATGAACTCGAGGGCGTCACCGTTACCGGAATGCGCAAAGGTGAAACCAAAGCACTGGCCAAGATGAAGGCTTCTGAAAACATCAAGTATGTGTTGTCGCAGGAGCAAATGGAGCGCTTTCCGGATCTTACACTGAGCGAATCTTTACAAAGAGTGCCGGGTGTAGCAGTGGGCTATAGCTATGGTTTGCCAAGAGATATCATCATCAGAGGCTTGAGCCAGGATTTGAGCTCGGTAACGGTAAACGGCACCAGATTGCCATCCACCGATGCAGGCGGCCGAAGCACAAACCTAAATGGTGTTTTGTCTAATTCGGTGCAGGCGATAGAAGTTATAAAAACCCTAACACCCGACATGGATGCTGATGGAACGGGAGGCACGGTCAATATCATCACCAAATCGCCAGCACAGAATGAAGAAATTCTGGATGCTAAAGCCTCTATTGGCTTTAACAACCTCGTGGATAAAATGAATTATGAGGCGGGGTTTACGTACGGCAAGCGTTACGATAAAATAGGTTTTGTACTGGGTTTGAATTACTTGAGAACCTGGCGGGGAGAAGATCGTGTAGAAAAAGGGTATGACGAATTTGAAATAGATGAAAATGAGCAATTGATGCTTGAAGAACTTGATCTGACAGGCTACATGATCAAAAGAGACAACCTGGGTATAAACGCCGAGTTCAACTTTTATCCAAATGAAAAATCGACTTATTACCTAAGGGGGTCGATCAATAAATTTTATGAGATACAAAACAGGCTCAGGAGAATCATACGTATTGGAGGATACACCTCAGAAGATCAGGTAGAAGACATACGAATCACCCAATTTGGCAATTGGAGAGATTACACCCGGGACATCATTGTATTTTCTACCGGAGGCCAAACCAGCTTGTCGATGTTCAATGTAGATTTTGATCTGACATACAGCCGAGGCAATTACGACCAACCCATCTATTACAATGCATCGTTTGTACGATCAGGCTTGTCGGGTGTGTTGAATATGCGTGACCCAATAGCACCGCAAATAAATTTTGCGGAAACAGATCCCTACAACCCTGTTGAATATACAACAAAAAGATATATCAACAGGCATGATATGTCACTTGATCAGGACGGTCAATTCACACTAAACGTGGCCAGAAACTACAACATAGGAAGTGCAGCCGGAGTGTTGAAATTTGGTGGACGGCTCAGGTATAAGTACAATGACCGATCGAGAAATTATTTCCTTCATGATCTTAAGGAGGGGGAGTTTGTGTTGTCGGATTATCTGTCAGACTATGAAAAGGATGATCACTTCAACAATAATTATGTGCTAAATAATTTTCCGGAGGCTGAAAGCATGGAGAGTTACTACAGTGCGAACAAGGAGCTCTTTTCTGACAATGAAAATTATACCCGGCAGAATACAGACCCCGATTCCTTTACCGGCAATGAATACCTGGGTGCAGGCTATGTGATGACAAAGCTCAGCATTCAAAAGCTGGAAGTAGTAGCCGGAGTGCGCTATGAAAATACTGGATTCGACTATAATGGCAATCAGGTAAATTTTGATGAAAGCGGCAACTACATAAGTACGATTGAAGTAAATAGTGAAAAGACTTTTGATGGTTTTTTTCCATCAGTAAACTTGAAATACTCGGTGACGCCAAACACAATATTGAGGGCGGCCATTACCAAATCGCTTGCCCGGCCAAGCTACTATGACTTGGTGCCCTGGGAAGAGGTTCTGAACAACCGGGAGGAAATCAACCTGGGAAATCCTGAGCTTACACAAGCTACATCCACCAATTACGACTTATTATTTGAGCACTACTTCCAGTCGGTAGGATTGATATCCGGCGGGGTGTTTTTAAAAAATATTGACAATTATATTTATGAGTCGAATTATATAATAGAAGGAGGGGAGTTTGATGGTTGGGAGGCTGAACAAGTGGTAAATGGCGCCACCGCTACGGCCAAAGGTTTTGAGCTTTCCTGGCAACAGCAGTTAACATTTCTTCCTGGCTTTCTAAATGGACTGGGCGTTCATGCAAACTATTCTTATGTGGACTCAAAATTTGAGGTACCTGGCATAGAAACAACGCGAACTGTGAAGCTGCCCGAGATGCGCCCTCACGTGGGCAACGTATCGCTTTCGTATGAGAAATATGGTTTTTCCGGTAGGATATCAATGTATTTTTACGACACCTACATTACCGAACTGGGTGAAACCCAAGCGCGTGATGAACTGGAACGAAGCCGGAAGCAAATTGACATCTCTGCATCGCAGCAGATCAGTGCGAAGTGGAGCGTATTTGTAGGCATATCCAACATTAGCAATTCGTCTATCTCATTCAAATTTGGCGATGGCAGACCTTTGGACGACATGTACTATTCGTCATGGGGAAACATCGGACTCAGGTTTAATGCATATTAAAATTTTGACTATGAAAAGCATTTCAATACTGATCTTAAAATTTTGTTTTTTGATGCCATCTGCAGTGGGCCAGGATTTTTTTCCTGGCCCTTATCCCGACCGGATTATTCTCACCTGGCACGACAACCCGGCAACCACCCAGGCGGTGACCTGGCGGACAGATATTTCTGTGAAAAATTCTTATTTGGAAATCGCTTTGGCCGAGGCTTCACCCGATTTTCCAGCAAAGGCCAAAAAGTACCTGGCCAATGCCGAATATCTGGAGGTGGAAGCCGTTGAAGCCTATTACCATACGGTAGAAATTGACTCTTTGCTGCCCGGAAGGATGTATGCGTACCGGGTAGGGCAAGAGGGCCATTGGAGCGAATGGTACCACTTTAAAACAGCACCAGGCGAAGATGAGGCTTTCTCCTTTATCTATTTCGGCGATGCCCAAAACGATGTAAAATCTATGTGGTCCAGAGTGATAAGGCACGCCTACTCCGATATGCCCAAAGCCAGCTTTATGCTTCATGCCGGCGACCTGATCAACAGAACACACAATGACAAAGAATGGGGCGAATGGCATTATGCAGGAAATTTTATAAATGCCATGATACCCAGCATTGCCTCTCCGGGCAACCATGAATACGACAGGGATGCCAACGAAAATTTGCGCCTGGATTTGCATTGGCGTAAAACTTTTCAACTGCCGCTAAACGGACCCAAAGGCCTGGAAGAGTCGGTTTATTATGTCGACTACAGCAACTGCCGTGTGATTTCACTGAATTCTCAGGAAATCAACTTGAATGAATCGTCCAGAAAATTGCAGGCCGAATGGCTGGACGGCGTATTGTCAGAAAATGAAAAGGTGTGGACAGTCATCACCTTTCACCACCCAATTTACTCCTCTAAAGAAGGGCGCGACAATAAAGAGTTCAGAGAAGTGTTTAAGCCCATTTTTGATCGATATAAAGTAGACCTGGTGTTGCAGGGCCACGATCATACCTACGGACGAGGAAATAATATTCCGCTGGGAGTGGCCAATGAAGATGGCGATGCGGGCACTATGTATGTGGTTTCAGTAAGTGGCCCGAAGATGTATAACCTGACCATGGATAAATGGATGGATCGCGCGGCCAGCAACACACAGCTGTATCAAATCATTTCTATCGACAACAATACGCTTTCATTTGAAGCGTACACGGCAACCGGCGAATTGTATGACGCCTTTGATATGGTAAAACACGAAGGGAAAAAAGTAATCAAAAATCGCATTCCTGAAGGGGCGGAAAAGCATGAGCTTCCGGAACGATACAAGGAAAGACTTTCAAAAAAAGAACTGGAAGATTATAATAAAATTTACGGCAGATAGCATGTCAGCATTTTGGCTTTGTACAACTACGACCTCGCTACTTAGAAGGATTTCTCCGGGATATCCAGCTTCCCAGGTAGGTCTTCAATTATGTAAGCGCGCCCCACCAATCGTAGTCGTTGCCATTGTCTATTCCCGTAAGCAGTGCCGGGAGCAGCTCCGATTGTGAGAAATCCCAGGCGGGGTTTGGCTCTGTATAGTCGGGTGCCAGGTAGGAATCGCGGTACATTACGTCCCTTACTTTTTGCAGCACTTCTTCCCTATTGAGCAGGCGGGCATCATTGGAGGGTGTCTGTGTAGAAAAGGAACCGGAGTAGTTGATGGTAGGCTTTCTGCCAGACTTGCCGCCCTTGGTGGTGATGAGAATGACACCATTTCCTGCCTGGGCGCCATAGATCGCCTGGCTGCTGGCATCTTTGAGTATATCGACAGATTTGATGTCGGCAGGATTGATATCGCCGATGCGGCCGCGATAGATAATGCCGTCCAGCACGATCAGCGGGTCTTGATTGCCGTCGATGCTCGTCTGGCCACGTATCTGTATGTTGGGTTCTTCGCCCGCCTGGTTTACCTGGCCGATCTGTACGCCCGGCACCGAACCTTGCAGCGACTGCATAATGTTGACATTGGGCGATTCGCGAAACGCCTCTATATCGGCAGATGCCACGGCGCCTGTCAGGTCCGACTTCTTGGCCGTGCCGTAGCCCACCACCACTATTTCATCGAGCGAGGTGACGTCGGGGCTGAGGCTTACGTCAATCACAGACTGGTTGCCAACGGCCACTTCTTCATTGAGATAGCCCACATAGGAATATACCAGCACCACATCGGAGGTACTGAGGGTAATGGCATACCGGCCGTCGATGTCGGTGACTACACCCTGATTGGTGTCTTTTTGCAGAATGTTTACCCCCGGCAAAGCACTGCCTTCGTCATCGGTTACCGTACCGGTCACCACTATCTCCTGAGCATTCGGAGAAGCATCACGCGCCTCTACTGAGGCAACCCCACTGTGCAGGAGCAAAAGCAGTAAAGCCGCTATCCTGGCCAAGCCGATACCCCGTACACAAGATTGCAAACTTGTTGTACATGGTCTTTTCATCTTTTCATTTTATTTAGGTAAAACATAATTGGAGGTTTGTATTTACTGTCTTTAAAGTTTCTTACATACAGCTTTAGGATAATTCATGATTTATTACTTGTTATATCATTCTTTAATATATTTTACTGACCACATTCATTTAAATGAATAGATTCGTTTATCGATCATTTTTTATTTCAACAAACAAAACTTTCTATTAAGGTTTTTCCATTAGCACATCATCCACTCCTATACCTTTGGCCTCACATATTCCTTTCAGATATCCGATGGCAAATATTTTTCCGAGCATTTCATACCCTACGGAGGTACCACTTGCAAAGCTGCCTACCTCCTCGCCATACATGGTGGGGGCATGGTCGGGGCGAAGCACGCCGTTGAAACCGCAGCGATGGTAGTGCTCCAGCATATGGGCCATATCGGTAGGGCCGTTGTCATGAAAGGTTTCACGAAAACTGTATTTGTCGCCCTCCACATCGCGCAGGTGGAGGAAGAATATCCGCTTGTCTTCTATCCATCTGCGGGAGATGCTTTTAAGATCTTCATCCATCAGGCGGAAAGTCGCTTGGCAAAAGGTGATGCCATTGGCCGGTGAGGGATATTTGCTGATGATATGATCGAAAGACGAGGCGCTGGTGAGTATGCGTGCTACACCTTTGATGGGACTAATGGGCGGATCGTCGGGATGCAGAGCCATTTGAACGCCAGCCTCTTCGGCTACCGGCAATACGGCATCGAGGAAATAATACAGGTTTTGCCATAGTGTATCTTCACCGATCTGCAATGCTTCAGCGACGGTTTCCCCGCGAATGTCCTCCGCATCGAATGCACTGCACAATGCCCCGCCACGCCCTTTCACATCGGTGCGGGTGCGCATCCAACCGATGGATGCCATGAAGTTGTAGCACAAAAGCGGTATACCCAGCGCGCCCATATTGCGCAGCATTTGTTGATACTTCTCTATCCATTCATCACGGTCGGGAAGGCCCAGCTTGATCGGCGCCATATCGAACTGGTCGCCTTCCAGGCCATGCAGCTTGAAGCCGGCTTCGGCAAAAGCATTCCTTATGCTTTTCAAAGCGTCGAAGTCATAAGGCGCCGGCTTGCCCGACAACTCCGGCATGGCCTTGGTGATGGCACAGTCTATGCCCACCTGCCGCGCCAGTGTCCACTTGCGCTCATCGTACCTGGCCGGAAGAAGCATCGCGAATTTCATTCGTTGTATTTAGTCAGTTAAGTATCATCTTGTTAATCTCTTGATTTGGTAAATGCACTATTCACATTCACCCTTCACTGTTCACCCTTCACTCTTCACTGTTTCCTATTCACTGTTCACCCTTCACTCTTCACATTTCTCTCTTCATTCTTCACATTTCACCCTTCACTATTCACATTTCACTATTCACTCTCCCCTAAAAATACCCTCCCTTGTCCGTAATATCTTTTGCAGATTGACCTTCACTTACCCATCCAAAAATTTTCTTTTCATTTTCTTTTATTTCTTCTGCACGTTGCAGCACATCGTACGCTATGCTGCGGGGCACTACCAGCACGCCATCTACATCGCCAAGCACTACGTCACCGGGTTTGATAATGACGGTGCCCATCTGTAGGGGTATTTGATAATGCGTGATCAGGCAGCGACCCAGGCTGCCATTGGACGACCTGTATTTGTAAAACACCGGGAAGTCGGCTTCCAAAATCTGATGCGTATCGCGAATGCCGCCATCCAGGCAAGCGGCTTTTATCTTCTTCTTTTTTGCGGTGGCCGTCATCACGCCACCCCAGGAGGTTGATTTTTCATCGCCACTGCTGTCCCACAGCACAAAGGCATCTTCGTGCATCTCATCCAGCATTTTTGTGCGGTATTCCATTTCGCCCCTTACCAGCACGTTGGGTGCGCTTTTTACCGTGAAGGCAATACCGGCCACCGTACGGTATTCCCGCAGAGGCACTATATGGTTGGGCAGCGCCTGGTCCATCAGGCAAAACTCCCTCAGCACATCGTTGATGGCCCCGGTGTACAATTGTTCGTAGCGCCGCAGCAGCTCTTTTTCGGCGATTGGGAATTCTACCTTCGATATTCCTTCTCTGGATTCGATGAGCTTCTCCAGCTTCATCATTCCCACCTCTTTTTTGTATTGCTCTATACTCATTGTGCTGTTTATCTATGTTTTATACACCGGGGCAAGAAAGAAAGCCGCCATCTACCGGCACTGTAATGCCTGTGACAAAGCCTGCGTTGCGATCGTCGATCAGCCAGTTCATGCACCCGATCAATTCTTCGGGTTCGCCAAAGCGCTTCATGGGGGTTTGCCGCATGATGTTTTTTGCGCGTTCTGTTTCCGAGCCGTCGCCATTATACATGATCTTCCGGCTACGATCATTGAGAAAAAACCCCGGGGCAATGGCATTTACCCGCACATTGGCTGGCGCGAGATAGGCGGCCAGCCATTGTGTAAAATTGACAATGCCGGCCTTGGCAATGGCATATGCCGCCACTTTGGTTATGGGCCTGTAGCTGGTCATAGAGGCAAAATTGATGATGCAACCATGCTTTTGTTTGGCCATGCCTTTGCCAAACACAAAACAAGGCACCACGGTACCCATGGTGTTGGTGTCTATCACTTGGCGAAACACCTCCATGTTCAGGTTAAAAAAGCCCTTGACTGCGTCACTGCCCAGTATTTCGCGCTCATCGTATTCGGGTATGTTGGTGAGTGCTTCGCTGCTGTTTCCCCCGGCACCGTTGATGAGCAGTGTGCATATGCCCAGTTCTTTTTCGATAGCCTCCGCGGCCGACCGCACCTCTTGCTCATTGGCCACATCGGCTGACAGAGAAATGGCCCTTCCGCCGGTAGCGGTTATCTTCTCTTCTACTGCTTTCAGTTTGGCCATAGTGCGGCCGATAAGGGCCACTTTGTAGCCCTGCCGGGCCAGGTCCAGCGCCATGGCCGAGCACAATGTGCCGCCACCGCCGGTTACCACCGCCACTCTTTCTGTCGTGTTTGCTGTGTTGTTAGTCATTGAAAATCCATTTTTTAATGTTGTGATAACTGATGTCGCTTACCAGGCCTGTGAGCAATTGCTCGTCGTTGGGCATGAGGCCTGCATCCACCC
Source organism: uncultured Roseivirgaceae bacterium (assembly GCA_964596645.1). Lineage (GTDB taxonomy): Bacteria > Bacteroidota > Bacteroidia > Cytophagales > Cyclobacteriaceae > CAVQEK01. The sequence continues at coordinate 49,121 of CAZQVB010000029.1, forward strand.
ATTCGGAGATTTGCCCGCACAATATTTCCCGGAAGTACCTGTGCCTTGAGAAAGAAAATACGCTCCGGCTATCGGTCGTCATACCAATAAAGGGGCTGAGCAGGCCATAGCTGACCAGGGCAGTCAGTTGATTTCTGATGCCGGCAAAGTGGTCGTTGTACCACCAGGCTGGGCCAAGTTGTATTTTGCCAGGTATGCCATCTTCCGCATAAGAACCGGTAATGCTGGCCAGCGGCGTATAATCCATCGGGTTTAGCGGGTACAGGATAAGTTTCGGCAAAGCACCCTCTTTCTCCATGGCATCGAGTAAAGATGCCAGGCCAGCCATGTCGCAGCCACTGCCTATGGCGGCATAGCCGCCTGCCGCACCGGCCAGATTGCGCAACCGTGTGCTGGTATACCGCTGGGCACCCATGTGCAACTGCAGCGCCCAGCCCCTACCGGCATAGGCAGTGCCCAAGTACAGCAGCAGGTGATTTTGGAGGTGCACAAGCTGCTCAGCGTTTATAGTACCTTTCTGCACATACAGGTGGAAGGCATCTGACGCTATTTTTTCATCGGCGTGCCGCCAGTGAAAGCCGCCATCGAGGGAGTGGTCGGCGAGGCGGCAGCCAGCCTCTGCAAAGTATGCCAGCCTCTGCACTATGGCCGATTTGTAGTCGTCAAGGGTTTTAATCTTAGCAGAGACGGTACTTTCCAGTTTGCCAAACCAGGTTTTGAATTCCGGCTTATCGAAAGCCAATATGCTGTCGCCGCGCAGCGATGGCAACACCTGAATATCATGATTAGCTGTGGCTTCCTTGTGCGCGGCCAGGTCATCGAGCAGGTCATCGGAAGTACACAGAATTTCGGCATGGAACCCCTTCAGTATATCTACAGCCCCGGCCCCATGCAGCGCCAACTGGTGATTGCACTGCTCCCAGACCATTTCGGCAGTTTTGCTGTTCAGCGTTTGCTCAATGCCAAACACCGCGTGTAATTCCATCGCCGACCAGTGATGCAGTGAGTTGCCGATGGTTTTGGGAAGCGTCGCTGCCCAATGCATAAATTTTTCTTTTGGGCTGGCACCGCCGGTAATGCTGTACTCCGGCACACCACATATGCGCATAGCGCGGTGCTTATATGGATCACCCATCACCCAGGCCTCTGCTATGTTGTCAAACTTTTTATTGACTGCCAGGTGAGCCGGATCAAGGTGGTTGTGGTAATCTATGACGGGCAGCTTATGCGCTGCATCTGCATAGAGCCGCTCGGCCAGCGGCGAGGTGAGCAATGTCTTATTTCTTGTGGCGGTAGTTGTCATCGGATTCTTTTTTTAAGATCGCTTCGTTGATAAAAAAATATAGCCCCGGCCAAAAGCCCGCATACTGCACCCGATGCTACCGTGAGCTTGCCACTGAGTACCTCGATATGCTGCACGCCCATACCCACGAACAGCAGGCCCGATGCCACAAGTGAAGCGATGTAGAGCACCGTGAGCGCCCGTTGAAATTTCTCATCAATGGCGGGTATGTCGGTGATTTTCGTTTTAAGCTGGATGAATAATTCCCTTACCCGGCTCAGGTAAGCCGAATTGCGAGACGGAAACCATGCCGAACCGTAGAAGACCAACAGGCAAATGGCTGTTTCCAGCAGTGTGGCCATTTGCCACGACACAACGTCGGGAAAGCTGTTGAGGACAATGCCCGCCACGGCGCCGATAAATACCGTAAGCAAAGCGCCGCGCGTAGTCGGTCGTGGAGAGATGATGCCAAGCACCAGCGGTATGCCTATGGGAATGGCAAATATGCCGGTGAACAATTTGTTGGCTTCGAAGGCCCCGCCAAAGTCTTTGATAAACAACCCGCCCAGCAGCACCAGCAGGCCCACCAGCACGGTTGATGCTTTGGCGACAAAGAGCAAATGCGTATCGGAGGCATCGTGGCGTATCAGGCGCTGGTATACATCTTTGGAGAGTACCGAGGCAATGACATTGTACTCCGCATTGAGCGACGACATAGTAGCGGCAAACATGGATGCGATCATTACGCCCATGACTCCCGCCGGCAGCAGTGCGCTGGAAATGGCCACATAGGCCATCTCCTTGTCTGGCAGGTCGGGAAAGAGCACATAGCTGACTATGGGCGGCAGCATGAACACGCCGGGAATCACGGCAAACAGCGCCGCCGACAGCCAACCCACCTTTTCAGCGGTCTTTTCGTCTTTTACACTGTAGAAGCGCTGGATGAAAATCCAATGTTCATTGTACTTAATAATGATCATCAGATAATAGACCGACAGCCAGAGGAAGCCTCCTTTCGGGCCATTGAAAAAGTTGAAATGGTCGGGCACTTTTTCTACCAGTACACCCAGCCCTCCCACTTCGCTCAGTGAAAGCCAAAGCAAGATGCCCGATGTGAAAAGCAGTATCACAAACTGAACGGTGCTCATAATGGACACCGCCCAAAGCCCGCCAAACAGCGTAAAAGTGATCACGATAAATGACGATATGACAAGGCACCACTCCAGCGACAGCGGCGTGACGGCCGTGAGAAAGATGCCGATGGCATAGAGGCGCACCATGTTGTCGAGTATGCGCAACAGTATGCCTACCCAGCCGATCGTCTGCCGTACAGATGAGTTGAACCGGCGCTCTAGATATTCTATTGGCGTAGAGACACCCGCCCTGCGCCAACGCCTGGCAAACACCAATGCCGCCACTATGCAAGCCGGCACCGTACTGGTAAACACCGTAACCGACACCATGCCATATTCATAGGCAATGCCGGCATACGCCACAAACACAAAAGTGCTGAACATGGCCATAAAGTTGCTGATGCCCGCAGCCACCCAGGGTATGGCCCCTGAGCCTTTTGTGAAGGCCTTTACGTCCTTCACATACCATTTGAAAAACAAGCCGATGCCAGCCATCAGCACGAAGTATATCAATATGGCCAGGTAGTCCTGAGGGACGAGCAGATCCATTATTGGAGATTGATTATGCGCTTCTCTGCGATCACCACCGGCGAGTCATACAGCGGCAGTTGAGAGAATGTGGTGCCTTTGCCTTGGGCTTTGTAGGCGGAGGCGGGTATGTCGTACACAGCCCCCGTACGCAGGTCTACCCACACAGGTGCCTCAAATTGTATGTCGTCGAAATGCACCTCTACTGCTTTGGTTACATTTTCATCGGAAGGCCGCGCACTGTGCAGCCAGATGGTGACGAGCTTATCGCCACTATTCTTTTTGGCGTAGGCAAATGCCGAATGTGCCTCATCAGTCTTTGCGGTATATTCAAAATTTTCAATTCTGCTGAGGCTGTTGTCGAAGATGGCCGCCAGGTGTTGCACAGCGAAATAAGCCTGTTTTCTGTGCGCCACTGTTTTATCCTCATTGGCATACAACAGGCCCTTGCGGTTCATCTCGTCCGGATATTTCAAGTCTACAATGGAAAAAATAGAGGAAGGTATGTCGCGCCCCAGGTCGCCAAGCATGCGGCGGAGGGCCCACTTGGCCTGCGTCAGTTCCGTCCAGTCGTACTCGCGCAAGGCTTTTGTTTTGCGATATTCTGACGGTGCACCATTTTCTCCCTGATAGAGCTTCATGCCTGGCGCATATTGGTGCATTACCCGCCGCAGCTCCTCTACTTTTTCATAGCTCTCGTCGGGGTTGAAGTTGTACGGATGGTATGCGAGGTAGTCGACCAATTCGGTTTTGCCACGTTCTTCGAGTATTTTGAGCACTTCTTCGGCAAAAGTGATGTCGATACCGGCCAGGGCAAAGCCCAGCACAATGGCGTCGGGCTGCACATCCTTCACCACTTCGGCCGTCTGAATCAGCAACTCGGCATAAACCTCTGGCGGGTTGTGCCCATTGGGCTCGTTCCATATTTCCCAGGCATGCACTTTGTTTTTATAGCGCGATACCGCAGTCCGCACCCAGCGAAGCCAGGCAGCCCGGGTATCGGGGTCGGTATCTATTTTTGAGCCCAATTTCGTTTCGCCCTTGCCATAGAGCGGGTTGCCGTAGCTGAGGCTCAACCAGGGGTTTATGCCTTTTTTTGGCAGATCATATACCGGCTCATCCAGCCATGCCCAGTCGTACTGCCCCTTAGCCTTTTCTGTTTTTGCCCAGCCGGCCTGCAGTCGCACATTTTTTATGCCCATGGCTTCGAGGTAGGGCGACCAATTTTTGTAGATGGTGTAGTCGCGGTCCATAGTTTCACCACCAACCGACCACACGGCCGTGTCTATCTCGTGTGTGGAGCGGGATTTAATCTGGCCGATTTTTTCTAGAGAGAGCTCAGTTTCTGGCAGTGTGGTACTCTCCTGGCAGCAGGTGCTACCGATAAGCAAAATAGATAAGCAGCCCATAAGGGCCAGAGGGCGTAGTATTCTTTTCATTTAAAAAAAATTTGGATGTCGATGGTACAAATGTAGCCGGCCTCAGCTTGTGGCACATAGCAGAAACTTTGCGTTCTATTGCACTATATTTGCCCCATAGAATCGAATAGCTATAATGTAAACACATGACGTGCAATGAAGCCCATTTATTTTAAAAAATACCAACAACAGTCAGAGCACTCATTTCTGGTAAAATATGCCGAGGTGCCTCATACCTACGACAAATTTCACTACCACGGCGAGTTTGAGTTGATGTACAACATCCAGAACAGGGGCACACGCTTTATTGGCGATAGCGTGCGCCGGTTCAACAGCGGCGACCTTGTACTGGTAGGCCCCAACCTCCCCCACTACTGGCACAGCGACGATGCGTATTTCAAGGGCAATGAACAACTTAAGGCCAAAGTGGTGCTAGTGCAGTTTGCGGAAGACTTTCTCGGACAATCCTTCTTTCATATTCCCGAGCTAAGGCAGGTGGAAGGGCTGCTGGCACGCGCACGACAGGGCGTGCGTTTTTTTGGCCCACTGGCGCAATCAGTAGCAAGCGACATGGTTGCACTGTCTGCAAAAGATGGTTGGCACTCGGTAGTAGCCCTGATCGATATATTGTGCCAACTGAGCGAAACGAAAGATTATGAACTGCTGGCCAGCCCAGGCTTTAGCGAGTTGATGAAAAAGGGTAATGAGGAAAAGATAAGCCATATATTCAACTACATGGTGCAGCACTACAAGCGGCCCTTTACCCTAGATGAAATAGCGGAATACGTCCACATGAACAAAGCCGCCTTTTGCCGCTATTTTAAAAAATCAACGACCAAAACTTTCTCCCAATTGCTGAATGAAATCAGGATTGGCTTTGCTTGCAAGGAGATCATCTATACCGATAAACCCATGTCTGAGATCGCCTATTATTCAGGATACATGAGTGTGCCATATTTCCATCGCATGTTCAAGAGGATTAAGAAAATAACGCCCCAGCAGTACAAAAATCGATATGCCATAGACAGCCAACCCCTTCAAGACAACGCAGCTGGTTTGCTACACGAATGACTGCTCCTCAGGCAAGAGGTTAGTAATGGTACCGTTGGCTGAGAATGATTTAATAGAGTGCCCGGCAAAATATCACCGGAGGAAAATTTTATTATGTGTAGGGGTCAAATTATAAATTCAATCCAATTAATTCTACATTAATTTTAAATTATGTTAACAATTGGGAAGTGCTGAGGAATTTAAAACCGATATATCAGTGTTTACAATTGGTGCAACTGGAGGCTTAGAAACTGAAGAGTGTTTTTATGGAAAATATCAGAATAAAAAAGATCGATTACATTTTAAGTAAAGTCGCTATTGGTTTCACGTTGGTCTTCTTTCTTTCGATAATAATTCTATTAGTGATTGGAGGGTGGAGGAGAATTTTTCATTTAGATGATAAAGCGTATTATTTATATAATAGTGTGAATAACTGTTGTTTTGCGATCACTTCTAATGATAAAGATTTTTTGTTCCAACATTTTTCAAAACAAAATACTTCGTGTGAATTTTTCCATCTCAATGATTCTGTATTTGACATAGTTGAGCAACCAATTAAGGTGAAAATATTAGATTATTATTATGATTCAACTATTGTTAAAGTGCAACGTTTGAAGATGATCAATCCGGAGAGATTTTTTACATTAAGGTGCTTTATAAAAGATAAGTCACCTGAGGATTTTCAATTTTAACAACTTCTTTATAGGCTACTCTCACTAGAGCACCCAACTAGCGCATATTTAGCGATAGTGTAACGCCTGCTTCCCCACTAGAGCAAATGTTTCCCACTCTTAGCCAAAAGCCTACCTAAACTACCTGTTTTTCAATGAAGACCTGAGCTTTGATGGCCGCTCCGGCTATGATCCGATAAGCAACGATGCACTAAACAACTGGGAAAAACTAAGTATAACGACCGTGGTGCAAAAGCCCGGCTATGTGTATATTTATGTGGCCAATGAGAGCATGGCCGGTGTGGATGTGTACTTCGACGATCTAACAATAAAACTCACCGAAGGCCCCGCCACCCAGCTGACCGACTACTACCCCTTTGGCCTAAAAATGGAAGCCCGCAGCTACGCCCGCGAGCACTATAGATTCGGCTACCAGGGCCAGTTTGCAGAAATGGACGAAGAGACGGGGTGGAATGCGTTTGAGGCAAGGATGTATGATGCCAAGATTGGGAGGTGGATGGCCACTGATCCGGCTGGGCAGTTTTATTCTTCTTATTTGGGTATGGGAAATAATCCACTTAACCAAATTGATCCGGATGGAGCTTATTCTAAAATTGGTGCTCTTTGGAGAAGCGGATTTGGATTAAGGGGAGGTATTTATCAGAGCGGTTTTGACAATAATGGAAAAGAGGTGTGGGGATTTAATTCAGGCGGAGTGTCGTATTTTGGAACCTATGGTGAGGGGGTTGATCGATTATCTGAATGGAAACCAGATATTTTTCAAAAATGGGGGATGTCAGATAATATTATTGCCTCTACAACATATAAAATGGCTGATGGGCCATGGGTTACTGCGCAATTTTTTACCCCTTGGCGAAGTGATCATTCCCCAAAAAACTGGACAGTAGTTTAAGTTTAAAATAAACCTTTTAAA
>CAZQVB010000030.1:0-19588 GCA_964596645.1 uncultured Roseivirgaceae bacterium
TGTTTCGAAGGTTTCTCCGGACAAGACTGAATAGAGGCTCTTGCATGACCCTTCTCATTTCCATTGTCTGTGCACACAGGCCATTCTCTCAACGGGTCATGCTGAACTTGATTCAGCATCTGTCGGCTATTGGCAATGGCCGCGGATAATGCACGCAGGCGAGGCAAAACAGCGGGCGTGCTCATTTCCATGCTCTGTGCCCACAGACCATTTCGTGCGGCTGGCACAGCGCTTATGGCAGCATTGTTTGACAGAATTTTTCTTTATGTCGTTCCCTTTGTATCAACTGGAAAGAAATGAACATCCATGGACTGTCTGCATCTTCTATAGCATATTGATCTCCATATCACTGCTAAAGCTTTCACATGCCAATGCTTCCAAAAGTCTCTCACTCCACACCGCCGGCTTAGCGCATTTCACTCCACGGGCCGTGGGGCCGCGTCATGTCACTCCGAAACTGACGAAACACCCGCGCAAAAAGGCCACGCTAAACAGCCAAAGGTGTTTCGAAGGTTTCTCCGGACAAGACTGAATAGAGGCTCTTGCATGACCCTTCTCATATCCATTGCTTGTGGCAAACGCCAGGTTAAACTATAGTGGGACCGGTTAAACCGGTGGATTGGTAGAATAGTAGAATCGTGGGTTGGTGAATACACGCAAGCCACTCAAAACAGCGGGCGTGCAATTATATCCATGGTCTGTGCCCCACAGAACATTTCGTGCGCCTGGCCCAGCGCGCATGCACCAACCCTTTCAGTCATCCTGAACTTGTTTCAGGATCTGTTGGCTATTGGCATAAGCCGCGATAAATGCACGCTGACGGGTCAAAACAACAGGCGTGCGCCTGGCCCAGCGTGTTTTGCAGCATTATTTTGTCAAGATTTTGTCTTTGTTTTTTTCATCAACTGGGAAATGAACAGCCACGGATACTCGGCATCTTATAAAGCATTTGAATAGCCATTTCTCTTTGAGCTTTCAGCATTTAGCTATCCATACCACCAATCACCGGTTTACCATTCCCCGACCCCCATCACTGCATGGCGATGAGCTCTTTAAAGATCTTCGTCATGCCTGGCTCGGCCATGGCTGCTGCAGCCAGCACCTTGGCTATGGTGATGTGCTCAATTTTGCCTTCCACGCCCAGGTCGGTGATCACTGAAATGGCAAATACAGGTATGCTCATGTGACGGGCCACGATATTTTCGGGCACGGTAGACATGCCCACCGCGTCGGCGCCTATTATGCGCAGGTACTTGTACTCGGAGGGCGTTTCCAGGTTGGGGCCCGTCACGCTGGCATATACTCCGGTGTGCACTTTGATGCCTTGCTTTAGGGCAATATCCTGTGCCTGCCGTATCATTTCGCGGTCGTACGGTTCGCTCATGTCGGGAAAGCGAAATCCCAACTCATCCAGGTTGGGGCCGCGCAGCGGATTGTCGGGGTGAAGGTTGATATGATCGTTCATGATCATAAGATCGCCTACGCTGTGGGCGGGATCCAGGCCCCCGGATGCGTTGGAAATAAAGAGTTTTTTGATGCCCAGTACTTTCATCACCCGTACCGGGAAAGTAATTTGCTGAGCAGTATAGCCCTCATAATAGTGAAAGCGCCCCTGCATCACCACCACACGACGCCCCGAAAGCCGTCCCAGGATGAGCTTGCCGCTGTGGCTCTCTACCGTGGAAACCGGGAAATGTGGAATGGTTTCATAGCTGATCACTTCGTCAATCTCCAGTTCGTTCACAAGTGCGCCGAGCCCTGTGCCCAGGATAATGCCAAACTCCGGCTCCTGATGCTGAAAGGAGCGGATATAACCCGCTGCTTCCAGTACTGCTTCCATATGCATAGCTGTATTGATCATATTGAATGTGTGTGCTAAGCTATCAATTATCTTTTCAAAAAAAACACTGCCCTGTACGCGGGGGAAACTGGCATGCGCCAGATGGAACAGGGTCTTGATTTTTGAATTTTAATGTATATTTTCGTCGCCGCAAAAAATGTATCTTTGCCGGTATTGGCGCCATGCTTATTGTGCGCAGGTAAAAAATGCCACAAGCTACAAATCTTGCTTTTTGAGCGGTCGCCAATACTTTTAAGAAGGCCGCCATATAGGCCCGAAGTACGATCAGAAAAATCTTTACTTATGAAATTCATAGTTTCTTCCAGCACACTACTCAAGCAACTCAACAATTTGAATGGTGTGATCACCACAAACCCGGTGGTGCCCATACTCGAAAATTTTCTCTTCGAAATAGAAAGCGGCAAGCTCACCATCACGGCCTCAGACCTGCAGACCTCCATGGTCACTGAGCTGGATGTGGAAGCCAAAGAAAATGGTACCCGTGCCGGCGAAAATATTGATAGAGACATTAAAAAACCTGCCCGAACAGCCGGTTACATTCTCCATCGACAACGATACCCAAACCATAGAGATAAGCTCGGACAACGGCCGGTACAAGGTGGCGGGTGAGCACGCAGGCGACTTCCCGAAGATACCGGAACTGACCGACGGAACACCCGTCGATATATCGTCCGATGCCTTGGCCAGCGCCATCAACAACACCATATTTGCCACCAGCAACGACGAATTGCGCCCTGCGATGACGGGCGTTTACATTCAGTTCTCTGAAAACAGCACCACTTTCGTAGCCACCGATGGCCATCGCCTGGTGCGCTACCGCCGGGTAGACGTCACCTCCGATACGGAAGCTTCCGTGATTGTACCGCGCAAAGCACTGAACCTCTTGAAATCTACCTTGCCGGATGAAAACAGCAATGTGGTCGTTGAGTTCAACAGCAAAAATGCCTTTTTTCAGTTCAATCAGATCAAGATGATCTGCCGCCTGATCGATGAGCGATTTCCCGACTACAACAATGTGATACCTGTTGACAATGAAAATCACATGGCAATCAACCGGCTGGAGTTTCTCAGCTCGCTCAGGCGCATCGCCATTTATGCCAACAAATCCACCAACCAGGTCAGGGTGAAGATAACCGGCAGTGAGCTGCAAATTTCTGCCGAAGACCTGGACTTTGCCAATGAAGCCAACGAGCGCCTGGGCTGTGAGCACGATGGTGAAGACATAGAAATGGGCTTCAATGCGCGCTTTCTTATGGAAGCGCTCAACCACCTGGAAGGCACTGAAGTAGTGTTACAGCTCAGCCAGCCAAACCGTGCGGGACTGGTGGTGCCAAAAGATAAGGCCGAGGCCGAAGATATACTGATGCTGGTGATGCCGGTAATGATCAGCAACCAGGCTACTGCCTGAGGCAGGGCGAACGATGATCTTTCGTTCATTTAGAATTACAGACCATGTCGTCTGTGATAGAAAAAACAAATAACAGAAAAAGCCCCAATCCGGGGCTTTTTCTGTTAAGTGGAAGTAAACAACAAGTTTAATTCTTAGCCAGCTTTTCAGCCTCATCGAAGAGGGTCAGGGCCGATTCATATATTTCGTTGATGTCGTTGATGACCGGATAGAAAGCCTCCCTATCCCACACATTGCGGGCTATGGTGGCCTTCACCACCGTCTGTATCAGGTTTTTGGAGGTGGTGAATTCTTCCTCATTATAGGCTACACCAAACGACTTACCCATCGCCACTATCTCATTGAGCATGGCTTCATTTACTGTAAAGCTGCTCCGGTATTCGCTAAAGGGCATCTTTTCCAGTTTCTTTTTATTGTTTTCATAGTAGCGCAAAGAGAACTCACGCAGCACATTTTTGCCCATTAGCTTGTTGTAATACGCCGAGCTGTAGGAGGTATCCAGAGGCACGAAATAGTCAGGCATAATGCCACCGCCACCATACACAGGCCGGCCTTTGGTGGTTTCAAACATGAGCGAATCGTTGAACTGAACGCTGTCTTCATAAAAGAGCTCGCCATGCTCGAAGCGGTTGGTGAAATCTTCGTGGTAGGCTTTAAGGCCTTCTTCATAGGATTTTTGAATACAACGGCCGCTGGGCGTGTAGTACCTGGAAATGGTAAGGCGCAATTCGGAGCCATCGGTAAGGCGGAACAGCGACTGCACCAGACCTTTGCCAAAGGAGCGCCGGCCTACGATGAGTCCCCGGTCGTGGTCTTGCACCGCGCCGGCCACAATCTCCGATCCGGAGGCGCTGCCTTCGTTGATCAGCACGATCACCGGCCCTTCTTCAAAAAGCCCCTCGCGGTAGGCATTGTACTCAGCGGTAGATCGCGGCCCTTTGCCTTCCTGGCTCACGATCAGTTTGTTGCCGGCTATGAGCTCATCGGCCACATTTACCGCGCGATCCATATAGCCGCCGGGGTTGCTCTGCAGGTCCAGAATGAGCTTCTTCATGCCTTGCTCTTTCAGCTTTTTTAGCTCTGTGCGAAACTCCTCATCGGTGGTTTCAGAGAAGCGGGCAATTTTTATGTAGCCAATTTCATCGTCGACCATATAGCCGGCATCTACTGAGTATTGGGGTATCTTGTCGCGCACGATGGTAAATTCCAGCATGTCGCTTACATTGTGGCGCTGGATGCCCACCACTACCTCGGTGCCTTTCTCACCGCGCAGTCGATCAATGACGCCGCGGTTGGTGATACCCACCCCGGCCACATCCTCACCATCTACTTCTATGATTTTATCACCGGCCAACAGACCGGCCTTTTCCGAGGGCCCGCCAGAGAGCGGCGCCAACACCACTATGGTGTCGCGAATAATGCTAAATTCAATGCCCACACCTTCAAATTCCCCCTTCAGGTCGCTGTTGGAAAGTTCCACATCTTTGGCCGGCACATATACCGAGTGCGGATCCAGCTCTTCGAGCATACCCGCTATGGCTGTTTCCACCAGTTCATCGTTGTCTACTTCGTCTACATACGCCTTCTCTACGTAGGTCATCACCTCGCGGAATTTCATGATGCTCTTCATGAAGTCGTAGCCCTTTTCGTCGCTCTTGGCGAAGGTGGCCCCTATGAGCACACCGGCCGAGAGCCCGATGACGAGTATGATGGGCATTCTGATTTGAAATCTTGAGTTGTTTATCTTCTCCACTGTCTTCCTTTTATTTTCTGATGCTATGAATTTGCTAATATAATAAGTTGATCGATACACGCTGTTGTTTCAGATCACTCAACCTCACCGTCTACCATTTTGTGCTGAAGCAAGCGGTGTAATTTGCAAGAGGCCTGGTGTTTATTCGAAGACACTCTTTAGTTTTATGACCATCTGATGGCCATCGCAATGACCGGTCACTAAAACCTACCAATTAACAAGGAATGGCTCGAATTATTGCTTTAGATGTTGGTGCCAAAAGAACAGGCATCGCCGCCACTGATCCTCTTCAGATGATCGCTTCGCCACTAGAAACAGTAAATACCGCCGAGCTGTTCGTCTTTTTGAAAAAATATACAGCCACAGAAGCCGTGGAAACCATAGTGGTGGGCATGCCTACCCGGCTGAACAATGAAGATACTCATGCCACCCCGCTCGTGCGCAAGCTGATCAACGAGCTGAAGGCGCAGTTTCCTGAGGTCGGTATAGCAGAGGAAGATGAGCAGTATACATCCAAAATGGCCCTGGAGGCCATGATAGCGGCCGGCAGCACGAAGAAGCAGCGCCGAGACAAAGGCAATATCGACAAGGTGAGCGCCGCCATCATCCTTCAATCGTACATGCAGCGCCAGCGCTGAGCGTTAGTGTGTTCGCTCAAATACCCACCGAGAAGCTGTAGTCTATCTTGCTTCAAGAGGGTTTAAAGCTTTTTACTGCAAATGTTTTTTCAATTCTTTGGCTTTGGCCATGCCTATGCTTGCCGCTATATCGTCGAGGCTGGCTTCGCGCAGTTTCTTCACCGACTTGAATTGCTGCAGCAGTTTTTCTGCGGTTTTCTCGCCTATTCCTTCTACTTGTGTGAGCGATGTGCCCAGGGCGCTTTTGCTGCGTTTTTGTCTGTGAAAAGTGATGGCAAATCGATGGGCCTCGTTGCGTATGTGTTGTAGCAACTTGAGTGATTCTGACTTTTTGTGGATGTGCAACGGAAATTGATCGTGCGGAAAATATATCTCTTCCAGGCGCTTGGCTATCCCAACTATGGCCAGGCGACCGTATATGCCCAATTCCTCAAGGGCTGCCACGGCAGCATTGAGCTGCCCCTTGCCCCCGTCTATCACTATCAGGTTGGGCAGGGGCTCGTTCTCGTCGAGCAGCCGGCGGTAGCGCCGATATACTATTTCGCGCATGCTGCCAAAGTCGTCGGGCCCTGTCACCGTCTTTATGTTGTATTTCCTGTAATCGCTTTTCGAAGGTTTTCCTTTCTTAAAACTCACCATGGAAGCGACAGGGTTGGTGCCCTGGATGTTGGAGTTGTCAAAGCATTCGATATGCTCTGGCAGTTCTTTCAGTTGTAGATCTTCCTGCAGCTGCTGTAGTACCCGTATCTGCCGATAGCCCTCGGGCTGTGCCTGCACCAGTCTCTCTTTTTTATAGTACAAAGCATTTTTTACGGCCAGGTCTACCAGCTTCTTTTTATCACCTATTTTTGGCACGCGGGCCTCAGCATGCAGGTCGAAGGTAAGCGGCAGGTTGCTCAGCACTTCTTTGGAAGCGCTTCCAAAGCGATCGCGCAGGTCGAAGGCTACTTGGGTGAGAATATCTTCATCGCTCTCTTCCAGCTTCTTTTTCACTTCCACTGTTTTGCTGAGCACGATGCTGCCATTGGCGATCTTCAGATAGTTGACGTATGCCCGATTGTCGTCCGTCACTATGCCAAAGGCGTCTACGTCGGCGATAGAAGGATTTACAATGACGGTGCGCGCCTGGAATTTCTCCAGCAGGTCCAGCTTATCTTTCATTTCCTGCGCCCGCTCAAAGGCCATACCCTCGGCCGCCTCCTGCATCTGCTGCTTAAAATACTGCCGCACCGGTGCCAGGTTGCCTTTCAATATGTGGTCGGCCAGACTGATGTCTGCCAGATAGTCGCCCTCTGCCTGCAGACCGGCACATGGCCCTTTACAGCGCCCGATGTGGTACTCCAGACATACCTTGTATTTTCCTTTGGCTATGATCTCCGGCGCCAGATTCAGATTGCATGTGCGAATGTGGTATAGGTTTCTGATCAGTTCCAACACACTCTTCATGGCGCGTACGCTGGAGAAAGGACCAAAATATTTCCCTTTGCCCGGCTTCATCTGGCGTGTTGCATATATGCGGGGAAAGTGCTCATCTACAATGAGCACATACGGGAAAGTCTTATCGTCTTTCAGTAAGATATTATATTTGGGCTGGCTGCTTTTGATGAGATTATTTTCCAGAAGCAGGGCGTCAAATTCCGTATTCACGAGCGTGAATTCTATCTTCTGCACCTCCGATACCATCTTACGCGTTTTCCGGTTGTGCCCGCCCGGGTCGTTGAAATAGTTGGATGCGCGTGCCTTCAGATTTTTGGCTTTCCCTACATATATGAGTCCACCCTCTTTATTGTAAAAGCGATATACACCCGGCTTGTCGGGGAAGTTCTTTACATCGGCCGGTGAGTATGCGCTTACCTGCATGAAGTGCTGCGCCGGGCCGCTGCGGCAATCCGGCATTTTGTTTCAATGAAAATTGGTAGAATTAAAATATATCCTCCTTGTTCAACTCTTCGCCTGCCGGTGCATCTATGGCGAGGGAGTCTGACTGGTCGTAGCCGGAGTAGCCCGGGTTTCGATACCGCTCACAGTTGAGCTCCACACGTATGGGCCTTATGGGGCTGGCGAAGGCACCTTTTTCATATCCAAGGCTTTCATCGGCATACACTTTCAGCATGAAATTTTCCCAAACGGGCATGGCCGTACGGGCACCTTGGCCATAGGCCGATGTTTTGAAGTGAATACTGCGTTCGTCGCCGCCTACCCACACGCCGGCCACCAGGTCTTTGGTAAGGCCTACAAACCAACCGTCAGAAGCATTCTGTGTGGTGCCGGTTTTGGCGCCGATTTCATTATTGATGCGCAGCTCCGGGTCGAGGCCCAGTGCAGTACCTTCGCGTTCTTCCGTAGCTCCTTTCAGCATATGCAGCATCACATAGGCCGTTTCTTCGCTCAGTACCTCTCGGGTGCGCGGAGGAAACTCCTGAATGATGTTGCCATACTTATCTTCTATACGCGTGATGTAGTGTGGCTTGGTATAGCTGCCGTTGTTCACAAACGTGCTGTAGGCGCCGACCAACTCGTAGAGCGACACATCGCTCACGCCCAGCGCCAAAGAGGGCACCGGATCCAGGGCGCTCTCTACGCCCATATCCCGGGCATAGCGCACGACGGTTTGCGGCGATAATATTTTCATGAGGAAGGCCGTCACTGAATTTTTGGAGCGGGCCATTCCCTGGCGTATGGTCATGCGCTCGCCTGTAAACTTGCGGTTGTAGTTTTGCGGGGTGTAGGTAGGGGGCACCTGCCCCGGCATTTGGAAAGTGACCGGTGCATCTTCCACTTCATAGCAGGGCGAGTAGCCATGGTCTATGGCGGCAGTATATACGAAAGGCTTGAAAGTAGAGCCGGGCTGCCGCTTGCCCTGGCGCACGTGGTCGTATTTGAAGTAGGCATGGTTGATGCCGCCGACCCAGGCTTTTATCTGCCCATTGTGCGGGTCCATGGCCATGAAGCCGGTTTGTAGAAATTTCTTGTAGTAAGCCAGCGAGTCTATCGGGCTCATGAGCGTGTCGATCTCACCTTCCCAGGAAAAGACCTGCATGGGCAGTTTTTTATTCAGTACAATTTGGATGGAGTCGGAGTCGCGGCCATATTCTTGTACCAGTTGCCTGTAGCGCGGGGTACGCCGAATGGCGCTCTCCAAAAAGTTTGGTATGATGCGGCCATTTTCATCGCGCCACGGCACTTCACCCCGCCAGTGCTCGTCAAATAGTTTTTGCAAATAAGTCATGTGCTCCCGCACGGCCTCTTCCGCATATTCCTGCATGCGGCTGTCGATGGTGGTGTATATGCGCAAGCCCGACTCGAAGAGGTCGTAGTCATTTTCGCGGCACCAGTCCAGCAGATCTTGCCTTATTTCGGTTCTAAAATAGGGCGCAAGGCCTTCGTTGTGGCCTTCAGGCTTATAGTCGAGGCCCAGCGGTTGCATTTTCAGTGTGTCGTAGGCTTCTTTTGTTATGTAGTTGTACTTGTGCAGGTTGTGCAGTACTTCGGTGCGTTTTCTGAGCGCATATTCGGGGTTCATTACCGGGCTGTAGCGCGTGGGCTTGTTCAGCATACCCACCAGCATGGCCGATTGGGTGTAGTTGAGGCTGTCGGGTGTAGTGTTGAAGAACGTCTTTGCCGCCACTTCTATGCCGTACGCATTGTGCCCAAAGAGTACGGTATTGAGAAACATCGCCATAATTTCCTCTTTGGTAAAGTTGCTCTCCAGCTCTATGGCCACGATCCACTCTTTGGTTTTGCTGATGAGCAGGTCCAGCTTATTGATGCCGAGCTTGTTCAGCGAACCTTGCAATTCTTCCTCTCGCGTACGAAAAAGGTTCTTGGCCAACTGCTGACTGATGGTGCTGCCCCCGCCCGATGACTCCTGTCCCAGCAAAATAGATTTGAACACCACACGCAGCATGCCGCGCAGGTCTATGCCGGCATGGTTGAAAAACCGAACGTCTTCGGTGGTGAGCAGGGTTTGTATGATTTCTGGCGAGAGGTCGTCGTAGGCTACCTGGGTGCGGTTGTACCGGAAATATTTGCCCAGCACTTCACCATCGATGGCATAGATGACTGAAGAAAGGTCATTCTCTCGCTCCGGATTTTCCAGCGAAGTGTAGCTGGGCAGCTCGCCAAACAACCCGAACAGATTGATGCGTACAGACAGAATAAACAAAACACCCAGCAAAAAAAGAGAAATGAATGCGATCCAGGTGTATTTGATCACCGGGCGGTATACCCTGTGTTTATGGTTTATTGCTTTCATTGTTGATATAATGGGTATCGAAAAATGCTAAATAATCATCAAGCCGCTTGGTCTGAAAGAAAATCTGAAAATTATCTTCTGTTATTACGAATGGCTTTGCGCCGCTTCTGGCAAGCTGCCCAAGCGGCCCGCCTTCTCCTGCCATCACATCATATGCCTGCATGGCCAGCTCCTTATCCTGAAACTTATTGACCAGTACCAGCGATTGCCGGTCGTTCAACGATAGCGTGCCGGTTTTCAGTTGGAGTGCAGGGTATTTATTTTCCAAAAAGCGATCGACCACGGCGGGTAGCACCTGGCTGGCGCTGTCGCTTTCAGCAAACACCACGACTAAAAAATGAGGCTGATCAAAGTCGGAGATAAATCTGGCGCCACTGCGCTGTGCCTCATTCACCTCAAACTCACGACTGGCAGCGAGCAGCTTTTTGGCGTATTCCACTACTTCGCTTTCAGGGTTGTTTTCCACAAATTCCTGTAGCTCGTACTGGTATTTATACTTGCCTTCTACTTTGCCGTCGATGAGTATGCCCAGTATTTTGAGTTTATCGCTAAAGCTGTTGTCGGGGTATTGCTGCAGTGCCCGGCTTACAAGCAGCCCGGCCTGATCGAGCTTTCCATCTTCATAATACTGATATGCGATTTCGTACAGTTTCTGCAGGCGCTCATTGGTCTCCGCACTTTCCTGCAGGTAGTTGGGGTTGATGGCCAGGTTGGCAAAAATGGTTTCGGGGTAGGCGCTGGTCAGTTTGTCTTTATAGAAATCCGCC
Organism: uncultured Roseivirgaceae bacterium; assembly: GCA_964596645.1. Taxonomy (GTDB): domain Bacteria; phylum Bacteroidota; class Bacteroidia; order Cytophagales; family Cyclobacteriaceae; genus CAVQEK01. The sequence continues at coordinate 10,683 of CAZQVB010000030.1, forward strand.
TTGTTGGCGTCTTCACGCTTTTTATGTATCAGAAATAACAGATACAGTGCTTCGGGCTCATGCTCTGACCCGGGAAACCTCGCCAGCAGCTTTTCAAATGTATCGATGGCGTTGTCGGGCTCCTCGAGCTGAAAGTTGTAGATGTTGCCCAGCTTGAAGAGTGCCTCTTCTATTTCAGTAAGCGCTGCAGTCTGCTCTTCTTGTGTGAACGGGATGGTGCCGCGCAACTGCGCCACCTCAGCCACTGGGTCAAAATTATCGTCCAGCTCCTCGGGTGTCGTTTCTATTTCGTTTTCCTCTATTATTTCGTACTCTTCAAAGGTGGCGATCGCCTCCTTTTGCTTGCGTCGCCAGTGGTCTTCCAGTGGCCGATTGCCCCAGCGTGCCCTGAATTGGGTGATTCCTGCAGCCACAGCTGTTCTGTTGTAAAAATACCACGTGCCGCCGGCATTGCCACCGGTTACGTCCTGAAACACATCGGTGTTGTTGCCGGGCATGTTGCCGTAGTTGAAAGAGCCGATGGTGCTGTTGCGCACAAGTTTTCTCATTTGCCGCTCTTCGTCTTTCTTACGCTCTTCGCGCTGCTCCACCACCGACGTCAGTAGCTGATCGAGCGAGCGGTCGTCCATGGCCGCCAGCGCCAGCAGGCTGTCCTGGCGCTGTATGATGTCGATCTGCGCCACAAAATCGCTCAATACCTCCTGCCGCTGCTTGATGGCCGCATAGTTGGCTTCATCTTGCGGCAGATTGTTGACGGTGCTGTCGTAGTAGGCTTTGGCCAGTTCGTATTTTTTGTAGTGCTCGTAGTAGAGGCGGCCAAGGGCGAGGTAGGTATATGCTTTTTGTATAGGGCTTCCTCCGGGCTCGGCGGCACTCAATTTATAATTGTCTACGGCCAGGTCGTGGTTGCCCTGGCGCAGTTCAAATCGCCCCATCTCATAGAAAATGCGGTCGCGGTACTCAGTGTTTTTCTTATCCTTGAGCAGCCGCGTAAAGTATTTCCTCACCCTTTTCAGGTTTGCCTGCTCCGACAGTTCCGTTACCTGGCCCAGATTGAGCTTGGCATAGAAAGATAGTTCGTATGTGGGGTTGCTGCGCAAAGACTTTTTATAATGCGCATATGCCTCTTCATCGTTGCCCATGTTCTGGTAGATCTGCGCTATGATGAAGTGCCAGCGTGCGCGCTTTTTTTTCTCACCTTCCAGCGACAGGGCCTTTTCCATATCGGGCAGCACACGCTCATAATTGCCGGCCAGTTGGTAGAGGTAAGCACGGGTAAGGGCAAGGTCTTTTTCGTTTTCCTTATCCAGTTCTTCCTTCTTCAGGTAGTCGGCCACGGCCACGGCGTTGTTGTATTCAGAATAGTGAATAAAGGTACGCATGAGATTTACGAGCGCGCGGTGCCGTGCTTCATCATCATCGCTCTTGGTGTTTACAAACTTGAACGTCTCGATGGCATTGACGAAGTCGCCTCCATAAAAGCGCGACAGGCCTACGAGTATGTAGCTGTCGTCTACCCATTTGCTGTTTTGGTGGCGCTGAATGGGTTGAGAAGCTTTTTTGATGATGTCTTCGAGCTTGGGGCGCAGCGGATCGATGGTGGCCGAGTCGATGTTGGGATATATGCGCAGCACCCGGTCGTAATTATTTTCATGGCTGTCCCAAATGGTCTGCTCTATTTCTTTCATCGACTCGCGGGCGATGAAGTAGGCGTTGTAGTGGGCAGTGGTATTGTGGTAGGTTTTGCTGAAAAAATTCTTGCGCTGGGGTGCGCATTGAGCACATAAAAGGATGACGGGCAGCCAAATAAAAAACTGCGTACTACGCCTCATGTATGATCTCAACGGATTGCTGTTTGATGCCCACATTAAACGGGAAAATTAGGACAATTAATACAATATGTACACAGCATTGGCTTTTAATCTATAGTTTTGTCATTTCACTTTTGAGCGACCAGCATTTGAAACCCCGAAAGACGCTTTCCAGTTGGCTAACGAACCGTTTCCTGCTCATCATACGAAATGAGGAAAATTTCGCTGAAAAGACCACGCTCAGTTTTACTTACGCCAAGCTTATTCTCACATTATTTTCGGCCCTGCTGGTGCTCATGATGGGCAGCCTCATACTGTCGCAAACGCTGATGGCAAAGTGGTTTGACCCCCGTCATGAACTCATCGTGATGGATCGGCACCTGGTGGAGCTGGCCGACAAAGTAGATTCCCTGGAGCGTGCAGTGCAGGTAAAAGATCAGTTCATCGCCAACATAAAAAATGTGCTGACAGGCAAGCCCATGACCGACGACTCGCTGATGCAAAATGCTCAGCGAAAAGCCGTGCAACCAGGCGATGAAACTCTGTCGCCGATCGATTCGGTCTTCAGGCGCGAGTTTGAAGAGTCGGGAGTATCATTCGTCACAGCGGCCAATTCTTACGCGCGCGAAACTGAAATCCTGGATTTTTTTCCGCCAATAGACGGACTGGTATCGCGGCCTTTCAATCTGAAGATAGACCACTATGGGGTAGATGTGGTAAGCAAAAGCAATGAGCCCATAAAAGCAGTGGCCGACGGTACGATCTTATTCGCCGACTGGTCTCAGGAATCGGGCAATGTAATCGCCATTCAGCACAGGGGGAACGTCGTTTCACTATATAAGCACAATTCGGCATTGTTGAAAAAAGTTGGTAATTTTGTCAATTCCGGTGAGGTCATTGCCATCATTGGCAACTCCGGCGATCTCACCACTGGCCCTCATCTTCATTTCGAATTATGGTTCAACGGTAAGCCGGTAGATCCGGAGGATTTCATCTCGTTTTAAAAAAAAAACATTGGATCGCATGTTTAATAATAAAGTAGAAAAAACTATAGAGCAGGATGTGAGCAGCAGCAACATACTGGGCAAAGGCACATTTCTCGATGGCAATGTGGAGTCGTTTGGCAACATACGCATCGAGGGTAAAATTCACGGCAGTGTAAAGAGCAAATCTAAAATTGTACTGGGGCAGTCATCGGTAATACAGGGCGATGTGATTGCTCAAAATGCAGAAATAGCCGGCGAAGTAACCGGCACCATCGAAGTAACGGAGCAGCTCATCCTGCGCCCATCGGCCATCATAGGCGGCGACATCATCACCAACAAACTCATCGTAGAGTCGGGAGCCTCCTTCAACGGTAGCTGTAAAATGGGCGTGGCCAATAAAGAAATAAAAATTGAAGAAAACGGAAAATCCTCAAAATCCGCAGAACCCAAGCCGGCGCCGGAAGCTCGACCAAGTTAATGCCTATGTGAAGTACTCCGGCCTTGCCTTGCAAATGGCCGTGATGATCTTGCTCGGCTTTTGGCTGGGGCAAAAGCTCGATCACTGGCTGGGTTTATCTTTTCCGGCATTCACCATAGTCCTTATACTTGCCTTTCTTTCGGTATCTTTTTACGCACTGATCAAAAGCCTGCCAAAAAATTGAATAAGTCCAAGACCATCACCACGCTTTGGATACTGTCGGCCACAGTAGTCGTCTGCACCCTGCTGCTGTACTGGCTGGTGCCGCAGGTCATCTATCGCTGGGTGTGGGTGCTGCTTATTTATTTTATCGCCATCACCATGGCTTCTTATCTGGTGGTGCAGCGCATTGCCTCCCGCAAAAGGGACAATTTTATGGCCGCCTACTTCTCTGCCATGCTTGCGCGTTTGTTTCTCAGCATCATCGTGGCCAGCGTATTCATATTGCTCGACAGGTCGGAAGTTTTGCTGTTCGCCATCAATTTTGTAGTGCTCTATTTATTATTTCTCGGGTTTGAATTATATGGCATTATGTCTAACTTGCGCCATCATTTCAAAAAGGGCCCCGCTGATTTAGATGATACGCATGAAAGACAAGTATAAAATACTGAAGTTCAGCCTTTTAATCCTCCTGTTTTTTACTGTTGCTTCGTCACAATTATCGGCTGCTCCCGAGGAAGGCGGCAGCAAAACCGGCTGGATAATGCATCACATAAAGGATGCACACGAGTGGCATTTTGCCACCATCGGCCATACACACATCACCCTTCCGCTACCCGTTATCATTTACGAAGTTGGCTACGGACTACGCACCTACATGTCGTCGGCCTTCTATGATGAGCATCACAACGCCGTGACGGTTGATGGCTACTATATCGACGACCATGAGCATATTCAATCTGTGAATGAGAATGTCAGCTTTTACGACATCTCCATCACCAAAAATGTGGCAGCTTTGCTGCTGAGCGTGGTCATACTGCTGCTTGTGTTCATCACTGTGGCAAACAGGTACAAGAAGCATCCGGGCAGCGCTCCACGTGGTATGCAGTCCTTCCTGGAGCCCATCATCATATTCGTACGCGACGAGATCGCGCGCCCCACCATAGGCGACAAAAAATACGGCCGCTTTATGCCATACCTGCTCACCGTGTTTTTCTTTATTTGGCTGAACAACCTGCTGGGGCTCATACCCGGCTCGGCCAACCTCACCGGCAACATTGCCGTGACATTGACACTTGCGGTGTTCACCTTTTTGATCACTACCTTCAGCGGTACCAAAGACTATTGGAAACATATATTCAACACACCCGGCGTGCCCTGGTGGCTCAAGTTTCCCATACCGATCATGCCCGTAGTGGAGTTTATCGGTATGTTCACCAAGCCATTTTCGCTCATGGTGCGGCTTTTTGCCAACATTACCGCCGGGCACATCATCATTTATAGCCTCATCGCCCTTGTTTTTATTTTCGAAACCGCGGCTGTGGGTATTGCCAGTGTTATCTTTGGGGTCTTCATGAATGTGATCGAACTACTCGTCGCGTTTATTCAGGCCTTTGTGTTCACCCTGCTTTCTGCCATATACTTTGGCATGGCCGTAGAGGAGCACGATAGCCACGAGGAAGCACTGGAGCATCAGGCAATTTAGTTTTGTTTCATATATAAATAGTTTAATTCATGTTGTTAGAAGCGTTATTACTTGCTGCTGAAGGTTTGGGCCTCATGGGCGCCGGCATAGGTGCTGGCATTGTTGCATTAGGCGCAGGCATCGGTATTGGCCGCATTGGTGGCTCCGCTATGGAGTCGGTGGCCAGGCAACCGGAAGCCTATGGAAAGATCCAAACCGCCATGATTATTGCTGCTGCACTTATAGAAGGTGTGGCGCTCTTTGGCGTGATCGTGTGTCTGATCATCGCGACACAGGGTTAAGAAAAAATGAGCAAAACCGGGATCGGCTGATTTGCATTAGGCATTCAGCCGGTTCTTTTTTTAAAGAATAAAACACGAACATCAAATGGATCTTTTAACCCCGGAATTTGGCCTTATCTTCTGGCACACCATTATCTTTCTGGTGTTGCTGTTTTTGCTGGGTAAGTTTGCCTGGAAACCCATACTAAAAGCCCTGAACGATAGAGAGCATTCTATAGAAGCTGCCTTGAGATCGGCCGATAAAGCGCGGGAAGAAATGGAAAGCCTGAGGGCCGACAATCAGAAGTTGTTGGCGGAAGCCAAGGAAGAAAGAGAAAAAGTATTGAAGGATGCTGCCAGAGTGGCCAGTGGCATTAAAGAAGAAGCCAAAGAAGAAGCTTCCAAGATCAGCAACAAGATGATTGCTGACGCCAAAGCGGCCATAGATACTGAGAAGGAAAAGGCACTGAGCGAAATAAAAGACCAGGTGGCTGAGCTGTCTCTTCAAATATCGGAAAAGCTGCTGCGCAAGCAGCTCGATGACCAGGGCGAGCAAAAGGAACTGATCAGGGATTTCATGAAAGACATTAAGCTGAACTAAACGCATGTCGGAAGTACGAGTAGCCAGCAGGTATGCAAAATCCCTCTTCGAACTGGCCGTAGAGCAAGATAAACTGGAGCCCGTAAAGGCCGGCATACAGCGCATTCGGGAAACAATAGCCAACAACAGGAACCTGGCCCAAGTGCTCAAAAACCCGGTGATCCGCTATGATTACAAGCTGCGGATACTGCGGAGGCTGTTTGAGAACAATGGGGATGAGCTGGTGATGCGCTTCCTCGAATTGCTCAGCCGCAAAAACAGAGCGAATATATTGCTTGCTGTGGCCGATGAATTCGAGAAGCTTTACAATGAACATAAAGGCATAGTGCGGGCACGCGTCACTACTGCGGTGGCTCTTGATGAGGCGTTGAGAAAGGAATTTGAAACGATGCTCGAGAAGCAAACCGGCAAGAAAGTAGCGCTGGAAGAAAATATTGATCCGGACATTATAGGAGGCTATCTGCTTCAGATGGGCGACCTACAGGTAGACAACACCATCAGCGGAAAAATTGGTGATTTGAGGCGTGAACTAAAAGGGAGAATTCATTCATAAAAGATTAAGCGATTACTACAAACATGGCTGACATACGACCAGACGAGGTATCGTCGATATTGCGGGAAGAACTTTCTAATTATAAAACAGAGGCCGAACTCGAAGAGGTAGGCACTGTGCTTCAGGTGGGCGATGGCGTGGCCAGGATTTATGGCCTGTCGAAAGCACAGGCCGGCGAACTGCTGGAATTTGAAAATGGTGTGAATGCACTCGTGCTCAACCTGGAAGAAGACAATGTAGGCGCTGTAATACTTGGCGAATCGGAGGAGATAAAGGAAGGCGACACGGTAAAGCGTACCAAGCGCATTTCGTCCATCCTTGTAGGCGAAGGCATGGTAGGCCGGGTGGTCAACACACTGGGCCAGCCCATCGACGGCAAAGGTGCTCTGGAAGGAGAGCTGTACGAGATGCCCATGGAGCGCAAGGCCCCCGGTGTTATTTTCCGGGAACCGGTAACCGAGCCATTGCAAACAGGCATCAAAGCCATTGACTCCATGATACCCATCGGCCGTGGCCAGCGTGAGCTGATCATCGGTGATCGGCAAACCGGCAAGACGGCCATTGCCATCGACACCATCATCAATCAAAAAGAATTTTACGACCGTGGTGAGCCTGTATACTGCGTATATGTGGCTTGTGGCCAGAAGGCATCTACGGTGAAGCAGGTGGTGGCTGCTCTGGAAAAAGGCGGTGCCATGGACTACACCATTGTGGTGTCTGCATCCGCTTCCGACCCTGCGCCGATGCAGTTTTTCGCCCCATTTGCCGGCGCCTCCATCGGTGAGTTTTTCCGCGACACAGGCCGCCCGGCATTGGTGATCTATGACGACCTCTCCAAGCAGGCTGTGGCATATCGCGAGGTGTCGCTGCTGCTGAGAAGGCCCCCCGGACGTGAGGCATATCCCGGTGATGTTTTCTATCTGCACTCCCGCCTGTTGGAGCGTGCAGCAAAGGTCAATGCATCAGACGATATTGCCACAAAGATGAACGACCTGCCGGCCTCTATAAAAGATATGGTAAAGGGTGGGGGCTCGCTTACCGCGCTTCCCATTATCGAGACACAAGCCGGAGACGTTTCTGCCTACATCCCCACCAACGTGATATCCATCACCGATGGTCAGATATTCCTCGAATCCAACCTGTTCAACTCGGGCATTCGTCCTGCCATCAATGTGGGTATTTCGGTATCGCGCGTGGGTGGCAATGCGCAGATAAAATCGATGAAAAAGGTGGCGGGTACGTTGAAGCTGGATCAGGCGCAGTTTCGCGAACTGGAAGCATTTGCCAAGTTTGGTTCCGACCTCGATGCAGCCACACAGCGCACCATAGACCGGGGGCGTCGCAACCAGGAAATATTGAAGCAGGCACAGTTCTCACCGGTTCCGGTAGAAAAGCAAATCGCCATCATTTTTGCATCGACAAAAGGATATTGCGATACGGTGCCCATAGACAAAATGAAGCAGTTTGAAGCCGAGTATTTGCGAGAGCTTGAGCATGACCATGACGGTGTGTTGACGGAGCTGCGGGAAGGTAAACTGACCGACAATGCTCAGGAAACAATGAAGAATGTAGCACGCGAGGTGGCCGGTCGATTGAGCTAAGCACGAAGTAATAAGCAATGCCAAACCTAAAGGAAGTACGTAACAGAATACAGTCGGTAAAGTCGACACAGCAGATCACCAAAGCCATGAAAATGGTGGCGGCTTCAAAGCTGCGGCGGGCGCAAGACAGCATCATGCAGATGCGTCCTTATGCTAAAAAGCTGCACGAAATTCTCAGCAATGTCACCGCATCGCTGGAGGGCGAGGTGGTCAATAGCCTGTACACGGAAGATCGCATACCCACCAATGTACTCATAGTGGTGCTCACCTCTGATCGTGGGCTCGCAGGCGCTTTCAACAGCAACGCCATAAAAGCGGCCTTGCGGCGTATAGAGCAGGAATATGCAGAGCAAAATGAGAATGGCCGCGTCACAGTGATGCCCTTGGGAAAAAAGGCGTATGACTTTTTCCGTAAGCGCGACTTCAAGGTGGCAGATCAATTTTACCATATACTCCACGATACATCATTTGATCAGGTGCGTGAAGCCGCAGAGTTTGTGATGAAAGGCTTTGAGGAGGAGAAATTTGACCGCGTGGACATCATTTACAACGAGTTTAAAAATGTGGCCACCCAATTACTGCAGGTAGAGCAGTTTTTGCCACTGATGGCGGCCCGGTCTGACGATGCGGCTGAAGTAGCCAATGTACCGAATTATATTTTTGAGCCTTCATTGGATGTAATACTCGAAAAGCTGATACCACAGACGTTGAAAATACAGTTTTACAAGGCGGTGTTGGAGTCGGCTGCATCGGAGCACGGAGCGCGTATGACGGCTATGGATCAGGCTACGGACAACGCCGGCGAAATGCTCAAGGATTTGAAGTTGGTATACAACAGAACCCGTCAGGCGGCCATTACCAAAGAAATATTAGAAATAGTGAGTGGAGCCAACGCTTTGGAAGCCGGCTGAAACTGAAGCTTTCAGAAACTGTTGGGTCTTCGACAAAAAAGCGAGCGGCGTCATTTTACA
>CAZQVB010000030.1:19598-55376 GCA_964596645.1 uncultured Roseivirgaceae bacterium
CCGCTCGCTTTTTTTGTGAATTACGGTTGGGCTGTTATATCACCCCTTCCAGCACTTCTTTGATCTCTACGCGCTGCCCATCTTTATAAGGAACAATCCAGGCGTCATTTACACCCATTTCGCGCAGGTATTTCTTAAAGGTATCTGCTTCCCAATAGTCTTTGAAGATGCCCAGCGTGATTTTTTGCGTGCCATCATCGGTGGCTTCACCGCCAAAGTTTTCGTGGTTCTCAAAATACTTCGAAAGGTCTTTGTTGCGAAAAGCACCAATTTGGACTTTAAACACCGTGCCTACGTTGGGATCAATGCTGCTCACAGAGCTGGCCGTAGCCTGTTCTGCTTCCATCTTGGCTTGGGCAATGGCTTTTTTGGCGGCATTCACCTGAGCTTCCATCTTGCGGGTTTCTTCGGTGAGTTCTGCAATTTTTGCATCCTTTTCGCCAAGGGTAGCCTGCAAGCTGGACAGTTGCCCTTGAATGCTGCTCACTTCGCTCTTGAGTGATGAATTCTCATCATACATTCGCTTGAACTGGTCAGGAGAGGTTTTCTTGATTTTCTTTTTCCACTCCTTTTGTTCTTTTTTTGATAACTGCGCATGCACATTGCCAGTAATCGAAAGAGAGCATACAATCGCTATAAATAATGCGAGCTTTTTCATTTTTAAGACTTTAATCTGTAAAAAATACAATCGAACACCGCAAAGTACAAAGATTATTAGATACGCAACAAATGCAATTTTGCATTATTTTAAGACACCTGTCATTTTCTGCGGTTGTACCCACTGATCGAATTGTTCATTTGTAACAAGACCCAGTTCGGTGGCAGCCTCACGCAGCGTCAAATTCTCCTTATGCGCCTTTTTGGCTATTTTGGCCGCATTTTCATACCCAATGTGGGTGTTGAGTGCAGTCACCAGCATCAATGAGTTTTCCAGGTGCGTTTTGATCACTTCGTGGTTAGGAACGATGCCAACGGCGCAATTCTCATTAAATGATACACAGGCATCGCCGATCAAACGCGCTGAAGAAAGTACGTTGGCGGCCATTACCGGCTTAAATACATTCAACTCGAAGTGCCCATTGCTACCACCTACCGACACCGCCACATCGTTGCCCATCACCTGAGCGGCCACCATGGTGAGGGCCTCCGGCTGTGTGGGATTTACCTTGCCAGGCATAATGGAGGAGCCGGGCTCGTTGTCGGGTATCACTATTTCGCCTATGCCACAGCGCGGTCCGGAGCTGAGCATGCGTATGTCGTTGGCTATTTTCATCAGAGAAACAGCGCAGCGCTTCAATGCACCCGAAAGCTCCACCATGGCATCGTGCGCAGCAAGGGCTTCAAATTTGTTGGGTGCTGTGATGAAAGGATGACCGGTGAACTCGGCAATTTTTTCTGCCACCAACTCTGAGTAGCCATCTGGCGTGTTGAGGCCGGTGCCTACGGCTGTGCCGCCTAAAGCCAGCTCGCGCACCATTTCCAAAGCATTGTTGATGGAGCGTATGCCGTTGTCGATCTGTTGTACATAGCCAGAAAACTCCTGGCCCAGTGTGAGCGGGGTAGCATCCATAAAGTGTGTGCGACCTGTTTTCACTACATCTTTAAATTCTTCACTCTTTTTGGCCAGCGTATCCCGCAGCTTTTTCATGCCGGGTATCGTTACCTCCACGGCCACTTTATAGGCCGCTATGTGCATGGCAGTGGGGAAGGTGTCGTTGCTCGACTGGCTTTTATTCACATCATCATTGGGGTGCAGCACTTTTTGCTCATCGGCCAGCTTGCCGCCCTGGTTCACATGGGCGCGGTACGCCACCACCTCGTTCACGTTCATGTTGCTCTGCGTGCCTGAGCCTGTTTGCCATATCACCAATGGAAACTGATCATCGAGTTTGCCTTCCAATATCTCCTCGCACGCCTTGCTGATCTGGTCGCGCTTCTCTTGTGAAAGTACACCCAAGTCGTGGTTGGCATGGGCAGCCGCTTTTTTCAGATAGGCAAATGCATAGATGATTTCTTTAGGCATGCTGGCCTCAGGGCCTATTTTGAAATTGTTTCTTGATCGCTCTGTTTGTGCTCCCCAGAATTTGTCGGCAGGCACTTTTACCTCGCCCATGGTGTCACGCTCTATTCTGTAGTCCATTGTGTGTTGTATTTAAGGTAAATAATTTATTGCCGCAAAAGTAGGCATACCTGTGCGGCAAAACGATGACATAAAGCAGTAAATGGTATTATTTGACGGGGGCATTATTCGCTTTTTTGCCCGGCTATCCAGGTGTCTATTTCGTTCTCTAGTACTGCCAGAGGCACATTGCCTGTTCGTAATACCTGGCTGTGAAAATCACGAAGGTCAAACTGTTCGCCCAGAGCTTCTTCAGCTCTTTGTCGCAGCTCCCTTATTTTAAGCTGCCCCACCTTGTAGCTCAGCGCCTGACCGGGCCAGCTCATGTAGCGCTCTACTTCGGCAATGATCTCCCGCTCGGGTTCTGCCTCATGAGCCAGCGAAAATTCTATGGCCTGCTCGCGGGTCCACTTTTTGGCGTGCATGCCGGCATCTACCACCAGGCGTATGGCCCGGTGCATCTCAGCGCTGAGCATGCCAAAATATTGATACGGATCCTCATAAAGCCCCAACTCCTTGCCGAGGCTTTCGCTGTACAGTGCCCATCCTTCGCCGTAGGCGCTGAAGTAAAGTCTTTTTCTAAAGTCAGGCAGGCGCTCATTTTCTTGTTGCAGCGCCACTTGGTAGTGATGCCCGGGAATGGCCTCGTGCAGAAAGAGGCTTTCGTCGCGAAATACATTGTAGCCCTGTGCATCGGGCACGGGCACATAAAATATGCCCGGCCTGCTGCCATCCAGCGAAGGTGGATTGTATTCGGCACTGGCAGAGGCTTCTCTAAACGATTCTGTGCGCCTCACCTCAAACTGGGCTTTGGGCTGCACATTAAACAGGTTTTCAATGTACGGTTGCATGCGCGCATGAATGTCGCGAAACTGGGCCAACACTTCTTCGGCGTCCTGATAGGGCATTAACTCTGGCATAGTGCGCACCGCATCGAAAAAGGCCTTCATTTCTCCCTGGAAACCGACATCAGCTTTCAGCTTCTTCATTTCCTGCATTATGCGGTCTACCTCACTCATGCCCAGCCGGAAAACCGAATCGGCACTAAGCTCTACGGTGGTGTAGGTAAGAATCTGGTGCCGGTAGTAGGCCTCACCCCCGGGCAGATCCCACACACCTGCCGTGCTTCGGCATGCCGGCAAATATTCCTGCTGCAGAAATTCGGTAAGGGCACCGAAGGCAGGAATGATCTTTTCCTCTACCATCTGCCGGTAGGCCTGTTGTACCTGCGTTCGTTGTGCCTCGCTGAAATCGTCCGGCAGCTTTTTAGCCGGGGCGAAGTACAGATGGTCTTCCACCGGCCCCAGCGCATGGGCGGCCATCTGTGGTATGGTACGCTCCGCGAGTACCTTTGGCAACACGTAGCCTTTGGCCATACCTACCCGCATGTTGGCCACGGCTGTATCCAACCATACAGAAAATGACTCAAGCCTTTTCAGCCAATTTTCATAATCTTCCACCGTCTTAAATGGCTGCGCACCTTCGCCGCTGGCATATTGCCCAATGGTAGATGGCAGTGAGTAGAACTGGTTGATGGGTGTGAGATGGGTAGGAAAATTGAGGCTTTCTGCATTGATGGCACATTCCCAGTGCAACACGTCATAACTAGTTTTGTCTTCGCCTTCCAGATCGTCGCGATTGTATTGTTGCAGGCGATCTCGATATTCAGTATAAAAAGCGCGAAGTGTATCGCGATAGGCACTGCTAATGGTGATCGGCAGCCGGTCGTTGTAATCAGGATTGCCCACTGCAGTAGCCTCCAGAGGATGCAGCCTCAAATAATCCTGATAATAGCTTTCAAACAAATCTTCAATGGGGGCGGGGGGCTCTTGTATTTCTTCTGATCGCTGCGCGCAGCCGGCCAGCCACAGGCATATCAGGCACATGAATATTCTCATAATGGAATTTTTTATTGGGGCAAATTAATTAAGAATGGCCGGTCTATCAATGGGTATGAAGCACCTCCTGCATGTAAAATTATATAGCCCATCGCGGCCCGTTCCTCACAATTTTGCCTGTGCTTTGTTATAGGATTTATCCAATACCACTCACCAAACAACAGTACCATGGCAAAAAATTCAATTCCCCAGATCAAAAATGAAGAGCAGTACGAAAAGCTGCGCGACAAAGGCATGAGCAAACAAAAAGCAGCGCGCATAGCCAATACTGAAAACAGCGGAAAGAAAGGTGGCAAGGCCGAAAACTATGAGGACCGCACCAAAAGCGACCTGTACGACAAAGCCAAACAGGTGGGCATAGAAGGGCGTAGCAAAATGAGTAAAGAAGAGCTCATCGACGCACTGAGAAATTCCTGACAACTCTCCATCTGCGGGCCATTGCTGATGATGGCCCGTGCTCAACAAACCACACTGCACTATGCGATCTATCTGGAATGGCACCGTTTCCTTTGGCCTGGTATCAATACCTGTAAAAATGTACAGCGGTTCGGAAGACCGCAAACTCGACCTCGACATGCTCGACAGGCACGACAACGGCAGAATACGCTATAAGCGCGTGAATGAAAATACAGGCCAGGAGGTGGCCTGGGAAGATATAGTAAAAGGATATAAATCGGAGGAAGGCTACATAGTGCTGGAAAGCGAGGACTTTGAACAGGCCAACCTGAAAAAGAGCAAGACCATCGACATAGAAGAGTTTGTGGAAGAAAAGGACGTGGCGGAGGTGCTGTTTAAAAAGCCATATTTCCTGGAGCCGCAAAAAGAAGGCGGCAAGGCTTACAACCTGCTGCGCGATGCACTCAAAAAAACCAAAAAACTTGGTGTGGCCACTTTTGTGATGCGGCAGAAAGAGCACCTGAGCCTGCTTGGCGTGTATAAAGACATCATCGTACTTCACGCCATACGCTTTTCGGATGAGATCAGAGACCCTGCTGAGCTCAAAGTCACCAAAACTAAGGTGACGAAAAAAGAGGTGGATATGGCCATTTCGCTCATCGAGCAATATTCGCAGCCTTTTGAATTCGATAAATATAAGGACGTGTACAACGATCAACTCATGAAGATCATTGAGAGCAAGCGATCGGGTAAAAAGGGCAAAGTGGTGGAGTTTGACAGCAAGCCTACACCTGCCAAAGACCTGATGGCCCAGCTCAAGGCCAGCCTGGAAAAAAAGAAAAAAGCACAGGCCTCTTAGTATATGGCGCTGGAGGAATACAATAAAAAGCGGCGTTTTGATGCTACACCTGAGCCCGAAGGACAACTCAGTGATACCGGCACCGGCAGATTTGTGGTGCAGCGCCACCAGGCCAGGCGCTTGCACTACGACCTGCGGCTGGAAATGGCCGGGGTACTCAAAAGTTGGGCAGTTCCCAAAGGGCCATCGATGAACCCCGACGACAAACGCCTGGCAGTAGAAACCGAAGACCACCCTGTGAAATACCTCACCTTCCAGGGCACCATTCCCAAAGGCAACTATGGCGCCGGTGAAATGCACATCTGGGATGAAGGCCACTACAAGCTGGCCGACAATGCGTCCCACAGCACGCCGGAAGCCCAATGGGAAAAGGGTGATTTGAAACTGGAATTTTTTGGCAAAAAGCTCCGCGGGCGATTTGCGCTGGTGCGCACCAGACGCCAGGGAGATGTGCACCAATGGCTGCTGATCAAAAAAAAAGATGCCTATGCTGCCGAAGGCGAATACGATGCTGAAAATTTATTGCCAGAAGGGAGTACAGCGCAAGCGGAAGCAAAAATCGTAGCGCTGGACCCAAACCAGGTTATAAAGCCCATGCTGGCATCGATAAGCCCAAAAATATTTGACGACCCCGACTGGATATATGAGCTAAAATGGGATGGATACCGGCTGATCGCCCACGTCACCGACGGCAATGTGCAGCTGTATTCGAGAAATGGCGTGAACTACAACCAAAAGTTTCCTGAGCTGGTGAATGAGCTGAAAGGGTGCCAGCACGAGACCATCATCGATGGCGAAGTGGTGGTGCTCAATGCCGACGGACTGCCGGAGTTTCAGAAGCTGCAAAACTACCATGCCGGCACCCCCGGCCTGCTGCGATTCTACGTGTTCGACATGCTTCACCTGAATGGCCACGATATGATCAGCCTACCCCTGCTGGACCGAAAAAGTCTTATTGCCGACGTAATAGAGGGCATGGAGCACGTGCACTACTGCGATCATGTAGAGGCCATGGGTGCGGTCTTTTACCATCAGGCGGTAAAGGCGGGCATGGAAGGTGTGGTGGCAAAAAAGGCGGATTCACGATACGTACCCGGGGTGAGAAGTGAGTACTGGCTTAAGGTAAAAGCCGTGCAAAGTCAGGAAGCCCTCATCTGTGGCTTCACCGCCTCGCAGGGTGCCCCTTTTGGTTCGCTGATATTGGGCGAATATCACGGGGAGCAATTGCAGTACATAGGCAATTGTGGCAGCGGTTTTTCGAATGAAGATCAGAAAAATTTATTCGGCCAATTTGAGCCGTTGATCACAGAAACCAGGCCTTTTGACCGCACCATCAACCTGAAAGGACGAAAGGCTACCTGGATGAAGCCAGAACTGATATGCGAGGTGAAGTACTCGGAGAAAACGAAAAGTGGCGCCTTGCGTCACCCGGTTTTTAAAGCACTGCGCTTCGATAAAACGACCCATGAGATCGGGCGGCCACAGCCCAAAACAGGCACATCGTCATCTTCCACCAACTCCACACTGGATGTAGACGGTATATCCGTACCCATCAGCAACCTCGACAAGATCTATTGGCCGGATAGCGGCTTGCGTAAGTACGATCTGATCGACTACTACCTGCAGGTGAGCGAGTATATACTGCCGCATCTGAAAGACCGACCGCAAAACCTGCACAGGCACCCCAATGGCATTCAACAGGAAGGCTTTTATCAAAAAGACAACGAGCACCTGCCCGACTGGATCGATACGCATACGGTATATTCAAAATCTTCGGCGCGGCATATTGAGTATATGCTGTGCCAGAATGAAGCCAGCCTGCTTTATATGGCCAATTTGGGCTGTATAGAGCTGAACCCGTGGAACTCTACCATACACCACCCCGACCACCCCGACTACACCATCATCGACCTGGATCCATCCGAAAAAAACACCTTTGAGCAGGTGATAGAAGTGGCGCAGGCCGTACATGAGGTTTTGCAAAAGGCGCAGGTACAAGGCTATTGCAAGACAAGCGGTGCCAGCGGATTGCACGTATACATACCGCTAGGCGCACAGTACAGCTACGAGGAGGCACGCAACTTCACCCATATCCTTTGCCTGTATGTGCACGAAAAGCTGCCGAAGATCACCACGCTGGAGAGAAGCCTCAGGCTACGCAAAGACCGCATTTATCTGGATTACCTTCAAAACCGCCGCGGCCAGACGCTGGCTTCAGCCTACTGCCTGCGCCCAAAGCCAGGAGCACAGGCATCAGCACCATTGGAGTGGCACGAGGTGCGGCAGGGCCTGCTGCCCGGCGACTTCAACATCCACAACATGCCAGCGCGGCTGGGTGAAAAAGGCGATTTATTCCTTCCGGTTATAAACGAATCCATCGATATGGCGGCAGCCATTGCGCACTTGGAGGAAGAAGATTGATGCATGTCAACATGTAAACCATTCCTGGTGCGTCATGAACTTGTTTGCGCAAAGTAGCTTCTTTAGGAGAGGTGGTTATTCATAGAAACCCGAATGATTGCCGAGATTTCGCTAATATCAGAAAACTATAAATCGGCAGCAAAGTCCAATTGCTGCCAATAATTAGGTTTCGGATAGGGAAGGGAAATGTTTTTGCTTTTTTCCTGGGTTATAGTTGCTATAGAAAAACCAAATAAGAAATGTGTGCCAGCCGCACATTCTCATTTATGCAGCAACTGCTCGTACCGTACCGGTGTATGCGCATGCAGCCAGCTGGGCAGGTCGCCATTATAACCTGCTCTTTGCTGAAGGGCAGTCGTCTTATTAATAATAGACTGAATGACGTCGTCGGGCATAAATTTTTGCCGCTGTATGTGCTCGGCGATGCTTCCCACTTGCCGGGCCACAGTATTTTCTGTACCGCGCAGCCATTGTTGATAATCATTTTCACCAAAATGCAACTGCTCATCCATGATGGAGCGCACCGTTTCCTTTCCATGCTCCTGCGACTCTTTGATGTTGCCACGACCTGTTACGGCATTGCCCACGGCAAACACATGATCGTAGCCCTGTACCCGGCAACTTTTTTGGTCGGCCAGCGGCAGCAGCCCGCCGGAAAAAGGCGTACCTGCCAGTGGCTCGGGTATGCTGCCAATGGAAGAAATGACCAAATCAGTATGAAACGGCGTCATTTTGCCTGTTTTCATCACTACGCCGTCGTGTACTTCGGTCTGTTGCAACAGCAAGCCTTTCAGCGCACCACCCTGCTCCAGCACTTCTTCCGCGGTGTGGTATGGCAAAAACTGAAACAGGTATTTGCGCTGAAAATTCTCCAGTATCTTTTCGTTGATCTGGGCCACTCGGGCCCGCTGCTCCGGTGTGTGCTTGGGCAGGGGCGATAAGGGCATGTCGCTGGCGCTCCTTCGGTATACCAGCGTGCAACCCCTCAGCCCCAAGTCGGGCAGTGTAAGTTGGTGTTTCTCCAACACGCGCCCGATGCCCCGCTCCAGTTCAAACATATCGGTGCTGATGCCACGCGCGGCGAGGGCCTGCGCTGTGGTGGTGATCATCACGATCTTCACTACATCCAGCGAGGCCAATCCTCCACCTACAATCAGGGCATTGTCGGGTATGGTGTAGGTAGCGCCGCTATACGTGGGCTCATGGTGGTGATTGTACCAATAAACGAATGAATTCTGATACGCCAGGCCCCGGTGCTCATACTGGTCTGCACCGGGCACAGGCAGAGGACGATCTTTCCATGCCCCCGTAGCGAGCAGCACTGCAGAAAAGCCCCATTCCTGTACCAACTGTTGAAATTCTACATCGCGGCCCAGCCGCACGCCAGGCACAAAGCGAATGTTGGGTTGATGCAGTTTTTCAGCAATAATGGCCTCCTCTTTGTCGCGCAGCTTGGCGTGCCACTTAGGCAGTCCGTCCTCTATTTTGCCATAGGGCAGTGTGTTTTGATCAAAAACCACTACACGAAAACCCCGGCGTGCCAACTGATCGGCGGCCTCGCTGCCCGCTACCGATCCGCCAATGACGGCTACGAAATGATGCCCATAGTCTTGCATATCAGAAAAGCCAAAGTGGAAAATAAAAGACCAGCACCTGTACTGCTGCTGTTAAATATAGACAGATCACTGTGAAGGATGCCGCTGGCAAGCAAACTTTTCGGCCGGTGCACGGGTTGGAATGATGTATAATCAAACAACATAAATCATGAGCTACAAACCAATAGACTGCGACTACTACGATGAGCTGGCGCTGATGGCCACTAAAAGAAAAAAAGTTGAAATAAAGTATAAAGAAGATGATGGCGCCGACCAACGTACGGAAGGAGTGATAAGCACCATGGAAACACGCGACCATGAGGAATTTCTCATATTGGAAAACGGCAGTGAAATTCGCCTCGATCGCCTGATAGAGGTCGATGGCAAACCACTTCCCCAATAAGCACAACAGCCGCCTTCGTCAGGCGGCTTTTTCACGCCATGTATATTTTTTAGGCAGTTTTGTATTTCAAGATCAGGCAGTTGCTGAAAGCAGTAGCAAAACAAAAGGCACAGTAACGGGAAAATGGAAATACGGCTGAGTCGGAGAAGATAATCTTTACGCGACTGATGGAAGTGCGCTATAAAGACTTGAGTGTCAAACAAACCGCAAAGGGATAAAAAAAAAAAATACTGCCCCCCGATGGAGAGCAGTATTGAGTTTAAAAAATTTATTGCAATTGATTAATTACCAAAAAGTTTGTAGCCTACAGATATTTGGATTACTCCGTTTTTGACGGCTTCTCCTTGATTTTCTTCTGCAATATCGGTTAAGCCAAGATTGTATCGTGCCGCCAGGGTAAGACCAACAGGCAGGTCTGCACCTATGCCAAAAGCCACGCCAACATCTACGCTTTTGTTCTCGTCTTTTGTATCAACTTCCAAATCGCCAAACTTTGCTTCTGACGAAAGCAACAGACCAAATTGAGGACCGGCGTGGATATTGAAAACTTCACCAATTTTCACCTTCGCCAGTACTGGCAACGTAAGGTAGGAGAGATTGTAATCGGCTTCCACACCATCTTCTTCAAAACTTGCGCCCTGGGTAGAGAACAAAAGCTCGGGCTGAATGGCAAAACTTTCAGACAGGCCAAGTTCTGCAAATGCGCCTACATGAAAGCCCACCTTCATGTCAGACTCCCAACCCTCTTCTGAAGAGTTAAGATTCGCCAGGTTAAGACCGGCCTTAAGACCACCACTTAATTGCGCAAAACTGGTGGACATTGAAAAAATTACGGCTGCTACTAAAAGAATACTTTTTCTCATGATTTTTAAGGTTTAAAAATGATGTGTCAAAAGTATTGGCCTTCACATTGCCAGTATACCCACAGAATGCTAAAAAAGCATGTGTACAATTTATTGCTGAAAAAAGGACGGCACAGCGGCTTGTGTCATGGCGGGCATAGTCACAGGTGCTTACATTAATAATTTAGGGCAGATGGCTTTTTAAAATATCAATGCAGAAACGCTGGATGATTTGCACTATTCATAGAAAAAGTGTCAAAATAATACTTTTATTACACTGCTCATACTGTATATGCTTGTGGGCTACCTTGGTTGATCTTGATATTTCTTTCATCGATAGGGCTGTTTTTGGCTGCTTTACGAAAGGCAAATAGCACGAGCACCACATTGCCAAGCAATAAAAAGGCAGCTGCCTGATGCAGCACGCCCAGCACCACCGGCACAGCATAGAGCAGTGTGAAAACGCCGAGCAAAAACTGTAGCACCACCATCACCACCATAGCCACCACGCTTCGGTGCTGCAGCAGAGACAAATTCCGCTTTCTGGCCAGATACCACACCACCAGTGCGAGCCCTGCCGCTACGTAGGCCAGGTAGCGATGCACGAACTGCACACCGGCCAGGCCGTCGATCAGGTTGGCCCACCAGGGCTGCAGCGCAAATACAGCCGGATGTACCCAGGCATCGCCCATCATTGGCCAGGTGTTCAGAATAAATCCGGCGTTCAGCCCGGCTACAAACGCTCCGTACACGATCTGCACCAGCAATACCACCAACAGCCCAAGGCTCCATTGGCGTATGCCGGAATGGCTAATGACCGGTCGCTGCGGATACATCTGCTCCAGCGCCACCCAAAAGGTGACAGCAAAGGTGAGAAAGGCAGTCGTGAGGTGTATCGCCAGCCGTACATGATCCACATCAGGGTTTTTTACCAGACCGCTTTTCACCATCCACCAACCAAGAAATCCCTGCAGTGCACCCATACCCAATATCACCAGGCACTGCCACAGCAGCCGGCGGCTGAACTGCTTCCGGATGAGGAATATGGCAAAAGGAATGATGAAAACAAGGCCGATCACCCGGCCGATCAGCCGGTGCAGATATTCCCAGAAAAAGATGGACTTAAATTCCTGGAGGCTAAAATGGTAATTCACCAATTGGTACTCCGGAAACTGCTGATACGCCTCAAAAGCCTCCTGCCACTGTGCCTCGTTGAGCGGGGGCAACGTGCCCATGATCAGGTTCCAGTTGACGATGGAAAGGCCGGAATGGGTAAGTCGTGTGATGCCGCCCACTACCACCATGATAAATATGAGTACACAACCACTCAGCAACCACGCAATGATGGCCTTATTTTTCTCTTTATAATTTTTCATAACTACCGCTGTTCTGCTTCAATACCTCACCTGCTTTGGAGATGCAAAAATAGCACATCATAGGCTTTTTTGAAGGCCTATGTGCCTTGGTAAGCACAACAAATTGTTCATCAATGTTTATAAAAAAAACTAAGATATACCCTTCACCCGGCGGCATGAGTTTTCTGCAGATAAGTAAGAAGGGCGGGGCTGTGGCGTCGGCATGCCAGGCATGTCACAGGCCAGACCGACCGTAGGAACCGGTTGTCAACTCAACCGAAGTTTGGTGGTTAAAGGGCGATTACCAGCCCGTGAAAAGGCAGATATGTGGCTTTAACTGATGATGCCCTCCGCCTTCAGCAACTCGTATATCTCCAGGCAGATCCATGCGTCGGTGGCGGCATAGGCTATTTGCTGTTCGGTCAGTTGAGGATTTTCCCAGTTGCTCCGCTGCTGGCTTTTGGAAATGCGCACCCCGAGCACCATTCCGGCCAGATTTCGCGCACCTATGTTTTCAAAACCGGCGTCTTCGGCAAGTTTGTTTAAGTCGCGAAAGCCCGCGGGCTTAAACTTCCTTCTCTTTTGCAGCGCCGACAGATCGTCGCTGATGCCAATGCCAATTTTTTCAATGCCCGCATTGCTCAAGAACCGGTGTATGGCGTTGGTGATGCCTGTGTCGAAAATGCGCAGGATGTACACCGTACCAGGCACAGCAATTTGCATGAGCGCCACATGGTTGAACTGCCCCTTTCTAAAAGCGGGCTTTGACTCTGTATCGAAGCCGGCTACAGGATATTGCGATATATGGATCATGGCATCGGCAATGGCTGCCTCATCGTGCACCATCACTATGTTGCCCTCATACCGATACAGGGGCAAGTCCTTAATGCTTTCTTTATCAATCTGTCTGGGAATCATCAATTGTTGTCAGTTTCTGTTTTTTGGGGGATCAGCTTGGCTATTTTCAGGCCCGCATACGCAAAAAACACAGTCATAATCGGGCTGATAATATTAAAAAAACAATACGGAATATATTCTAAGGTGGCCACGCCGAGTATGCGCGACTGTGTAGCGCCACAGGTATTCCATGGCACCAGCACGGAAGTCACCGTGCCGGAATCTTCCAGCGTTCTGCTTAAGTTTTGTGGTGCCAGGCCACGTTGTCTGTAAATTTTCTCAAACATTTTGCCTGGCACTACAATGGCCAGGTACTGATCGGAGGCCGTCAGGTTGAAAAAAATGCACGAAACCGCAGTGGATGCCACCAGCGATCCGGTAGAGTGTGCCAGATGGATGATCGACTTTGTAATGCGCTTGAGCATGCCGCACGCATCCATCACCCCGCCAAAAATCATGGCGCTCAGAATAAGCCAAATCGTATTGAGCATGCCGGACATACCGCTGGTGGCGAGCAATTCATCTACTACGGCATTGCCTGTGGTAATGGCCACTGTGCCATACATAGCTTTCAGTACAGCCACATAGTTTGCAAGAATTACCGAGAGATCGTTGCCTGCAATGGTGCGGATCACATCGGGCTGAAAGATGATGGCAAACAGACCACCAAGCAGAGTACCTGCGAGCAGCGCCGGAATGGCCGGCACACGCTTCACGATCAACCAGATAACGATCAAAGGCACGATGAACAACCATAGGTTGATATCGAATACCCCGCTGATGGCGTCGAGTATAGGCCCCACATCCTGCAGGTCGTCCGCTTGGCCCAGGTTGAAGCCCATGAACAAAAAAATGAGCAGGGTGATCACCATTGTGGGCACCGTGGTGAGCATCATGTAGCGGATGTGTGTAAACAGTTCGGTGCCTGCCATAGCCGGGGCAAGGTTGGTGGTGTCGGAGAGGGGCGACATTTTGTCGCCAAAGTAGGCGCCCGAAATGATGGCGCCCGCAATCACGCCGTCGCTGATGCCCAATGCCCGGCCTATGCCTACCAGTGCCAGGCCCACGGTGGCTATGGTGGTCCAGGAGGAGCCGGTGGCCAGCGATACCAGCGCACATACAATGCATGCAGCCACCAATATGTATGTCGGGCTCAGTATCTGCAGACCATAAAATATCATGGCTGGCACTATGCCGCTAATGAGCCATGTGCCTGCCAGTGAGCCAATGAGCAGCAATATGAGCATGCTGGCCATAGCCGACTGTATGCTGGTGACTATGCCCTTTTGAAGGTGTTTCCATCGAAAGCCCAAACGAAACGCCAGAACGCCTGCCAGTGCTGCCGCCAATATAAGCGCCATCTGGTTGGCACCATCGAGCGAGGCATCACCAAAAATGATCACATTCAAGGCGAGCAAAGCAATGAGGAAAATTATGGGAAGCAGTGCTTCCAATAAGGTCGGCTTCCGCGCAGCGTCGGTCATTGAAAAAAAATAAAGGGCTAAGATAAGAAAATTTGCTGTGGCCAACGGCGCTGTCAGCAGGCACTAACTCCCATTGTGCCTCATCTCAGATGCGCACCACTACAGGTATTTTTTACTTTTCGCTTGCAAGGCGACGGAGGTAATAAAAACACGACAACTGCCGCCGTACTGAGCCGGGGTTCTGTGAACGACCCGCCATTCTATTGAAATTAGGTGCGCCCAAGTAGAACAATGTCCATTTACTATGGGCCTGCATGTGTGCTCGCCAGAGGCTGTTGTACACGAAGTGATACACCGCAGCCTTTACTCCTCAGGCTTGATGGGTATGTTTTCATCGAGTTGCTCAACACAGCCAAAATTGTTTTGCGCTTATGGCGCTTTCAGTACAGACCGGCCATACGCCCTTGCATCCACAGCCATTTACCTTGAGCGGTATTTTACCATTTAAGTCTTTAATCTTTATCATATTCGCCGGTAATACGATCCGCACCAGATGAGGGGAGAGAGCGTGAAGAATTGTTGGAAGGTATTGGCTCTATTATCTGTGCTGTCCATGCCTTCGCTGGGGCAGAACGCACAGCAAAACTATTTCGAATGCTTGAAGGCCGGCGGCATCTACGAGCCTTCGTCGGTAGTGGTAAAGGTAAGGGCTACGCCGCTCCATAGTGGCGCCAGAGCTGCCGATCATACAGAGCTGCTGCAAAAAATTGCTAAAGAGATACAAGCAGAGTCCATCAGGCATGCCTTCCCGCAATCCAACATGTCAGGCGCCCGCAATGCCAACCGCAGTGCGCTCAATGATTTTTATCAGGTGGAGCTACACAGCGGCGAAGATTTGTGGAGGGCCATTGACCAACTGAGCCAAATGGAAGAGTTGGAATATGCCGAGCCGGTGTATATACACGAAGTGCTGTATGTGCCGTCTGATCCACAAGCCAGTGCCGTCTCCGGTTTGCAGACACACCTGAACCTGATCAATGCCTATGATGCCTGGCAGGTGGAAAAAGGCGATCCGGCTGTGGTGGTAGGCATCGTAGACACAGGCGCAGATATGGCCCATGACGACCTTCAAAACATAGCGATCAACCACAGCGATCCTGTCAATGGTGTAGATGATGATGCCGACGGATATGTCGACAACTACAGAGGCTGGGACATGGCCAATGGCGACAACGATGCCACAGCCGATGGCGATGGCCACGGCACCCAGGTGACGGGTATGAGTTCTGCCACCACAGACAACGGACTGGGCATAGCCGGCACCGGATTTCACTGTAGTTTCTTGCCGGTGAAGATTTCCGACAGCGCCACCAAAAGGCTGAGAAATGAGTATGCGGGCATTGTGTATGCCGTAGATCATGGCGCCAAAGTGATCAACCTGAGCTGGGGTGGCGCCAACAACTGCTCCAAGCTGGGCCAGGACATTATCAATTATGCCGTGCTCGACAACGATGTGGTGGTGGTGGCCGCTGCCGGCAACACCCCCCAACAACTGAACTTTTTTCCGGCGTCCTATCAAAATGTATTGTCGGTTGGCGCCACAGACTTGAGCGACAAAAAAGCCACCTGGGCCACATGGAGTCCTTATATAGACCTGGTGGCGCCCGCCAATCAGGTGTACACCACCAACAACAGCAACGGTTACGGCTATACATTGGGCTCTTCGTTTGCCGCGCCCATGGTGGCCGGCGCGGCAGCATTGGTCAGAAGTCGCTTTCCGCATTACAGCGCACTGCAGGTAATGGAGCAGGTGCGGGTGACGGCCGACGATATTTATGGCATTGGTGGAAATGACCGCTATTTCGGAGCCTTGGGCAAAGGCCGACTGAATATGCAACGCGCCGTCTCAGATACCATCACGCCATCCGTGCGCATGACCAGGTTTAGCTACGCCGGGCCGCACAAGCATGCCCGGCTTCTCTTTGCTGGCGACACCTGTCATGTGAAAGCCGATTTTACCAATTACCTGCGCCAGGCCCGCAATTTCACTGCCCGGTTGTCAACAGAAGATGCACGCGTAGCGGTCATTCAAGACGTTTTTCACTCCGGCCAAATTGGCACTATGCAAACGGTAGACAACAACAATGCGCCATTTAAAGTGATCATTCATGAAGATAGGGATCACGACCGGCCTATTGTTTTCCGGCTCGACTATACCGCCGAGGGATACAGCGATTTTCAATATTTCGAATTTGTGCTCACGCCCGATCATTTCGAACTCACCATCGACTCACTCGCCATTACCGTGGCCAGCGATGGCGACCTGGGCTACGACGACAATTGTGAAGTGAAAGGGGAGGGGCTGATATTTAAAAATCAACGATTGGCCAGCTATATGGGCATCATGTTCGCCACCGGTGCCGATCGTGTAGCTGACAATATCATCAACGATTTCTACTACGGCACCAAAGACCGCGACTTTATAAAAGAAGAGCGCATAGCCTTATTTTGCAATTCTGCCGCCGATTGGGATGCACGGTCTGCCTTCAAAGAAAGTGCGGCACAAAGCAATAAACTTGACCTGTGGATAGAACAAAAGGTGCTGGGCTGGGATGATGAAAGCTTCTTTGTGGTCGAATATCGACTGGTGAATACAGGAGACTCCCCGATCAGCAATTTGCATGCAGGCATGTATGCCGACTGGAACATAGGCGACTATCGCAGCAATATTGCCGACTGGAATGCCGGTGAGCTGATAGGCTACACCACCAGCAGAAATACGGCGGGCACCTACGCCGGCATCGGGCTGCTGACCACCGGACTGACGCCAGCGCACACCTCCATCGACCTCGGCAACTACCACGGCAACCAGCCCGATGTAGAGCAGATGTTTTACGACCAGCAAAAATACGAGATGATCAGCCGCGAGGGCATATTGGCTCAGGCCGGCACTGCCGGTGCCGGCAATGACGTGGCCCAGCTCACAGGGTACGGCGGTCTGGCCATTGCACCAAAAGATGCTGTGAAAATTGCCTTTGTCATATTGATTGGCGACCAAAGGGCGGACATTTCCAATGCACTCGCCAACGCAAAATTGCGCTATGCGGACTATCTGGCCAATCCTCCTGTAGAGGAAATATTTTATGCCTGCACGGGCGGGCGGGCCACCATCAACCCTACAGCGGCTCAGACATTTGAGCTCTACAGCGACCCTTACCTCAGCGATCACATTTTTACGGGAGAATCGTATGAAACCCCTCCTATGGCGGGCGCGCAGATATATTATATGCGGACTGTCAACAATGGCTACTATTCGGACACCCGCGCATTGATAGCCCAACCAGCCGACGCCATTTCAGCTTTTCAATTGCCCCAAGACACGCTGATGCTGGAAGTTGGCGAAGAAGTTTTTGTGCCATTCACCGACCGCAGCACGCGG
Source organism: uncultured Roseivirgaceae bacterium (assembly GCA_964596645.1). Lineage (GTDB taxonomy): Bacteria > Bacteroidota > Bacteroidia > Cytophagales > Cyclobacteriaceae > CAVQEK01. The sequence goes on from CAZQVB010000030.1 coordinate 37,247, forward strand.
GCTTCGGAGTGGCAATGGGATTTTGGCAATGGCTATTACAGCACGCAGCAGCACCCAAAATCGCCGTTCGATAAGCCTGGCAACTATGCGATCTCCCTCATTGTGCGCAATGAGTGGGGCTGCACCGACAGCAGCGGCCAGATGCTGGTCGTGGCACATTATCCACCGGCACCTTCTGTTGTGCTGTCCGGCTTGCGTTGCGCCGGAGAAACGGTGGAACTGCGCGATGCTTCAAATAATACAGTGCGGGTATACACCGATCATATACTTTCCGATCGCATATTTGAAGGTGCAGTCTTCTCCGCAGGGCCTCTGAGGAGCGACACCCTCTATTTTGTGACCAGTGTGCAACAGGGATTTGAAAGCAAGGCAGTGGCCGTACCCGTTGCTGTAGAAAATGTCGATGGCTCGTTCCTCTGGCAGATCGATACCACCGCACAAACCAAGCACGTGGTACGACTAATTTCTCATGATCAAGACAATCGCGTACTTCGATGGACAATCAACGGCATTGCCGCGGGCACGGAGAAGGAAACATTGTTTAATTACCTGCCTGCATCGCCCATTACGGTGCGGCTGGATGTCGCCAGTTCGTCGGGCTGCGCGGCGAGCAGCGAGGAAAGGATTGTTCCTGCAATCAGCCATATGCCCCAAACCAATGTAACGATTGCTTGTGAAGGTGAACGGGTGTTGCTGCGACCCGGAGGCGGCCGGGTGTTCTGTTTTTATGAGGATGCGTCGCAGGATCGCTTAGTGCACATGGGTAGAGAATATGCGGTGACAGCCGGCACCAGTGACCAGACCTTTTACGTTACAGGCATCGACAATCTGGCAGAAAGCGAACCAGCCACAATGCCACTGCTGATTTCCAGGCCTATGCCGGGGTTTACGCTAAGTGATGAGCAACTGGTTTACGGAAAAACGAATACCGCCACGGCCACCAATACCGGTTCCGGCCATCGCACCATGTATTGGCGCATAGGCGATGAGGTGATAGAAAATGCACACAGCATAAACCTGCAATTTGACGAGCTGGGGCAGTATGCAGTGGAGCAGGTAATGGAAGACTCCCTGGGCTGTGTGGCCGCTATTACGCAGTATGTGCAGGTACAATTAATTACTTCCCTGGGCAATGCCTCTGGCGCATCGGAGGTGATGGTATATCCCAATCCCGCTGGTCAAATCATTTACTTTAATAATCTAGGGAGTACCATAGAGCCGATTACGTATTACATCACCAATGCTGAAGGCACGCTTATGAGCAGTGGCGTGTTGGATCAGGCTGGGACTATTGCTGTACAGGTAGGTCATTTATCGCAAGGCATCTACATAATACGGTTGTTTGGCAAAGACCAGCTATATTTTGGCAAATTTGTCAAACTGTAATTAGGCGTAATGAAGGAGATAGTAGCGGAGTTGATCACCATAGGTGATGAAATTTTATTTGGCCAAACACTCGACACCAATGCACACTGGCTGAGCGGCGAGTTGTCGGCGGCAGGCATAAGGGTGCGCAGGCGTACCACGGTGAGTGATGATGAGCGGGCCATCACTGCTGCCCTCGCCAGTGCTGAAGCCATGGCAGACGTAGTATTGGTGACCGGGGGACTGGGCCCCACCAGCGACGACATCACCAAACCCGCTTTGGCGACTTTTTTTGATGCCCGGATCACAGAAAACCAGCAAGCCATGGCAGAGCTGGAGGCCCTGATGAGTAGCCGTGGTCGACCAATCAACCCACGAACAAGATTACAGGCTTTTCTGCCAGACAACTGCCAGCCGGTGAGTAATGAGTGTGGTACGGCACCCGGCATGTGGTTTGAGCGCGGCGGGAAAGTATTCGTGGCCATGCCTGGCGTACCCTTTGAAATGAAGCACATGGTAATGAACCATGTGTTGCCCAGGCTGAAAAACCATTTTCAACTCCCCGTGATCCATCACCGAATTGTGCGCGTGGTCGGCATCAGCGAGTCGGCCCTGGCAGAGCGCATAGCACCATGGGAGATCGCATTGCCTGAAAGCAGCAAGATCGCCTACCTGCCTACCTATGGCGACATAAAGCTGAGGCTTACCACGCTGGGCGATGACAAGCCGGCCATTGTCCATCAATCCGAGCAACTGATCGGGCAACTATTGCCGCTAATACAGGAATATGCCTATGGCTACGACGATGAGACGCTGGAAGCGGCCGTCGGTAATTTGCTGTTGAAAAAGAACAAAAAGCTGGTATTGGCCGAGAGCTGCACAGGTGGCTACATCGCGCACCGGATCACCAGCGTGCCGGGCTGTTCGGCCTGGTTTAGTGGTGGCATTACGCCGTACAGCAATGATCTGAAGACAGATGTGCTGGGCGTAAGCGCGCAGGTGCTCAACGCTGAAGGCGCGGTGAGTGAAGATGTGGTAAAAGAAATGGCCATAAAAGCGCGGCAAGTACTGAATGCAGACTATGCCCTGGCTACAAGTGGTATAGCCGGACCTTCCGGAGGTACGGCCGATAAGCCTGTAGGCCTGGTATGGATGGCCTGTGCCGATGCCCACGGCGTGGAGGCGCGCAAGGGGCAGTTCATCAACGACAGAATGGCCAATATACGCTTCACAGCCACTTATGCGCTCAATCTGCTCAGGCAAAGATTGCTTATGAACGATTGAGAATAGCTCCTAAAAATGCTAAATTGCCCGCTTCTATACATGATTTTCTCATTTAGAAAAAAACTCCAATGGCCTCAATAGAATTAAAACTGCCTTCGATGGGTGAAAGTGTGATGGAGGCAACCATCATTTCATGGCTCAAAAAAGAAGGGGAAAATATAGCAGAAGATGAACCACTACTGGAAGTAGCCACAGACAAAGTGGACACCGAAATTCCCTCTATGTACAATGGTGTGCTGAAAGAGCGCCTAGTAAAAGAAGGCGATGTCGTGCAGATCGGCCAACCCATCGCCCTGCTCTCCACCAAGTCTGATGTGGAAACAGAAAGCAAGGAAGCCAAGTCTGAATTTGTTTCCAGCAAAACATCCAACGGCAAGCAGGAAGTGAAGCCTGAAAATGGCGAAGTGTCGCTGCAGGCACAGGGAAAAAACGGTTCAAAGTCTACACCTTCCAAGATTGCCAAAGCCACTTCTTCAGACCGCTTCTACTCGCCTTTGGTAAAAAATATAGCCAAAGAAGAGAATATATCTGAAGCAGAACTCGATAGCATTGAGGGAAGCGGCAAAGAAGGCCGAGTGACTAAAAACGACATTCTTGCCTACCTCAAGGCACGCGATGCCAAGGCAGACAATAAGCAAGAGGATGGTAAAGTGCCGCTTGGCGCCAGCGACGAAGATGAGGTGGTGCCTATGGATCGCGTGCGCAAGATCATAGCCGAGCGCATGGTACGCTCGCGCGAGATATCTGCCCATGTTCACTCTTTCGTAGAAGCCGACGTCACCAACATCGTGAAATGGCGGGAGGCGGTAAAAAATCATTTCGATGATAATCTCGGTGTGAAGATCACCTATTCACCGATTTTTGTAGAAGCCATTGTGAAGGCGCTCAAGGACTTTCCGATGATGAACATATCGGTGGAAGGCGACAAGATCATAAAGAAAAAGCGCATAAACATCGGCATGGCCGTAGCACTGCCCGACGGCAACTTGATCGTGCCGGTCATCAAAAATGCCGATCAGCTCAACCTGGTAGGTATGGCCAGGCAGGTAAACGACCTGGCGGCGCGCGCCCGGCGCAATCAGCTTCTCCCCGACGAGATCACCGGCTCTACCTACACCATCACCAATGTTGGCGTATATGGCAGCACCATGGGCACGCCAATCATCCTGCAGCCCAACGTAGGTATTATGGCCATAGGCACCATCGAAAAGAAAGTGGCCGTAGTAGAGACGGAAGAGCACGGCGATGTAATGGCCATTCGCCACAAACTCACGCTTTCTCACTCCTACGACCACCGCGTGATCGATGGCGCCCTGGGCAGCATGTTTGTACGTCGCGTGGGCGACTACCTGGAGCAGTTCGATACTAAAAGAACTTTCTAGTACGAAGCGCCAGCTATCTGCTGTTTTTGCTATAGCGCCTGTTCAGGTCATTTTTTCTCAAGAGGAAACAGGTGCCAGATGTTGCCATCCTTCTTATCGGTGAGCACGTATATGGTGCCGTCCGGCCCTTGCTCTACATCCCTGATTCTCCCGTTCAGCGGTATCCGCTCGGCCTCCTCGGCCTTATCCCCGTCAATGGTCACACGCACCAGTCCGCTGCTGGTGAGGCCGCCGATGAGCAGGCTGCCACGCCAGGCGTCAAACTTATCTCCGGTGTAGTATACCATGCCCGATGGCGAAATGGTGGGCGTCCAGTGTATGAGGGCATCGGCAAATTCCGGCCTTGTGGTGGGGTCGGGTATATCTGTGCCGTCGTAGTTTTCTCCCCAGCTTACCACCGGCCAACCGTAATTTTTGCCTTTTTCGGGTTTGTTGAGTTCATCACCACCGAGTGGGCCCATTTCTGCAATCCAGAGTGCACCTGTGGCAGGGTCGATGGCGGCGCTCTCTATGTTGCGGTGGCCGTACGACCAAATTTCATCTTCAGCATCGCGCTGGCCTACAAAGGGATTGTCGTCGGGTATGCTGCCGTCGTGGCCAATGCGCACGATGGTACCCAGATGGTTCTCCAGATTTTGTGCCGGATCAAACTTGAACCGCTCGCCCAGCGTAAGGAAGAGATTACCATCGCCGGTAAAGATGATCCTGCCGCCAAAGTGATTGGGTCCTTCTACCTTAGGCTCTTGCCGGAAGATCACTTCGAATCCTTCTATACGGTCATTCTTCCATTTTCCCCTGCCCAACGCGGTAGAGGCCGTTTTGCCATCACCGGGTTCTGCAAATGACAGGTATACGTATTGATTCTGATCAAAATCCGGATGGAGTGCTACATCCAGCAGCCCCCCCTGGCCTACATTAAAAACCTCAGGTGTGCCGCTGATCGGGTCAGAAAGGGTGGAGTCGCTGCTATAAATTCTTAATCGACCCTCCCGCTCCGTCACCAGCAGTCTGCCATCCGGCAGAAAGGCCATGCCCCAGGGATGGACCAGCCCACCCATCAGGCTTTTTACTTTTATAGAACCGGCATCCGTGCCAACGGTGCCTTTTTGTGCCATGGCCGGTAAAGACAGTGCCACACACAAGGCGACAGAGCCTATCAGGCTCCAGGTGCTAAGATAAGATTTCATGCTTTTTTGGTTTTTTGGTTTGAGCTTTAACATGCCTGCAGTGCAAATGGTTCGTACGATTTGCCGGCCTTTCCCTCGTGGCGGCATTCGCCGATAAGCATGGGCGCAACAGCGCTATCATTTTACTTCAATGTGCACAAGCTGAAAAACCCCGGAGCTCAATGACCTGACACGATGTGCAAGGCCTGCTCAGCAGCTATTTCTATAGGTGAATGCTCACTGGCAAAAGATAGAATGCCATGCAAAGAAGGCGTCCGGTGTGGTGCCGTTCAGTTGCTTATTTGCCTTACGCTGTAGCTTGCAAAAGCTTGGAACCAGAATTTCTGCTGCCTGTATTGGGATTAACTAAAGTAAAAGAGCATCAATCCAAATACCGACTCACTATGCCACCATAGGCGTCTATCCTTCGATCTCGGAAGAATGGCCAAATCCGGCGTACAGATTCCGTACGGTTCAGATCTATATCCACCACGGCATGTTCCGGCTCATTGTCGCTTCTGTAAAGCAGTTCGCCCTGCGGACCAGCCACAAAACTGTTTCCCCAAAAAGATATGCCTTTGGTTTGTGCCGACGGGTCATCTTCATGGCCGGTACGGTTTACGGCGATCACGGGCAGTCCGTTGGCCACCGCATGGCCGCGCTGCAGCGTGATCCAAGCTTCCATCTGCCGTGTCTGTTCTTCTACCGGGTCGGTCGATTCCAGGCCAATGGCTGTGGGATAAATAAGCATTTCGGCGCCTTTCATGGCCATAAGCCGGGCCGCCTCGGGGTACCACTGGTCCCAGCACACCAGCACGCCGAGCCTGCCCACAGAGGTGTTGATGGGTTCAAAGCCCAGATCGCCCGGAGTGAAATAAAATTTTTCGTAGTAGGCCGGGTCGTCGGGTATGTGCATTTTGCGGTATTTGCCGGCTATGCTGCCATCGCGCTCCAGCACCACGGCGGTGTTGTGATAGATGCCTGGTGCGCGTCTTTCGAAAAGTGAAACCACCAGCACCACGCCCAGCTCCCTGGCCACATCGCCAAAGCGCCGGGTAGAAGGGCCGGGTATTGTTTCGGCCAGGTCAAACGACTCAGTGCTTTCTGTCTGACAAAAATACAGGCTGTTGTGCAGCTCTTGCAGCACCACCAATTGTGCGCCATCGGCCACACAGGCACGTATGCCTTCTATTAGTCTTTGTATGTTGTCGTCGATGTCTGTGCTGTTGCTTTGCTGCACAAGGCCCACTTTCAAGGTGTTCATAGTCATTGCTGTGTGTTTTTGAGAATTCCCTCCGGCAGTTGCATGGTGATGCAGTGCAGCGAGCCATGTTGCTCTATCAGCGCCCTGCAATTGATGCCGATCACCTCGCGGCCGGGAAACAGTTCTTGAACGATTTCTTTTGCCTTTTCATCTTCAGGCACTTCATACAGTGGCAGCAGCACGGCATCGTTGATGATGAGAAAATTGGCATAGGTGGCGGGTAGCCGGCGGCCGTCGTCTCCGTAGATGGCTTGCGGCAATGGCAGCGGCACCAGGCGGTATGGCTTGCCCTCTGCGGTAGTAAAGCGCCTCAGCTCTTCCTCCATGCGGCTGAGGCCGTCGTAGTGCAGGTCGCTTTGGTCGGTACACTGCACATAGGCAATGGTAGAGGTATCGCAAAACCTGGCCAGCGTGTCTATATGTCCATCGGTGTCGTCGCCGTGCAGGTGGCCGTGCTCGAGCCACAATATGCGCTTTGCCCCGAGTGATTCATTCAGCACAGCCTCTACTTCCCAGCGCTCATAAGTTTCGTTGCGCGTTGGGCTGAGCAGGCACATGCTGGTGGTGAGAATCGTGCCTTGTCCGTCCGTCTCTATGCTGCCCCCTTCCAGTATAAATTCGGGCATTTCTTTGTACTGCACCTCATCGGAGAAGGCATCTCTGTACCACAATTTTTGCGTCACAAAGTTATCCAGGTCGGCAGGAAATTTCCCTCCCCATCCATTGAACTGGAAGTCGAGCAGGCGCAGTTTTTCTTCTGCCAGCACAGTGATGGGGCCGTAGTCGCGTATCCACGTGTCGTTGATGGGCAGGTCGTAAAAGCGGATGGCCGGCCACAGGTTTTTGTCGATTTCTGCTTTTACCTCTTCTATCCGTTGGCACACCACTAGCAATGGCTGGCGGCGCGCTATGGTTTCGGCTATATTTTTATAGCAGGCGGTGGCATCCGACAAGTTGGCCGCCCAATCGGTATCGGAGTTTGGCCAGGCCAGCATGATGCCACTCTGTGTTGCCCATTCGGCGGGCAGTGTTACTGCATTCATTTTTGGTATTTGGTGGTGGATGTACCTAAAGAAATTCAAAAATGAAAAAATTGTTGAGCAAAAGGTCAGGTGGTGTTTGGAATAATTTATTTTTGGATCAGTTGAGATATCATAAGTTATTTTTTCGAAGATATTGCAGCTGCCCTGTCATTGGCATTGAGTAGATGGGATTGTAGTTACAATAAGGTATAGTTGCAAAAGTATGACCAAGCACTTGTTTTTTTTACTGCTCTTCATCACACTGTTTTCCAACTTTCTAGTCACTACCGCACAACCGCTCACCCAAGAGGAGGCGGTGGAAAGTGCTGTAGACCATGCGGTCACTTTCTATAAACGCTCTCTCGGCAGGCAGTCGCGATTGTACAACGGTACCGAATATGTGGACTATGATCGCCGTATAGACGGGCACCAGTTTTTTGAAAGTGAAGACTGGGAAGATGGCACCATACGGTACGATGGCGAAGTGTACCACAATGTGGGCATGCTCTACGACATCACCACCGACAAAATAATTATTGGCCATTTCGACCAGGGGGGCTATTACAACCGCATTCAACTGCTGAATGAAAAGATGCAGGGCTTCACGGTACATGGTCATACCTTCGTACGCCTTCTTGGCGATAGTATTGCCGAAGGCAGCATCCGCACGGCCTTTTACGATCTGCTCTATGATGGAGAGGTGAAGGTGTGGGCCAGGCGGGTGAAGACCATACAGGAAAAGAGTGCAGCGACTCGCTTGGAGGAGGAGTTTCAGCAGCGCAACAAATATTACATTTTTAAAAATGGCAGCTACAACCAGGTGCGCGGCAAAGGCAGCGTGCTTTCGGTGTTTGCAGATAAAAAGAAAGCATTGAAAAAAGCATTGCGAGAAAACCCTGTCAGTTTCCGCGACACACGCGAATATGCCATTGTACAGGCTGCCAAGCAATACGACGAACTGGGCAATTGATCTATATGAAGCACATTGTACTAGCACTGGCATGGTTGGCCTTTTTTTCCTCACCCGCCTTCCCGCAGAAATATACCGACGGTATGCTGAGTGGCGATTTTTTGGGCATGAGCCTACAGGAGTTTGCCGATAAGGTAGAGGCTGTCACGCCCTATCATTTCTACTTCGATCCCGCAGATTTTGACAGCCTCACAGTAGACATCCGCGTGCGCGAACAAGCCATTACCGCTGTGTTGAACCAGCTTTTTTATGGTTCCGATGTGCAGTTTGCCATCGATCAGCACCAGCACATATTCCTGACCAGGGGCAAGGAAATACGGACGCAGCTACCGCTTGCCTTTTTCGATCGCAGCGACTACAGCGACGAAGACTTTGACGTGGCCATGTTTGACTACCTCGATGCCGGCGACACAAAAAAGATGAAAGCCACCGATGAATCGAAACTGTTTGAGATCGGGGTAAAAACCACCAATGTAAAAACCGGCAGTGCCAATCTTGCCGGCCACATCATCGATGCTCAGTCCGGAGAGCCGGTGATCGGTGCAGTGGTGTATATTGAAAATCCGTGGACAGGTGTGGCCACCGACCATTTTGGCTACTATGCCCTTACGCTGCCACGCGGCAGGCACGAGCTGAAGATAAAGAGCATCGGCATGAAAGACACCCGCCGCCAGGTGATGCTCTACACCGATGGCAAGCTCGATATAGAGCTGTATGAAGACGTGATACCGCTGAAAGAAGTAGTGATAGAATCGGAAAAAGACGTGAATGTGTCGGGGCTGCAAATGGGGCTGGAAAAGCTCGACATCTCTACCATGAAACAGGTGCCCGCCGTGCTGGGCGAAACCGACGTGCTGAAGGTAGCCCTCACACTGCCCGGAGTACAGTCGGTAGGCGAGAGCAGCACAGGCCTCAATGTGCGCGGAGGTGCTACCGATCAAAATCTCATTTTGTTCAATGATGCCGTCATCTACAACCCTTCTCACCTTTTTGGCTTTTTCTCAGCCTTCAACCCCGACGTGCTAAAAAATGTAGAGCTGTACAAAAGCGGCATACCGGCAGAATATGGCGGGCGGCTGTCTTCTGTGCTGGAGGTGAACACCCGTGAAGGAAACAAAAGAAAATTTGCCGGCGCCGGCGGCATTGGTCTGGTCACAGGACGGCTGTCGCTGGAAGGCCCTATTGTAAAAGACAAAACATCTTTTCTCGTGGCAGGGCGCTCCACTTACTCCGACTGGTTGCTGAACCAAATCGACGACCCGGCCATCCGCAACAGTACTGCCGCATTTTACGATCTCAACGCGCACATCAGCCATGAGTTCAACGATAAAAACAGCCTGTACCTCACCGGCTATATGAGCAACGACCGCTTCCGGCTGAACAGCGACACGCTGTACAGCTATCAAAACCAAAGCCTCACCATGAAGTGGAAGCACATCTTCAAGAATAAGCTCTACGGAGTATTTACCGGCGGCATTAGCCGATATACTTACGATGTGTCTAGCGAGGCCAATGCCACCAATGCATACACCTTGCATTATGACCTGAAACAGTCCAACCTCAAGGCTGATTTCAACTGGTTTCCCAGCGCCAGGCACAAGGTAGACTTTGGTGTCAGCACCATTTTTTACAAGCTGCACCCCGGCTCTTTTCAGCCACTGGGTGCGGAGTCGCTCATTGTGCCGGAAGACATACAGGCGGAGCAAGCCCTGGAAAGCGCTGTATATATTGGCGACCGGTACGACATCACACCCAAGCTATCGCTATATGCAGGCTTGCGTTTTTCACTCTATCAGTACCTGGGTCCCAAAAGCGTATTCACCTATCCCGACGATGTGCCTAAGTCGGTGAGCAACATCCGTGACACCCTGCAGTATGGCAGCGGCAAAGTGATCAATACTTACGGTGGCCCCGAGTACCGGCTTTCAGCCCGGTATGCGCTGGCCTCCGATGCCTCCGTAAAGCTGAGCTTCAACCGCATGCGCCAGTACATCCATATGTTGAGCAACACCACCTCCATAGCGCCTACCGACATCTGGAAGCTGAGCGACCCGAACATCCTGCCGCAGGTGGGCGACCAGGTGTCGCTGGGTTTATACAAAAACCTGAAGTCGAATACGATAGAAACCTCCGTGGAAGCTTACTATAAGTGGCTGGATGATTTTCTGGATTTTCGCAGTGGAGCCGATCTCATACTCAATTCGCACATAGAAACCGACGTGGTAAACGCGCGTGGCAAAGCCTACGGCATAGAGCTGATGGTAAAGAAGCTGACCGGCAAGCTGAACGGCTGGATGAGCTATACCTACTCCAGGTCATTTGTACAGGTAGACGACCCGGCCACTTCCGAAATCATAAACGAAGGAAAATGGTATCCGAGCAATTTCGACAAGCCCCACGACTTCACGTTCATCGGCAACTATAAATTCAGCCGGCGCTTTAGCTTCTCGCTCAACTTCACCTACAGCACGGGAAGGCCCATCACCTTTCCGCTGGCCAAATATGAGCTCGGCGGTTCCAAACGCTTACACTACTCCAATAGAAATGAGTTTCGCATACCAGACTACTATCGTATGGATTTCTCTGTGAACCTGGAGGGCAATCACAAGGTGAGGAAGCTGTCGCACAGCTCGTGGACGCTCGCGGTGTACAACCTATTGGGCCGGCAAAATGTCTACTCCATATATTTTGTTTCTGAGAATGGAGAAGTAAACGGTTACAAGCTTTCCATATTCGGTCAGGCTATTCCTACACTCACCTACAATTTCAAATTTTGAAGCAATGTCAGTTTTGGAAAGAAACTCAGCGCATGACGACTTATCATAAAATCTTAACACTGGCTGTACTCTGCTCGGTCGCCGGGTGCATAGAGCCATACAGTCCACCAGAGATCACCTCTTCAGCCAGACTGCTGGTGGTAGATGGCTACCTTCAATCTGGCGACGGACAGGCGCGTGTGCGGCTGTCACGCACCCAGGGCCTTACCGATACCGAAGCCATAGAGGTGGAAACAGGCGCAGAAGTAATGCTTAGCGAGGCCGGTGGCGCGCAATACAGACTTTGGGAACAGGGCAATGGCGAGTATGCCAGTGCAGGCATAGACGTGAAAAACTTTGGCAGCTACCAACTGAGCATACGCACAAAGGCCGGCCAACGCTATGAATCGGAGCCGGTAGTGGTGCAGCCAACGCCAGAGATCGATAGTGTGAGCTGGCGGGTAGAAGAAGGCTTTGGCGCCGGGGGCAGCCGAGTGCAGGGCATACAGATATATGTAAACACCCACGACCCGGAAAACAACACCTTTTACTATCGATGGGAATATGTGCAGACCTGGGAATTTTTATCAGCCTATTACTCCCCTTTTGTGTGGAATGGAGAAGAAGTAGTAGACCGCACCGACAACATATACAGGTGCTGGGCCTCCGATGCTTCCAGCAATATCCTGATCGCCAATTCCAAAAGGCTGAGTCAGGATGTGATCCGTGAGTTCCCCTTAGTCTTTGTGCCCGACAACAACGTTAGGCTGAAGGTGAAGTACAGCATATTGGTAAAACAGTACGCAGAGAGCAGGGAGGGGTATGAGTATTGGGAGAAGTTGCAAAAGAACACCGAGTCGCTCGGCACCATTTTCGATCCGCTGCCCTCCGAGATCCGGGGAAACCTCTACAACGTAGCCAATCCGTCGGAGCCGGTCATCGGATATTTCAGCGCCTATGATGTGAAGGAAAAACGGATATTCATTATGCCATCCGATTTTCCCAACAGTGGTTTCGAAAATACCTACTCCTTTTGCTCACTCGATACGGTGCTGATGGAAAGGTTGCCATTGTATCTGAACTCTTCCTATCTGTTCGTGGATGCCATATACAGCGAATTTCCCACTCCGGATGGGCCGGAGATCCTGGGCTACCTCATGTCTTATCCAAGCTGTGTGGATTGCCGCTACAGAGGTACGAACGTAAAGCCTGATTTTTGGAAATGAAAAACATTGAGACACTAAGCGGTAGAAAAAGTCTGCTCTTGATGGGTATAGCACTATATGCCGTAGTAGGTATTTCGGCCCCCACATATAGTCAGCAAAGCTCCGTGCAAAGCATAGTACAGCAACTGGAAGAATATACCGCCTCTGTACTGCATGAGAAGATATATCTGCATACCGACCGCAGCTTCTACCTTACCGGCGAAACGTTGTGGTACAGCATTTACTACACCGATGCCATCCGGCATCAGCCGCTCAATATGAGTAAAGTGGCCTATCTGGAAATAGTGGATGCGGACAATGTACCGGCATTGCAAGTAAAGTCAGCGCTTGCCGAAGGGCGTGGGCATGGATCAGTTTTTTTGCCGGCCACCATTGCCTCGGGCAGGTACAGGCTGAGGGCGTATACCCACTGGATGCAGAACTTCGCTCCGGAGCTATACTTCGAAAAGGAAATAACCATTGTAAACCCGTTCAACAAATTAGCTCCGCTCAATGTGGCAGACTCTGGCACGGCGGCTATACAATTTTACCCTGAGGGCGGCAGGCTGGTGGCAGGGCTGGAAAGCCGTGTGGCCTTTGAAGCTGAGGTGCAAGAAAGCAGGCAACACATGTTGCTCAATGACCTTGGCGATACTGTGGTGCATACAACAGATTCCTCTCAGTGGCATGAAGGTTTGTTCTATTTCACACCAGCGTACGACCGACGATACAGCCTGCTTTCTATCGGGGCTGATAGCAGCGTGAGCATAGCAGAGCTGCCCGGCATCCATTCTTCGGGCATGGTAATGCATGTGCAAGACCTCGGCCCTCAGCTGCGCGTATCGTTGCAAGGTACAGCCGACCTGGTGGGCAGGGCCGTGCACCTGATAGGCCACTGCCGGCAGCAGGTACATACCGCCATCACCGGCGCACTTCAGGAAGATAAGCTGGTATTTACCATTGACAAAGCGCAATTGGGCGATGGTGTAAATCATTTCACTGTATTCGATAGCCAGCAGCAGCCGGTGTGCGAGCGATTGTATTTCCGCTTTCCCAAAGAACAATTGACGTTTGCGATGGTGCCGGATCAGGCGCAGTATGGCAAGAGGGAGGAAATAAACATTCGGGTGCGGTCGCTGCGCAGCGATGGCAGTGTCGTGCCCTACCATGCCTCGGCAGCCGTTTACCGGATCGACTCGCTGGCTCAGGAGCGCCCCGACGACATCATGACCTACTTCTACCTCGCCTCCGACCTGGGCAGCGGTGTACAGGTACCACATGATTTTTGGGAAAAGAAAGATGAGCGGGCAGCCGACAGACTTATGCTGACCAGAGGATGGCGCAGGTTTAGCTGGGTCGAGGTGGTGGATAATGAAGAAAAGTTGCTCAGCTATATACCAGAGTACAGAAACCACATCATTAAAGGCCTCATTACCAATCGTGAAAAACAGACGCCTGTAGCGGATGTGATCACCTACCTTTCTACGCCAGGCAAAAATGTACGCCTCTATGGCTCCCGCAGCAATGAGGCCGGCCAGGTGCTTTTTGAAGTACGCGACTTCTATGGCCCCAAAGAACTGGTGCTGCAAACGCAAGACAGCACCAAAAGCATCACAGTGCTCAGCCCATTTTCAGAGCAACATGTGGCAAGAGCGCTATCGCCGCTGGATTTGACAAGCGATGCAGCAGGTCCCCTGCTGAACCGGAGTGTGCAGATGCAGGTGCAAAATGCCTATGCCACGCAAGATCAGCGCAGCTTTGTAGTACCGGAAGTAGACAGCACCACCTTTTACGGCACGCCGGATCAACGCTACCTTCTGGATGATTTTACGCGCTTTACCGTGATGGAGGAAGTGATGCGGGAATATGTGTCGGGAGTGTTGGTGCGCCGAAGCCAGGGGCAGTTCAGGTTTAGACTCATGGACATGCCAAACCGGGCCATATTCGAAGAAAATCCAATGGTGCTGTTAGACGGTGTGCCGGTGTTTGACATCAACAAAATAATGGCACTCGACCCGCTGAATGTAGAACGCATCGATGTGATGACCACTCAATATTTCATCGGCCCGCTCAGCTTCAAGGGGTTGGTGAGCTATACCACTTACAGCGGCAATCTGGCAGGCCATCGCATCGACCCGCGTTCTGTACTGGTGGAGTATGAGGGGTTGCAGCTGCGCAGGGAATTTCATGAGCCCGATCACAGTGTGGCAGGGGCACAGCACCAACGCATGCCCGACTTTCGCAACCTGCTGCACTGGGAGCCAACGCTGCAAACCAACGAATCGGGCGAAGCTGTACTCCAATTTTACTCCTCTGATGTACCCGGTACCTATCGCGTAGTGGTTCAGGGCCTGGCCGGGGGCCTGGCTGGGTTTTCCACTGTTCTCTTCGAAGTGTCGGATACCGACTTGTCTATGAAATAAGGCGATTGTGGCAGCGCTAACTGTGCCGCTACAAGCGTGATGAGCGAGCTTTTATGTTGTAAGTGGTGAGAATTTGTCGATTTGATCATCAGCTGGCACTAATTCGGCCGTTTTTAACTTTGGCAAAAAAATTTACTGGTTCTGCCCGCCATAAATTAGTGGTGCCTGCACCGAAAGCTACCCCAGCCGGAACCAATGCAAGAATCGCTGTTGCCATTAAACATTTTCTTGTCTAACTTGTCAGATGCTGCGAAAAACGGAGTGTATAACAATGAATACTGCTATTCGACATATTTGGAATTACCTCTCTGTAGCAGGGCTCGCCCTGCTGCTGCTGGCCTGCGATAAGGATCAGCCGGAGCCGGGCGCCCGCAGCGAAGTATTGCCGCAGGTGACTCCTATGCAGCAGGAGTTGGTTGCCATCAACAACAATATGGCGTATCGCCTGCTCCAGGCGCTTTCGAACGAAGACCGGCAGGGCAATATTTTCTTTTCACCCCTCAGCATAGGCATGTCGCTTGGCATGCTTTACAATGCCACTTCAGGCGAAGCGAAGGCAGAGATAGATCAGGCCTTGGGCAATGAAATATTTTCCCAAAATGATCTGAACAAGGCGTACAGCGAAATACTTCACCTGCTGCATGTCGTGGATGAAAAGCGTGAATTGGCCATGGCAAATGCCCTGTGGTATTCTGACAGGCTGACGATTGCAGAGGAATACCGGGCTAAGCTGATGGCCTACTACGATGCCGAAGTGCGCGACATGAATATGGCGAGCAAAGCCTCGGTGAATGCAGTAAATCGGTGGAGCAATATGAAGACTGAAGGCAAAATACCAAAAATCACCTCAGGACTTAATGATCAGGCGCAGTGGCTGCTGATGAGTGGCATCCATTACCGAGGCGCATGGCAACAGCCTTTTCTTAGCCACGATGGTTTTGTTTCTACTTTTTATACCGCCGACGAGGGTACCGAGGAAGTGCGTATGATGCACGGCGACAATATTTTTGTGCGATATGCTAAAGGCGCCGGTGCCGAAATCATCGAATTGCCGTACCACATTGCTCAACTTACCCTTACCCTCATTGTGCCTGAAAGTGAGGGAACACATGCCTTTATTGAACACAAGGGCAGTGAACAATTTCTAAAGATGCTGAACGACACCGATACAGTGGTGGCCGATGTTGTCCTGCCTACATTTACCCTGGATCGGAGCATGCACCTTAAAGAAGTACTGGGCGCACTCGGCATTAAAAGCGCTTTTGCAGAAAAGGCCGATTACCCTGGCCTCTTTCAAAATACCCGGAATACGCCGTTGTTTTCCATTGAGCATAAGGCTGGTATAGAGGTGCAGGCTACTGCACTGGCAGATAATGCCACCACTCTGGTCAACGACGGCACTGCAGTGCGTGCTGGCGCTACACGCATATTGGTCGATAAACCCTTTATTTTTTTACTGAGAGAACATCACTCACAGGCCATTCTGCTTTGTGGCATCTTGAACAGCCCGGGTGTATTGCCTGATGGCAACAGCACAGCGTCCACCAAATAAATTTTGAGAGATTGCTTCAATATTGGCTACGTGGCGCATTGCCTCTAGTCAACCATCCTGCTATCTTCGACGCAGCCAACCTATAAACTGTACCCCACAATGAAAATACTTTCAGCTTCTCAGATTAAGGAGGCCGATCAATACACCATTCAACACGAACCCATTGCCTCCCTCGATTTGATGGAGCGCGCATCACAGGCTTTTGTGCATTGGTTCTCTTATAAATATTCTAAAGAATGTGCGGTGACCATCATTTGCGGTACCGGCAACAACGGCGGCGACGGTGCAGCCATTGGCCGGATGCTGCATCTGGCTGGCTGTAACGTCCGCGTCTATGTTATCCATAAATCGGGCAATCACGCACCGGATTTTCGCGAAAACCTGCTGAGGCTGGAGCAACTGATAGCGGTGGGGGCAATCGACAACGAGGAAGATCTCGACGGCATCGATTGGAACCAGGCGGGCGTCATTATCGACGCCATCTTTGGTACTGGTTTGTCGAGGCCTGTCGAGGGCTTACATGCCAAAGTCATACAGCGCATCAATGACCGCCAGATGACGGTGGTATCAGTGGACGTGCCCTCCGGGCTGTACTGCGACAGCCACACGCCGAAGGAAAGCACAGTGGTGAAATCATCGGCCACACTCACTTTTCAACTACCCAAGCTGGCATTTTTTATGCCTGAAAATGCTGACTACGTATCCAATTGGCAAGTGGCGGATATTGGTTTATCCAAGACATTTATCGACCAGCAAGAGCCTTCCTACTATTATACCCAGCGCCATGATGTGGTGCACCTGATGGCTAAGCGCAATAAGTTTGATCACAAAACGCATTTTGGCCGTACGATGCTGCTTGCGGGCTCCATGGGCAAAATGGGCGCCGCGGTGCTCAGCGCCAGGGCCTGCCTACGCGCGGGTGCCGGCCTGCTCACCCTGCACATACCGCGCTGTGGCTACGACATCATGCAGATAGCCGTTCCGGAGGCCATGGTTTCGGTCGACCTGAACGAGCGCTTCATTTCCGGCTGCCCCGATTTGGAACAGTTCGACACCATAGCGGTGGGCCCCGGGCTCGATCAGCACTACGACACTTTCGATGTGCTTTCAAGGGTATTGCAACAGGCAAAGGGGCCTGTAGTGCTCGATGCCGACGCACTGAATATCATCGCAAGGGAAAAAGAATTTTTACGCAAACTTCCGGAAGGCTCCATCCTCACCCCGCATCCTGGGGAGTTTAAGCGCATAGTAGGGTTTTGGGCCAACGACTTTGAGCGATTGGAACAGCAAATGGCCTATTCCAAAGAGTACAAAGTATTCATTGTGCTCAAAGGTGCCCATACTTCCATTTCTACGCCCGATGGCAAAGTTTTTTTCAACTCAACCGGCAATCCGGGTATGGCTACCGGAGGCAGTGGTGATGTGCTTACGGGCATTATCACCGGATTTCTGGCACAAAGGCTTGCGCCGCAGAATGCATGTCTGCTTGCCGTATACCTGCACGGCCTGGCCGGCGACTATGCCGCGCAAGCCCTTACCGAGCAGGCGATGAACGCCTCCGACATCATCGATCATCTGCCAAAAGCCCTGCAATCGCTGCAGCAGCACCTGTAGCAGGCAGAAAGTGTGAGAGCGCTGACTGGTAGACTGGTGGATTGGTAGACTCGTAGACTGGTGATTAGTGAAATTACCTCCTCATGAAATAGGTTGACAGGATCCCTACCTAAACCCCAAAAACTGT
>CAZQVB010000031.1:0-53612 GCA_964596645.1 uncultured Roseivirgaceae bacterium
TTCGCCTCATAAAATTGTACTATTTTAATTGCTTAAGTCTTAGAATACACACAGACCATTTCGCGCGGCTGATCCATTTCCATGGTCTGCATCTTCTAAAGCATAATGATCTCCAAATCACCGGTAATGCTTTCCCGTGCCAATGCTTCCATTAGTCAAAACGTGATGTATGATTTCTGTTCCAGAAGCATGCATCGCTAGCAATTCTTGCCGGATAATGTGCCTTTTTATTGTAAATAATAAAGCAGTCCATTATACCACTAGTGAAAAAAGCATGACATATTTATAGTTAATATGTCCATAAAAAACAAGGCACTCGCGCGCCCATCAAATCCTTTCCCTCCTTAAATTTATGTGACTTTTTTAGACCTGATTGAGTTATGATCAAACTACTTTTTCAATCATTATTTACTTTTCTTTTGTTCCTGTCAGCTTCGTTAGCCCTGGCTCAAGATTTTAAAGAACCAGCAGAAGGCCGATCTCTCGTCTATTTCATACGCACATCTGGCACCGGTGCCTTAATCAATTTCAGGTATTTCGACGGCCATAACTACCTCGGGAAGTTCAGCGGCAGCAACTATTTTATTTATGAGTGCGAACCGGGCAAACATATTTTTTGGGCCAATGCTGAAAACAGGGATTTCATAGAAGCCCATCTACTCCCCAACAAGGTGTACATCATAGTAGCTCGACCCACAGTGGGCATGGTGAAATCGGCTATAAAACTAATTCCAGTCGACCCGGCAGATGAGAAAATGAAGCTTCGTATTAAATCCCTGATCGCAAAAAAAGCACCGCTTGAAATGAACAATAGTCAGTTGGATAGCGAAGAAGAAAATCTGGCTTTTTATATAAAAAATGGCATGAAGAAGTATGCGGCGGATTCGACACAAGGCCAAGCAATTACTCAGCTGACCGCAGATATGTATCACAACTAATCACCCTTTTTATGAAAACCCTCATTGTATTATTGCTTATTTTTTGCACAGGCATGCTGCTTTCCGGTCACGTAGTTGCACAACACCTAGGATCATCACGCGGCAGTGCTTCCATCGGGTTTGGCATTGGGCTTCCTTATGGAGGTTTGGGCCCCCGTATTTCTGTAAATCCTGCCAGCCAGTTGGCGCTGTTTGCCGGCATTGGCTATAACCTGGTCGGTGTTGGCTACAATGTCGGCGCCCAGTACCTCATACCGAGCGAGCGTCAGACAGAATTTTTCTTTACCGGCATGTACGGCTACAATGCGTCCATCAAAATCGAGGGACTATCCACGGAGTCGAAGTCTTATTATGGACCAAGCTTCGGTGTAGGTTTGCGTATTAATTCACTTTCCAGTGAAGGCTCCTTTTGGGAAGTGAGCCTGCTGGTGCCTGCCCGATCGCAGTCGTTTAAAAACGACTATGATGCCCTCGAGAAAAATCCTCAAATTGAAGATCTTACTCAACCGTGGCCGGTACTATTTTCTGTGGGCTATCATTTTTACATCGGCAGCTAAGCCAGTCGGTCTCATATCTTATTTATGAGGCTTCTGCACTGTGCCGCTCGCTATAGCCCACCTTTTCCAGCAGCAGGTAGTTGGTCTCGCGCGACATATTCAGGGCATTGAGCTCTGCCAGGAAGCCAGCCAGGAATAGCTGCACACCGACCACTATGGCCACCAGCGCCAGGTAAAATAGCGGCTGCTGCACCACATCGCGCACCCGAAGCTGATGGTGTATGTTGTACACCTTCTCGCCGATAAGATAGGCAGTGATGATGAGGCCCATCAAAAAAGACAGCGAGCCCAGGCTGCCAAAAAAATGCATGGGGCGCTTCATGAAGCGCGTGACGAAAGAGATGGACAGCAGGTCGAGGAAGCCAAAAATGAAGCGCTCAATGCCAAACTTGGTTTGGCCATATTTGCGCGGGCGGTGCTCCACCACCTTTTCAGTGATGCGGCCAAAGCCATTCCACTTACAGATCACCGGTATGTAGCGGTGCATCTCGCCGTACACACTGATGTTTTTGATCACTATGTTTTTGTAGGCTTTCAGCCCGCAGTTGAAATCGTGCAGCCGAATACCGGAAAGCATACGGGTGACCATATTGAAAAACCGGGAAGGTATGGTTTTGCTTACCGGGTCGTGCCGTACTTTTTTCCAGCCCGACACCAGGTCCCAGCCCTCTGAGGCTACCATGCGATACAGCTCGGGTATTTCGTCCGGGCTGTCCTGCATGTCGGCGTCCATGGTAATCACTACCTGGCCCCTGGCATACTTGAAGGCAGTGTTGAGCGCGGCAGATTTGCCGTGGTTGCGGTTGAAGCGCAGCCCCTTAAAGGCTGGGTTTTTGCTGGAAATGGCCAGCACCTTGGCCCAACTGGCATCACTGCTGCCGTCGTCCACCATGATCACTTCAAAGTGAAAGCCGTGTGTGTCCATCACACGGCTTATCCAGTTACACAATTCGGTGATCGACTCTTCCTCGTTGTAGAGCGGAATGACCACCGTTATATCCAATGCTTCCGTCATTAATTATATACTCGGTTGGGGTTCTGTTTTTTTGGTAAATAATGAGATGATCAAGCTAATAATGAAACCCATAATAATGCTGCCTACTATTCCCCACACCAATATCATGATCGGCGAGGTAAACATTTCGGTGTATTTCATGGCCTGGTCTATCTGCTCGTCGCTCAGGCCCTGGCTTTCCATATCAAGCATAGCCTGATCTGTACGTTCACGAATGGCAGAATCGTCGATGAAGGCCACATACAGGTAGGTAACCAATGAGCTGATGATGCCCGACACAATAGAGAGGATCATGCCGATGCCTATGCCCTGGCCGATGGACATGAAGCCATTGCCCTGAGCCTTGTAGGCATTGTGCGCCATTACGATACCGGCAATCAGGATCACCAGACCGAGCAGGCCTAATGGCGTGTTGTTGCCTAAGCCAGCCATGTACAAAATAAGGGTGTAAACACTCGCTATCACGCCTACAATGAGGCCATAGCGCAGGCCAATCGATGAAATACTGGGTTTTGTTTCCATAAGTGGTGGTAGTTATTGTTTGCGAAAGATTAAGGAGAGTATAATGGTTAAAAATAGTCCAATAAAGGATTTTTTCAAAAAGTCGTCTATCGCCAGGTCGAAGGCCGAAGTCTGAAGCACTGCATCACGGGCCAGATCAAAGGAGGGCTCATCCAGCTTTTCCAGCATTTGGGTTTTGTTGAGTTCCATATAAGCTATGCGGTCGTTGATGTAGCTTTGCAGCAAGTCGGTATCCCAGTGGGCCAGCATGAAATATATGAATATGGCAGACAACGCGGCCACAACAATAAACACGACCATACCCACCGTCATACCCTGCCAAAAAAACAATTTACCCCCCTCCTGCCGGCTGCGATAGTCCTTCATGGCAAACACAAGAAAGATCAGCAGCACGATCACATCAAATATTTTTGTGGTGATGAGGGGATTTTTGTGAATCAGGTACAAAAACAAAAACATCACAACGGAAAACGCGCTGCCAATCAGGCCATAGCGCAGCGGTACACGAAAGAGTGGGTTTTTGATCATGCTTGTTGTATGGTGGCCTGCTCCCATCATTTATCGCAAATAAACCAACGGCCATTATTTATAGTAGCCAACACCCTGCCCTTTAGTTTTTGACCAAACAGTGGTGAGTTCTGTGAACGGGATCGATTAGTGCGTGCATCAAACCGCCACTCTGCGCTTGTATCAAAAACAGTGAGGTTGGCTTGCTCTCCTACTTCCACCGATGGCACGGGTATATCCAACAGCACCCTGGGCCGCGTAGTAAAAGCATTTAAATAAGTCTGCAAATCGTCTTTTTGGCATATGCTGTTGATGATCGGAAAAAACGTTTGAAGCGCGATCATGCCATAGTCGGCCAGGTCAAACTCCACATTTTTGCTTTCTGTATCCTGCGGGCTGTGCCCTGAGGCTATGGCGTCGATCACCCCATCCTTCAGCCCTCGCTCCAGTGCTTTGATGTCGGAAGCCGTGCGCAGCGGAGGGTTCACCTTGTAGTTGGTGTCGTAGTCGGTGAGGGCGCTGTCGTCCCACATCAGGTTGTGTACAGCCACGTGGCAGCTCACCGGCAGCGCTTCATTGCGTGCTTTCCTCAGCAGCCGCACCGCTCCGGCGGTAGATATATTGGCAAAGTGAAGCTTGCCACCAGCGTAGCGCAACAGATCCAAGTCGCGGCGTACCATCAGCTCTTCCGCTATAGAGGGCATGCCCTTCATGCCGAGCATGGTGCTGGTTACGCCTTCATTCATGATGCCGTAGGCAGTAAGGTGCTTCTCTTCCGGGCGATTGATGAGCAGGCTGTCGATCTTCTTGAGGTACAGCAGCGACTTGTGCAGTATGTCGGTATTCCAGATCGGCTGCTCACCGTCAGTGAAAGCTGCGGCTCCGGCGTGATGCATGTCGATCATTTCGGTAAGCTCGGTGCCTTCACAGCCAACGGTAGTAGCACCATAGGGATATATTTGCGTGATGGATTGGCTGTTTTTAGCCAGTAAGTAGCTGATGTCATTTTTCGAATCGATCACCGGCTGGGTATTGGGTACCAGGGCTACACCCGTAAAACCACCGGCGGCGGCGGCGGCACGGCCGCTC
Organism: uncultured Roseivirgaceae bacterium; assembly: GCA_964596645.1. GTDB lineage: Bacteria > Bacteroidota > Bacteroidia > Cytophagales > Cyclobacteriaceae > CAVQEK01. The sequence goes on from CAZQVB010000031.1 coordinate 4,629, forward strand.
TCCAGATCTTCCTTGTGCTCAAGGCCCGGATCGCTGAAGTTGGCCCACATGTCGAACCAACCGATGGATACTTTCAGGCTTTTGCCCTCTATCACATGCCCGGCGGTATGTTCCTGCTGGTCGATGGACTGAATGATGCCATCGTCGGCGATCAATATATTTTTCTTTTTCAGGTGATCAGGCGAGCGTTCATCGTAAATCTGAACGTTTTTCAGCAGGATGCTCATGAATTATAAAAATCTAATTAACAGAATCTCAACCAACAAAAAGAACAGGGCTAAAATTACAGCATATTTCCATAGCGGCACGCCAAATCTTTTGGCATTCACCGAGCTGGCAAAGTTCTCCGCATTCGACGCATCAAAAATGGCTACGTTATCTTCGGCAAAGAGTCCGGCAATGCCATCTTCGGTGTACTGTGCCAATATAGACTCGGGCTTGGCCACATTGAAGGCCAGCGTGCCGCGTTCCTGTTCGTTCAGCCTGAGCGAGTAGAGGCCGGGTGTTAGCGTGAACTTTGGTATTTCCATCACCAGGCTGTTGCCGCTCACGCGCTGTGCCGGTATGATCTCCTGCTCTGCCTGTTGCAGTCTAAAAACATCCTTTCTGCTCAGGCTGTCCATCTGTACAGTCAGGGTAGGCTCGTCGATGTTGTAGTACAGCCGGCCGGATTTCGTCTTGCTTCCCGTGGCAACCTTATACATCACCGGCACAAAGATAGCGTGGCGGTGCAGGGTAGTATAGTCGTCGGAGAGCGGAGAGCCAAACAAATATACCGGCCCACGGGCTGGGCCGCCGAGCTTCGAAAGGTACCGCAAACCATTTTGTAGGCTGAGGATCGTTTGCTGATCGCTGTCCCATCTCAGACTGTTGCGCGCTTTGGGCATGGATATGCGATCAGAGTTTTTCTCGAATATCTCGTCGAAAAAAGGATTAGAGAAATCGATGGGCGCCAGTGTTTCCATCATCGTGTCTTGTGCCGAAGTAAGTCCTTGCCCCAGCAGCGACTGATAAGAATCGGTGGCAGGGTCCTCGCCGGGAATGACCAAAACAGTGCCTCCGGCATCAGCAAATGCTGTGAGTGTGATGAGCAGCGAAGCCTCTATCTGCGGCAGTTGGTTCAACACCACCATATCCATGGCGCGCAGGGCGCTGTAGTCGACATTGCTCACCTGCTGGCTCAGCAGATTGAAGAGTGACTCATTGGCATAAACCTGACCAATGGCGCCGGGCCCCTCATATGATTTGATCTCCAGTATATTGACCTTTTCCAGGGGGTTGATCACAAAATAGAAGTCATTGTCGTAGGTGACGGGGAAGTCCTCGAAGCTGATGCGACATCGCTTTACGTCATCCTGGTCCAGGTTGAGTGCAAACTGAATATGGGCGGTGTCGTTGGCGGAGATGCTCACGCTGGTATTGCCCGATTGAATTTCATTAACAAACAGTCGCACATCAAGGTCGGCCTCCGGCTCCAGACCGGCATTGCGCAGCACAATATGTACCTCACTGCGCTGGCCTGGCAGGGCAAAAGGATTGGAAAGATATAAAGTGTCTAAAAACACATTTTTGGAGTATTCGTGCTGCACAGGCACCACCAGCACCTGAAGGCCGGTATCTATGGCATAGTCTGCCATATCGCCAACGGTCGACTTTTGAAAGTCGGAAATAATATAAAGATCACTTTTGTCGCCCTCACCGGCTTCCATACCGGCATTGAGCCGGTCGAGCACCTCCGGCAACGATCTGCTGGTGTGTGATGCTTCTATTTCGGTGAGCATATCTTCCAACTCATCCCTGGTTTTGTAGGCGTTGGATGATGGGGCAAAGTCGTTGGTGAGCAGCTTGTAGTTCGTGTTTGCCGGATACAGCTTCAGTATTTCGCTGATGTGGGCCATACCCTGATCGAGACCGCTGGCAAAGTCAGACGCCTTGTTGGTCATGCTTTGAGAGTTGTCCAGGTAAATGAGCACATTTTCTGCCGTAGGCGAGGTGTCTCCGGCGGGCATGTAAGGCTGGGCAAAAGCCAGCACCAGAAAGAAGATGAACAACAACCTCGAAGCCAGAATCAGGTAATGCTTTAACCTTCGTTTGCGGCTGGTCGCTTCCTGTATATTCCGGAGGAAGAGCGTACTGGAAAAATAAACTTTTTTGGCCTTGCGAAAATTGAATAAATGAATGATGACGGGAATTGCAAGTGCCGACAGGCCGTATAAAAATTCCGGATAGAGAAATTTCATTGGTCGTAAAGCTAGTAAAGTAGTGTATAAGGTAAAAACACGGCCAAACAGAAATTAATATCCCGATCGTTGATATTCGCAGAGATCATGTTGGCTACTCAGCATTGGCTGCACAGCTTTAAATTTTAACAGCCTCGCCCGCGCCCCCCTCCCGCCTCATGGACTCGCGCTGTAAAAATAGCTTTATTTGCAAGCGATAATTATGGACAGAAACGAGCTGATAAAAAAATATAATGTGCCGGTGCCGCGGTACACCAGCTATCCTACGGTACCCATGTGGCAGTTTCACGAAACACTGCACCATACCTGGCCGCACCTGGTTCGCAAAACGTTTGAAGAGAGCAACAGCAGCAAGGGCATCAGCCTGTATGTGCACCTCCCCTACTGTGAGTCGCTCTGCACCTACTGTGGCTGCACACAGCATATTACCAAAAATCACACAGTAGAGCGCAGCTACATCGATGCGGTACTGAGCGAGTGGAGCGCTTATCTCCGGTTATTTTCAGAACCGCCACACATACGTGAAATACATCTGGGTGGTGGTACGCCCACGTTTTTCAGTCCCGAAAGTCTTAGCCGGCTTATGGAAGGATTGCTGGAACAAGCCGGAAACCGGTTCTACCGGGAATTCAGCTTTGAGGGGCACCCCAACAATACCACGGCACATCACCTACAAGCACTCTATGAGAAAGGCTTCAGGCGGGTGAGTTTTGGCGTGCAGGATTTCGACCTGAAGGTTCAAACCACCATCAATCGCATACAGCCCTACGAAAATGTAGTGCGTGTAACGGAGCAGGCGCGCCAGATTGGATATCATTCGATCAACTTCGACCTGGTATATGGCCTTCCATTTCAAACCATAGCCGTGATCAGGAATACGTTTGCCAAGGTGCTGGCTTTGCGGCCAGAACGCATTGCGTTCTACAGTTATGCGCACGTGCCCTGGAAGCGCCCCGGCCAACGCCGGTACACCAAGCTCGACCTGCCGGAAGACGCTTACAAACGACAACTGTACGAAACAGGCAGACAAATGCTGCTGGAGGAAGGATACAGTGAAATAGGCATGGATCACTTCGCCCTGGAAGGCGACGAGCTGCTGAAAGCACACAAGGCGGGTGTTTTGCATCGCAACTTTATGGGCTACACCGTTACCAATACCGAATTGCTCATCGGCCTGGGCATGTCGGCCATTAGCGACGCCAAATACGCTTTTGCTCAAAATGTGAAAACGGTAAAAGCCTATCAACAAGCCCTGGCCGATGGCGCTTCGCTGCTCTGCAATGGCCATGTGTGTACAGAGCGCGATATGGAGATAAGGCGCATCATCCGCGACATCATCTGCCAGCATGCTACGGTGTGGGGACCCTTCGACCTGCCATCGATCGGGCAGGATAAACTTGATAAACTGGCGCAGATGGAGCGCGAAGGGCTGGTGCAACTGCACGAGAATGGGTTGCGCATCACCACCGCAGGCTACGCTTTTGTGCGGAATATTTGCCAACTGTTCGATGATCGCCACTGGCAGGCCATCACCGATGGCCCGCGGTACAGCAAATCGATCTGATGGACCTGCTTCCAATGCATTAAAAATTATACGATCATTTTGATATAGGTGGCTTCAGCCTGGGGCACAATGGCGTAGAAAAATGCTTTAGCCTCTGCTAGAGATTGGAGAATGTCTCAAGAATGAACTATTTTTTCTTTTTGAGCGATTTAAAAAAATCGGCCCAGGCAAAGGGGTTGAGCAGTGGGTTGGGCCGGGGGCCGGAACCATCGAAGAGATACTCCGACTGAGTCTGTACAAAATAGCGATGGTTCATGCTGCCATCCATAGGCATGTTGCGGGCGATCATGGCCAATGTGGCAGGGTTGAGATTTTCATCCATGTTGCTCAGCGCCTCCGCATGGGGCGACCGCATCGCCAGCACCATTTCTTTAAACATTTCCTCCGAAGGCAGTGGCCGCACGATCTGTTCTGCTAGTAGCGTCGTATCTTCCTCCAGCGCGATCATTACGGTGTAGCTGTCGCCTTCTATTTCAGGCAGCTGTATGTATTTTCGTTTGAAGCCCACGGCACTCATCAACACACTGTCGCCCTCCAATGCCGGAAAGGAGAAATAGCCGTATGGATTGGTGGTGGTACCGCGCCCGCCTTTGGGCACATATACGTGCACACCGGGTATGGCCATGGTGCTGTCTTCCGTCACTATCATGCCGGAGAATTGTATCACATCGCCTTTATCTGCCTGTGCGGATGCCTCCAAAGCTGGCAAAAGGAAAGCTGCCGAAAAGAGCACTGTCGTGAACAAAATATAAAGCCTACTCCGCATGTCTGTTCTGTATTTGGTAAAAATAAACCCGGTAAAAAGAAAGAGCAATTCTTTTAACTTTTTTTAACGCACACCCTATAAAATGATTGCTAAATGAGAATGTTTACAGGCCTGTCATTACTTTTGGATGAAGCGAGTAACGCAATGCGGCTAAAAAATTTCAGCTTATCGTTTGGGTCAAGAATATTCAAAGCGCTGTCCGATGAGTCGCGTGTGCGCATACTGAACCTGCTGATGCACCACAGTGAATTGACCATTTCTGACATAGAAATTCTGCTCGATTTCACCCAAACAAAAACATCGCGGCACATGAATTACCTGAAAAATGCCGGTATTGTAAGTGCCCGTCGCTCCGACCAGTGGATTTTTTATCAGGTGAAAGAAGAAGTACAAGACCTGCTGGGCCAGGTAATGGGCTACCTGCACCGCGACCAAATGCTGATGAAGGACCTTGAGGATTTCAAAACCATGCAGAGCAACAGAGAATTGGCCGCCTTTCGACAGCACAACCGCGCCGGATCCGCCTTTTAGCACGCTAAAACAATAGACTTAAGAGGCGGTTAGTGCTGAAAACGGAACAAGTGAAAAAGTATATACATCTTTTTTTCGATCTCGACCACACCCTGTGGGACTATGAGCGCAACACGTTGGAAACCCTACATGAACTCTACGATCACTACCGGTTCAGCAACCTGCAAACCTTCACTGCCGATGACTTTTTGCAAGCGTTTCGCCAGGTGAACGCCGGTCTGTGGCATGATTTCAATGAAAAAAAGCTTGATAAAGACAACCTGCGGGAGCGCCGCTTCCGCAACGTGCTGTCACTATTGGGAAGCGCCGACGTGCCGGAAGACCTTGATCACCGCTTCCTCAGCATCTGCCCAAATAAGCCCCACCTTGTAGCCAATGCCGTAGAAGTACTGGACCGACTGAGGGATCACTACCAAATGCACATCATCACCAACGGCTTCGACGATGTGCAGTATCTGAAGATAAAAGCCAGTGGCCTCAGTGACTATTTCCCGAAAATAATCACCTCCGACAGCGCAGGATATCGCAAGCCGGAGGTGGAATTCTTTGAACACGCGCTTGAGATTGCCGGTGCTTCAAAAGAGGATTCACTCGTGATAGGCGACAACCTCGTCACTGATATTGGCGGGGCGCTCTCTGCCGGCATCGATTGTGTCTTCTTCAACCCCAACGCCACGAGCAGCGACCTGGCACCCACACACACCATTGCCGACTTGCGCGAATTGCTGCATATTCTGCCCGATACTTTGCCCACTGGTTCAAATGCCTAATTTTGCAGGTCATACACTGATCAAAAGAACACATCATGAGCAAAGCATTTTTCGTAATACCCGAACCTAAAAATGAGCCCGTACTGGCTTACACCCCCGACAGCCCGGAGAGAAAGGCGCTGACGGAAGCAATCAAATCGCTAAAGAGCCAGCAACTGGATATTCCGATGGTGATTGGCGGCGAAGCGGTGCGCAGTGCAGAGCAGGTAGCCGTAACAATGCCCCACAATCATCAGCATGTGCTTGGCCATTATCACCGGTCAGACGAGGGACATATAGAGCAGGCCATCAATGCAGCCCTCAATGCCAAGGAAGATTGGGAAGCGCTGAGTTGGGAACATCGCGCGAGTATATTTTTAAAGGCCGCCGACCTGCTCGCCGGCCCGTGGCGCGCCCGCATCAATGCAGCCACCATGCTCGGCCAATCAAAAAATGCCTATCAGGCCGAGATAGATGCCGCCTGCGAAACCATAGATTTTTTCCGCTTCAATGCTGCTTACATGGCGGCCATTTACAAAGAACAGCCTTACTCGCCCACCAACACCTGGAACAGGATGGAGTACAGGGCGCTGGAAGGTTTTGTGTACGCCGTTACGCCTTTCAATTTCACCTCTATAGCGGCCAATTTGCCCACTGCGCCGGCACTGATGGGCAACACTGTCGTGTGGAAGCCTTCGCCTAAGCAGGCCTATTCGGCACATTTTCTTATGCAACTGTTCATGGAAGCAGGTCTGCCGCCGGGTGTCATCAACTTGGTGTACGACCAGGGGCCGTTGGCCAGCAAAATAGTGTTTGATCATCCGCAGTTTGCCGGCATACACTACACGGGCAGCACGGGGGTCTTTAAAAGCTTCTGGAAAACCATCGGCGACAACATAGACCGCTATAAAAGCTACCCGCGCATAGTGGGCGAAACGGGCGGCAAGGACTTTATCATAGCACATGCCAGTGCCGATGCCGGCGCTGTGGCTACCGCCATTGTACGAGGTGGGTTTGAGTTTCAGGGACAAAAGTGCTCGGCAGTATCGCGGGTATACCTGCCCGATAATTTATGGCCGGATATACAGGAAAAACTGCTCGTAGATGCAGGCGCTATGGCCATGGGCGATGTGGAAGACTTCGGCAACTTTGTGAATGCCGTGATTGATGAGCACTCTTTCGACAAGATAGCGGCATATATTGAAAAAGCGCGGGAGAGCAAGGTGTCGGAAATCATTGCCGGCGGCAACTACGACAAATCAAAGGGCTACTTTATAGAGCCCACTATAGTGCTGACCGAAGATCCGCATTTTGTCACCATGCAAGAGGAAATATTCGGGCCGGTGGTCACCATTTACGTATACCAGGCGAGCCGCTTTGAAGAGGCGCTGTACCTGGTCGACAACACCTCGCCATATGCGCTCACAGGGGCAGTGTTTGCCCAAGATCGGTATTCATTGGCGCTTGCTACCCAGAAGCTCACCCATGCCGCCGGCAATTTCTACATAAACGACAAGCCGACCGGTGCCGTAGTGGGTCAGCAACCTTTTGGCGGAGCGCGTGCCTCTGGCACCAACGACAAGGCCGGCTCCATGCTCAACCTGCTGCGATGGACCTCGCCAAGGGCAATAAAAGAGAATATGGTGTCGCCCACAGATTTTCGCTATCCATTCATGGGCTGATGTATAAGCCAATTGAAAATGAAGGCCGGCTGATGCCTGTTCATTTATAATGCACATGAAGTAGATCCGATATTTACACTCGCGAAGCAATACTCTTTTGACAGCGCCACACACCATGGATCGCAGCAAACTGCTTGTACAATTAGAAAACTACCGCACGGAGTATAAAGAAGAGGGTCTGTTTGTCGGTCGTTTTCTTTCCCTTTTGCGCAACTTCCCTACCTGCTTTACCCGTGCACTGAGCACCGGCCACGTCACGGGGTCGGCCTGGATCATGGACGGCAGCGGGCAACACGTACTGCTCACCCACCACCGAAAGCTGAACCGCTGGCTGCAGCCCGGTGGCCATGCCGATGGCAATGAGCATGTGCTGCAAGTGGCACTGTCGGAAGCCGAAGAAGAAACAGGTCTCACCGCGCTCAGCTTAGTCAGCGATGCCTTTTTCGACATCGACATACACGCCATACCTGCTCGGGGCGAGTTGCAGTGCCATTTGCACTACGACCTTCGCTACCTCTTTCTGGCCGACAAGGAGGAGCCATTTACCGTAAGCCATGAGTCGCACGACCTGGCCTGGGTGCCGCTGCCAGAGCTGGATAAGGTAACGTTGGGCAACCGATCTATCCTGCGCATGGCACAGAAAGCGCATATGTATTTGCCTTTGAAGAGGTAAAAAACAAACTCTGGAAGCGTCATTTTCAATGGGCATGCCGGGGGTAGCAGTCACATATAAAGAATCACTGATCAGAAAAAAAATACTTACCTTTATCCCGGCCCGGTGCAGTGTCGGCCGCAATAATTTGAAGGCAGATGGGTTCTACTATCGGTATAGAATAATGAATGATGAAGACAGGTGCCAAGCTATTTTTATATACTTTTTCGGCCATGCTCATAGGCCAATTGCTCACTTCCTGCCAAGGCAAATCGGATAAAACAGACAGCGAATTAATTGTAGGCGAGTGGAACGCAGAGTGGAGCACGCAATCGGAAGAACTCGCCAATATACCCGATCAGCACCGGCGCATGCAGGGCAAGATTAAATTTCATGAGGACGGCAGCGTGGAAATAGCGGCGTATGGCTACGATGGCTGCATATTTTCTTCAGATACGCTCACCAATCAGCTTTCATGGAAGCTGGAAGACAGCATCCTTCGATTCATCGACCAGGGCGATGAGGAAGGGCTGGCATACGACGTAGACGCCATGGCCGAACAGGAAATGCGCCTGGTGCTTATGGAGGATATTTATCTCACCCTCAGGCGTTAGCCATCGGTTGCCATCGCTTCTTTTTTAATGCGCCTCGAGCCAGTTCTCACCAAAACCCAAACCCACCTCTATCGGCACGTCCATCACTATGGCGTTTTTCATAAACTCCGGAATGTGCTTTTCCATAAGTGCCTGCTCCTGGCGGTGTACATCGAACACCAACTCATCGTGCACCTGAAGCAGCATCTTTGAACGCAGCTTTTCTTTCAGCATCCATTCGTAAATGCGGATCATAGCCACTTTAATCATGTCGGCCGCGCTGCCTTGAATTGGGGCATTTACGGCGTTGCGCTCGGCGAAGCCGCGTACGGTAGCATTTCTACTGTTGATGTCGCGCAGGTAGCGACGGCGGCCAAGTATCGTTTCAGCATATCCAAGCTTACGCGCCTTTTCTATGAGGCCATCCATGTAGGCGCCTATAGAAGGAAACTCTTTGAAATAGGCATTGATGATTTCCTGTGCTTCGGTGCGCGAAATGCCGAGGTTGCGGGCCAGCCCAAAGGCCGTTTGCCCATAGCTTATACCAAAGTTTACCGACTTTGCCTTACTGCGCTGGTCGGCGGTCACCTGCTCCAGCGGCACATCAAATACCTTGGCCGCAGTAGCTGCATGTATGTCTTTACCTTCCTTAAAGGCGCTGATCATGCTTTGGTCTTTGGAAAACTCAGCAAGAATCCTCAGTTCGATCTGTGAATAATCAGCAGACATGAGCACGTAGTCTTTGCTTCTGGGCACAAAGGCTTTGCGAATTTCCCGGCCCTTTTCCGTTCGGATGGGTATATTTTGCAGGTTGGGATTGGTACTGCTGAGCCGGCCCGTGGCCGCTACGGCCTGATTGTAAGAAGTATGAATACGACCATCGGCCTTGCTCACCAGCGTTGGCAGGGCGTCGATGTAGGTAGACTTGAGCTTTTGTATCTGGCGAAAATCCAGGATCATCTGTGCGATGGGATGCTCACGCGCCAGGTCGGTAAGTATATCTTCGCCTGTGGCATATTGGCCACTCTTTGTTTTTTTTGGTTTTTCACTCAGCTTCATGCCGTCAAACAATACCTCACCAAGCTGCTTGGGAGAGGCTATATTGAATGTTTGCCCGGCCATATCGTAGATCTGCTGTTCCAGCCGGGCGCTGTCCTGGGCCATTTCTTCAGAGAGCTGGGCGAGGGCTTTTTGATCTATGCAAATGCCTTCGTACTCCATGCCGGCCAACACAGGCACCAGTGGCACCTCCACTTCGTAAAAGAGTTTCTCTATTCCCTTCTCCTTCAGCAAAGGCTCAAAAGTATGCTTCAGTTGCAGGGTGATGTCCGCGTCTTCGCCGGCATATTCTGCTACCTTCTGCACGTCTGCTTCGCGCATATTGCCTTGTTTGCTGCCCTTTTTCCCAATCAGGCTTTCTATGGATACAGGGCTGTAATTCAAAAAATTTTCAGCCATAGCGTCCATATTGTGGCGGGTTTCGGGCTCGAAGAGGTAGTGCGCCAGCATGGTGTCGAACAGCGCACCCTGTACCTGCACACCGTAGTTTTTCAGCACCACGATGTCGTACTTCAGGTTTTGCCCGATCTTTTTGATGTTGGGATTTTCCAGTACAGCCTTCAGCATATCGACAATTTCCTGCGCGGCTTTTTTGTCGGCAGGTACCGGCACATAGTACGCCTCTGTGGGCACATACGAAAAAGCCAGCCCGACCAGCGCTGCATCTCGGGCGCACAGGTCGGTGGTTTCCGTGTCGAAACAAAACTCCTTTTGCAGGCTCAGGTAGTCGGCCAGCGACTGTATCAATGCCGGCGTATCTATCAGGTGGTAATCGTGAATGGTATTGAGCAGATGGCGCTTCTCCGGCGGCTCAGTTTCTATTTTATCTTCCACTGCCGCCGGGCTCGCCGTCTGCGCAGAGAACAGGTCGAGTTGGGCGTTTTCCGGCGTGGCCGCCATGCCTTCGGGGGCGCCCAGCACGCGTTTGGCCATTGTGCGAAATTCCAGCTCATCAAACAGCGCCGTCAGCGCTTCTTCATCGAAACCGTTGTGTTTCAGTTTTTCTTCATCGAAGGCTATGGGCACATCGGTGACTATGGTGGCGAGCTGCTTGGAAAGAATGCCCTGTGCCCCGAAATTTTCCACATTCTCACGTTGCTTACCTTTCAACTTGTCCGCATTGGCCACGAGATTTTCTACGGTGCCAAACTCCTTCAGCAGCTTCACGGCGGTTTTTGCCCCAATGCCGGGTATGCCCGGTATATTGTCGGAGGCATCGCCCTGCAACCCCAGAATGTCCCGTACCTGGTCCACATTCTCTATGTCGAACTTCTTCAGCACCTCCGGTATGCCCAATATGTCCACGGCATTGCCCATATATGACGGCTTGTACAGAAACACGCAATCTTCCACCAACTGAGCGAAGTCTTTGTCGGGCGTCATCATATACACGGTAAAGCCCTTTTTACAGGCTTTTTTGGCCAATGTGCCGATCACGTCATCGGCTTCAAATCGCTCTACCTCCAGTATGGGTATGTTGCAGGCATTAAGCAGGGCCTTCACCAGCGGTACGGAGAGGCGTATGTCTTCGGGCATTTCCTGTCGCTGTGCCTTGTATTCGGCGTAGTCGTCGTGCCTGAAGGTGGGCCCGAAAGGATCGAACGCCACCCCGATGTGTGAGGGTTTTTCCTTATTCAAAATTTCGAAAAGTGAATTGGCAAAGCCCAGCACCGAACCCGTATTGAGCCCTTTCGAATTGATGCGTGGGTTTTTACTAAAAGCAAAATGCGCGCGATAGATCAGCGCCATGGCATCGAGTAGAAAAAGCTTTTTTTCCTGTGGTTTCATCGGCTGTTACATTGTGAAAAGTGAGTGTTCAAAGTAAGGGATAATGACGGAATAGGAAAAATGACAATTGGCCGCACCACCCGGAAGAGGCCGAAAGTACCTGGTGTATATTGATACAGGCGCCATTGTTGGCAGGAGCACAAACAGCCGGTCGCTTATCTGGTTAACCATGCATGGATTCCGTGCATTATTTTTTAAAATACTATCTTCGGCACTCGGATTCACTAAACCATCTTTTTTTTATAAAACTCAGAAAACCTGTATGGCAGAAAAACGCAAAATAACTGTCGCTTACGGCGACGGCATTGGTCCGGAAATCATGCAAGCTACACTCGACATATTGTTTGCTGCGGGGGCCGCTATTGAAACAGAAGTAATAGAAATTGGCGAAAAGGTATATCGCAAAGGCGTGAGCAATGGCATAACGCCGGAGGCCTGGGAGTCGCTGCGCAGAACGAAGGTTTTTCTGAAGGCCCCCATCACCACGCCACAGGGTGGTGGCTATAAAAGCCTCAACGTGACATTTAGAAAGACGTTGGGCCTGTTTGCCAATGTGCGCCCCTGCCGGTCGTATCATCCCTACGTACACACAAACCACCCGCTCACTGACATGGTGATCATCCGCGAAAACGAGGAAGACTTGTATGCAGGCATAGAGCACCAGCAAACCAACGAAGTGATACAGGCGTTGAAACTCATTTCTAAGCCGGGCACTGAGAAGATCGTTCGGTTTGCCTTTGAATATGCCAAAGCCTACGGCCGGAAAAAGGTAACCTGCATGACCAAAGACAACATAATGAAGCATGTAGACGGTATTTTTCACCAGATATTCAACGATTTAGCCCGTGAATATCCAGACATAGAAACCAACCACATGATCATCGATATAGGCTCGGCGTTGATTGCCGACAGACCACATTCTATGGATGTGATCGTAACACAAAACCTCTACGGCGACATCATCTCCGACATAGCGGCCCAGGTGACGGGCTCGGTAGGCCTGGGAGGGTCAGCCAACATTGGCGAAGAGGTAGCCATGTTTGAAGCCATACACGGTTCTGCACCCGACATTGCCGGCCAGAACATCGCCAACCCCAGCGGCTTGATCAATGGCGCCGTAATGATGCTGGTGCACATGAACCAGCCCGAGGTAGCCGGTAAAATTCACAACGCATGGCTCAAAACCATAGAAGATGGTGTGCACACCGCCGATGTGTACAGCAAAGATTCGCAGAGGAAGGTGGGGTGCTCAGAGTTTGCCAAAGAAGTGATACTCAGGCTTGGCCAAAAGCCCAGTCACCTGAACCCGGTAGCCTACAAATCGGGTGAGCGCCTGGCAGGCATCAAGCTGAGTAAAAGATCAAAAGCCAAAAAGGAAATAGTAGGCGTCGATGTTTTCCTTGATTGGGATGAGGACAACCGCAACCCTGAAACACTCGGCAAAAAGCTGAATGAGCTCTCAAAAAAAGCGGCGCTGAAGCTCAAGATGATCACCAACCGCGGAGTGCGTGTATACCCTGAAGGATTTTCCGAAACCTTCTGCACCGACCACTGGCGCTGCCGTTTCCTGGCCAAAGAAGGCGTACTGGAGCACGACGATCTGATCGCATTGTTGAACCATATAAAAGAAGGTGGACTGGATTTTATAAAAACAGAAAACCTTTACACCTTCGATGGCGAACGCGGCTATTCACTCGGCCAGGGCGAGTAAGCTTTGTAAACAAAAAATTATGATAAACCTCATGAGCCTGTGCTCATGGGGTTTTTTCCATTCGAAGCAATGATTTATGACACAATACCTAACCACTGCCGCGCTGAGTATTTGCTTAATATTCTCCGCCTGCCGCAATGAAGACATAAAGACGGCAGAAGAGCTTCAACTGAGTGATGAGAAATACCTGACCATGCGCGGCCTCGATGTGACGCTGGCTCAGGACTACTACCCTGAGGGCCATCAGGGAGGTGTCACCATCATACAGCACGACAATCGGGTAGCGGCCAACGGCGACCTGCGTCTGGAGCCCACACCAGGGCAATGGCAACCCGTGCCCCGCAAGGCCGGCGACATACAGGTACATGAAGAAAGCGATGCGATTAGTGTGCAGATGGCCTACCCCGACTCCGCAAAGCACCAAAAAGGCTTTAATCCCATCCACTATCCCGACCTTACTTTCAACTACACGCTGCGCGTGATCGCCGATGAAGATAGCCGCTTTAGCATCGTGGTAGACCTGAACAAGCCGCTGCCCGGCGAATGGGTGGGCAAGGTGGGCTTCAACCTGGAGCTTTTTCCCGGCAACCTCTTCGGCAATGCCTACTACCTGGATGAATCGCTCGGCACATTCCCCCGACAGGCCAACGGACCCATGATGCGCGACAGCATTGGCCATGTAGAAATAACACCAATGGCTGAAGGGCGTACCCTTGTGATAGCACCGGACAATGACACCCTGCGTATGACCATAGAAAATAAGCAAGGCATGCTGAGCCTGCTTGATGGCCGTGGCAAGCATAATAATGGCTGGTTTATCGTGCGCTCACTGGTGCCTGCCGGCGCTACCGACTCGGCCATCGTATGGCAGGTGACGCCCCATGTGATACCGCAGTACCTGCGACCGCCCGCGTTGCAGGTGTCGCAGGTGGGCTATCACCCGGCACAGGAAAAGTTTGCCGTGCTGGAGCTCGATGCCCATGATGCCCGAATAGATGACGTACAACTTGTATATGTGGACAAAGATGGTGAAGAAGAAATTGTAAAGGCCGGCCGTGCCGAAAAGTGGGGTGCCTTCCTGCGATATCAATACAAGCGTTTCAATTTTTCTGATATCACCAAGCCCGGGCTGTACTTTATCCGCTATTCTACCTACAGAACACCGACATTTAAGATCAGCGATCAGGTGTACAAGCGCGACGTGTGGCAAGCTACACTGGAATACTATCTGCCGGTACAGATGTGCCACATGCGCATCAATGACCGCTACCGCGTGTGGCACGGACTCTGCCACATGGATGACGCACTGATGGCCCCGCTCGATACCATTCATTTCGATGGCTATTCGCAAGGCTCCTCTACCCTCACAGCATATCGGCCCGGGCAGCATGTGCCCCGGTTGGCGCAAGGCGGCTGGCACGATGCCGGCGACTACGACCTTCGAATAGAGTCGCAAGCCGGTACTGTACACATGCTCGCCCACACCTACGAGCAGTTTGGCACAGCATACGACAACACCACCATACAGCCGGATAAACATCTGGTAGAAATGCTCAGCCCTGATGGCCAACCCGATGTGCTTCAACAAATAGAGCACGGTCTGGAGAGCATTATTGGCGGCTATGAGTCGATGGGCAGGCTGTATCGCGGCATCATCTGCCCTACGCTCCGGCAATACACCCTGCTGGGCGATGGTGCTACCATGACGGACAACACGGTAAACAGCAAGGGAAACTGGCACGGTGACGCTCTGCGCGGAGCAGATGATCGCTGGGTATTTACTGAAGAGAACCCAGGCCGTGCCATGCAGGTAGTTGCTGCATTGGCGGCGGCCGGGCGTGTGCTGAATGAGCATAATCCGGCATTGGCAGAAAAAAGCCTTGAAGTGGCCGAGGCGCTGTGGGATGATAATGCACATGCGCCGGTGCTTAAAAAAGTATCGCCAGCAGTAGAGCTCTTCCTCAGCACACGCGACACTGTTTATAGCCGGTTCATCACCAAAAACTTCGATGAGATCATAGCCACAGCCAAGCAAACTGCGTGGATATTAGCCCGCATGTATGATCACCTGGAGAATGATGGCCATAAGAAACAACTTGAAAATGCCGTACGCGCATTGGCTCAATCGGTGGAAGAGCAGCAAAAGGAAAATCCTTATGGTGTGCCCTACAAGCCTGATATTTGGGGGGCCGGCTGGGGTGTGCAGCGCTTTGGTGTAGAGCAATATTTTCTACACCAATACTTCCCGGATATCTATCCCAACAAGTACATGCTTCAGGCTGCCATCCCGGTTCCAACACGGCGTCATTTGCTTCCGGAGTGGGTGCGCATTCACTGTTGGTGGCTTATGGCACCAATCGTGCAGACTGGTCGTACATACCTGGCGGGGTAGGCTCGGGTACGGCGCTTATTCGACCCAACTTCCCAGAGATGAAAACATGGCCCTTTTTCTGGCAACAGACGGAGTACGTGATGGGCGGTGGCGGCACTAACTTTCTGTTTTTGGCATTGGCTGCCGATCATTTGTTGGAACAGAAGCAGCCTTAAAGTATTCTTTAAGCATTTTTTCGCGGTGGTCAAATATGCTTTGCACCTTCTTATGCAGAAATAGTTTCCCCATCCAGTCGCCCAAAAAGCCAAAAGGCAATTTGTAGTGTAAAATATCCTCCATAAGCACCCCATCTTTCACAGCGCGAAATTTGTGCATGTGATGCCAAAAAGCGTAAGGGCCAAACCGCTGCTCGTCAATGAAATATTTTTTCTCCTCGCTTTGGGTGATCTCGGTGACCCAATAGAAAGGTATGTTGAGGAAGGGCTTTATTTTGTAGGTGATGATCTGCCCCGGAAAAGACTCGGTATCGGCACCTGTGAGAATTTCGAAGTGCATATCGTCGGGTGTGATGCGATCCAGATTTTCTGGTTTTGAAAAAAATGCCCAGGCTTCATCTAATGAAATGGGCAACAACTGCTTTTTGTACAATCGGTGCAACATCGTTTTTTATGTTTGGAGGGGAAACGCTGTGTCTGTCAAATGGTTTGGCGCACCGCATCAATTGGCGTGGTATAGCTGAAAGCTCAAAGTAATGGTCATCCTGAGCTTGTTTCAGGATCTGCCCAATAGCCAACAGATGCTGAAATAAATTCAGCATGACCCCGCTGAGAGAAAGGCCTGTATGCACGGGTCTTGGAAATGAGCAGGGCATGCATGAGCCTCGATTCAGTCGTGTCAGGACAACATTTCTAACACATTAGGCCGCCATAAGACCAATGGAGTGAAAAGCGGCAAGCTGGCGGTATAGTGTTAGAGACTGAGGAAGCTAAAGCGAAATGAAATATCGCTTTAGCTTCATTTCATTCATATTTCTTCAATCGTCATGAGCTTTTTTTCTGCCTTCGCCATACTTCTTGTACGTAATATACAGTGAATAATTTGTAGCAAAAGAACCAATTAAGCCAAAGACTATTGCCAGCCAAAACCCTGGCTCTGTGGGATCAAAGGAACCGTGTGGTGCAAAGGCCATAAATGTCACAATAACAAATATTGCTCCAACAATCGCTCTTTTTTTGTGCTTTTTATTGACGAACATAATGTTAGCAGTTTATCGTCCGCATGTGCGAAGCAGCTCTCCTGCTACGCCAAATAGAGCTCCAGAGACGAAGCCGGAGGCGGCACCATACACAGCTCCGCCTACAGCTCCCCCTGCCGTTCCTAGTATCGGTAAAGTAAAGAAGCCAGCGGTTGCGCCAGCATATCCTCCGGCAACCCCAGTAGCAACCAATCCCATAACAGCGCTTGTCCATACTGATCTAAAATCAACACTGCAGCCTCCACCACCACCACCTGAATGCCCCGGTACTTTGCTCGGACACTCTCGGCAATTTGTTGTAGCGAAAGGCATCGGTGAACCGCCAATTGCTCCCAAAAAATACAAATACTCTTTGATCTGTTCGTCACCGCCATTCTTTATAAATTTCGCCATAGCTTTTACAGCCAAGGCAAGTCCAAGTAATCCGTCTTTTTCTGTTCTACTCATAAGAGAATTTTCAAATTGGTCTTCAAAAGGTGCTACCAATGCATCTATATTATATAGGTCTGCATAACTCATATTTTCTACATAATCGATAAAGGGATCCGCCATTACTTTTTGAGCCGCAGTAAAGCTGGCATAAGGCGTTGTAACCGTTGCCGACTGACTAGCAAGGCGGCTTGCTGCTTGTATGGAAGCTTCTGTATTCACGAGAGTAGCATTTTCAAAAATTTCTACTTCCTCATCTTTGCTACAGGAAAAGATCATGAATGTGCATATAAGCACAATTAATTTTTTTAGTGTGATAGTTTTTAAGTATGAATGGGTTATTGTTTCAATAAAGTTGCGCAAAAGAAATGTGATTTAATGCATGAATATGAAATTTATTTTTTCCTTAATTCGGTAAACTGAGTGCATCAAATCCAGACTCTAGCGCCTAATGTGGCCGGTAATTAAAGTGTCTTCACACAAGCCATGGAAATGAAAAGGGTCACGCTTGAGCCTCCGTTCAGTCGTGTCCGGTGAAACCTTCGAAGAATCTTTGGCCGTTTAGCGTGGCTTCGCGTGCGTTTTTCGTCAGTATCGGAGTGGCATGACGCGGCCCCATGGCCCGTGGAGTGAAAGGCGCCAAGCCGGCGGTGGGGGTTGAAGACTTTTGGAAGCGTGGGCAAATGAAAAGCACCAGCAGTGATATGGACATCAAAATGCCTTAAATGATGCAGACCATCCGTGGCTGTTCTTTTCTTTTCCAATTGATGAAAAGAAAAGGACCAATGAACTTGTTAAAACAAGCTGCTAGGCGCGCAATGGGGAGAAAGACTTTTGGAAACATGCGCATGACTAATCTAAAAAAATGCATGCGCCTCCCATCACGGATTTATTCAAAAATCAAAGACTTCGGAAATTCGAGTATAATTTTTTGAGGGCCGGTAAAAGCCGCATGGGTATATTCAGTAAATTATAAGACAAATTGACGGTGGCGGGTAAAACAAATGCCTGCTTTTGTCTTTTATCACATACTGGCAGCCCCTAAATGTATCGCAATATGAAACGCAGATCATTTCTTCAGCACACCATGGCCACCGCAGGCCTGGCCTCATTGGCCCAATTCCCATACGAACTACTGGCCGGTGAACAAAAAAAATATGCCAACGACATGGTAGCCCTGGGCAATACCGGGGTAAAAGTGTCGCGACTGGCGATGGGCACGGGTACGCACGGCGTGGGCCGGCAGTCCAACCAAACCAGAAAACTGGGCATAACCGGCGTGGCTGACCTGCTCCATGCCGCCTACGATGAGGGCATCAACTTCTGGGACTCTGCCGACCAATATGGCACACATCCTCATCTAAAAGAAGCTTTGAAATATGTGCCTCGCGAAAAGGTAGTGATACTCACCAAGACACACGCCACCACCGAGCAGGAAATGAAAAAAGACCTTGACCGATTTCGCCTGGAGCTGGGCACCGACTACTTAGACGTGATGCTGCTGCACTGCATGATGGATGATGCCTGGCCAGAAAAAAAGCGTGGCGCCATGGAGGTGCTGTCACAAGCCCGGGAAGATGGCATCGTGCGCAGCCATGGCGTGTCGTGCCATACGCTGGGCGCGCTGAAAGCTGCGGCAGACTCCGATTGGGTACAGGTAGACCTGGCGCGAATAAATCCATTTGGCGCGGTGATGGATGCCGATGTGGCCACAGTGGTGGAGGTTTTACAAAAAATGAAAAGGCAGGGAAAAGCCATAATAGGCATGAAGATAATAGGCGCAGGCCGGCTCCGCGATAAGGTAGATAAATGCCTGCAGTACACTTTGGCGCAGGATTTTATCGATTGCTTCACCATAGGCCAGGAAAATAGGGATGAAATGCGTGACCTGCTGCAGCGTATGCCCGAAGCCAGTGTAAGGGGCTGAAGCGTTCCTCTGATTATTTCACGAAGCCATGTCACACATCTTTATGATGAAGGATAACTATTGGCCGGTAGAGCGCTCATCAGACACCGAGCTACTGCATTTTTCCAGTATAGTGTTGCGGCGTTATTTCTATTAAAGAGATTTTTTCAGTTGGCTTCCTTTAGGCGCTGATTGTAGCTAACATTGCCACTGCTCTAGTGGCACTTCATCACGCGCCGCTTTTTTGCACATCGCATGCAGCAGGCAGATTCATACCGCACATTCGCCGGATTTTCCGAAGGGCTCTACAAAGAGAAGGGTTCCAAATTTCTGTCATTTGCCTGCCCGGTAGCCGATGAAGATGCGGTAAAGGAACAATTGCAGGCCTACAAAAAACAGTACCACGATGCACGACACCACTGCTACGCCTATGTGTTGGGCACCGATTCGTCTCAGATGCGGGCATACGACGATGGTGAACCCAATCACTCTGCCGGCGACCCGATTTTAGGTCAGTTGCGCGCACACCAGCTCACGCAGGCATTGTTGGTGGTTGTGCGATATTTCGGCGGTACAAAGCTTGGTGTGGGCGGGCTCATTCATGCCTATCGCAGCGCCGCGGCAGAGGCTATTCTAAATAATACCGTCATTGATCAATTCGTAAAAAATATCTTTCGGTTGCGCTATCCCTATCACAAAACAAATGATGTACTGCGTCTTATAGATGAATATCAAATGGAAATAATCGAACAGCAATTTGCAGCAGAATGCACTGCAGTGTGTTCGATACGGGCAGGAATTGCCCCTTTGTTCATTGAGCGAGCGAAGAAAATCGAAGGCCTTTTCATAACCACGTGAGGCGAACACGCAGCCTTTGCACGGTGCCTTGAGCTGCCCAATAACCAGCCCCGTGGCTACGATCCGGTAGCGCATATACAGCAAGCGCTAGCTCTGAATTTCCAATATTTCCTGAAGGTGTGCTTTCACCTGTACGAAAGTATAACCGTCGTATGGCGCGGTGGCGATATCTTTTAGGAGGTCATTGACGATGTGCGGCTTGAAGCCAAGTTTCTCTGCGTAGCGCGATACTACCTGCAGCTCAATATCTTCCACAATGTCGTCCAGGTAGATCATGTATACCAGATTATACAAATGCTCAATGGCCGCTTCGTCACCCGTTACCTGCGTCTGGTTTTCCGGGAGATCGAGCGAAGCGATGTCTTTTTCGGTGATGCCCAATTGAATGGCCCACTTGAAAAGACAACCCACAAAATCTTTGGAGATAAAGCCTTCGTTCAGAAAAGAGTGATATATATGAAAGAAGCTGTCTTTGATGGATTGCAACTCGTGGTGATGCAGGTTGTCTCGGAGTCTCATAATTGCTAAAGATTTAGTGCAAGCCTATATCATGTAACCCGGCGCCTTACCCTGCAAAGTGCCGGGGGGCATATTTGGTGGTTGATGGATTTTTAAGATAACCATTTTACCATAAATTTACGGCCATCCAAATTGTTACCTTTTGATCGCGAAAGTTAATCATAAGCATTTTGCTTTTTTGTGTTTTTTAGTGCTGTTCATTGCATGCGGCAGGGCACCGCAGGAGCGTGCCGATGTGCCTGCAAGCCGTGATGGGGCCGATAGTACGCTCAGCCCGCAAAACCCCGGTGAAGTGATCACATTTGAGCACCTGCTCGATGAATATGAGGATCCACAACGCGGCACCTGGCAAAATCCGGATCTGGTGCTGAGAAAGTTGGGCTCGCTGCAAGGCAAAGTGGTGGCCGATATTGGCGCCGGCTCTGGTTATTTCACTTTTCCAATAGCCCGACAAGCCGCCAGGGTGATCGCCATAGATATTGAAGAAGAATTTCTGGACTATATAGAAGAGCGGAAGCTGGAGCTGCCGCAGCGCCTTGCCGATGCCATAGAAACACGCCTAACCAATGCCGACGACCCGAATCTAAAGCCAAACGAAGCCGATGTGGTGCTCATGGTGAATGTATATTATTACCTGAACGACCGCGTAAGCTACATGCGCAAGGTGCGTGATGGACTGTCGGCAGATGGCATTCTTGCGTTGGTCGATTTCAAAACAGGCGAAATGCCGGTAGGCCCGGGCGGAGACAAAGTGCCTGCGGAAGAAGCCCTGGGCGATCTACAGAAAGCCGGATTCAGCGTCATGGAAATAGATACGACCAGTTTGGAGTATCAGTACATCATTATAGCCAGCTAGATGCGCCTTCTTTTCATCCTCATATTTGCGACCTTAAACAATGCCATGGCAGTGGCCGGGCCGAGCCTGCCACCGGCCATATCGCCCTCGGCTACTTTCAGCCTGCTTACGGGCGCCCCCGGCGATGAGCTTTACACCGTATTTGGCCATAGTGCCATACGGCTGATAGATGAAAAACAACAGGTTGATATTGTATTCAACTATGGCACCTTCAACTTCGACACACCCAACTTCTATCTCAAATTTGCACAAGGCAAGCTCAACTACATGCTGGCCATTGAAGACTTTGAGCAGTTCAGACTCGGGTACATCTATAAAGAGCAAACTGTACATGAGCAAGTATTCAACCTGAGCCCGGAACAAAAATTGGCGTTGTTTGCCCTTTTAAAAGAAAACTACCGGCCCGAGAACAGGTATTATAAATACGACTTCTTTTTCGACAACTGCGCTACACGCATACGCGATATACTCGAAGTGGCTTATGGGAATGGTCTCGAATTTCACTACCCCGACCCCTGGAAAAAAGGCGATGTCACCTTTAGAAACCTCATAGACCGGTACCTGCTGCACCATCACTGGAGCGACTTCGGCATCGATCTGGCGTTGGGTATGCCTACCGACCGCGTAACCACTCCGCGCGAGTACATGTTTTTGCCCGACTATCTGTCAGAGGCTTTTGCCCTTGCTACGCTCAACGGCCGGCCACTGGTAAGCCCCCGGCAGATCATGATGCAATTTGAACCTGCTACCACACCTTCATCTTTGCCGAGGCCAGCTTTGCTCACATGGTTATTGTTTTTGTTGGTGGCGGTGCTTTCCTGGGCAGAGCTTAGCCGCAGACGCATCTTCCGGTTGCTCGATTATTCTCTTTTCACTGTAGTAGGCCTTGCAGGCTGGGTTATTTTTCTGCTTTGGTTTTTTACCGACCACATCACTACCAAAAACAATCTGAACCTGCTTTGGGCTATCCCCCTATACTTTCCGCTGGTATTTGTGCTATACAAACCCCACTACAGGGTTAAAGCCATTAGAGCCTGCCAGGCTGCCTTATTTTTTACCGCACTTGCGTTGTTGGTTTGGTTGTTGACCGTGCAGAAACTGCATTTTGCCATACTTCCCATTGCCATGGCTACATCCCTGCGCCTGCTGTTGTTTATAAAAAGATTTAAAATTGCCCAACAGTAACAATAACACAACTATTTGCTTTCATACCTATACCACTACCAATACCGAAATCTATGAACTGGACGGAAGAAGACGATATGCTGAAACGCACCTTCGAATTTGATGATTTTGTAAGCGCCTTTGGCTTTATGACCAAAGTAGCCTTGCTGGCCGAAAAGATGAACCACCACCCCAACTGGAGCAACGTCTACAACAAAGTGACCATCGAGCTCACCTCCCACGACAAAGGCAACAAGGTGACTCAGCGCGACAGGGATCTTGCCCAGGCCATTGATGAACTGACGAAGGGCTGAGCCAACATAATTTTGGGCTATTGTGCAGCACCTATACATTTGTTTCTATGATTTTTAATGCATCCCTGTATCTGGTGCCTACACCCATTGGCAACCTTGCCGATATCACCTTCCGCGCTGTAGAAGTGCTCAATTCGGTGGATTTAATATTGGCCGAAGACACGCGCAATAGCGGCCGACTTTTGAAACATTATGATATAAAGACTCCGGCCAAAAGCCATCATGCCTACAACGAACACAGAGAAATAGAACAAATACTAACTCGGCTGAAAGCTGGTGAACGGATGGCGCTGATCAGCGATGCAGGCACTCCTTCTATTTCAGATCCTGGCTTTCTGTTGGTGCGGGCTGCGCTGCATGCCGGCATAGCGGTAGAATGCCTGCCCGGTGCTACGGCTTTTGTACCTGCATTGGTCAAATCCGGCCTACCCTCCGATCGCTTTATTTTCGAAGGATTTCTCCCCCACAAAAAAGGGAGAAAGACCCGCCTTGAAAGAATTTGTCAGGAGGATAGGACAGTGATCTTGTACGAATCGCCACACCGCCTGCTCAAACTGCTCGGGGAGCTCAAGCAGACAGCAGGAGCCAACAGGCAAGTCTCTGTTTCCAGGGAGCTGAGCAAACTTCACGAAGAAACCGTGAACGGTTCTGTGGAGGAAGTAGTGAAGCATTTTGAGCAAAATAATGTGAAAGGAGAGGTGGTGGTAGTGATGGAAGGATTGAAAACTTGATAAATTTGCCGGAGGCAGCAACGTACCATAATCGCACAAAAAGAGACAGCTATGCAGATTGATCTTTCGCACATCCTGAACGAGGTAATAAAAATAGCGCAACGCACCGGCGCCTACATCCGGCATGAGAGCCAGCGCTTTAGCCATGCCGCCATTGAAGAGAAGGGGTTGAACAACCTGGTTTCTTATGTAGACAAAGAGGCAGAGCGCATGATCGTGCAAACGCTGAGCTTTACGCTGGGAGAGGCCGGTTTTATCACCGAAGAAGACACACAAGACGATAAAGCCGATGTATACAATTGGGTGGTAGACCCACTGGACGGCACCACCAACTTCATTCACGGCCTGCCGATCTACTCCATCTCCATAGCTTTGCTTAAGCACGATGTACCCATACTGGGTGTGGTGTATGAGATAAACCGCGATGAGTGCTACTACGCCATAGAGGGCAGCAAAGCCTATTGCAACCAACGGGAGATCAGCGTGAGCGGAGTAAAAGATATCAAAGACGGACTGTACATTACGGGCATTCCCTACACCACCTTTGAAGATGTAGACCGGTACTTCGAAATTTTCAAACATTTCATGCGCAACACACACGGTATACGCCGGCTGGGCAGTGCCGCTGCCGACCTGGCCTATGTAGCTGCCGGCAAGGCCGAGGGCTTCTTTGAGCATGGGCTACATGTGTGGGATGTGGCTGCGGGTATACTCATTGTGAAGCAGGCCGGCGGCCTGGTGACAGACTATCGCGGAGGCGACGACTGCTTGTATGGCGCCGAACTGGTAGCCGGAAATGCCCACGTACAACCAGAGATGCAGCGCATCATCGAAGAGATTTGGCACAATAAAAAGTAGAAGATTGGGGTTCTATTGCTTAAAAAATACCTTATGGAAATGGCACAACACATAGCCGTGGCATTCTTATTTGCAGTAGCTCTGGTATACATCGGACGAATAGTGTACAGGCAGGTACGTGCTAAAAGCACTTGCGGCAGCAGTTCGGCCTGTTCCGGCTGTGGCAGTGAGACAGATGCCCGGGTTTCGACAAAAAACACAAAAATAAGCCGGCCCACCAGCACCACTTAGCAAAGGGCTAATCCGCTACAGAGCAATCACTCCTTCGACCTTGTGTGCCCGCTCGTATATTTCTATCACCTCATCACTCGACTGCATGTGCTTGTGCACAGTGATACTGATATAGTTACCTTCTTTTGACAGTTTTGTGGTGAGCTTGTCATCAGGAAACAGTTGAATGATTTCCTGCTGTTTTTCCTTCGGCACCACAAATTTGAATAAATACATACCAGGCCAGGTATGCTCCTCATCAAGTCGTTGTTTGAATACCGTGTGGGAAGTGGACATAGTGAGGTGGTTTAAAATAACAAAGCCGTTTGCATGCGACCCATAACCCACGGTTTAAACCGTGGGTTATGGGTCGCATGGTACCTTTGCTTGTGAGCAATCGATTTAGAAATAACGATATCGCCTGTCTTCAATGTCCGCCCAATCCTTTATAGCCTCTGATATGCTGTAGGAAGTGCGGCTGGAGTACTGCTGCTCCAGTTGGTTTTTGTACGTGGTATAGTCGGCGATTTCTGGTGCCTGTGTTTTGGCGAGCATTTCTATGATCACCACACCGTTTTCAGTTTTCACCGGCTCAGAGCGCTCACCGTCGTTCAGCGCAAATGCGGCTCCTATAGCTTCTGGTGCAAAGCCCACATTGGGCAGTGAATTGGCCGACAGCTTAAGGTCGGATGAACTGTATACCTTGGCATCGCTGCCATATTGCGTGGCCATTTCCTCGAGCGATCCGCTCCAGGAGGCTATTCTGTCCAAAATGATTTTGGCTTTTTTCTCACCTTTCACCTTTGGCACCAATTGCTCTCGCACATCTGCCAAGGAAGGCTTGCCTGCCTCTGTGATGCCTGTAAGCACGGCCACTATGTAGCGGTCGTCAAGCTCTTTCACCGACGACACATCGCCTACCGAAGCATCGGCATACGCCCACTGCACCACAGTACGCGCATTGCTTAAATCATTGAATCTACGATCATTTTTATCTATATCTTCGGCTTCGTACACTGTGATTGAGTCGTTCTTGGCATTGGCAATGAACTCATCATAGTTGCCGGTAGACGAGGCGAAGTAGTCGGCTTGTCTAAAAGCTTCATTGCGCGTGATGTCGCTGGGTATGATCTCACGCGAGATGTGCGCTATTTGAAAAGCCTGGTTTGTCTTGGCTTCTGTCACTTTTATGATGTGATAACCAAACTGTGACTCGATCACTTTATTGATCACGCCTGTGCCTGAAGCATTAAAAACGGCAGTTTCAAATGGTTCCACCATTTGTCCGGGCCCAAACCAGCCGAGGTCGCCCCCTTGTGCAGCCGAGCCATCTACGCTGTGCTCTCTGGCCAATTCGGCAAAATCTGCCCCACCGCGTGCCTGACGCAGTATATTTTCCGCTTCGCGGCGGGCCTTTGCTTTTGCATCATCGCTTTCATCAGCCCATTTAATGAGTATATGGCTGGCACGTGCTGCATAGGTAGTGTCTTCGGTGATGCCCGACACTTTATACAGGTTGAACGTACCATTGTCGAAATAGGGACCGCGCACATCGCCTTCAGAGAGGTTAGAGTAGTTTCTCTGCAGCATGGAAGGCAGCTCTGCCACCGAGTAGGTTGCAAAGTACTCTTCGCCATCGGTGCCAGAGCGGGCGAAGATGGAATCTTCCGTAGTGTTTTTAAAATCACCCGATAAACGCGTAAGCTCTTCTCTAAACTCTGCGGAGTCTTCGGCCGATGGCACTATGGGAAAAGACACATAGCTGAAATCCCGGTTCTCTTCTACCTCGTACTCGTCGACATGGTCGTTCAGGTACGCTTTCAAGTCTTCGTCGGTGATGTTGATGGCTGAATCATTGATGGAGTAATATGGCAAATACAGGTATTTGATCTCTGCCACCGAATTGTCGAAGTTGTACTGACGGCGCGCCTCTGCCTCAGTGACGTAGGTACCCTTCACCAGCAGGTTGTCAAACTTCATGCGCAGGCGGGCGGGCGTCAGGTTTTGTTCGAACAAATGCCATGATGCCTGCTGAGCCGGAGGCATTTGATTAATCTGCTTCAGATAATTGATCACCATTTCTCGTTGAAACTCACCTGTTTCAGGATTGGTGAACGCCTGCCTGATCTCCCAGTTCACGTTTTTGCCCTGTACCATATCCCACTGCTCGTCTTCGGTGACGGTAAGGCCCAGTTCTTCATACTGCTTCTGAAATGCCGTCTTCACGATCAGGTAATCCCAGGCTTGCTGACGAATGGAATACATTTCGCTTTCGGTCGGGGTGCGTTGATAGTTGAGCGTATAGTTGTATTTCAGCTGTTCTATTTCATTCTGGTACTCGGTGATATCGATCTCCTCGCCGGCAATCTCACCCACATCGGTTTTATTGTTGCCCATTATGGCGGAGTTGGGACCGATGATGTCTGTACCTACTATAAACAATCCCAGGCCAATGGCCACAATACCCACGGCCAAGCCCGATCGTTTTCTTATTTCATTGATTAATGCCATTTCATCTTTGGTTAAAGTGCCGCAAAAATAGATACTCTCCTATTAAATCCAAAATGCTTACAATCACCGATTTCCAGCGCCATCCACCGATTCTATCGTCAGCCGAACCTTGTCAATTCTATTGTCTTCCAGCGATAAAATGGTGAAAATGAAGGGCGGCAATTTGATGATCTCATTCACTTCAGGTATGTCTTCTATGGTGGCCAATATAAGCCCCCCCAGTGTGTCGTAGTCACCACTGGGCAGCTTCCACCTGTATTTTTCATTCAGATAATCTATTTCGTGGCGGGCACTGAGCACATAGTTTTTATTGTCGATCATTTCTTCGAGCAGGTCTTCCTCGTCATGCTCGTCCTGTATGTCGCCAAATATTTCTTCTATAATGTCTTCTATGGTCACAATGCCCGAGGTACCTCCAAACTCATCCACCACCAGGGCGATCGACTTGCGTTCGGTGATGAGCTGAATGAGCAGTTCATTGGCCAGCATGGTTTCGGGCACTATGAGTATAGGCGAAACAATGTCGGCGATCTTCTTTGGTTTTTTGAAGAGTTCTATGGAATTACAATAGCCCACTATGTCGTCGATGGAATCTCTGTACACCAAAATTTTCGAAAAGCCGCTTTCGGCAAATGCTTCTTGCAAATCTTCAATGGTATCGTCAATATCCACCGTCACCAGCTCGGTACGCGGCACCAGGCAATCGCGTATTTTTATGGTTTTAAATTCTAATGCGTTGGAAAATATTTTAGTGTCTACCTCCTGCTTTTCCGACTTCTCCGTTTGCTGCATCATGCGCTTCACATAGTCATTCAAATCGGTAAGCCCGAATACAGGCTGATCTTCTGAATATTGAAATCGAAACACCTTTTCTATCATAAACCTGCTGAGCACTACAATGAGCCACACCGCCGGGTATAGCAATATGTGAATGATGTAAATGGGTACGGCAAGAAAGGAGAGTACTTTATTCGGGTCGATCAGAAATGTGCTCTTGGGCAGAAACTCCGCGGTGACGAGTACAATAAATGTGGAAAGCACCGTCTGTACCAGGAATACGGTGATATCTGAGGCCAGAAACCCGGGCAGCCAGGCAACTATAAGCGGCTCCAGCAAAAAGGCCATAAAAATGCCATAAACCACCAGGGCTATGTTGTTTCCTATCAGCGTAGTGCTGATGAATAATGAAGGCTTTTTGATAAACGCCGACATGATTCTGCCCGATATTTCCTGCTGTTTGTTGCTGAGCTCTATCTGCAACTTGTCCGAAGAAATAAAGGCTATTTCGATGCCGGAGAAGAATGCGGAAAAGATGAGCGAAATGACGACTACTATTAGATAAGTGGTTTCCATTATTTTTTATGACTTCCTCTCTTAGCCCTCCTTTTTCGTGCTGTTTTGGTTGGTTTGGCTGTTTTGGCAGCTTTCTCCTTCTCGTTGTTTGCCATGAGCTTATATATGAAAAGAAATGCTATGCAAAACATAAATATCCAATATGAGGCTTCAAAACCAAAAACCAGGGTCTGGTGCACACCAATGATAAGCACAGCGATGGACAAAAATAAGAAGATGTATTTCATGGTTGCTGTTCGAGCATGATGGTGCCTCGGGCTTTTTTCAGGGTATAATCGGAAAAGTCCTGCGGTGCTTCAAGGCCTTCACCCATTATTATTTCGTCGTCCTGCTCTATGCGCACAAATTTTTCTGTAAATACTTTCTTTTCGCGCTGATCCCAAAACAGCTCTTCGGTATCGAGCTGGCGATTTTCTTTTTGGCTCACGATCACCACATTGCCGGTGGCTCGCCATAGACTCTCCTCTGAGTTATAATAAGCGTAGTCTGCGCGCATGGTGGATATCAACTGGCTCTGATTGTCGTAAAACTCCAAATACATGCCTTTCGGGTATTCCTGATCTCCATTCTGCAAATTGAGTTGTTGCTCTGCTTCCAGCTTTATTTTTACTATGGCCGAATCGCTGTAGTAGAGCGTTACATCGTCGAGTTCCATCAGCGGCCCGGTATACTCTTCCATATTGGGCACGGCGTCGTCTTGCACGCCACAGCCCCAGAAGGTAAAAAGCGCGATCACTAAGGCCAGAACCCGGTACGATAGCGGTTGCATAGTTTGTATCTATAATAAAAAAAGCGGTCGGCAAGGCACCAACCGCTTTTTTATGACTTTATTCAATATTAATTCTCGCGTTTCTTAATGGCCACGCTTTCGTTGATCCAGCAACCTACGCGTATGCTTTGACCTACTTCCATGTTCCAGGAAAAAATCTCCTCCATGGTAGGAAACTGCGCTTTGGCCTGGGCCATTCCCTGGTTATCGCCTGCTGCGCGGAACATTTCATAAGCGGCGAGAAACACTGCCCGGTCATCCACAGGGTTCTGACCTTGCTTGCACTCATTGAAGCTGCCCATGTACAGGTTGCCAATGAGCGAATATGCCTCCTTCTTGCTAGGATCCATCTGCACGGCTTTCAATGCATAGTCACGAGCCGACGATTTTTGCTTTTGATTGGCACTGATCACCGCCAGTGTGTAATAAGAATCTGCTTTCTTGGTGTTGTCGTCAGTCAGCTCCAGCGATTCTTCGTAGTATTTTACTGCACATTCAAAATCTTCTTTCGATGCACAAGACTGTGCGATCAATTTGGCGATACCATACTCCGGCTCGTGGTTCTGCACCACTTTGGCAGCCTCTATGGCCACGGGCCTGTCCATGCACTTACCGGCAAAGGAGAGGCGCAGGATATTCTTGGCCAGCTTCAAATCATCTTGATTCTGCTGCAGCTTCGGACCCATGGTATTCTCCACAAAGTCGCAGTCGACCTCTATGGTAGCCACCAGCAAATTGTCGACCTGCTCACGAATGGTATTGAGCTGATCTACGTCTTTGCCTTTGGTAATTTTAAAATCAAGAATGTTTACCAGGTCGTCGTATATGCCCAACACATCGTCGTCGGAAATGTCACCACCTGATACTTTATGACGCCGCACCACATCCATATAGGCAAGCAGATTATTGGCCATTACATTGTTGCCATTGAGCTTAAATGTATTTTGGAACAACGCATACAGATCGCCGTATTTGCTGGGTTCATCCTTAAAGTATTTGTAGGCGTCGAAGGCTTTCCGATTGAGTACCTTGCTCTCTTCATTGAAGTATTGAATACGCAAATCGTATAGCTGCAGTACCGAATCCTGAAAAGCGATCTTCTTTTGTGGATCTGACTCGGCCGTAGCGAGTTCATCATATATATTTACGCCATTGATATAAATGGACTTATTCAAATCGGGGGCATTCCTGAGCAACCAGCCCAGTTCATTTGCGGCTCTTCGAAAATTACCTTGCTTATAAAAATCGGTGTAAAGGGCCACCTTCTCCTCCGCCTTGGCCTTGTCTTCTGGCCAGTTCCAGCCGGGCTGCGCTTCCGCAGAAGTATAAAGCAGCGCCAGCAAACATCCGGTTACAAAAATTTTAAATTTCATGATTTCAAACAGTTAATTAAACTTCCTTTGATTTCTATACCAACTAAATGAGCGATCATTGAACGTCAGGCCAAACCTGAACTGTATATATTCTTCTTTTATTAATCCATTGGCTGTAGTGCCCAATTGGCCATAAGTAAATCCCAGATTTACCAAGGATGCCCCGCCCACAGGCAGCGACACTCCAAAATTAATACCAAAATCGTTGAGCTGGGTATTGTTGAGATAGATTGGCGTACGCTCATAGTTGATGCCTACCTGATATACTATCCTGTTGAGGTAGCTGTTTACCGATGCGAAATCCGGTATGAATTCTGCCCCTACGATGATCTGATAGCTATTTTTAAGGTTTTCATTGCTCCCATTCACATTCCGGAAGTTGGACCAATTTTGCATGTAATAGTCTACGCCAAAGGTCCAGTTGTATGATTTTGACAGCGACAGGCCTACACCCAGTTTCGATGGTAAAGTAGTGTTGCCACGCTGTTCATTCAAAATGGTATCGGCCGCAACGGGGAAATCGGTTTGACGACGGGTTTCAATCCGCTCCGACTCAAATGTTCTTATGTTGGTGCCGATCTCGTATACCGCGCCAAAATTGAGGGTGGTTTTTTCGGCAATGGGATAGTTGAAGTGTACCCCGGGCTGAAAGACAAAATCGCCGTAGCGCTTTTCGGTATAGTGTGCGGTGGTCAGAAAACTAGTGTTCACACTGATGGAGTCCACCTCGGCAATATTGATGACGGCATCGTCGGTGCGCCGGCCAAACACATACGACGCGCGCAAGCCTAACATCAGATTTTTGGAAATGCGCACACCGTTGGAGAAGAAAAACTGGTTCATGCCCCCGCTGCCCGTATAGTTGTAGAGCACCCTTCCGTTTTCATTGCCCACCACGGTGCCTCTGTTGTCAATCTTATAATTGACCGTGCTGTAGGGCATTATGCCGAGCGACATGGTCCACTTGCCGGAGATGGCCGGAAAGCCCATAGTGATGTAGGAAAGGTTGCCCGCAGTGCTTTTTTGCTGAAGTGTATCTTGCTGCACCATGCGGTTTTCGGCTTCAAAGGCCGCGTCGAACGTGGTGAAGGTGTTGATGGGGAGCATAGCCGGATTGACGCTGTTCAGCACAAAAGGACTGCCGTTGCTGATACCCAGGCCTCCCATGTTCTTGTTGTAAATAAGGCTATGATTGGTGGTTCTTCCGATGCCCAACGAGCTGTATGGGGAGCCCGCCTTTTGGGCCATGCCCTGCAAAGATGCCATCACGATAATCATTGCCGCCAGGGCGCTAATCTTCATGCGTACTCGATAATAATGTTTGATTAAGGCCGATCAGAACCAAATTTGAAATCGCAAAGATGGGGCCTTTTAAATTAGTTTCAAAAAATTTCGTTTGTCCGCCGCATATAATAATGCGGCTGATGTTGAAAAATTGCTCATAGCGCTCAATCATTCCCTGTACCTCGGCCAATGTGCCCTCCACCGCTCCGCTGAGCATAGCCTCTTTGGTTGTTTTGCCCACAAGGCTGCGATCATCTGAAAAACCAACCGCTGGCAGCCTTGCCGTAAATTTGTGCATGGCACGCAATCGCATGTCGATACCCGGCGCTATACCACCTCCGTGATAGTTCCCTTCGGCATCCAAATAGTCGTAAGTAATGCATGTGCCGACATCGATCACCAGGCAGCTATGCTGCGGAAAAAGGTGTCGTGCGCCCACAACGGCAGCCAGCCGGTCGGCGCCGAGTGTGTGGGGTGTATGGTAAAGTATCTGCACGGGCAATGGCGTTTTATAAGTAAAGTGGACAAGTCTGGCCACCTTAGCTAGCGCTTGCATGAGTTTATTGGATCGCTTGCGCACCGTACACAGCACAATGCGCTGAGGCTGGCAGGACTTTGCCATCTTAATGAGCTGCCGATCGGACAGACCTGACCAACTTTTCAGTAGAGTATCGCCTTCAAATAATCCGGCTTTTGCCGAGCTGTTGCCAATATCGATGGCGAGATGTTGCCTGTGCACCAATACGAAGATTTTTTATAATTGCCGTCAAAAATAGAGCGGGTGGCTTTATAAACAATGCTACTTCGCGCACAGTGATTTAAAAACTTAAATTGAGCGAAATATTGTAGAACGGCTCTTGCTTCACCAACTCATTTTGTATCAGTAACCATTTATTATGAAGGCCTACCACGTAATCGGGCTCATGTCGGGAACCTCTCTTGACGGGCTCGACATCACCTACAACCGCTTTGCGGAGTCAGCTCACTGGTCTTTTGAGATATTAAAGGCCGAAATGATTGAATTTCCCACGGAAATATTAGACAGACTGTGCAATGCCTACAATGCCTCGGCCATGGATCTGGTGAAAACCGACCACGCCTATGGCGCTTGGATGGGTGAACAAATCAATCATTTCTTAACAAAACACGCCCTGGCAAAACCAGACCTGATCGTGTCGCATGGTCAGACGGTGTTTCATCAGCCTCAGCAGGGCTTTACCTGTCAGATCGGCAACGGCTGGATGATTGCACAGCGTACAGGCTGCCGGGTGGTGAACGATTTGCGCTCGGCAGATGTAGCCCTTGGCGGGCAGGGTGCACCGCTGGTGCCTATAGGCGATCAGTTGCTCTTCCCTCAATATCACTTCTGCCTGAACATCGGAGGATTCTCCAATGTGTCCTATCAGAATAATCATCATCGACTGGCCTATGATATTTGTCCGGTCAATATTCTGCTCAATGCGTATGCGGCTGAGCTGGGCCTGCAGTACGACGACCGCGGCATGCTGGCAAAGCAAGGACAGATGGACGCCCAGGTACTGGAGGCGCTCAACAGCCTGCCCTACTACCACCAGGCTCCGCCAAAATCACTGGGCTTTGAGTGGGTAGAACAACATGTACTGCCCGTGTTGCAAGAGATACAAAGTCCGCACGACCGCCTGGCTACAGCCACCCACCATGCGGCGTGGCAGGTGGCACACAATCTTAAGGCAACCAGCCAACATCTCGGCATTGAAAATCCCTCCGTACTCATTACCGGTGGAGGTGCTTTCAACAGTCATCTCCTCGACCTGATCAACCACTACAGTGAGGGCCATCTCTCGCTCACTGTGCCGGAGCAGCAACTGGTGAAGTTTAAAGAATCGCTGGTATTTGCCCTACTTGGATTGCTGCGCTGGCTTGGCCGTAATAATGCCCTGAGCAGTGTCACCGGCGCCAGCAGGGACAGCAGCGGAGGCACTTTGTATTCGCTGTAATCGATTCGATTTTCGCTTTGAAGGCGCCACAAGCATTTGCTAATCCAGATGTGCAGGACGTGTTTCCTAGATTATTTTTGTAGACGAATATGGCTCAATTCTCCATATTAAGCCGGTTTTAATTGTGAATCAAAAGAGTTTGTTATGTATCAATTTTTTATCATTTTTAGGCCCGTTTAGCGATTTGAGGGCCTTCCTCCAGAAGCTGTGAAAAACATTTGTGCTGACATGGGATTGAGAATCACACTTTTCCTTTCTTTATTTTTATTCTCCGGTTCTTTTCTATCTGCTTCTTCCGAGCCTGTCGATACAGAGGTCGCCACGGTATATGCCTCTGCCGAACAACCGCCAGAAGAACGCGGTGGTTTGATGCACGAGGAGCCATCGCACAATGCACCTGCGCTGTGGTCGGTCATTCCTTTCATCCTTTTGCTGCTCATGATCGCCACCGGGCCGCTGTTTTATGAGCATTTCTGGCACAAAAACTATCCGAAAATAGCCGTAGTGCTCGCATTATTGGTGGTGGCATATTACCTGTTTGCGCTGCACAATACGCACACACCGGTGCACTCTGCTTTTGAATATTTCCAGTTTATAGCGCTGCTGGCCGGGCTCTACATTGCCTCCGGCGGCATCGTGATCAATATTGACAAAAAAGCAACACCGGCCGTCAATTCTGGCATACTGCTCATTGGTGCAGTTATCGCCAACATTATTGGTACCACAGGGGCTTCCATGCTCCTCATCCGCCCCTTCATCCGGCTGAACAAGAACAGGATCAAAGCCTATCACATCGTTTTTTTCATTTTTATCGTGAGCAATATCGGCGGCTCTCTTACGCCCATTGGCGACCCACCACTGTTTCTGGGATTCTTGAAAGGTGTGCCTTTTTTCTGGACGCTCACGCACAATATATTCCCATGGATATTGGGCGTGATATTGCTCACCGCAGCCTTCTACTTTTTCGACAAAAAGAACAAGAGTGAATTGCTGTACGAACTGGAAGAAACCGGCCAACACAACAACACCTACATCCGCGGCACACGCAATTTCTTCTGGTTATTCATTGTGGTGGCTGCCGTATTTCTCGATCCCAACGTGATCCCCTGGGTGCCGGGCATTCACTACGACGGACAAAAATTTTCTTTTCTCCGTGAGATCATCATGCTCAGCGCCGCCTATCTTTCTTATAAGACAGCCAATAAACAGACCTTGAAGGCGAATGATTTCAACTTCGAACCCATTCGCGAAGTGGCTTTCATATTTATTGGAATATTTGGCACCATGATGCCTGCCCTGGAACTGGTGGGCAATTTTGCCAAAGAACAGGCGGGCACCAACCTGATCAATCACAATACACTGTACTGGGGCACAGGCATGCTTTCTGGTTTTCTTGACAATGCCCCCACTTATCTCAACTTTCTTGCGGCAGCCATGGCCTCGGTCAATGCCAACCTCACCTCTCTGGAAGATGTGCGTGCCTTTGCCGGCGGGGCGTTCGTGGATTCGGTGCTTATGTTAAAATCGATTTCCATAGCCGCGGTGTTTTTTGGCGCATTTACGTATATCGGCAACGGACCAAATTTTATGGTAAAATCTATAGCCGAACAGATCGGAGTTAATATGCCGTCATTCTTTGGCTATATCGTGCGGTATGCCATACCCATACTGCTGCCCCTGCTGGTGATCACCTGGCTCATTTTCTTCGCCTTTGCGCGGTAGTGGCGTCTGCCAGGCACTATTCACGCCCGGTTTTTAAGTGAGCCAATTACTGTATACAAGTATGCAAATGTTTTCGCTCGCTAAAGCTTAGCCCTGATGGCCATCCATCTGTCGGCAGGTATTTTTGCACCCACTACCTCTATCACATTGGCTGCCACCAGGGAGCCCAATTCACCGCATCGCTCAAGCGACTGGCCCTGCAGCAAGCCGTAAATGAAGCCGGAAGCATACAAGTCGCCAGCTCCGGTGGTGTCGATACTTTTGGCCGTGGCGGCATTGACGTGCACCATTTGGTCGCCCTGGCAAATGATGGATCCTTTTTCTCCGATTTTCACCACGGCTATATCGCACAACTGACTGATGGAAACGGCGGCCTGCTCGGGTGTGGAATTGGTGAACACCCTGGCCTCTTCCTCATTGGCAAAGACCACGTCTACATAGTGGCGCACCAGGTGGTGTAAAAAATCCAGGTTGTCGGCCACCACATTGAAGCTGGCCAGGTCGATGGAAATGGTGAGATTTCTCTCTTTCGCTGTTTTGGCAGCCTTTTCTATCAGCGCCTGATTTTGCACCAGGTATCCTTCCAGGTGAAAGAAATCGAAACCGTTGAACTGATCGGGACGGATATCATTGGGTGTGAGCTCTATGGCGGCACCTAAAAAAGTGGCCAGTGTGCGCTCCGAATCTGGCGATATCAATATAATCGAACGGCCTGTCGCCTCATTGCCGTGCAGCAATTTGGTGTCGACTTTACGGCTCTCCATATCTTTCTGGAATAGCTTGCCGTAGTCATCACTCCCGATTTTGCCAATATAGCCGGTTGCCATGCCCAGCTCGGCCAGGCCATTGATGGTATTGGCCGCCGATCCGCCAGACGCCACTTCCATGGGAAAAACTTTACCGGCCTCCAAAATCTTGTCTACTGCACTGCTGTCGATCAGCTGCATGCTGCCTTTGGGCAGGTTCAGTTTTGTCAGCAAGGCATCATTATCTATTCGGATGAGTACATCTACCAGGGCATTGCCCAGACCCAATACCTTTTTCATGATCTTATCTATTTCATTATATTTTTCACTTCCCTCTGCCCCCACCACGAGTAAGTAACGGCGCGGGCAATTTTCACCTTAGCGTATGCAGCCGCCTACTCTGGGTGTACTATCTCAAAATACCGGTTTGGATAGTCAGTAATCAGTCCATCCACTTTCATGGCCAGCATCTTCTTTATGTCTTGATACTTGTTCACCGTCCATGGTATCACCTTGATGCCGCGACTCTGGAGATATTGCACATCGCCGGCTGAGAGCAGAGTATGATTTGGGCTATATGCATAAGGCTGAAATGTGAGGCGCGTCATATTTTTCCTAACATCTTTCTTTCGCTCCACCAGGTAGGCCAGCCGCACTTGCGGGTAGTGCTTATGCCAGTATTCCAATATTCTGACATCAAACGACTGGATGATCACGCGCTCCCAGGGAACGGCTCCATCCAAAGTTTTATAGACCAATTGAGAAAACACGTCGGGGGCAGGATGCAAGGTGCCGTCGCCCCGTGGGGTGCTTTTTAGCTCTATATTGTACTGAACCGGTGGTCTGGCCAGCGTGGCCACATGTTGCTCGCAGGTATCGATCACAGCGCTGAGCAATGGTATGTGCGTGGGAACTTTTTGCTGATGAGGATAGGAAGGATTGCCGCGTGAGCCGCAATCGAAAGCCGAAATATCGTCATAGGCCATGCGATAAAAAACAACCTTTTTGGCTTCGGACAAGCTTAGTGAATTGCCGAGTTCATCGTGGCAGATGGCAGGATTGAGGTGGTGGTCGTGTACTACAATTACCTTTTCGTCGCCGGAGATCACCACATCCATTTCTAAGGTAGAAACGCCCAGCTCAAGCGCTTTTATAAAACCCGAGATGCTGTTTTCGGGCATTAGGCCACGACAGCCTCTATGCCCTTGTATGTCAAAAGTCTGTGCTGAACCCACCACTGGCCACATGAGAATAATTACAAACACACAAATTCTGCAAGCGCTCATCACAAGCCAGTTAATCGAGGCATACTTCTGAGAGATTAGTTTACAAACCAAACAGGCCGGTATTCAGTGCGTTCAGTGCCTGTGTTTTATAGGATGTGTCGATCAATACCGACACATTGTACCGGCTGCCGCCATATGAGATCATGCGCACCGGCACATCTTCCAGCGCATCAAATATTTTCTTTACCAGCCCCTTCTTTTCAGCTATCAGGTTGCCCACGATGCACACAATGGTTTGCTGACGGTCTATCATCACCTCACCAAATGTTTCCAGTTCCTGTACAATACGCTCCAGTTGCGCATCATTATCGATTGTAAGTGAAATGGCGACCTCGGAAGTCGTGATCATGTCGATGGGTGTGCGGTACTTTTCAAACACTTCGAACACCTTGCGCAGGAAGCCGTATGCCAGCAGCATTCTGGTCGATTTTATCTTGATGGCAGTGATGCCGTCTTTAGCTGCAATGGCTTTTACCTCATTGTTTATCTCTTCAGCGCTTATCATAGTTCCATAGGCTTCAGGTTTCATAGTGTTTTTCAGCGCCACCGGTATGTTGAAGCGGGCGGCAGGCAATATAGACGAGGGGTGCAATATCTTTGCTCCGAAATACGCCAGCTCCGACGCTTCATGAAAAGACAAATCGCGGATGGGAAAAGTTTTGTCGACGATGCGCGGATCGTTGTTGTGCATGCCGTCTATGTCGGTCCATATTTCTACAATGCTGGCCTGTACGGCTGCACCTACAAGCGAGGCGGTATAGTCGCTGCCTCCTCTTTTCAGATTGTCGATCTGCTGGTTGGCATTGAGGCAGATATAGCCCTGCGTTACAAACAGTTTCTGTTCGGGGTGTTGTGCCAGCAGTGCGCTTAGCCTTTGGGTAATATAATCTATATCGGGCTCGTCGTCGGCATCGATGGCCATATAATCCAAAGCAGGCAATAGCACATTGTCAGCTTCTATTTCATTGAGATAAATGCAAAACAACCTGGTAGAGATGAGCTCGCCCTGAGCCAGCAACTCCTTGGTGTCTGACTCATCAAAACCCTCTCTCAGCAGTGAACGAATGTAGGCAAAGTGCTCATCGATCACCTTTTTGGCATCCTTCCGCTTCTCACTGCCTTGTACCAGAGCTTCGTGAAAGGTGAGATAGTGATCGTAAAGAGCATCTATTTCCTTGCCAGCGCCATCGAGGTCGCCCGCACTTATGAGCTCTCCGATTTTTACCAAAGCGTTGGTAGTGCCCGAAAGGGCCGAAAGCACTACAATTTTAGGCTCATCATCGGCCAACACAATAGAAGCTACCTGGTGCATGCGCTCTGCTTTACCTACCGATGTGCCTCCAAACTTTAAAATTTTCATCGCTTACTATTTGCTTTTACTCGACAATCTAAATGATGACCTGCCACCTGATGATGTGCAGCCGGCCGTACCTGTATACAATATTCTCTGAAGAAAAAATCATCAAAAGCCCAGCATTTTCACGGCAGTAATGGCGGCCTCGTCGCCTTTGTTGCCGTGCTTCCCGCCGGCACGGTCTATGGCCTGCTGGTGGGTGTCTGTAGTCAATACCCCAAAAATGACCGGTTTGTTATACTTGAGTGCTACATCAGTGATGCCTTTCGCCACGGCCTGACAGATGAATTCGAAGTGACGTGTTTGGCCCTGAATGACGCATCCCAGGCATATGACGGCATCGACCTCCTCGCGCTGGGCAGCCCACTGAGCAGCGAGCGTAAGCTCAAAGCTACCGGGTACCGTTTTCTTTTCTATGTTCGCTTTACCGGCACCGTTGGCCAGCAGCGTCTGTACGGCCGCCACGTACAGCGACTCCGTCACATCGGTATTCCATTCCGACACTACGATTACAAAGCGCTTGCTGCTGATGTCGCCCAGATTGGCATTGGTGTAGGTGCTGAGATTTTTGTTGCTTGTCGCCATTGTTGCGGTTTAGCATGTTTCCACATTAAAAAGGGACAAAGCTTTAGGCCTTATCCCTTTCCAAAGCTTCTTTTACGTTACATATTTACTCCTTCATCATACCTTCCACACGCGCCTTGTGTTTTCGGGCATTTTGAAATTCACTGGAGTTCGGATATTTTTTTACAATCTCTTCATAACTACCCAACGCTGCTGCATAGTCCTCCATCATCTCGTAGGCTATGGCGGCCTTGGTCAGGTACATTGGTGTGGTGTATTTGTTGATATGCTGATTGGCCGCCTTTTCATAGGCTTTAGCAGCCCCGCTATAATCTTCCATTTCCATACGTGCATCGCCGATGAGGGCGGTAGCACGGGGCTGCACCAAAAGGTCGTCGGCACCAAAATCTTCCAGATGATCGACGGCAGAGATATACTCACCCTTTTTTAAATAAATGACACCCGCATAGTAATGCGCGAGATTGGCAGCGTCTGACAGCGGATATTCATCTATGATCTGGAGAAAACCCAGGTTGTTTCCGTCACCTTGAAGTGCGCGATCCAGGCTATCGGCTTCGAAGTAGTACACCGCCTGAAACATTTCATTGTCTGCAGCGATATTCTGACTGGTCACATAATATCTGTACAGAAAAAAGCCGGCTATCACCAGGGCAATTGCACCGCCGACAATGAGCACCCACTTCTTATTTTTTTCTATAAACTGCTCTGTCCTAGTGAGTTTCTCGGCAATAGCTTCCGGATTCTCCAGCAATTCACTACCGTGGGGCTCTTTGCCTTTTTTAGTCACTTTAGCCATATATCAAAAATTGAGGCTGCAAAAATAGAATTTTTTATTCTTAAAAAAATCTTTGGCGGCCTATTCCATTATAAAGGGGTAGTCCTCTTGCACGTATATATCTTTAAATGCGTCTTCCGGCGCCGGGTACTCCGACTCCTCGGCAAACGTCACACATTCCTTTACCTGCTCCTTAATGCGCGCATCTACTTCCTGGAAGTAATTGTCGTCTCCAAATCCGTATTTTTTCATCGACAACTTGACCTGCTCTATGGGGTCGCGGCGCTTGTAGGCTTCCACCTCTTCTTTGGTGCGATACTTGGCCGGGTCCGACATGGAGTGACCCTTGTATCGATAGGTGCGAAACTCCAGCAATGTAGGGCCATCGCCTTTGCGAGCACGCGCAGCCGCCTTTTCAACAGCCAAATGCACTTCTTCTACTTTCATGGCATCAACCGAAGCGGAAGGCATATCATAGGCTTCGCCCAACGAAGACAGGTTGGTGACATTGGAGGTGCGTGCCACGGAAGTACCCATGGCGTAGCCATTATTTTCAATCACAAAAATAACCGGTAG
The DNA here is from genome assembly GCA_964596645.1 of uncultured Roseivirgaceae bacterium. Classification (GTDB taxonomy): domain Bacteria; phylum Bacteroidota; class Bacteroidia; order Cytophagales; family Cyclobacteriaceae; genus CAVQEK01. The sequence continues at coordinate 45,706 of CAZQVB010000031.1, forward strand.
CATGTAGGTCATGGCCAGGTTAAGTGCTTCGTGAAATGCCCCCTGACGCACTGCGCCATCGCCCATGTAGGTGATGCAGAGATTGTCTGTCTTGTTGTATTTTTCAGCAAAGGCTATACCTGTTCCAAGGGGTATCTGTCCACCCACAATGCCATGGCCGCCGACAAACCCCTTCTCCTTATCAAACATATGCATAGAGCCACCCTTGCCTTTAGATACGCCGGTAACCTTGCCGTACAGCTCGGCCATTATCCTTTTCGGATCGGTACCCAACGCGATCGGATGGCCGTGGTCTCGGTATGCGGTGATGTACTTATCGCCCTCTTTCAGAGCGCTCACTGCACCGCTGGCGCAAGCTTCCTGACCTATATATAAATGACAAAAACCTCTGATCTTCTGCTGCCCATATAGCTGGCCTGCCTTCTCTTCAAAGCGCCGGATCAGCAGCATGCTTTCAAACCAGTACTGATACGTTTCTTTAGAAAATGGCGCTTTCTCCACTTTAGGGGTTGCCTTCTTTTCCTTTGCTGTAGCCATAGGGATTGGTTAATTGTTCTAATTTTGCCAGGCGAAAAGCCACTCAGCCCCTCCGCCGGACGGACTGTAAAATGCCCTGCGAAAATAGATAAAAACCCGCAACATCGAAATTAATGCATATTGAAAATCTCAGTTTGGTCAATTTCAAGAACTACCCTGAATTGCACGCTGAATTTTCACCGTCGGTCAACTGCCTGGTGGGCGACAATGGCAGCGGCAAGACGAACCTTCTGGATGCTATCCACTACCTGTCGTTCACCAAGAGTGCGTTCAACCCGGTAGATGCGCAAAGCATAAGGCATAGCGAAGACTTTTACAGCATACGCGGCACCTTCACCATACATGCTAAAAGGTATGAAGTAAAAAATGCGCTGATCAACGGCCAGCGCAAGCGCATGCTCACCAACGACGTGGCCTTGGACAAAGCCAGTGACCACATAGGCCGGTTTCCGCTGGTGCTGATCACGCCATACGATACAGGCATAATTATGGAAGGCTCCGAGGCGCGACGGCGATTTGTAGACAGTATGCTCGCCCAGATCGATCGCGACTACCTCGACCAATTGATAGTGTACGGAAAGGCGCTGAAGCAACGCAATACACTTCTGAAACAATTTGCGGAAAGGCGCTACTTCGATGCCGATATTCTGGAACCTTACGATGAGTTGATGCTGACCTCCGGCCGCGCTATAGCCACCAGGCGGGCGCTTTTTTGCACAGCGTTCGAACCTGCAGTATTGCGGCATTTCCGCGAAATAACAGAAGGCGTGGAGCGCATTGAGTTTAAATATGATTCTGATTTTTTACATCAAAACTATGCCGACGCTTTTCGCGCAGCGCTGAATAAAGACAGACTTTTGCAACGCAGCACCCGTGGCACACACCGCGATGATTTCATCTTCGAAATCGATGGCTATCCGCTCAAAAAGTTTGGCTCGCAAGGCCAGCAGAAGTCCTATCTGCTCGCCCTCAAACTGGCCCAATTCGACATGCTCCATCAGGAAAAAGGCTTTAAGCCCATCTTGCTGATGGACGACGTATTCGACAAGCTGGACGATCACAGGATAGCCAAGCTGATGCAAATGATAGAGCGTGATTTTTTTGGGCAAATATTTATAACCGACGCAAGGCCGGAGCGTACGCGTGTATTTCTTGAAAAGATCAAGGTAGACAGGAAAATTTTCATGGTGCGCCATGGCCACATGCAGGTCACAGAGTTGTAGTTTTACACACATACCCACACACCATGGCCAAACCCACCAAAAGAGAAGCGCGCAATGCCAACACCGCCACTATAAAAGATGCGATAGAGGCCATGATGCGGGCCTATCGCATCAAGGGCAAATTCGACCAGAGCAAGCTCATAGCATCATGGGAAAACCTGATGGGACGGCCGATTGCCTCTCGCACCGAGAAGCTGTTTGTAAAAGACAAGACCTTGTTTGTGAAACTGAACTCTGCCCCACTGCGGCAGGAGCTGACTATGGCCAAGGAAAAAGTGCTCGACATCATTCGCCAGGATTTCGACGCCCAACTGATCACCGACATCAAATTTTATTGATCACCACGCCAATTTACTGGTCGCTGAACCAGCTGTTGTTGTCACTGTTGGCATCGAAAAAATAGTCGGATCGGATGCGCACCGCAGCTACAGGCTTTTGGGGTTTTATTTGCAGCGTAAGGTCGGAAGGCTGCCCGGCCCACTCCTCTATTTTCACATATCGCATTTCGCTGCTGCCATCGTGGTAGGTAAGCTCCAGGCATACGGGCACCGGCAGCAGCCCCGGGTTGGTCACCGTTACGCTCATCGAACCCCCGGAGGCCTTTACCGAGCCAATGCCCACATCGGCATAGCCCGACTGAAAAAACCAGGGTTTCCAAAACCAGCCGAGATCACTGTCTGACTTATTGTTGAAGAAATAAAAGAAATCGTATGGCGTACAATGCCTGCCTTGCCAGGTGAGCATAAACTCGCGCAGCCATGACTTAAAGTTGTCGGCGCCCACCACGCGCTTGAGTGCCTCCATAGCCACTGGCCCTTTTACATAAAAGTTGACGATGATGGCCATATAGTCGAACGTGTTGCCTGTCTCCGTCATCAATGGTACGCTCCAGTGAGCATCGGCATAGTCGGGGTAGCTTCGAAATATATTGAAAGCGCCACCCTGGCGTGTGTCGGGCATTATGGCCTGAAACGCATGATCTTCCATCAGCGATGTAAAGGTTTCATCAAACCAACCGTACTTTCTTTCATTGCTCCCCATCAGAAATGGAAAATAATTATGGGCTATTTCATGTGCCGTTACCGTCAAGGCGCCTTGTATATCGCGCGACTCATTGTTGTTGGCAATCATAGGAAACTCCATGCCCCCACCCCGCAGTCCGTTGAAGGTGGTGTGCTGATGGTAGGGATAGGGCAAGCCGGGAAACTCACCCGACATGATCTCAATGGAAGATTTGGCAAACAGTGCTACCTGATCATAAAACCGGGCACCGCTTGGGTACACAGCACTGACCAGGCAAGCAGACTGAGCGCCGTGGTTTTGAGCTGACACGGCATCCCAGACATAATGATTGCTGGCAGCCCATGCAAAATCCGGCACCTGGCGAGCACGAAAATGCCATGTAGCCCGGCCAGGTCGTTTGCGCCTGGCGGCCATATTCGCTTCATCAATTATTCGCACCACCTCATTGCTCTTTTTTGCTTCAATAAGTCTCGCTAGCACGGACGTGTCAAACATTTCCCCCTCATTCACCAGCGCGCCTGTCGCCCACACTACATATTGGGCAGGCAGGGTCAGGTGCACGTCGTAGTCGGAGAAATCATTGTAGTTTTCGGTGAGGCCGATATAGCTCTCTGTATCCCAGCCGAATATATCGTCGTATACGGCAGCTTGTGGAAACCAATAACCGGCAAACACCGAGGTGCTGTCGTAAAAGCCGGTGCGAAGTCCTCCATGGCGCGGCAGTGGTAAGCGATACTTCACTAAGAAAACTACCGAATCGCCTCCTGCAATCGGCTGAGGCAAGGCGACCTGCAGATTGGTGCCGGCACGACTGAGCGCGCTGGCCGGCAGGTTACTGCCCTCGTACGTTACCTCCATTATTTCCACGCCCTCATGCAAATCTTGCTGCATGGCCGGTAGCTGACGGCGAGCGCCATGCTTATAGAAGTCGTGCATCAACTTAAAGTAAAACTGCTGTAGCGTATGCGGGCTGTTGTTGAAATAGCGAAGCTGCAGCTCGCCTTCAATGATGCCCGACTGAGGATCAAAATCTGCACGAATAGTATACTTGGATGTATTTTGCCAATAATTAGGGCCAGGCAGACCTTCGCGCGTACGCGTGCCATTTTGTATCGCTTGCCGGTACTCTTCAGACTCATACAGCAAGTCAGAAGAAAAAGCGCCGCGCACCGTCATGGCCAGCAACAGGCTAAATACAATTACTTTTATCATCGGCACATACATAATTTGAATATTCAAAATAGCCTGTAAAAACCCGCTGATTTTTTGGATTGAATATATTAGAATGGCAGCAATCGTGGAAAGCGCAATCGTATTTTATCATCAAACCTCCACTTTTCATCAGAATAGTGACATTTCACATCCTCTAAAACGCTACGCCGGTTAGTGGCACTGAGCAGTGAACAATTATCACTGTATGGACGGCACTGCTTTTCTTCACGGATCAGAATTAATATGGAACAGGCAAGCCGGCAAAAGTGCTGCTAATATTGGGGCAAGAAAAGATTGGTTGTTGTATTAACACATCATGCCGTCGAAATAGCCTGGCCTGGCCCAATCCAAAGCGTGGGGTCCGGCCATATGTGCCAGGCGGCTTTCCAGTTCTTCTGGTTGGGTAAGGGAAGTGTAACGCCGGGTGTAATCTTTGGCTGCCTGTATATTTTCTACCAGCGGCGGCATGCCGGTATGGCTCACGAGGTTGCAGGCCACTCCGGGCAGGTTCCAGTTGTACTCCAGGAGCTCGGCAGGATTGGCGCCATTGCCCACGATGTTGCGCATTACCTTCATGGAAATGATGCCAAGGTTTTTGTCTCGTGCGGCGGGCAGTACAGTGTCTACAAAGTTGCCATATTTGGTTGCGTTCATCGCCAGCAGGGTAAGGTCAAACTCAAGTTTATCGATCAACTCCCTGGATCGCTCGGCGCTGTCCATGCTGGAAAAGCCGATGTAGCGTGCCATTTTTTGATCTTTAATTTTTCGAAGCACTGTATATATACCCCGCTCCAGCTCTGCTACATCATCATCGGGTTGAATGGAGTGTATCAATAAAAAATCGACATAGTCGGTATTCAGCCTCTTCAGACTGCGCTCAAATTGTGCCATGCCTTTGTCCGGATCGCGCTCCATAATTTTGGTGAGCAGCAACACGTCCTTTCTGATGGCAGGCAGCACCTTGCCTACACGTACTTCACTGGGCATCTCGTCACTGCCATAGATGGCGGCCGTGTCGAAGTAGTTGACGCCCGAATTGTAGGCGTGCTCTATGGACTTTTCCCATTCTCCATCGGGCATTTTCATAAACTGCGAACCGCATCCGTACCCGAGTATGGATATCTGCTCGCCTGTCTTGCCAAAAGTACGCGTGGGCATCCCTTTGGCATTGGTCATGCTTTTGGAATTGGCGCAATTGGTGAGCAAACCACCAGCAGATATAGCGGCAACAGCGGCCGAAGATTGATGAATGAATGTACGACGGGAGATGGAATTGTTCTTTTTCATGGCTATGCCTTTCTTTTGGAAAATACCTTAAACCGAGGGGTGAACGCTATTTTTTGTAACAACAGCACAAAATACAGTTAATACATCAAAGATCAAACGGCCTCAGTGGCCCATCCCCGTCCGCTCATACAGCCTCGCCGCCTTTAAAGGGTTGCACCTCTTCAGAAACATTCCGTTTGTAATATTTTTAGAATTTTTTGCACACTGTTTTCAATCCACGGCAGCTACATTTGCTCATCATTTTTTTGTTAATGCTCAAATTTTTTTAACACTAATAACAGCATCATGAAGAAGACAATTATCACCCTATTTTCCACAGTCATCATTTTTGGCTTTTTATCGACAGGCTCGCTAAAGGCCCAGGAAAATGTTGTTGCCATCAACATCCTTAGCCCCATCGTAAGCACGATCAATGTGAAGTACGAGCGCAAACTCAACGCTGAAAGCAGCATGCAATTGGGCTTTTACTACACCGGTGCTTCCTGGAGCGATACCAAGTTCAGAGGGTTTGGCATAACCCCGGAATACCGTTTTTACTTATCGGCAACAGAGGCTCCTAATGGGGTGTATGTGGCGCCATTTCTTCGTTATCAAAACCTCACGGTGGAATCTGACGAATCGGATGATTTTGACACCAGCAAAGGCACGCTCAACAACTTTGGCGGTGGCGTAGTGATGGGCAGGCAGTGGGTCTGGAAAGAACGAATTACCCTTGATATCTTCATAGGACCTTCATATGTGGCTGGCAGTGTAGATGTAGAAGAAGGCGACGAAGACGATCTTGCCACCGGCGCATTTAACGGTTTTGGCATACGCACAGGAATAACATTCGGTATCGCTTTTTAATCTGAGCTAAATCCATTTTTTGGAGGCCCTGTGGCAAGATCACAGGGCCTTACTTTTTTTCCGGGCACTGGCAGCCATACTCCGGCCAATCGTGGTTTTATGTATATTCGCAGCTATTCAAAAGCCTCCTTAGCTCAGTTGGTAGAGCGGTTCATTCGTAATGAACAGGTCGCCGGTTCGAGCCCGGTGGGGGGCTCATTTTTTTTTGCCATGCCAAAGAGCTTATCTCACCGGCTGAAATCTGATTGTACATACCAACCACTTTTTTAGCCAGCAACTCCCATTTGCGGCACAGCATTTGAGTTTTTCAATTTTTCTACCGAAAACTGAAAATGCTATGACCCGGCTCTCTCTCCTCTTCGCTGCTTTATCTTTGCTCGCCTCTTTGCACGCGCAAGCTCAAGTATTTGTGCAGGGACACAATCTGAATGAAATGGATCTTGTCTACATCAGCGTGAAGCCCACGTTCGAGGCCAAACTGTTTAGCCCAGTAAAATTAATGGTGGATGTAGATTACGGACAGGAACGGAAAAATAACGACCAGTTTTTTATACATAATGCCTCGGGCCAAACAATCATTTTCAACAGTATAGTGCACGTGCTGAACTTTATGCACCGGCACAATTGGGAACTTGTAACCACAGACTCTGCCCTGGTGATGGATAGGAGAATACTTTTCCGGCGACGTGTAGAACCAGATAACATGGGCTTGCAGAAGAGGAATTACTGATGCTACTTTTGTTTCCTATTCACGAAAGTATGTACAGAAGCAAAAGGAACAGTCGAATATACACGGAGTTGGTTTATCTGCTACTGGCTCCCTTTGTTGTATTGCTTGGCGTGCTGGCCCTTGGTGTGCTGTTCGATCGCTGGTACAAAGACCCCCTGCTCATTCTCGAATACTCGGCTTACGCATATCTGGTGCTTCTGGGCATTCGGCTGCTGCCGTGGCTGATTTCAGGCTTGGGCCGTTGAGTGAAAAGTTGGACAAGCACACCGGCCAGGTGGGGTGATGGTAGAAATGCACAATTATACGGTGTCGTTTGCTTTTGATGGCGTCTATGCTGAATTTCCCGCCTGAACAATTAAAACTGCACCGATTATGTCCGTAGAAATCTTCCTGCGCTATTTCCATTTCATCAGCATCTTTGCCATTGTGGCCACTTTAGTGTCTGAGCACCTGCTGCTGAAGAAAGAACTCACCAGGGCAGAAATAGGAAGGCTCGCTAAGATAGACGGCATTTATGGTGCTGCAGCGCTCGTACTGCTTGCGGTGGGCCTCACCCTATGGCTGGGCGGCTTGGGTAAGCCGGCGGAATTTTATACCAAAAATTGGGTGTTTCATCTCAAAATCACGGCTTTTGCCATCATTGGCATCACGTCGATATATCCTACTGTGTTTTACCTGAAAAACCGTAAAGGCGAACAGCAAGAACTTGTGCCCGTGCCCAAAGGTATTTTTTGGGCCCTGCGCGTGGAGTTGCTTCTGCTCTTTGTGATACCGCTGCTGGCAGCGTTCATGGCCAAAGGTATAGGCTATTTTGGGTAAGGCAAAAACAGCGGGCGGGTGATCATTTCCATGGTCTGTGACCAACAAAACATTTGGTGCGGTAGGTCCAGCGCGTTTTGCAACAATATTTTGACCAGATTTTTCTTTGGGTCATTTCATTTCATCATCTGGAAATGAACAGCCACGGATAGCCTGCATCTTTTATAGCATTTTAATAGCAATATCACTGGTAATGCTTTCACATGCCTAGCTTCTAAGAGTTCTTAACC